>NZ_JBVIRQ010000005.1:0-620131 GCF_055575955.1 Streptomyces sp. NPDC033966 | reverse complement strand
TCGCCGACGCCATCGGCCGTGAGATCCCCGTCGAGCGGATCACCCGCGCCGAGGCCGAGCAGCAGATGGGCGCCCACATGCCCGCCCACATGGTCGCCTCGCTCCTCGACCTGTGGGAGGCCGCCTGCCACGGCCCCGCCGCCGTCGCCGACACCACCGAAACCCTCCTCGGCCGCCCCGCCCGCACCTACGCGCAGTGGGCCCGCGAGAACGCCCCCGCGTTCGCCGGCCACTGAACTCCGGAGGAGTACCCGCCATGAAGCCCATCGGTTACTGGCTCAACCGCACCGACCAGGCCCTCACCACCGCCATGGACGCCCTGCTGGCCGAGTTCGGCCTCACCCGCCTCGGCTGGCAGGTCCTGAACGTCGTACGCGACGACCCCGCGGCCGGCGACGCCGCCGTACGGACCGCCCTCGCGGCCAACGCCGACACCGCCGCCCTGGACTCCGCCATCGCGGCCGTCCTGGACGGCGGCTTGGCGGCCCGGCCGGAGCCGGACCGCCTCGCCCTGACCGACGAAGGCCGCGCCCGGCTCGTGCTGGCGGCCGAGCGCGTCGGCGCCTTCCGCGAGCTGTCGACGGCCGGCATCTCCCCGCAGGAGTACCGGACCGCCGTCGGCGTCCTGGAGCGGATGACCCGCAACCTCACGACAGAGCGGCGCGACCCCTGAGCTGCGGGCATGCCGTCTCACTCGACCGGACAGGCCGCGGCCCTGCTGTGCGTGAGCCCCGAGACCGTCCGCCGCTGGACCCGACGCAGGCCGGCTGCCCTCGCTGCGCACCCCCGACAGCACCTGTCCGTGCCGGCGCTGACCGCGGCGTGAGGGGCCCGGTCCGGGCCCGGGTCAGCCGTCGCGCCCGGCGCGGCGCCGGGGCGCGGCCGCGGCGGCCCTGACGAGGTCGGCGAGCGACCGTGCCGTGCCGTTGGCGGGGTGGACCAGGCGGGTGCGGGTGAGTGCGAAGGACAGGCCCCGCTCCCGGTCGGCGAAGGCGATGGAGCCGCCGCTGCCGTGATGGCCGAAGGCGGTCGCCGCTCCGCCCGTCGGGGGCAGGCCCAGGAAGTAGCCGAGCCCCTTCATGTGGTGGCGCAGCAGCATCCGGTCCTTCCCCTCGACCGCGATCGCCGCGGCCTCGGCGATCCGCCGCGGCGGGAGCAGCCGGACCCCGTCCACCTCACCGAGCAGCGCCGCGTACATACGGGCGGCGGCGCGGGCGGTCATGGTGCCGCAGGCGGGCAGGTCGGCCATGAGGTAGGCGGGCCGGTTGGCCAGGGCGGCCGTGGTCCACACGCCCCGGTTCGGGGCGACGAGCCGCGCGAAGGGCGCGTCGTACGGAAGCCCGGCCAGGTACGCCTCCCAGCCGCCCTCCACCAGCGGAGCGACCCTGGGGAGCTCGGACTCCGGCAGCCCGAAGTACAGCTCGTCGGCGATCCCGAGGGGCTCGGCGACGTACTCCCGCAGGGCCTGCCCAGGGGTGAGCCCGGTGATCCGGCGGACCGTCTCCCCCAGGATCCAGCCGAAGGTCCAGCCGTGGTACCCGCCGGCGCCGCCCGGCTCCCACAGCGGCCTGGTCCCGGCGACGATCCCGCACATGGCGTCCCAGTCGCACAGCTCGGCGACCGTGAGGGAGCGGGGGAGCTGGGGGATCCCGGCGGTGTGCGTCAGGGCGTGCCGGACGGTGATCCCCGCCTTGCCGTGCGCCCCGAACTCCGGCCAGTACCGGGCGACCGGGTCCTCGTACGCGAGCAGCCCGCGTTCGGCGAGCAGGTGCACCAGGGTCGCCGTGCAGCCCTTGCCGATGGAGAAGCCGTGGACGAGGGCCCCGGGCCCGGGCACGCCGGCGTACGCCTCCACGAGCGGCCGGCCGTGCAGGTACGCGGCGGCCTGGAGTCCGGCCTCCTCGCCGGAGGCGACGAGCGCCTCCACCGCACTCTGGAGTTCCACGCGCCCCTCCTTCACCACCGCACGCCGTATCACCCACCGTTACTTCCATTCTACCGTGGGTCACAACTGCTGGTCAGGCGAGAGGAACGAGGCGGGCGCATGGCGATGACGACGCGGAGGACGCGAAGGACGCGGAGGACGGCAAGGCTGCTCGGGGCGTGCGCGGCGGCCGCGGTGCTGGCGCTCGCGGCGCCCGGCACGGCACAGGCGGCCCAGGGGGTCCTGTTCATCGACGGCGCGCCGAACGGCGACCCCAGCGGCTGCTTCCCGCTGGGGGACTTCGCCCCGTCGGAGGTCGTCAACCTCACGGACGGCGTGGCGTGGGTCTGGAGCGGACCGGCGTGCGACGGCCGGGTGGTGCACCCGATCTTCCCGGGACAGCTGGCGATCGGTCACGGCCGGAGCCTCTACATCGAATGAACCACCGCACGACCTCGCCGAACCACTTTCCAACTCGCGCGTGAGGGGCGACCCCTGAGCCCACATCAGGGATGCGTCAGGGTGGGCCCGGGGCTTTCCCGGTGACCCGCCGGCCGGCCCCGGCGGCACCTTGGAGGCATGCAGACCAACACCCTCCTCCGCCGCACGGCCGCCGGACTCGGCCTCGCCGCCGCCCTCACCGTCGCTGTCGCCGGGACCGCGGGCGCCGCGCCCGCACCTGCGCCCGCGCCCGGTCCCTCGTACGACTTCACCGACTGCCCGGCGCTCCCCGCCGGGGTCGACGCGGCGCAGTGGAAGTGCGAGGTCATGACCGCCACCGGGTCGCTGACGCTCGGCAGCCGCAACCTGCCCGAGTTCGCCCCGATGACCGTCACCCACGCCGAAGGCCCGCTGCCCGACGGGAGCAAGGGCCAGGTCTGGGGCGCGCTGCGCAGCGCGCCGACCGCCGTCCCCGGCGGCCTGTTCGGCAACCCCGGCGGCGACCGCAGCCCCGCACTCGGCCTCTCCGTCCAGCCGGAGTACGGCGGGCGCTCGGACTTCTACAGCGTCGGCAATGACATGGGCCTCTTCACGGTGCGCTACCGGGCGCTGAGCCCGCTGCTCCCGCCGGGCTGCGCCATCGGCGCGGGCGACGCGCCCATCGAGATCCGGCTGAAGCGCGTGGGCAAGTCCGAGTGGCTCTCGAAGAACCCGCCGGTGATCAAGTTCGCCGCCGCCGACGATTCCTTCGCGGTGCCGGCCGCCGAGGGCTGCGGACCGCTCGGGAAGGTGCTGAACGACAAGCTCGGCCTGCCCGCGAAGACCGGCAACTCGATCACCATGTCCGCGCTGTACACCTTCAAGACGTACGACCAACTGCCCCCGCGTTGACGGCGTTCCGGCCCGGATCACCGGCCCGCGGGAAAGCGCGAGCCGGTGGGTCCGTACGTTCTGTTGCTACGCAGCACTGAGGGAAAGCACCTTGCCCACCCCACCCAGCCCTCCCCGCCGAGGGCACCTCACTCGCACGGGTGAACACGTCCAACTCGGCTGGTTTTGCGGCCGGTTGCCGGGCATGCCCGGCACCTGCGGCTCCTGCACGGACGAGATCACGGCCGCGAAGGCCGCATGGCCCTGAGCGCCTCTTCGAGGGCCTGCTCCGCCGGGACCTGGACGTCCGGTACGACGCCCACGCCCTCCCAGTTGGTGCCGGTGACGGTGTTGATGGACCGGGCCGTCGGCACGGTCACCAGGATGTGCTCGGCGACCGCGTGGCGGGCCGTCGGATGGGCCCCGCCGCGCGTGGTCGCGCCGACGACGACGGCCCTGCCGTGCGCCTGCAGGGTGTACGCCACGTCCTCGCCCCCGGAGAACGTCGTCCCGCTGGTGAGCACGTAGACCGGGCGGTCCGTGTAGCGCGGCGCGAGCAGGTGCCCGGTCGTCCAGAACTGCCGGGTCGTGTCGGTGCTCCGGTCGTAGATGTCGTTGAGGTGCACCTGGTCGTCGGGGAAGAAGTAGCTGCACCACAGCGCCGCCCCCTCCGGCATCCCGCCGAGGCACTCACGCAGGTCCAGGACGAGTGCGGAGCTGTTCGCGACCAGCCGCATGGCCGCGCCGATCGCACTCGCGCCCTCGGTGGCGGTCGCGATGCGGCGGACGTCGATGACCGCCACGTTCCCCTCCAGGTGCTCGACGCGGCGGATCCCCTGGTGCTCCGCCCTGAGGAGCGCGAGGAACGCGGCCTGGCCCCCGTCGTCGTCCACCGGTTCGAGCGACTGCGGCTCGTCCGTCCACAGCAGGCGCAAGTGCTTGTCCGGACACACCTCCTGGAGGTCCGCCGTCACCGTCTCGCAGAGCACCGGCCCCTCCAGGCCCGCGTACGCGCCCTCCGCGAGCCTCCCCCGGAGCGCCGCCTCGACGGCGCCGGTCTTCTCGGGGAAGACATAACCCGCACTGATCCGCTCCAGCGCCTGTTCGATCACTTGTTCATTGGTAGGCATGGTCGATCACCCTAGGGGGCCTCCGGAAAACCCTCTCCCCCATTTACGCGGGGGGCCTGCCGCAACTGCGGCAGTACCGAGTGCGATTGGGTACGGGTACTCACGACACCGCGCGCGTCCCGGCCGACCCTGGAGGCACACCACGCTCCGGGGAGAACCGATGAACAAGCGCACGCTGATACGCCTGGCCTTCGCCAATCCCGCCTCGGCGGTCTACCTCACCCTCGTCGCCGGCGCCATCGCGGTCGCGACGGGCGTCTCCCTCTTCGGTCAGGACCCGGGGTTCATCTGGATGTGGCCCACCCTCTTCACCGCCCCCTCCTCCTTCGCCACGATGTCCGTCGGCATGCTGCTCTGGGGTGCGTCGAAGCCTCCCCTCTGGTTCTCCGTCGGCGTGCTGGTCGCCTGCGCCCTCGTGCAGTCCGCTGTCCTCGGCGCCGCCTGGGAGGCCCTCCGCCGCGGCCGCCGCGGCCGCCCATAACCCCGCCACCTCCCCCGGCAGGGGGAACCGGCGCCCCCGCACGGGGGAGGCAGACGGGCGAGTGACGGCCCAGGGGACCAGCCGGTGTCCGCTCCGCCCCCTAGGCCCTGTCCGGGCTACAGGGCCCTAGGCCGTCTCTTTCGGATCTTGTCGGGGCCCGCCAAGATCCGAAAGAGACGGCCTAGCCGAAGCTCGGCATCTCCCCGGCCGTCGTCGACAGGTCGATCACCGCGAACGCCGCGCCCTGCGGGTCGGTGACCGCCGCGAAGCGGCCGAAGGGGCTGTCCATCGGCCCGAAGTGCAGCTGCCCGCCGTGCTTCCTGGTCTTCGCGACCGCCTCGTCGCAGTCCGGCACCGCGAAGTAGACCTGTACGTACGAGGGGATCTCCGGCGGGAACTCCTCGCCCATCCGCATCCGGCCCAGCACCGGGTTCTGCGGACCGCCGACGCTGAAGACCTTGAAGTCCATCCCGGCCGCCTCCGGGTCGTCACCGGGGTCCATCTGCTGGGACTCGTACGGGAAGACCTTCGACAGGAAGCCGTCCGCCTTGTCCGGCTCGCGCGTGAACACCTCCGCCCAGGCGTACGCACCGGACTCGCCGAGCTTCTCGAAGCCCTTGTGCTCACCGGGCTGCCAGACGCCGAAGACCGCACCGCTCGGCTCCTTGGCGATCGCCATCGTCCCGAACGTCCCGACCTGCATCGGCTCCATCATCAGCGTGCCGCCCGCCGCCTTGATCTTCTCGGCGGTGGCGGCGGCATCGGACGAGGCGAAGTAGAGGCACCACTGCGAAGGAGCGTCACCACCCGGCATCGGCGGCACCACGGCCGCGACCGCCTTGCCGTCGGAGTAGGCCTGCGTGTAGTCGCCGTACTCGCTGCCGGCCTCGCCGAAGGTCCAGCCCAGCACGTCGCCGTAGAACTCCTTGGCGCCCTCCACGTCGGTGAACATCGCGTCCACCCAGCACGGGGCGCCTTCCGGGAACTCAGCCATGGTCGATCGACTCCTGTGTCGTGTGCCGTCCGTACGCGTGCTTGCCCTGCCGCTCCCACGCTAGGCGGGGGGTCCGACAATCGCGCGCCGACCGGGCGCCGGGGCCCTCACTGGGGGAGGCTGGGGGCATGGACGACATCACCATCCGGCTCGCGCAGCAGCCCGAGGCCGACGCCCTGCTCGCGCGCAGCCCGCTGGCCGCGCTCACCGGCATGCTGCTCGACCAGCAGGTGCCGATGGAGTGGGCGTTCTCCGGTCCCTGGACCATCGCCCAGCGGCTCGGCACCGACGACCTCGACGCGCACGCCATCGCCGCCCACGACCCGGAGGCCTTCGCGGCGCTGCTCTCGCAGAAGCCCGCCGTGCACCGCTACCCGGGATCGATGGCGAAGCGGATCCAGCAGCTCTGCGCGTACCTGGTGGAGCACTACGACGGTGACGCGTCCGCCGTGTGGGCCGACGCCGCGAGCGGCGCGGAGCTGCTGGCCCGGCTGAAGGCGCTGCCGGGGTTCGGGGAGCAGAAGGCGCAGATCTTCCTGGCCCTGCTGGGCAAGCGGTTCGGCGTCCGCCCCAAGGGCTGGCGCGAGGCCGCCGGCGGCTACGGCCTGGCGAACGTCCACCGCTCGGCGGCCGACATCACGGGCCCGGAGTCCCTGGCGAAGGTCCGCGAGTACAAGCAGGCGCAGAAGGCCGCCGCCAAGCGCTCCGCGTAGCCCCCTGTCCGGGCGGGTGGCGGTACCGCTGCACGGCCCTGTCGTCCACCCGCCCCATCCCCCGGACCCCCGGCCCCCCGGACGGAAACCCTCCGGGCACCCGTGCGTCCCGGCACCGAGCAGCGCGAGGGGCGGACGGGAAAGGGAATCTGACGGTCCGTCCACCCCGCCCGGCAGGGCCGCGCAGGGGGCACCGTAGGGTCGGCCGCATGATCGAGAACCTCACCCGCGCCGCCGGAGCCGAAGTCATCTCCGATGGCCCCGGCAGCTTCATCACGCTGCTCACCGACACCCCCGAGCTGACCTGCAACACCGCCCGCTTCGAGGTGGGCGCGGCCGGTGCCCCGGTGCACTTCCACACCAAGGCCACCGAGTTCTTCCACGTCACCGACGGCCGGCTCGACGTACTCGTCGGCGACGAGGTCCACACCCTCGCCAAGGGCGACTTCATCAGCATCGCCCCCGGTGTGAAGCACGCCTTCGCCCCGGCCGCCGGCCACACCGCCGAGGTGTTCGTCGGCTTCACCCCGGGCATGGCCCGCTTCGACTACTACCGCCTCCTCGGGCGGGTGCGCGCGGGCGAGGCCACCGTGCAGGACATCATCGACAGCCAGCCCACCTACGACAACCACTACGCCGAGAGCGACGCCTGGTCCGCCCGGCCGCGCAGCACCGAGGCGTAGACCTCGTCGGCGTCGAGCCGCCGCAGTTCCTCCGCGATCAGTTCGGCGGTGCTGCGGATCTTGAGCGCGACCTTGCGGTCGGGCCAGCCGGGCAGCACCAGGGTGGCCAGGGAGCCTGTGGGGCGGTCCACGACCACCTCGCCGGCCGAGGTCTCCAGCCGGACCCGGGTGATGACCGGCCCTTCCGTGGCCACCCGGGCCACCGGCACGCCGAGGCGGTCCTCCAGCCAGCGCGCCAGCAGCTCGGCGCTCGCGTTGTCGGGCTCGCTCTCCACCGCCGCGGCGGTCACCGGGAGCGGCTTCTGGTCGAACGCGCAGGCCAGCAGGGAGCGCCACGGCGTGAGCCGGGTCCAGGCGAGGTCGGTGTCGCCGGGGGCGTACGAGGCGGCGCGCGCGTCCAGCACACCGGCCGGGTCGGGCGCCTCCTGCGCGTCGGTGATCCGGCGCTTCGCCAGGGCGCCCAGCTCGTCGCGGGCGGGATCGGCGGGGGCGTCGGCCGGCCACCACGCCACCACCGGCGCGTCCGGCACCAGCAGCGGGAGCACCACCGAGCCGGCCTGGGTGGTGAGGTCGCCGTGCAGGCGCAGGATCACGGTCTCCCCGGACCCGGCGTCCGATCCCACGCGCAGTTCGGCGTCGAGCCGGGTCCGGCGCCGCCGTTCGGGGCCCCGGTGGGTCCGCTTGATCACCGCGATGATGCGGCACGGGTGCTCCCGCGAGGCCTCGGAGGCCGCGCGTACGGCGTCGTAGGCGTTCTCCTCGTCGGTGACTATGACGAGGGTCAGCACCAGGCCCATGGTCGGGCTGCCAACGGCCCGGCGGGCGTCGAGCAGCGCCCGGCCGATCTTGCTGGACGTGGTGTCGGTGAGTTCGGTCCGCATACCCCCGAGTCTGTCAGCGCCCGCCGCCAGGCCGACAGCCGGTTCGCTCGATTCCCTCTGGAGGGGGGTCCCGGCGTCCCGGCTCAGCGCCGGCGGCGCGCGGTCCCGAAGATCGACCGCGAGATCTCCCTGCCCAGCTGTGTCCCGACCGACCGCGCCAGGGAGCGGAACAGCCCGCTCCCCACGACCTGTTCGGCCAGGGAAGGTTCCGGTTTCGGGGCGGAGCGGGCGGCCTTCGCCGCCTCCTTGGCCTGCTTCTCGGCCTCCGCCGCCGCGGCGGCCGCCTCCGCCTCGGCCTCCGCGGCGGCCTGTTCGGCGGTGATCTTCTCGTACGCGGACTCGCGGTCGACCGGCGCGGCGTAGCGCGAGTACAGCAGCGAGGACTTGACGGCCCGGTCCAGGGCTTCGGCATCGACCGGCCCCATCAGCGACTGCGGTGCGCGCAGCCGGACGGCGGCGACCGGGGTCGGGGCGCCCTTCTCGCTGAGCACCGTGACGACGGCCTCGCCGGTGCCGAGCCCGGTGAGCGTCTCCTCCAGGTCGTACGCGGAGTTGGGGAAGGTCTTCACCGTGGCCTTGAGGGCCTTCGCGTCGTCGGGGGTGAAGGCGCGCAGGGCGTGCTGGACGCGGTTGCCGAGCTGGGCCAGCACGTCCGCCGGCACGTCCTTGGGGGTCTGGGTGACGAAGAAGACGCCGATCCCCTTGGAGCGGATGAGCCGGACGGTCCGGGTGATGGATTCCAGGAACGCCTTCGAGGCCCCGTTGAACAAGAGGTGTGCCTCGTCGAAGAAGAACACCAGCTTGGGCTGTTCCAGATCGCCGACTTCGGGAAGTCCTCCGTAGAGGTCGGCGAGGAGCCACATCAGGAATGTAGAGAAAAGCTGCGGTTTGTCCTGAACTGCCGGGAGTTCCAGTACGGAGACCACTCCGCGCCCGCCGGCGGCCGTCCGGAGCAATTCGCTCGTGTCGAATTCGGGCTCGCCGAAGAATTCCGTGGCGCCCTGCTGCTCGAAGGCGGTCAGGGCGCGCAGGATCACTCCGGCGGTCACCGTGGAGAGCCCGCCGATTCCCTTGAGCTCGGGCTTTCCCATGTCGGAGACGAGGAAGGCGACGACCGCCCGCAGGTCCTTGAGGTCGATCAGCTCCAGACCCTTGGAGTCGGCGTAGTGGAAGATCAGGCCGAGGGACTGCTCCTGGGTCTGGTTCAGCTGGAGCACCTTGGACATCAGCACGGGCCCGAAGGCCGTCACGGTCGCGCGGACCGGGATCCCGGGGCCGATCCCGCCGAGGGAGTAGAACTCGGCGGGGCATCCGGTCGCCTCCCACTGCTGCGCGACCTCGCCGGCCCTGGCCGCGGTCTTCTCGTTCGCCGCGCCGGGGGCCGAGATGCCGGAGACGTCGCCCTTGATGTCGGCCAGGAAGACGGGCACGCCGCTCGCCGACAGCTGCTCGGCGATCAGCTGGAGGGTCTTGGTCTTGCCGGTGCCGGTGGCTCCGGCCACCAGCCCGTGCCGGTTGAGCATGGCCAGCGGGATCCGGATCTGCCGCTCGGGCAGGCACTTCCCGTCCCAGAGCAGGGCTCCGAGGTCGAGCGCGGGTCCGGTGAAGGCGTACCCGGCGGCGATCGCGTCGGCGGCGGGGTCGGGCGCCCCGGCCGGTCCGGGCGAGCCGACTGGTCCGGGCGAGTCGGCCGGAACGGCCGGGTCGGTGCTCTGGCTCATACATCCCTCCCGGAATAGCCCCGTCTGCCACTTTTGCACCGACGGCGCGAGGCTGCGCCCGGAGGCACCGGCCCGGTAGGCTTTCCGTGTGATCTTCAAGCGCATCGGAAACGGGCGGCCGTACCCCGACCACGGCCGGGAGAGCGTCCGGCAGTGGGCGGACGTCGCGCCGCGCCCGGTACGGCTCGACCAGCTCGTGACGACCAAGGGGCAGCTGGACCTCGAAACCCTGCTCGCGGAGGACTCCACCTTCTACGGGGACCTCTTCGCCCACGTCGTGAAGTGGCAGGGCGACCTCTACCTGGAGGACGGGCTGCACCGCGCCGTGCGCGCGGCCCTCCAGCAGCGCCAGGTCCTGCACGCGCGCGTCCTCGAGATGGACTGATTGCGCCTTTCGGGTCTCCCTTACCCGATCAACAGATCATTTAGTAGGCATCGTTCCGGTACGGCACTACGCTGCGCCCATGAGCATGCTCACTCCCCCCGGCATGGGCGGAAAGTACCGCGTAACGGGAGCTGCCTACCCCCGTATGAGCCGTCCCCGGCGACGTCGGAAGATCGTCCTGACCCTGCTCGGATCCGTCCTGGCCCTGGCCCTGCTCGGCTACGGGGCGCTGCAGCTCATCGACGTGTTCCGCGGCGACGACAGCGGCAAGCGCACCACGGCGGCGGCTGACGGGAACTGCCCCACGGCCTCCGCCAAGCCCGCGAACGCGGTGAAGCCCGCCACCGCCCCGGACGCGGGCCCCGCCGCTTCCAAGGCCCCCGCCGCCTCCAAGGCCCCCGCGGTCACCCTTCCGCAGCCCGGCCAGATCACCGTCAACGTCTACAACGCGACCCCGCGCGCGGGCCTTGCCAAGGCCGTCGGCGACGAGCTGAAGAAGCGCGGCTTCGCCATCGGCCACGTCGGCAACGCCCCCGCCGACTTCGACAAGAAGGTCCCCGGCCCCGGGATACTGCTCGGCTCCCCGCAGACCGACAAGGCCGCCTACTCCGTCCTCGGCACCCAGCTCGCCGGGGTCACCACCCAGACCGACGCCCGCGAGGGCGCGGACATCGACCTGATCCTCGGCGACTCCTTCAAGGAGCTCAGCACGAAGGAGGACGCGGACAAGGCGCTGGCCGTCCTGGCCAACCCCGCGCCCGCGCCCTCCGCGAAGTGCTGATCCCCCTGCCGGGGCGGGATCGTAACTACTCCGGCTGCCCCGACTGCGCCGACTACCCCGACTACTCCGCCGAGCCGTACATACGGTCGCCCGCGTCACCCAGGCCCGGCACGATGTAGCCGTGCTCGTTGAGCCGCTCGTCCACGGCGGCCGTCACCACCGTCACCGGCGTGCCCGCGAGCTCGCGCTCCATGACCTCGACGCCCTCGGGCGCGGCCAGCAGCACCACGGCGGTCACGTCGTCGGCGCCGCGCTTGATGAGCTCCTGGATCGCGGCGACCAGCGTGCCGCCGGTGGCCAGCATCGGGTCCACCACGTACACCTGGCGGCCGGAGAGGTCCTCGGGCATGCGCGTCGCGTACGTGGAGGCCTCCAGGGTCTCCTCGTTGCGGACCATGCCCAGGAAGCCCACCTCGGCGGTCGGCAGCAGGCGCACCATGCCGTCCAGCATGCCGAGGCCGGCGCGCAGGATCGGGACGACCAGCGGGCGCGGGTGCGACAGCTTGACGCCGGTGGTCGGGCCGACCGGCGTCTCGATGTCGGACTGCTCGGTGCGCACGTCGCGGGTGGCCTCGTACGCGAGGAGCGTCACCAGCTCGTCGGCGAGCCGACGGAAGGTGGGGGAGTCGGTGCGCTTGTCGCGCAGCGTGGTGAGTTTGTGCGCCACCAAGGGGTGATCGACGACCTGCAAACGCACAACATCCTCCAAGACTCAGCCGGGCTTCGACCTGCGATCAGCGAACTGCGAGACCCTGCTACCTGCGAAAACGGCCGCCTGTTCGCGACCCACTGGCAAAAGGCTACGCGCTGTGCGCACCGCGGCGCGTCCGTCGCGGGCCCTGGGATGCGGGCGGCGCCGCCGCCGAGCACCCTTGACTGGTGAGCAACGGACTGGTGATCGCGGCCGTCGACGGATCCGAGCACAGCCTCCGCGCCCTGGAGTGGGCCCGCACGGCGGCGCTGCGGCACGGCACCGGGCTGCTGGTCGCCCACGTGCTGCCCGAGGTCACCCAGCTGTACGCCGGCCGCCGCTCGGCCCTGCACGACCCGAACGAGCCCGAGGAGTACGCGGACCCGGTCAGCGACCGCGTACGCGCCATCCTGGAGGCCTCCCCCGAGCAGCCCGCGGAGATCCGCTACGAGGCTCTGGAGGGCTCGGTTCCGGCGGCCCTGCGGGTGATCAGCGGCGAGGGCTCGCCCCGGATGCTGGTGATGGGCTCCCGGGGGCGCGGCGGGTTCGCCGCGCTGCTGCTCGGCTCGAACAGCAGGGCCGTGGCCACCACCGCCTCCTGCCCCGTGGTGGTGGTCCCGCACGCCGACCGCGACGCCGCCGCCGACGCCGCCGGGGCGGCCGCGGGCGCCTCGGCCGGCAAGGTGGTGCTCGGGCTGCACGTCACCGAGACCCCCGAGGACGTGCTGTCGTTCGCCTTCGCGGAAGCCGCCGCACGGGGGACCACCGTCCAGGTGGTCTCGGCGTACGCGGTCCCGCCCGGCCCGGCGAACGTGCTCGGCGGCCCCTTCGTGGTGATCCCGCCCGAGGTGCTCGCCGACGGCGGGGACGCGGTGCCGGCCGAACGGGAGACGCTGCGGGCCCAGATCCGGCGGCTGGAGCCGGTGCGGGCCCGGTACCCGGACGTACCCGTCGAGCAGGCCGCCGAGCCCGGGAACGCGGCCGGGCGGCTGGTGGAGGCGTCGCGGTCGGCCGCGCTGGTCGTGGTGGGCCGCCACCACCCGCGCGTACGGTCGCTGCTGATCGGTTCGGTCGCGCACGCGGTGCTCCAGCACGCGCACGGCCCGGTGGCCGTCGTACCGGCCCTCACGGACGAGGACGACGGGGTCTGACCCCTGACCTGGGGCGATCTGCGCGCCGGTGGCATCAAACGAGCCGGCCGGGGGAAGGTGGGAGCGGGGGGTCTGCTCCGCGACGGCGGAGGAGGACGACCGGACCAGCCTGGGGTGGTGCCGATGCCCGAGACGCAGCCGAACGACACCGACGGGAGAGAGGCGTACGAGGCGCCGGAGACGGCGGCGCAGCGCAGGGCGCGACGCGCGCAGTTCCTGCGCGATCTGAACGAGGCCAGGGAGCTGCGCGACCGGGTCCAGCCCCGGCGCGCCCGGGCGGCCCGGATGCGGCAGCAGATGCGGATGCGTACCTTCCGCTGGTGACGGGGGGTGCGGCCGGGCGCGTCACCGCGCGCACCGGCGTGCGCGCCGACGGACCCGCGACCGGGAGCGCCGCCGGCGCCGCGACACGGCCGCCGCGCGGAAGACCTCTCGCAAAGCCGCTGTTTCTGCCACGATGCCGATTGGGCGGGGTGCGGACGGCAAGCGTCACGGCCGTTCACACCCCAACCTCCGGCCGGGGGGACCTCCAACCGGCACGCCTATGACCAGTGGGAGAGTCACGGTGTATTTCGCCGCACTGCTCGCGCGCACCGAAGACGGGTGGGAAGCGAGCGACCTGGAACTCGACGACGTCGAGTCCCTCAGTGATCTGATCGATCTCGCACGGTCCGCCGCTGTCGACGACGACACGGTGGTCGCCCTCATCGAGCAGGAGGACGCCTGGTTCGGCGTCATCCGCATGGACGGAGAGGAGGACCCTCGGTACTTCGTCTCGAACGCCTCCATGGCCGACCGCAGCTCCTACGGATCGATGCTGACGAAGGAGCTGCTGGGCACCGACGAGGAGGACGACGACCTCGACGAACTGGACCTGGACGGCACCGAGGACGGCGAGGACGAACCGGTCGCCGCCTACACGGACGAGGACGACGACGCGGACGACGAGCCGCGCGCCGGCTCCGAGCCCCTGCCGGCCGGACCCCTCGGCGACCCCCGACTGCTGGACGACCTCGGGGTCGGCCACAAGGAACTGCTGACCCTCGACGGAGACGCCCTCACCGAGATCGCCGACGCCCTCGGCGCCACCGAGGTGCTGGAGGCCGTCCGCTAGTGATCGCCGAGCACCACATCACGTACGACCCCGATCCCGTACGGGATCCCTGGCGGGACTCCATGCGCCTGGCGCTGAAGGAGGCCGCCCTGGCGGTACCGGCCGGCGACGTGCCGGTCGGTGCCGTCGTGCTCGGCCCCGGCGGGGAGCTCCTCGCCACCGGGCACAACGAACGGGAGGCCGCCGGAGATCCCACGGCGCACGCCGAGGTGCTGGCGCTGCGCCGGGCGGCCGCCCGGCTCGGGGAGTGGCGGCTGACCGGGTGCACGCTGGTGGTGACCCTGGAGCCGTGCGTGATGTGCGCCGGCGCGCTCGTGCAGTCCCGCGTGGCGCGGGTCGTCTACGGCGCGGGGGACGAGAAGGCGGGCGCGGCCGGGTCGCTCTGGGACCTCGTACGCGACCGCAGGCTCAACCACCGTCCCGAGGTGATCCGCGGGGTGCTGGAGCAGGAGTGCGCCCGGCAGCTCACGGACTTCTTCCGGGAGCTGTGAGCCCCTTCCGGGAGCGGTGAGCCAGGCCACGTCCTGCGGATTTGCAAAGCACTCCCCACCTTGGGCTAGGATCTCTCTCGGTGGTGTGTCCGAGTGGCCGAAGGAGCTCGCCTCGAAAGCGAGTATGGGGCAACCCATCGGGGGTTCAAATCCCTCCACCACCGCCATTGAGAGCCCCGGTTCGTACGAACCGGGGCTCTCGTGCGTGCCCGCCGTGACCGGCCGCCCGCTCGGCCGTTGTCACGGCATGACCAAGACCCAGCGCATGCTCGCCGCCATCGCCCTCGCGGGGGCCGCCGCGGGCCTCGCCGCACCCGCCGCCTCCGCCGCGCCCCTGGACGCGGCCCCGCTCACCCTCCCGGACCTCCCGGCCGCCGCCCCGGGCATGCCCGCGGGCGCCCAGCCCTCCGTGCCCGAGATCGGCGCGCGGCTCAGCCAGGGCGCCAACCAGCTCAACCAGCTGATGACCCTCCCCGACCAGCTCGCCCCCGTGATCGCGCCCGTCGAGCCGCTGCTGGGCCTGGCCGGCGCCATCCAGTAGCCCCCGGCCTCCCCGGCCCGCCCCGGCCCCCGTCCCCCGTCCCCCGGCCCGCCCCGCGCCCGGACACGAAGAAGGTCCCGACCGGAGTCGGGACCTTCGACGGTGGGGACGGGGGAAGTGGCGATCGGGGGGACGAGCCACTTCCCCCGGCGGGGACGGGACCTGCCAGCCCGAGCCGCAGTCAGGGGGGAAGCTCGCGGCTCGGACCCCGCAGTGAGGTCCTGTCCCTCACCCACCAGTTTCCTGCCAGAACCGGTGGGCTCGTGTTCAATCCTGCGCCCGCCCCGACCGGGCACCCAGCGGCAAAGGGCCCCAACCACCGGGTCATTGGTCCTTAAAGGGCAGGTGAGTGACCAAACCCGACCGGTTAGACTCACCCGACTTTGCAGCGCCGGTTGGGGAGGCCGACACCGTCCATGGACACCAAGAAGCTCATCACGGGCGTCCTCACCGTGTTCGTCCTCTTCGTGATCATCACCCAGCCCAAGCGGGCGGCGGAGATGGTGGGAATAGGCTTCCAGGGCATATCGGATGCCGCCTCCGGCATCGGCGAGTTCATCACCGAACTGGTGAACTGAAACCGTACGCCGAAGCGATTTCCGGACTTCCGGGTCCCCCACTCCGACGGGTGGGGGACTTTTCGCGTTCACGGCCGGTGGAGTCGGTAAAAAGAATACCCCTAAATGCCCAACTTGCCCTCAACACGGCCATATACGGTGCTTGCACATAGTGCACATCTCTTGTGATGCTATGACCGCTTTTGACCGATGAGTTGATCGAAGGGGTGGCGTGACCGTGCCGGCCAGTACTGCGCCTCAGGTGCCTCCCCAGCAAGAGCTCCGCCCGCACGAACCACGCCACCAGGACCCGCGCCCGGCCGAGCCGCGTCAGGCCGAGCCCCGCCCGGGCGGGCCCCGTCCGGGGGAGCCCCGTCCGGGGGAGCCCCGTCCGGGGGAGCCGCGCCCCGGACCCCGTCCGCAGGAGCCGCTCCAGGGAACACTCCCCGGGGCCCTCCACGGGTCTCACGAGGCCGGTCAGGACGCCCCCCGGGAGCAGTCCCAGGAGCAGCCCCGGGAGCAGTCCCAGGACGCGGCCGAGGACACGGCCGAGGACCCGCCCCAGGCGCCGCCGAGGCCGCAGGGCCGGGGCGCCGACACCCGGGCCCTGACCCAGGCGCTCTTCGGCCAGCTGAAGGGCCTGGAGCCGGGCACCAGCGAGCACCACCGGGTGCGCGGGGCCCTGATCGAGGCCAACCTCCCGCTCGTCCGGTACGCGGCCGCCCGGTTCCGCAGCCGCAACGAGCCGATGGAGGACGTGGTCCAGGTCGGCACCATCGGCCTGATCAACGCGATCGACCGGTTCGACCCGGAGCGCGGGGTCCAGTTCCCCACCTTCGCCATGCCGACGGTCGTGGGCGAGATCAAACGGTACTTCCGCGACAACGTCCGCACCGTCCACGTCCCGCGCCGCCTCCACGAGCTGTGGGTCCAGGTCAACGCCGCCACCGAGGACCTCACGACCCTCCACGGCCGGACCCCGACCACTCCCGAGATCGCCGAGCGGCTGCGGATCAGCGAGGACGAGGTGCTGTCCTGCATCGAGGCCGGCCGCAGCTACCACGCGACCTCGCTGGAGGCCGCGCAGGAGGGCGACGGCATGCCCGGACTGCTCGACCGGCTCGGCTACGAGGACCCCGAACTGGCCGGCGTCGAGCACCGCGACCTCGTGCGCCACCTGCTGGTACAGCTGCCCGAGCGGGAGCAGCGGATCCTTCTGCTGCGCTACTACAACAATCTGACGCAGTCGCAGATCAGCGCGGAGCTGGGCGTCTCGCAGATGCACGTGTCCCGGCTGCTCGCCCGGAGCTTCGCCCGTCTGAGATCCGCAAACAGGATCGAGGCTTAACCGGATCGGGTGGAGCTGTTCCCGCGTTTCCCTACAGAATCGGCTCATTCTGCTCGGTCGGCCGTCTGTCGCTGGAGATACTTGTCGACATGACGCTACAGCGTGTTGCCGACATGTGACATTCTGCTGGAACCGCGTTTGCCGCAGCCCCGCCTCCGGTATTCAGGTGGAGGCTGCGTTCCTCCGACGGGCGCAGAGACGCGACCGTCCGCGACCTCAAGGGGGTGGCATGTCCGTAGAACAGGGCAGCTCCAAGGTGCTCACGCTCGACAAGCGTGAGCTGCCGGCAGTGGCCGACCGCTCGGAAGCCATCGACACCCGCACCCTCTCCCGCTCCCTCTTCCAGCGACTCGCCGCCCTGGACGCGGACAGCCCCGAACGGGCGTACGTACGAGACACCCTGATCGAGCTGAACCTGCCGCTGGTGCGCTACGCGGCGGCCCGGTTCCGCAGCCGCAACGAGCCGATGGAGGACATCGTCCAGGTCGGCACCATCGGCCTGATCAAGGCGATCGACCGCTTCGACTGCGAACGCGGCGTGGAGTTCCCGACGTTCGCGATGCCGACCGTCGTGGGCGAGATCAAACGATTCTTTCGAGACACTTCCTGGTCCGTCCGCGTCCCGCGCAGGCTCCAGGAACTGCGCCTCGCGCTGACCAAGGCGAGCGACGAGCTGGCCCAGAAGCTGGACCGGTCCCCGACCGTTCCGGAGCTGGCGGCCGTGCTCGGGGTCTCCGAGGAGGAGGTCGTCGACGGCCTCGCCGTCGGGAACGCCTACACCGCCTCCTCGCTCGACTCGCCCTCCCCGGAGGACGAGGGCGGCGAGGGCTCGCTCGCGGACCGCCTCGGGTACGAGGACACCGCGCTGGAGGGCGTCGAGTACCGCGAGTCGCTCAAGCCGCTGCTCGCCAAACTCCCGCCCCGGGAGCGGCAGATCATCATGCTGCGGTTCTTCGCGAACATGACCCAGTCGCAGATCGGCGAGGAGGTCGGCATCTCCCAGATGCACGTCTCCCGCCTGCTCACCCGCACGCTCGCCCAGCTGCGGACGGGCCTGATCGGGGACTGAGCCACCGGGGCACCGAGCCATGGAGCGGCGGCCGCGGGGTTCACATTTGACATGGCGTCAGGAACACTGGCGCGATGCGAACGGGACCCCGCGCCGCCCTCGCCCTCGCCCTCTGCTGCACGGCCCTCGCCGCCCTCACCGGCTGCGGGCAGGACCAGGACGGCTACGTCGTCGTGGGCGCCGCCGCAGCGGGCCCCGAGCGGGGCGCGGGAGAGAACGTGCCGCCCGGGGGCCAGGTGGAGTTCCAGCCGCTGGCATCCGGCGGACCGGGCTCCTCCGCCGACGCCCCCGGTTCTACGCAGCCCGGCGCGCCCGGGTCCCAGCCGGCCGGCGGCTCCGGCCTGGGCGGAGGGACGGCCACCGCCCCGGTCGGCTCCGCACCCGCCCCCGGCGCCCCGCCGGACCCGGGCACTCCGGCCGCCCCCGGCGGCACCGGGGGCGCGGGCACGGGCGCCACCACCCCGGGCACGCCCGGCACCCCGGCCCCACCCGCCCCGCCGACCGCACCCGGCGCTCCCGGCACCCCGGCCCCTCCGGCCCCGAAGCCGGGCACGACGCCGCCCGCCCCGCCGGCCACCCCGGCCCGGCTCACGCTCGGCGCCCCGGTCCGCGCGGCGGCGTCCGCCCGCTGGTGCGAACGTGTCACGGTGACCTTCACCAACACCGGGACCACGGCGGCCCGTTCCGGCACGGTCAGCTTCGCGACGCACATCATCGGCGCCCTCGGCGTCGACTGGGCCACGATCACCACGTCCCAGCCCCTTCCCGCCCCCATCGCGGGCGGCAGCTCGAAGACGCAGACCTACACGGTCTGCGTGGAGGCGTGGCGGGTCCCGCTGGGCATGCGCGTGGAGACCCGGAACGTCAGCGCCACCTGGAGCTGAGCCCCCCGGCCCTCCTGCCCCCCGGCTCCGGCCCCGGCCCCGGCCCCGGCCCCCGGACGATCCCGGTTTTCCGATTCCTTTACCGCCCCGTCCCCCGAATTCATTTGCCTGTAGCAACCATGCGCTTCTATGGTTGCCCAAAGCAACAAGATGGGGGCGGTTCCCGGTGACCACGCAGACGGACCGGCACACCCGCTACGAGGAGCTGGCCCGCCAGCTCACCGGCATCGGCGCGGTCAAACGCGACCTGGCCCGGATGCTGCCCCCGCACTGCCCGCCCGGCTCCGCCGCCGTCCTCACCGTCCTCGACCGGCACGGCGAGATGCGGCTCAGCCGGCTCACCGAGTTCATGGCCGTCGACATCTCGGTCAGCAGCCGGCACGTCGCCCACGTGGCGCAGCACGGCTGGATCGAGCGGGAGACCGACCCCGGCGACGGCCGCTGCCGGATCCTGCGCCTCACCGGGGCCGGACGCGCCGTGCTCGCCGAGCTCGGCGCCCGCTACACGGACGCGCTGGAGAAGGCCCTGGCCGACTGGTCGGCCGAGGACGTCGACGTACTGAACACGCTGCTGGCCCGACTCCGATCGAGCTTCTAGGCAAAGGAAACACATGGCTACGACCACACCCAACGGTGTGCGGGGAGGCGGCCAGTCGGAGACCACGTCCGACGGCGCACCCATGACCCACCCGCAGATCATGAAGGCGCTGTCCGGGCTCATGCTCGGCATGTTCGTGGCGATCCTGTCCTCCACGATCGTCTCCAACGCCCTGCCCCAGATCATCAGCGACCTCGGCGGCACCCAGTCCTCCTACACCTGGGTCGTCACCGCCGCGCTGCTGTCGATGACCGCCGCGACCCCGCTGTGGGGCAAGCTGTCCGACCTCTTCAGCAAGAAGCTGCTCGTCCAGATATCCCTGGTGATCTACGTCCTCGGCTCAGTCGTCGCGGGCATGTCCCAGAACACCGGGATGCTCATCGCCTGCCGCGTGGTCCAGGGCATCGGCGTCGGCGGCCTCTCCGCCCTCGCCCAGATCGTGATGGCCGCGATGATCTCCCCGCGCGAGCGCGGGCGCTACAGCGGCTACCTGGGCGCCGTCTTCGCCGTCGCCACCGTCGGCGGCCCGCTGCTCGGCGGCGTCATCACCGACACCTCGTGGCTCGGCTGGCGCTGGTGCTTCTACGTCGGAGTGCCGTTCGCGGTGATCGCCCTGATCGTCCTCCAGCGGACCCTGCACCTCCCGGTCGTCCGCCGCGACGTCAAGGTCGACTGGCTCGGCGCCTTCCTGATCAGCGGGGCCGTCTCGCTCCTGCTGATCTGGGTCACCCAGGCCGGCGACTCCTACGACTGGATCTCCTGGACCACCCTGGCGATGACCGGCGGGGCCGTGGTGCTCGGCCTGCTCTTCCTCCTCGTCGAGTCCCGCGCGAGCGACCCGATCATCCCGCTGCGGCTGTTCCGCAACAAGACCATCAGCCTGGCCTCCGCCGCCTCGCTGTTCGTCGGCATCGCGATGTTCTCCGGCACGGTCTTCTTCAGCCAGTACTTCCAGCTGGCCCGGGGCGAGTCCCCCACCATGTCCGGCATCCTGACCATCCCGATGATCGGCGGCCTGTTCGTCTCCTCCACGGTCTCCGGCCAGATCATCACCAAGACCGGCAAGTGGAAGGCCTGGCTGGTCTCCGGCGGCGTGCTGCTGACCGCCGGACTCGGCCTGCTGGGGACCCTGCGCCACGACACCCCGTACTGGCACATCGCGCTCTACATGGTGCTCACCGGGCTCGGCCTCGGCATGATGATGCAGAACCTGGTCCTCGCGACCCAGAACCAGGTGGCCCCCGAGGACCTCGGCGCCGCCAGCTCCGTCGTCACCTTCTTCCGCTCCCTCGGCGGCGCCATGGGCGTATCGGCGCTGGGCGCGGTCATGGCCACCCGGGTCACCGACTACGTCAAGGACGGGCTGGCCGCGCTCGGCCCGAAGGCCGCGGCCCTCGGACACGGCGGCACCGGCGGCGGCGGGATCCCCGACCTCGACAAGCTGCCCGCGCCGTTCCGGACCGTCATCGAGTCCGCGTACGGGCACGGCGTCGGCGACGTCTTCCTGTACGCCGCCCCGACCGCGCTGCTCGCGCTGCTGCTGGTGCTGTTCATCAAGGAGGTCGCGCTGAAGTCGAAGCCGGCCCTGCACGACCCGGCCGCCGAGGGCGGTGCCGGCACCGCGTCCGCGGCCTCCGCGCCCGCCGACGCCGCCGCCGCACGGGCCGAGGCCTGACCGCGGGCTCACCCCGCCCGGCCGTGGGCGGCCCGGGCCCGGACCCCGACGGGGTTCAGGTCCGGGCCGCCGCCGTATGCGCGGCCTTGGCCTCGATACCGGCGATCAGGACGTCGAGGGCCAGGGCGAACTCCGCCTCGGGCGCCCGCCGGACCGTGCCGCCGCAGCCGTTCAGGGCGCAGCCGCCGAGGAACTGGGAGACGGCCAGGTGCGCGCCCGTCCGGGCGGCGTCCACCAGGCCGGTGGCATCCAGCAGCCGGTGCAGGGCGGAGTCGAAGGCCCGGGCGTGCGGGCCGATGTTCGGGTAGGCGACGCTGAGCGGAGCCACCCACGGATGTTCCGCCAGCAGCTGCCGGTAGCCGCAGGCGAGGGTCCGCAGCCGGGCCGGCCAGGACTCCCGAGGGGGTGGGCCGGCCGGCAGCCGCTGCTGTCCCAGGGCGCTGTCCAGGGCCAGTTCGAGCAGATCGTGCTTGGTGTCCACGTACCAGTACAGGGACATCGCGGTGACCCCGAGCTCGGCGGCCAGCCGGCGCATCGAGAAACGGCCGAGCCCCTCCGCGTCCAGCAGCCGTACGGTGGCGGCGGTGATCCGGTCCCGGTCCAGGCCCGAGGGCGCCTCACTGCGGCGTCTGGTGGGGGCGGTGGCTCTGGCGGCCAGCCACACACTGGTCCTTGCCCCGCCCGGATCAGCCTCGGTCACCATGGAGGCACCCTCCTCACCACAAGGGGATCGGCCCGGAATGCCCGGTCCGCCCTCTTGATGCTAGGGGGTCGTCAGGTCGTAGAAGGTGGCTCCGCCCATGGTGGTGGCCTTGAAGTTCGCCTTCACCCAGCTGTCGATGGCCGAACCGGCCGCTCCGCCGGGACCTCCCATGCCTCCGGGCCGGTTCGTACCCGTGCCCCCCTCGCCGGAGGCGCCGTCGAGGCCGCCCTGGGCGATGAACCAGTGGATCCTCCCCGCCTTCACGTACTCCTTGAACTGCTCCAGCGTGGGCGAGGGGTCGCTGCCGTTGAAGCCGCCGATCGGCATCACGGGCGCGCCGGAGGCCAGCTGGTAACTCGCCGCGTTCTGGGAGCCGATGGTGGCCGCCGCCCAGGTGTAGCGGGCGGCGTCGGTGCTCAGCGCGGCCTTGGCCTCCGCGCCGACCCGGGTACCCCCCAGCAGCCCGCCGGGGCCACCGCCGGCACCGCCCAGGCGGTCACGGCCGCCCTGGCCGCCCTGGCCGCCGCCGGGGGCGCCGTTCGGCCGCATCGCACCGGGGCCGCCCATCGGGCCGCCGCCCTGCGGCGCTCCGCCCGGGAACCCGCCCGGGAACCCGCCCGGCGCACCCTGGCCGCCCTGACCGCCCGGCGCCCCCTGGCCGCCCGGCGCCCCCTGGCCGCCCTGGCCGCCCTGGCCGCCCTGGCCGCCCTGGAACTGCTCGGCGCCGGGGCCGAAGCGCATCCCGCCCGGGCCACCCGGTCCGCCCCGGCCGCCGGCCACCGCCGGGCCGGCCGTCGGGATCGACCCGGTGTGGCCCGTACCCACGGTGGTCAGACAGTAGGCGAGGGGGCCCGCCAGAGCCGCCCCCAGTCCCAGCGCGGCCGCCGCCGGCAGTACCCGCCGCCCGAAGCGGGCCGCGAACGGCAGCAGGGCGGCGGCGAGCAGGCCCCCGACCAGCACCGCCCAGCGCAGCCACGGCAGATGGCCGGAGGAGCGGCCGAGGAGTACGTACGACCAGACGGCGGTCAGGGCCAGCGTCCCGGACAGGGTGAGCGCGGCGGCCATCGCGCCCCGCTCCTCCCAGAGCACCGCCGTGCCCATGCCGACCAGAGCGGCCACGAAGGGCGCGAGCGCGACGGTGTAGTACTCGTGGAAGATGCCCTGCATGTAGCTGAAGACGAGCACGGTGATCAGCAGCGAGCCGCCCCAGGCGAGGAAGGCCGCGCGGGCCATGCCCTCCAGGGAGTCGGTGGCCCTGCGGGCCCGCCAGGTGACCACCAGCCCGGCCACGAGCAGCACCAGCGCCGCCGGCAGCAGCCAGGAGATCTGGCCGCCCACATTGCCCGAGAACAGCCGGTCGATACCGGTCTCCCCCCAGCCCCCGCCGCCCCTGAGGCCCGGGCCGCCCTCGGGCATCCCGTACCCGCCGTACCCGCCGGCCGCGGCCCGGCCGCCGCCCACGCTGCCCGTCTCGTTGCCGTTCAGCCG
The DNA here is from genome assembly GCF_055575955.1 of Streptomyces sp. NPDC033966. Classification (NCBI taxonomy): domain Bacteria; kingdom Bacillati; phylum Actinomycetota; class Actinomycetes; order Kitasatosporales; family Streptomycetaceae; genus Streptomyces; species Streptomyces sp. NPDC033966. Next base: position 596,817 of record NZ_JBVIRQ010000005.1, on the reverse strand, counting down.
GCCGAGGCCGTTGTAGCCGAAGGTGAGCTCGAGGAAGGAGTTGTTCTGCGAGCCGCCGATGTACGGGCGGGAGGCGGCGGGCCACAGCTCCACCACGGCCACCCACCAGCCGCCGGACGCCACCGCCGCCAGCCCGGAGAGCATCAGCTGCCCGAGCCTGCGGCGCAGCCGGGCCGGCGCGCAGACGGCGTACAGCAGGGCAAGCGGCGGCAGGATGACGAAGGCCTGCAGGGTCTTCGTCAGGAAGCCCAGGCCGATCGCCACGCCGGCCGCCACCAGCCACCCCGTCCGCGCCCCGTCCAGGGCCCGGAGCACGCAGTACACGGTGACCGTCAGCAGCAGCGTCAGCAGCGCGTCGGGGTTGTTGAAGCGGAACATCAGCGCGGCCACGGGTGTGAGCGCGAAGGCGGCACCGCTCAGCAGGGCGGCCCCGGCCCCGAACTGGCGCCGCACGGCCGCGTACAGCACGGCGGTGGTGCCGACGCCCATCAGGGCCTGGGGCACGAGGATCTGCCAGGAGCCGAGCCCGAACAGCCGGACGGACAGCGCCATCGGCCACAGGGCGGCCGGGGGCTTGTCGACGGTGATGGAGTTCCCGGCGTCGGAGGACCCGAAGAAGAAGGCCTTCCAGCTCTCCGAGCCGGCCTGTACGGCGGCGGAGTAGAAGGAGTTGGCGTAGCCGGAGGCTCCCAGGTTCCACAGCAGGAGCACGGCGGTGGCGAGCAGCAGCGCCGCGTACGCGGGCCGCTCCCAGCGCGGCCGCACGGCGCCGGCCCGGTGTGCGGCGGCGGTACCTGCGGCCGCGGCGGGCGGCCTTTCGGGGAAGGGGGAGTCGGAGGGGGCTGGTGCGGTGGTCATCGGTGGTCGTCCTTCACGGGAGTGGTGTGCCGCTCGGGGAAGACCCAGGCGCGGAAGAGCAGGAACCGCAGCACGGTGGCGGCGAGGTTGGCCGTAATCAGGACGGCCAGCTCGGTGCTGTGCGCGGGGTCCGCGGCAGCCGCGTCGAGGGCTGCGAGCGAACCGCTGGTCAGGGCCAGCCCGATGGCGAAGACCACCAGCCCCTGGGCCTGGTGGCGGACGGCCCGGTCGCGGCCCCGGACCCCGAAGGTGAGCCGGCGGTTGGCTGCGGTGTTGGCCACGGCGGAGAGCAGCAGGGCGGCCGCGTTGGCAGGCTGCGGGCCGGCGCCGAGCCGGAAGAGGGAGTACAGGGCGAGATAGCAGAGGGTGGACAGCACCCCGACCACGCAGAAGCCGAGGAGCTGGCGGGCCAGCCCGCGCGGTACCCCGGGCAGGGCCGTGCGGTCGCGCGGGTCATCGCCGAAGGGACGGGCGAGCCGGTCGAGCGGGAGCGCTCCGACCGCCAGCGCCCGGCCCACCCGCCAGACGCCCTTCAGGTCCTCGGTGGCGGTCTTCACGATGTGGACCGTGGAGTCGGGATCGTCCACCCAGTCCACCGGCACCTCGTGGATCCGCAGCCCGGCCCGCTCGGCCAGCACCAGCATCTCGGTGTCGAAGAACCAGCCGGTGTCCTCGACCAGCGGCAGCAGCCGCTCCGCCACCTCGCGCCGGATGGCCTTGAAGCCGCACTGGGCGTCGCTGAACCGGGCGGCGAGGGAGGAGCGCAGCAGCAGGTTGTAGGCGCGCGAGACGAACTCCCGCTTGGCTCCTCGTACGACCCGCGAGGAGCGGGCCAGCCGGGTGCCGATGGCCAGGTCGGAGTGGCCGGAGATGAGGGGGGCGACCAGCGGCAGCAGCGCGTTCAGGTCGGTGGAGAGGTCCACGTCCATGTACGCGAGGACGGGCGCCTCCGAGCGTGACCAGACGGTGCGCAGGGCGCGTCCGCGGCCCTTCTCCTCCAGTCGGAAGCTGCGTACTCCCTCGACCGCGGCGGCGAGCCCGGCCGCGACCTCGGGGGTGCGGTCGGTGCTGGCGTTGTCGGCGATGGTGATGCGGAAGGCGTACGGGAACGTGCGGGTGAGGTGTGCGTGGAGCCGGCGTACGCAGGGGCCGAGGTCCTTCTCCTCGTTGAAGACCGGGATCACCACGTCGAGTACGGGCTCGCCGGGCGCGGACGCGAGCGGCGTCCGGGCCGGGAGGGCGTCGGGAGAGGTGTCGGTGGGCATGTTCCGACCCTCGCCGGGCGCCCTGTCACCTCGGTGTGCTGAGCCTGTGCGCCGTCTGTGAGTGCGTGCCGCGGCCATGGGCCGCCAGCGGGAGCAGTACTTCGAAGCAGGTGCGGCCGGGCTCGCTGCGTACGTCGACCCGGCCGTCGTGCGCGCCGACCACGGCTTGGACGATGGCGAGGCCGAGTCCCGTCGATCCCGCCGAGCGGGACCGGGAGGCGTCGCCGCGGGCGAAGCGCTCGAAGACGTGGGGCAGCAGCTCGGCCGGGATTCCGGGACCGTCGTCCTCGACCCGGAGCCGGACGGAGGATGTTTCACGTGAAACATGCGCCGTGACGGTGGTGCCGGGCGGGGTGTGGGTGCGGGCGTTGGCGAGGAGGTTCACCAGGACCTGCTGGATCCGGGCCGCGTCGGCGCGGACGGGTGCGGGCTCGTCAGGGAGGGCGAGGCGCCAGTGGTGGCCTGGGCCCGCGGCGCGGGCGTCGCTGACGGCGTCGACGACGAGCGGGGCCAGGTCGGTGTCCTCGAAGGACAGCGGGCGGCCGGCGTCCAGCCGGGCCAGCAGCAGCAGGTCCTCGACCAGCCCGGTCATCCGGGTGGCCTCGGACTCGATCCGGCCCAGGGCGTGCCGGGTGTCGGGGCCGGGCTCCTCCCGTCCCCGGCGGGTGAGTTCGGCGTAGCCCCGGATGGAGGCGAGCGGGGTGCGCAGCTCGTGGGAGGCGTCGGCGACGAACTGCCGGACCTGCGTCTCGCTCTGCTGGCGGGCCGTCAGTGCGGACGAGACGTGCCCCAGCATCCGGTTGAGGGCGGCGCCGACCTGCCCCACCTCGGTGCGGGGATCGGCCTCGGCGTCCGGGACCCGCTCGTGCAGGGCGGGTTCGCCACTGTGCAGGGGGAGTTCGGAGACCCGGGTGGCGGTGGCGGCGACCCGGCGCAGTGGGCGCAGGGCGACCCCGACCAGGGCCTGTCCGGCGAGGGAGGCGGCGATCAGTCCGGCCAGGGTGACGCAGACCTCGACGGCGATCAGGGTGCTCACGGTGGAGTCGACGCCCTGGAGCGGGAAGGCGAGCACGAGGGTGCCGTCGGGGGCGGCCGCCACCCGGTAGGCGCCCAGGCCGGGCAGGTCCGCGTCCACGGCGTCGGTGCGGCCGTGGCCGGCCTTGCGGGCTACCGCCGCGAGGGCGGCGGTCTGGGCTTCGGTGAGGGACTCGCGGTGGTCGAGGCTCTGGTCGGACACGGGGACGATCCGGGCGCCCCCGATCACCGTGCGCGCCGGGTCGAGGCGGATCCCGGCGGCACCCATCGGGGAGCCGGGGGCGAAGACGAAGCCGAGGCCGGCGTCGCGGGCCGACTTGGCCGCGCCGGGGCCCCGGACGGCCATCTCGACGGAGGTGGTCAGCTGCTTGTCCAGCTCGCCGACCAGGCGGGAGCGCATGGCGAGGGTGGTGACGGTGCCGATGGCCGCGCCCACGACGGCGATCAGCGCCACCGCCGAGACGACCAGCCGCGTCCGCAGCGACCAGGGGCGCCGCAGGGCCACTAGTCGGCGGGCTTGATCAGATAGCCGGCGCCGCGCCGGGTGTGGATCATCGGGGGCAGGCCGGTGCCGCTCTCCAGCTTCCGGCGCAGGTAGGAGATGTACAGCTCCACCACGTTGGCCTGGCCGCCGAAGTCGTAGGACCAGACCCGGTCCAGGATCTGCGCCTTGCTGAGCACCCGGCGCGGGTTGCGCATCAGGTAGCGCAGCAGCTCGAACTCGGTGGCGGTCAGGTGGACCTCCTGACCGCCCCGGACCACCTCGTGGCTGTCCTCGTCGAGTCGCAGATCGCCGACGGTCAGGACCGAGCCGCCGCGGGCGGCCTGTGCGGCGCCGGAGCGGCGCACCAGCCCGCGCAGCCGGGCCACGACCTCCTCCAGGCTGAACGGCTTGGTGACGTAGTCGTCGCCGCCCGCCGTCAGGCCCGCGATGCGGTCCTCCACGGAGTCCTTGGCGGTCAGGAACAGCACCGGGAGCTGCGGGATCTCGCGGCGCAGCCGTCCCAGGACGGCCAGCCCGTCCATGTCCGGGAGCATGATGTCGAGGACCACCACGTCCGGCCGGAACTCCCGCGCGGCCCGCACTGCGCCTGCCCCGTCGCCTGCGCTGCGGACCTCGCAGCCCTCGTAGCGCAGGGCCATGGAGAGCAGCTCGGAGAGCGAGGCCTCGTCGTCGACGACGAGGACCCGGCAAGGTCCGCCGTCGGGCCGCAGCAGGGCCGTCGGGTTGCCGGTGGACGTGGACGCGTGGGAGGTGGTCGTCGCGGTCATGGCCCCACGCTGGCGGCCGCCTCTGAGAGCGTTCTTGCCCCTACCTGTGAATCTCCTGAGAAAGGGCGTTCAGGGAGCGAGGCCGAACAGACGGGCGGCGTTGTCGTGGCAGACCGCGCGCAGCCAGTCGTCGCCGAGGCCGAGCCGTTCCAGGGCCTGCAGCTGGTGCTCGTAGGGGTAGGGGATGTTCGGGAAGTCGGTGCCCAGCAGGATCCGGTCCCCGAGGTCGGCGAGCCGCCCCAGCTCTGCGGGCGGGAAGGCGCCGAGCCGCTCCGAGAAGTCGGTGAACGCCATGGTCGTGTCGAGGCGCACCTCGGGGTACCGGTCGGCCAGGTCGAGGAAGTCCGCGTACTCGGGCATCCCCATGTGCGCGACGACCAGCGGCAGCCGGGGGTGCCGGGCCAGCAGCCGGGCGACCGGCTCGGGGCCGGTGTACTTGCCCGGCGCGGGCCCCGAACCGCAATGGACGACGGTCGGGATCCGCGCCTCGGCCAGCAGGCCCCAGACCGGGTCGAGGCGGTCGTCGTTCGGGTCGTAGCCGCCGACCTGGAGGTGTGCCTTGAAGACCCGTGCCCCGTCGGACACGGCCTGCGCGGTGTACGCCGCCACGTCCTCCTCGGGGAAGAACGTCGCGGTGTGCAGGCAGTCGGGGGTGCGGGCGGCGAAGTCCGCGGCCCACGCGTTGAGCCATGCGGCCATCGCGGGCTTGTGCGGGTAGAGCATGGAGGTGAAGGCGCGGACCCCGAACTCCCGCAGCAGCGCCACTCGCCGCTGTTCCTCGTGGCGGTAGGTGATGGGCCATTCGACGCCGGTCAGCGGGCCGACCGCGTCGAAGTAGTCCCAGACCTTCGCCAGCACCCGCTCCGGCATGAAGTGCGTGTGGACGTCCACCAGTCCCGGCAGGCCGAGCCGCTCGCGGAAGGCGCGGACCGCCTCACCCGTTGCGGGCAAAGCCGTGGCTCCGCTCGACGGTCGCGACGTGCAGGGTGTAGCTCTCGTACCAATGGGCGCGGCCCTGCTTCATGGCCGCCTGATGCTCCAGGTCCTCCCGCCATACGCGCAGGGACTCGTGGTCGCGGAAGTACGCGACGGTGATCCCGAGGCCGCCGGGGGTCCGGGCGGATTCGTAGCCGAGGAACCCGGGGTTCTCCTTGACGATCTCGTTCATCCGGGCGTTGGTCTCCGGATAGCCGCTCTCGTCAGGGCAGCGGACATTGCTGAATACGGCCATCACGTAAGGCGGTTCGAACGCCTGAACGGGCTGAATGCTCATGCCCCCACCCTCCGTGGAAGGCCCTTGGCGTGTCCATCAAAATCAGCCCCGGGAGCCCAAAGGGATCCAAGTTTTGACCTTGCCCCCGGCCCCGGGACGAGCCGAGGGCCGCACCCGGGCTCAGAACAGTCCGCCCTGCTCGGCCCCGGGCGGCGCGGGCGCGACGGCGGTCAGCGGGACGTCGGTGCGGGCCTCCTCAGGCGCGGCGGACAGCTCCCATCCGGCCAGCAGCCGGGTGTCCACCACGAGCCCGTCCGCGAAGTGCAGGTCGGGCCCGGCGGCCCCCGCCAGCCGCCCCACGACGGTCCCGCCGGGGATCAGCTCCGTGACCACCCGGGCCGGATCCGGCAGCCCGGCCAGCCCGAACGCCCCGGCGTGGTCGGTGATCTCGCACCCCACCCGCTCCAGCGAGTCCGGCCAGCCGGGCAGTGCGGCGGCCCGCGCGTGCAGCTCGGCGACCTCCCGGGCCCGCTCGGGCTGCGCCGGCAGCCGGGACCGTACGGCGCGCTTGCGGGCATACGCGATCCGGTCGGGCACCCCCAGGGCGGCCCGCAGCAGCTCCTCGGTGCGGCGCGCCGCCATCAGCGGCCCGCGCCCCAGCCAGGCCCAGGTGACCGCCCCCTGCTCCAGCAGCCGGACCGGACCGCGCTCCTCGGCGGTGATGCCGACCTTGACCATCCCGGGCCCGAACCACGCCAGGTAGACGCGGTAGGTCCGCGGGTCGGCCACGTTGGTGTCCGCGGCCACCGAGAACGACCGGTCCAGCCGGGCGCATTCGGGGCACTGGGCGCTCCCCGCCCGGCCCGGCACCGGCCGGGCCGCCGGGCACGGGGTCCGCTTCCCGGCCCGCCTCACGCCCAGGCAGTGCCGCTCGCCGCGGGCGGCGAAGGCCAGCCGCTGCCCCGGGGGGAGCGGGCTGCCGCGCTCCCCTCGCCCGCACCACCCGATGGCGGGACCCCGCTCGCTCCACCGGATCCCGGTGCACCACCAGCCCTCGGCGGGGGCGGTCACAGCGGGAGCGGCCGCTCGAAGAAGGTTTCCAGGACCACGGTGGCCTGCGTCCCGCTGACCCCGTCGATGGCGTAGAGCCGCCGCAGGACGTCCTGGAGCTGTTCGGTGGTGGCCGTGCGCACCTTGACCAGCACCGAGGCGCTGCCCGCGATGATGTGCGCCTCCTGGATCTCGGGGATGGCCGCGAAGTCCTCCGCCGACTCACCCATCCACGCGTTGGAGTCGACCATCACGTAGGCCAGCACCCCGCTGCCGACGGCGGCCGGGTCCACGTCGACGGTGGTCCGCCGGATGACCCCGCGCTCGCGCAGCTTGCGTACGCGCTCGTGGGTGGCCCCGGCCGAGAGCCCGACGGCCGCGCCGAGGGCGGCGTAGGACTGGCCCGCGTCCTGCTGCAGGCGCAGGACGAGCGCCCGGTCGATGTCGTCCACGCCGTCTTCCTCCCATGGGCCAGCGGGCCCCTTGGGCCCCTTGGGCCGGTTGAGCCGGTTGAGCCGCCGGCTCTTGCGAAGACGGTACCTGATCCTGCAATCTCACCATCGCACCGAACAAAATTCAGTGCGTCACCAATCTGGGGGAATCATGTTGGGCATAGCCGACCTCACCTTGTACGAGATCCTGGACGAGCGCTTCCGGACCGGCCGCTGTGCCAACGGAGACGTCCGCCTGGAGCGGCTCCACGACGACTGCCGCTGGGCGGAAGGCCCGCTGTACCTGCCCGCCTGGCGCCAGCTCGTATGGAGCGACATCCCCAACGACCGGATGCTGCGCTGGGACGAGGCGACCGGCGCGGTCTCCGTCTTCCGCTCGCCGGCCGGCCATTCCAACGGCAACACCCTCGACCGCGAGGGCCGCCTGATCACCTGTGAGCAGGGCAACCGGCGGGTCACCCGCACCGAACCCGACGGCAGCCTCACCGTCATCGCCGACCGCTACGACGGCAAGCGGCTCAACAGCCCCAACGACGCGGTGGTCCGCTCCGACGGATCCATCTGGTTCTCCGACCCGGACTTCGGGATCACCAACGACTACGAGGGCCGGCGGGCGCCGAGCGAGATCGGCGCCTGCAACCTCTACCGGGCCGACCCGGCCACCGGCGAGGTCCGCCTCGTCGCCGACGGCTTCCTCGGGCCGAACGGCCTGGTCTTCTCCCCCGACGAGAGCGAGCTGTACGCGGCCGACACCCGCGCCGGCCACATCCGCGCCTTCAAGGTCGGCGACGACGGCACCCTCAGCGGGGACCGCGTCTTCACGGACTGCCCCTCGGTGGACAACATCCGCTTCGACGACGAGGGCCGGCTGTGGGCGGCCGCGATGGCGTCGGGCGTGCACTGCTACGCGGCGGACGGAGACCTCATCGGCCGCCTGCGCGTCCCGGAACCCGTTTCGAACATCGCCTTCGGCGGCCCGAAGAACAACCGCCTCTTCATCACCGCCACCACCTCGCTCTACTCGCTGGTGCTCTCGGTGACCGGCCTCCCGCGCGTCCTGCCCGGCCGCCCCTGAGGCCCCACCCCCGCTCCGGCCCCCACTCCGGCCCCCACTCCGGCTCCCACTCCGGCTCCCACTCCGGCTCCCACTCCGGCTCCCACTCCGGCGGGCGGATCTTCAGCCGGACGGCCCAGCCCTCTTCCGCCTAGCGTGCGACGAACTGCGTCAGGATCGCCTGCATCTCGTAGATGTCGACCCCCTTGGTGAAGGTCTTCTCGATCGGCGCCGGGCTGCCGGATATCCATATCTTCAGCTCGGCGTCGAGATCGAAGTGCCCGGCCGTCTCCACCGAGAAGTGCGTGATGCTCCGGTACGGGATGGAGTGGTACTCCACCTTCTTGCCCGTAAGCCCCTGCTTGTCGACGAACACCAGCCGCCGGTCCGTGAACAGGATCGTGTCGCGCACCAGCAGGTACGCGGCGTAGACCTGCTCGCCGTTGCCCAGCAGCCGCGCGTAGTCCCGCTGCGCCGACGACGGGTCGACGGTGTGCGCGTTTCCGAAGAGTCCCATGAGAGCCCCCATCAAGGTTCGAACGATCTTCGAAAACCGTATCCGGGCGGCCGCCTGGTCCACGTCCCCCTCAGGAGCCATTCCACCCCTGAGCCCTCCCGGGGGACCCCTCCGCCTTGAGTACCGTCCGGACACACGAAAGAGGCCCTCAGGACTGGTCCTGAGGGCCTCTCGGCTGTGCACTCGGCAGGATTCGAACCTGCAACCTTCTGATCCGTAGTCAGATGCTCTATCCGTTAAGCTACGAGTGCTTGGGCTTCCCGGGTTTTTTTCGCCCCGTTGGCCTTGCGAGAACAACAATACATGGACCGCGCCGGGACGCGAAATCCATTAGCCACAACGCCTCTGACCTGCGGAAACACCCTGGAAGAAGATCGTCCGGAAGCGTCCGCGCCGCAGCGCCGGGCCCGGCGGACTACCCACACGGGCCCATCCGAAACCCCTCCAAGCCCTGAACGCACCGGACCACGCGCACCGGACCACGCCCCACCGGCGCCCGAGGACACCGGAGCCCGAACGCACCGAAGCCCCGGTCCATCAGGACCGGGGCTTCGGTGAGGTGCGGAGGCGGAGGGATTTGAACCCTCGATGGGGTGTAAGCCCCAAACCGCATTAGCAGTGCGGCGCCATAGACCGGACTAGGCGACGCCTCCAGCACACCCCCGCGTACGAAGGTGCGTGCAGATGATGACACAGGCGCGGGGCCGGTCACCAATCCGCTCCCAACGGTACAAGGAGCCGGGGCCACAGGGCAAAGGCTTAAGCACGCAACGTCCGAGCGGGAAGGTCGTTGGTGAGGCGTACGACGTACGGACGACCTGGAGTGCCCCATGCTGCGTCTCGCCGCCTTCGCCGTCACCTCCGCCCTGGCCGCCGCGGCTGCCGGACCGCTGCCGCCCCTGCCCCTGGGGCGCCTGCTGTCCGCGCCCGACCGGCTCACCATCGAGATCTCCAAGAGCGGCAACCGACTCGTCGACGGCACGCACCGGCTGGAGTGCCACCCCGCCGGCGGCGACCACCCCTTCGCCGAGGAGGCTTGCGCCCGTCTCGACACGCTGGCCAGACAGGGCAAGGACCCCTTCGCCGAGCCGGACTCCAAGAACTGCTCGTTCCAGTACGGCGGGTCGGCCGTCGCCCGCGTGACGGGAACGTGGCGCGGCCAGAAGGTGGACACCACCTTCCAGCGCAGGAACGGCTGCGACATCGCCCGGTGGAAGAACCTGGAACCTGTGCTTCCGGGGGAGCATTCCTGACCTGGGACGATGCGGCGGATGCACGTTTTCCCCCGTACATCCGCCACCTCGCGGCAGGACGGTGCCCTTAGACTCCTCCCGTGACATGCCGGTAGTCGTGGTCAGGGAGGAAGCTCGTCGTGAGCAGCAGGCCATCCCGAGGCGCTGCTCGCCTCGCAGCAATACTCGACGCGCTCCCGGACGCGCTGTTGCTCGTCAACGCCAACGGCACGGTCGTCAACGCCAATTCGATCGCCCTCGAAGTCATGGAGAGCCCCGGTACCGGGCTCGTCGGCCGCGGGGTGCTCGACCTCCTGCCGGAGTTCGACTCCAAGCAGATCCCCGGCTCGATGCGCCGTCCCGGCGACCGCGAGGAGGGCCGCTCCCGGCCGAAGCGGATGACCGCGCGCCGCACCGACGGCAGCGAGTTCCCCGTCGAGGTCACCAGCGCCCACCTCGACGGCCGTGACGCCTACCGCGAGCCCCAGCCGTACACCGGCGACGAACTGCTGATGCTCGTCGTGCGGGACCTCTCCGAGACCGTGGACACCGAGGCCGAGCTGGCCCGCTCCCAGCGGCAGACCGAGATGATCCTGCGCGCCGCCGCCGAGGGCGTCGTGGGCACGGACACCGAGGGCCGCGTCGTCCTCGTCAATCCGGCCGCCGCGCAGATCCTCGGGTACCGCGCCACCGATCTCGGCAACCGCGAGCTGCACGGGCTGATCCAGCACTCGCGCGCCGACGGCTCGCCCTTCCCCTTCGACGAGTCCCCGCTCGCCGACACCCTGCGCAGCGGGCGCAAGCACCGGGTCCGCGGCCAGGTGCTGTGGAACAAGGCCGGTCAGGCCGTCGCCGTCGACCTGACCACCTCGCCCGTACGGGACGGGGAGCTGCTCGTCGGCGCGGTGATGACCTTCACCGACCGGCGCCAGTACGACGCCCTCGCCGCGCGCCACGCCCAGCTGCTGGCCGTCCTCGGGGATTCCCTGCGCGGCCCGCTGGAGGAGCTGCGCGGGGAGCTGGCCACGCTGGCAGCCGACGACGGGGGCCAGCTGTGGCCCGAGGCCAACCAGCTGCTGCACCATCTCGCCGCCGGCTACTCGCGGATGACGACCCTCGTGGACAACGTGCTGGAGTACCAGCGCCTGGACGCGGGCAGCGACAAGCTCAAGAAGAAGAACGTCCTGATCAACACGGTCGTCGCGGCGGGTGTCGACGGCGCGGTCGATCTGGTCGGCCCCGGGCGGGTGCAGTTCGCCGTCCACGCCCCGACGATCGAGGCCGAGGTGGACGAGGGACGGATCGCGGCCGCCCTCGCGCACCTGATCGCGGACGTCGCCGGAGTGGACGCCACCGGCAAGACCGCCCAGGGCAGCGGGTACGGCGACTCCACCGTCGTCGTGGCCGCGGCCCAGCGGGGCGATGTCGTACGGATCGAGGTGCGCGGCCCGTACGAGGGCGGCGACCCGGTGCACGAGCCGATCGTGCGGGGCATCGTCACCGCGCACGGCGGTGTCCTGCAGACGGTGGAGGTACCCGGTGCGCCGGGCGGGGCGTACGTGCTGGAGCTGCCGCTGGGTTCGGGCGCCGGGACGGTGACCCTGCCGGAGCCCGAGGAGCAGCCCGCGCCGGAGCCCGAGGCCGCCCCCGCGACGGTCTCCGGCGGCCGGCGGGGCCGCCGCGGGGTGGACGCCTTCCTGGAGGACGAGGCCGCCGGGCCGAAGGGCCCCGAGGCGCGCGAGGGCGGGGGCGCGCTGGCGCTGCCGTCGGGGCGCCGCCGGGCGGAGGGCGATGCCCCCGCGCAGGCCGTCGTGTCCGGTCCGGCGGAGCTGGCCCAGTCCCCGGTGAACCCGGCGGGGCTGGGTACCGGGCGCCGGCGGGGCCGCGACGGTGACGACGCCCCGCACGACCGGCCCGTGCCGCCGCAGGGCACCGCCATGCCCGCGCTGCCGCCCGTACCGTCGGTGCCCCCGGTTCCGGTGACCGAGCACCCGGCGGGCCGCCGCAGGGCGCTGGGGCCGGCCGGGGCGGCTGCGCAGCCCGCCGGCCCGGTGCCGGCGGCCGGGCTCCCGGCGCCCGCCGCGCCGCGGCCCGTCGCCCCCGAGGGCGGCTTCGCCCTGCCGGCCGGGCCCGCCGCGGGTTCCGGTTCCGCCGAGTCCGACCCCGAGGGCCCGGGCGGCCGCCGTGGCCGGCGGGTGCTCGGCGCGCCCGCGGACCCCGAGCCGCCGCATCCGGCGGACGGTGCGGAGCCCGCGCTCCCGACCGGGCGGCGGCGTGCGCTGCCCGCCACCCCCGCTTGGCCGGTGCCCGCCGCCCGTACCGCTCCCGAGGACAACGAGACCCCCGGGCAGCCCTCCGTCCCCGGTGCCCGCCGGCCCGGTGAGGCCCCGGTGGGTGCGGGGCAGCCGATCAGCGTGCGCGCTCTGGGCACCCTGGGCCAGGGCATCGCCGTGGACCCGGGCGCCGCGGGCGCGGAGGGTTCCGGTTCCGGCCGGCGCCGTCGGCTCGCCGAACCCGCGCCCCAGGGGCGGGCCTTCGCCATAGGGGCCCCCGAGGCGGGCGCGGCCGAGGGTCCGGAGCCGCTGGACGGTCCCGGGGGAGCGGTCGAGGTGGTCAGCCGGCCCGTACCGCAGCCCGTGGACGACGAGCTGCCGCCGGAGCCGCTGGACAACCCGCGCCGGCTCCTGGTGTGGCCGGCGCCGGACGCTCAGACGCAGCAGGCGCTGAGCGACCGCGGCTACCGCCCCGTGATCGTGCACTCGCGCGAGGAGGTGGACGCGCAGATCGCGGCGTTCCCCGCCGCGCTGTTCGTCGATCCGCTGACCGGGCCGATCACCCGGACCGCCTTGCAGGCCCTGCGCCAGGCCGCGGTGGCCGCCGAGGTTCCCGTACTGGTGACGGCCGGGCTGGGGCACGCCACGCGCGAGGCGGCGTACGGTGCCGATCCGGCCGTACTGCTCAAGGCGCTCGCGGCGCGCGACAGCGAGCAGCACCCGTCCCGGGTCCTGCTGATCGAGGAGCACGACGAGATCGCCATTGCGCTGACCGCCGCGCTGGAACGGCGCGGCCTGCAGGTCGCTCGCGCGGGCGCGGACACCGACGCCGTGGAGCTGGCCAGCCGGATGCGACCCAACCTGGTGGTCATGGACCTGATGCAGGTCCGTCGCCGACGGGCCGGGATCGTGGACTGGCTGCGCGCGAACGGGCTGCTGAACCGCACTCCGCTGGTCGTCTACACGACTGCCGGGATCGCTCCCGCCGACCTGCCGCGGCTGGCCTCGGGCGAGAGCGTGCTGTTCCTCGCCGAGCGGGCCACCACGGCCGATGTGCAGGGCCGCATCGTGGACTTGCTGGCCAAGATCGGGACCAACTAGCGATCCTGGGCCCCATGGCCATCACCGACACGTCCGAGCACACCGTTCCCGCCGACAACGGGGAGGTCAACCTCCTCATCGCCCGGCAGGTGGAGCCAGGCCACGAGGAGACGTTCGAGGCCTGGGCCCACGGGATCCTGGAGACGGCCGCCGCCTTCCCCGGGCACCTCGGATACGGGCTGTTCCGGCCTGCCACCGAGGGCGGCCCGTGGTTCCTGGTGCACCGCTTCCGCGACCAGGCGGCCTTCCAGCACTGGCAGGACTCCCCCGAGCGGGCCCAGTGGTTCTCGAACTGCCTGGGCCACCACCACACCGAGATAGCCCGGCGCGAACTGCACGGGATGGAGACCTGGTTCGCCAAGCCGGGTACGACCCGGCCCGCGCCGCCGCGCTGGAAGATGGTGATCAGCTCGGGGCTGGCCATCTTCCCGATCTCGCTCGCGGGCAACGCGCTGCTCGGGCCGTACCTGGTGGACCTGCACTTCGTGGTGCGGACGGCCGCCTTCGCGGTCGTCTTCAGCACCCTGATGACCTACGTGGCCATGCCCGCCGTCAGCAGGCTGCTGCGGTCATGGCTCACGCGCGGCTGACGTCCGCGGGCCCTACGCGAGGGTGGTGACGTCCAGGTCGCCGTCCGCGTACTGCTTGCGGATCACCTTCTTGTCGAACTTGCCGACGCTGGTCTTCGGCACGGCCTGGACGACCGTCCAGCGCTCCGGGAGCTGCCACTTGGCGATGGACTGGCCGAGGAAGGCGCGCAGGCCCTCGTAGTCCACCGTGGCGCCCTCCTTGAGCACGACCGTGGCCAGGGGGCGTTCGCCCCACTTCTCGTCCGGGACGGCGACCACCGCCGCTTCGGCCACCTCGGGGTGGGCCATCAGGGCGTTCTCCAGGTCCACGCTCGAAATCCACTCGCCGCCGGACTTGATGACGTCCTTGGCCCGGTCGGTGAGGGTGAGGAAGCCGTCGGAGCTGATCACGCCGACGTCCCCGGTCTTGAGCCAGCCGTCCGCGCTGAACTTGTCCTCCGGGCGCAGGGCTTCGCCGGACACGCCGTTGTAGTAGGAGGCGGCGATCCAGTTGCCGCGGACCTCCAGCTCGCCCGCCGACTCCCCGTCCCAGGGCAGGACGTCGCCGGCGGGGCCGATGAGGCGGGCCTCGACGCCTGCCGGGAAGCGGCCCTGCGTGACCCGGTACGGCCACTCCTCCTGGGCGGTCAGCCCCGCCGGGGGGTGGGCCATGGTGCCCAGCGGGGAGGTCTCCGTCATGCCCCACGCGTGGCAGAGGCGGACGCCGAGCTTGTCGTAGGCCTCCATCAGGGAGGGCGGGCAGGCCGCGCCGCCGATGGTGACCTGCTTCATCGAGGTCAGGTCGCGCGGCTTCGCGGTGACCTCGGCGAGCAGTCCCTGCCAGATGGTGGGGACGGCCGCGGCGTGTGTGGGCTTCTCCTGCTCGATCATCTCGGCGAGCGGGGCCGGCTGGAGGAAGCGGTCCGGCATCAGCATGTTGATGCCGGTCATGAAGGTGGCGTGCGGCAGGCCCCAGGCGTTCACATGGAACTGGGGCACCACGACCAGGCTCGTGTCATGGTCGGTGAGGCCCATCGACTCGGTCATGTTGACCTGCATGGAGTGCAGGTAGATCGAGCGGTGGGAGTAGACGACGCCCTTGGGGTCCCCGGTGGTGCCGGAGGTGTAGCACATGGCCGCGGCCTGGCGCTCGTCCAGCTCGGGCCAGTCGTAGCGCTCGGGACGGCCTGCGAGGAGCTCCTCGTACTCGTGGACCCGGATACCCAGGCCGTCGAGGACGGAGCGGTCGCCGATGCCCACGACCACGACGTGCTCGACCGTCTTCAGGTGCGGCAGCAGCGGCGCCAGCAGCGGCAGCAGGGTGCCGTTCACCAGCACTACCCGGTCCGCGGCATGGTTGACGATGAAGACCAGCTGCTCGGGGGGCAGCCGCAGGTTGAGCGTGTGCAGGACCGCGCCCATGGACGGGATGGCGAAGTACGCCTCGACGTGCTCGGAGTTGTTCCACATGAGGGTCGCGACACGCTCGTCCGGCTGGACCCCGAGCTCGTCGCGCAGCGCGTGTGCGAGCTGCGCGCTGCGGACGCCGATCTCGGCGAAGCTGCGCCGATGCGGCTCGGCCTCGCCGGTCCAGGTGGTGACCTGGGACTTCCCGTGAATCGTCGACCCGTGGGCCAAGATCCGCGAGATCAGCAGCGGTACATCCTGCATCGTGCTCAGCAAAGCGTCCTCCCGGTGAGCGCTGCGGCGCTGCGGCGGCTGTCGGATGCTGCCGATTCTGCGCACGTACCGGTCGGCATGTCACTACCCGGGAGTACAAACAGGCTGGCCAATCACTGTCCGGAGCCGTTCCATGGCCGATGTTTCACGTGAAACACGTCGGCCGCCACCGGAGCGGCTACCGGCCGCCGTTCAGCGCACCGGGGTGAGCTCGGGGTCCTCGCGCAGCTTGACCAGCGCCCGGGAAACGGCGCTCTTGACCGTGCCGACCGAGACTCCGAGCAGCTCGGCGGTCTGCGCCTCGCTCATGTCCTCGTAGTAGCGCAGGACGACCATGGCCCGCTGCCGGTCGGGCAGCCGGGTGACCGCGCGCCACATCGCGTCGCGCAGCGCCTGAGCTTCCGCGGGGTCCGTTCCCGCCGGGGTCTCGCTCTCCGGGATCTCGTCGCAGACGAACTCGTCGACCTTGCGCTTGCGCCACTGGGAGGTGCGGGTGTTGACCAGGGCCCGCCGGACGTAGCCGTCGAGGGCCCGGTGGTCCTCGATCCGGTCCCAGGCGACGTAGGTCTTCGCCAGGGCCGTCTGGAGCAGGTCCTCGGCGTCACAGGGGTTGGCGGTCAGGGAGCGCGCGGTGCGCAGGAGGACGGTGCCACGGGTCCGCACGTACGCCGAGAACGACGGGTACTGCGTCGGGTTCGAGGCGAGCGTGCACACTGGCGTGGTCATGGCTCCACGCTAGAAGCGGCGCGCCCTTCTGGGATCGGCCCCAGGTGCTGGAGCCGGATCCCTCTCAGGTTGTACGGCCGGGCCGCGCCGCACCTCCTGAAGGTGGAGGACGCGGCCGGCGACTGGGACCGGGGTCAGAGCCCGGCCCCCAGGACCAGGCCGGAGGTCGGCACCCCCGTACCGGCCGTGACCAGGACGTGTTCCGCCCCCGGAAGCTGGTTGACGGAAGTGCCGCGCACCTGGCGGACGGCTTCGGCGATGCCGTTCATGCCGTGCAGGTAGGCCTCCCCCAGCTGGCCCCCGTGGGTGTTGAGGGGGAGCGCGCCGGCCGCCGTGAAGTCCGCGGCCTCCCCCGGGCCGCAGAAGCCGAACGCCTCCAGTTGCATGAGGACGTAGGGGGTGAAGTGGTCGTAGAGGATGCCCACGCCGATGTCCGAGGGCCGCAGGCCGCTCGTGCGCCACAGCTGGCGGGCGACCACGTCCATCTCCGGCAGTCCGGTGAGGTCGTCCCGGTAGAAGGAGGTCATCGCCTCCTGACGGCGGCCGGCGCCCTGCGCGGCAGCGGTGATCACGGCGGGCTTCTGCCGCAGGTCCCGGGCCCGCTCGGCCGTGGTGACGACGAGGGCCTGGCCGCCGTCGGTCTCCTGGCAGCAGTCCAGCAGCCGCAGCGGCTCGACGATCCAGCGCGAGGCGGCGTGGTCGGCGAGGGTGACGGGCTTGCCGTGGAAGTACGCGGCGGGGTTGTTCGCGGCGTACTTCCGGCCGGTGACGGCGACGTGGCCGAAGGCCTCGGGGGTCAGGTTGTAGGTGTGCAGGTAGCGCTGGGCGGCCATGGCCACCCAGGACGCGGGCGTGAGCAGGCCCCAGGGCAGGGACCAGCCGAGGGCGGCGCCCTCCGCGGAGGGTTCGCGCTGCTGGACTCCGGAGCCGAACCGGCGGCCGGAGCGTTCGTTGAAGGCCCGGTAGCAGACCACGACCTCGGCCACCCCGGTGGCGACGGCGAGAGCGGCCTGCTGGACGGTGGCGCAGGCCGCGCCGCCGCCGTAGTGGATGCGGGAGAAGAAGGACAGCTCCCCGATGCCGGCCGCCTGGGCCACGGTGATCTCGGGGCTGGTGTCCATGGTGAAGGTGACCATGCCGTCGACGTCGGCGGGGCTGAGTCCGGCGTCGTCGAGGGCGGCGTGCACGGCCTCGACGGCGAGCTTCAGCTCGCTGCGGCCGGAGTCCTTGGAGAACTCGGTCGCGCCGATGCCGACGATGGCGGCCCGGCCGCCGAGGCCGTCGCGGGTGTGGACGCTCATGCGGCGGCCCCCAGGGTGACGGTCACGGTGCCCGTGACGTGGTGGCCGATGCGATTGGCTCCGACGACCCTGATCTCGGCGGTGTCCCCGTCGACGGCGGTGACCGTCCCCGTGAGGGTCATCGTGTCGCCCGGGTAGTTCGGGGCGCCGAGGCGGATCGCGACCTTGCGCAGGACCGCGCGGGGGCCCAGGTGGTCGGTGATGTAGCGGCCGACCAGGCCGTTGGTGGTCAGGATGTTCATGAAGACGTCCGGGGAGCCCTTCGCGCGGGCGAGCTCCGCGTCGTGGTGCACGTCCTGGTAGTCGCGGGAGGCGATCGCCCCCGCCACGATCAGGGTGCGGGTGACCGGGATCTCCAGCGGCGGCAGCGCGTCGCCGACGTTCATGCGTGTTCCCCCTCTTCTTCCCCCTCGGATATGAGGGCTCCCAGCTCGGCCAGCAGCTCGCTGCCGCAGCCCAGGTAGGCGTCCAGCTGGCGTCCCCACAGGAAGTGCCGGTGGACGGGGTGGTCCAGGTCGGCGCCCATCCCGCCGTGCAGGTGCTGGCCCGCGTGGACGACCCGCTTGCCGGCCTCGGAGGCCCACCAGGCCGCCGTGAGCGCATGGTCGCGGGCCGGGAGGCCCTCGTCGACGCGCCAGGCCGCCTCGTACGCGGTGACCCGGATCGCCTCCGTGTCCATGTAGGCGTCGGCCGCGCGGAGCATGACGCCCTGGTTCGTGGACAGCGGACGGCCGAACTGCTCGCGGGTGGAGGTGTACTCCACGGCCCGGGCCAGCGATCCCGCGCAGACCCCCGCCTGGAGTCCGGCGAAGGCGGTGCGGGCGGCGCCGAGCACCTGGTCGTGGGCGTCCGGGCCGCCGAGCCGCTCCGCCCGCGCCCCGTCCAGGGTGAGGCTCCCCGCCGCCCAGGGTGCGGTGGTCTCCACCGGCCGGACGCCGGCCCCGGGCGCGTCCGTCCGTACGAGCCACAGGGCGCGGCCTGTGTCGGGGACCAGGACGTGCGTGGCGTCGCGCAGCCAGGGCACGGCGGGGGCGGTGCCGGTGAGGCGGCCGTCGGGCGTGGCGGTGAACCGGCCGCGCTCGGGGAAGGCGCCGGTGGCCACGGCCTCGCCGGAGCCGAGGGCGGGCAGCAGTCGGGCGCGTTGCTCGGGGCTGCCGTGCGCGGCCACCGGCAGGACGCCGTACGCGCAGGTGGCGGCGTACGGGACCTGCGCGGTGGTGCGGCCCTGCTCCTCCAGCAGCAGGACCAGGCCGAGCAGGCCGACGTCCTCGACGGCGGCGGTCAGCCCGGCGGAGGTCAGGGCCTTCCAGAGCTCGGCGTCACTGCCGGTTCCGGCGGCGGCGAGCCGTTCGTGGGTGGCCAGGTCGCGGAAGATCCTCGCGGCGAGACCGGCCGCGGCGGCCTGTTCCTCAGTGGGGCGGAAGTCCATGTCAGCCCGCCTCCCCTCGGAAGACGGGGAGTTCGAGGGTGTCGTCGACGCGCAGGAACTCCAGCCGGACGGGCATGCCGATGCGGACCTTGTCGTAGGGGACTCCGGTGATGTTGCTGATGATCCGTACGCCCTCGGCCAGCTCGACCAGGGCCACGGCGTAGGGACCCCCCGGGGCGGCGGGACGCTCGTGCGCCGTGAAGGCGGGGAAGGGCGGGTGGTGCATGACGACGTACGAGAAGACCGTGCCGGCGCCGCTCGCCTCGACGGTGTCCCAGTCGGGGGAGGAGCAGGCGTTGCAGCCGGGCAGCCAGGGGAAGCGCGGGGTCGCGCAGGCCGTGCAGCGCTGGATCAGCAGTCTGTGCTCGCGGACCCCGTCCCAGAAGCCCTGGTTGTCGCGGTTGATCACCGGGCGGGGGCGGGGCGGGGCCGGGGGACGGCTCTCGGGCCGGGCGGCGGGAGCGTACTTCAGGATGCGGAAGCGGTGGGTTCCGGCGAGTTCGCCGTTCGCCCGGACGTCCATGCGGGTCGTGACGAAGTGCCCGGTGCCCAGCTTGGTCGTCTTGCGCGGCGAGACCGACTCGATCACGGCGTCGAAGCTCACCCGGTCGCCGGGGCGCAGCGGCCGCAGGTACTCCTGCTCGCAGTCGGTGGCGACCACGGAGGTGCAGCCCGCGCCGTCGAGGAGCTCGAACAGCTCGTCGTAGGCGGAGGAACGGTCGGTGTGGCCGGAGAGGCCGCCCATCGTCCAGGCCTGGAGCATGGTGGGCGGGGCGATGGCGTCCGGTCCGGTGTAGGCGGGGTTGGTGTCGCCCATCGCCTCGCACCAGTGGCGGATCATCGGCTCGTTGACCGCGTCCTTGGCCCGGCCCGCGGTGGCGGCGGGCCGCCCCTCGAAGGCCTTGAGCCTCTCGTGGAACGGGTCGCTCTCCCCGGCGGTCATCGCTTCCTCCCCTTCATTCCGAGCCGCATCATGGCGACGATCTCCCGTTGGACCTCGCTGACCCCGCCGCCGAAGGTGTTGATCTGGGCCGCCCGGTTCATCCGCTCCAGCTCACCGCCGGCGAAGGCGTCCGGACCGCGTACGAGGGCCGCCTCGCCCACCGCTTCCTGGCAGATCCGGTAGACCTCGACGGTGGACTCGGTGCCGAGGAACTTCACCCCGCTGGCGTCGCCGGGGGCCAGGGTGTCCGCTCCCACGTCCTGGACGAGGCGCCAGTTGAGGAGGCGTACGGCGGCCAGCCGGGCGTGGGCCTCGGCGAGCCGGGAGCGCACCCACGGCTGGTCGGCCGGGCGCTCGCCGGTGACGGGGTCGGGGGTGCGGGCGTGGCGCAGGGCGCGCTCGTAGAAGTCCTCGGCCTGCATGCCGATGGCGGCGAGGGCGACGCGTTCGTGGTTGAGCTGGTTGGTGATCAGGCCCCAGCCGCCGTGTTCGGGGCCGACGAGGTTGCCCTCGGGGACCCGGATGGCGTCGTAGTACGTCGCGGTGGTGGTGAGGCCGCCGACGGTGTCGATCGGGGTCCAGGCGAAGCCGGGGCTGTCGGTGGGCACCAGGATGATCGATATGCCCTTGTGCTTGGGGGCCTGCGGGTCGGTGCGGCAGGCCAGCCAGATCCAGTCGGCGTTCTGGGCGTTCGAGGTGAAGATCTTCTGTCCGTCGATCACCCAGTCCCCGCCGTCGCGGACGGCCCTGGTGCGCAGCGAGGCCAGGTCGGTACCGGCCTCGGGCTCCGAGTAGCCGATGGCGAAGACGATCTCGCCGCGGAGGATCCGGGGCAGGAAGTGGTCCTTCTGCCGCTGGGTGCCGTACTTCATGAGGGTGGGGCCGACGGTGTTGAGGGTGACCATGGAGACGGGGGCGCCGGCCCGGTAGGCCTCGTCGAAGAAGACGAACTGGTCGTCGGGGCCCCGGCCCTGGCCGCCGTACTCGACGGGCCAGCCGAGGCCGAGCAGGCCGTCGGTGCCGATCCGGCGCAGCAGTGCGCGCTGGGCGGCCGGGCCCTGGGGGACCCCGTCGGGGAGCAGGTTCCGGAAGTACTCGCGCAGTTCGGCGCGCAGTCGCGCCTGGCCTTCGGACGGGGCGAGGTGCACGGCGCTGGCCTCCCGGCATCACATCGGACGAGTGAAACTGACTGTCCGTCAGATTCACTGTGGATGTCAAGGTCGGAAGGGCGGGCGCCCGACACGCGGAAGGGCGCCCGTACTACCGGACCCCAGCCGGTCCGGTCGTACGGGCGCCCTCAACGGTCAAGCGGCTCCGGGGGCGCCGTCTACCACCAGGGGAAGAAGTTCACCGCGGCGTTGGAGTTGGCCTGGTGGATCGCCGTGTACGCGGAGCCGTTGACCTGCGCGGTGTTGTTCTGGTTCGACGCTCCGGAGCCGGTGGCCACCTGCTGCGAGGTGGAGGAGTTGCCGCTGTTGCCTCCGCCCACACCGCTGCCGACGATGCTCGCGACGCTCGCATTCGATCCGTCGTTCGCGAAGGAGCCGTTGTCGGCCGTGGCCACCCCGCCGAAGACGGCGACGGCGAGGGGGAGCGAGGCGATGGCGGCGATGACGCGGGCGGTACGGATGCTTGCCATGTCTGATTTTCCTCCAGGAAACCGAAGTCGGGTGTAATCCAAGGCAGTTGGCCGACCGCCTCGGACGTTCGTGCTGCTGACGACGTCGCGAGACCAGAGTTGCCCACCGAATCCCCGGCGAACCACCCCGCAGCCTGCTATTCCCCCGCAAGCATGACCAACTGCGGATAAACCCTGTTCACGCCCCTGCCGCCCCACGCGGCGCACCCGCATCGCGCGAAGTCTTACGCGCGCAAGAGGCGAATCGTTCCGCCAAACCGGCCCGCCCCGGACATGCCGAAAGGGGCCGCGCCGTCCGGGAACCCCGCCGTCTCCCGGCCCTGCGGCCCTGCCGTACCAAGCTTCACGCCCCCTGCACGCCCCGCACGAACGCCGGTGCGACCCCCTGTGCCCCATCCCCGGGGGCACTGCGCGGCGCGCCTGCGCCGCATCCTGCCGTTCCTGCTGCTGCCGCTACTGCCCTACTGCCCTGCTGCCCTGCTGCCCCTACGGCCCCTGCTCGGGGTCCCGCTAAGCGGCGAGGGCGAGCCGGTCCTGATCCGCGCCGGGGGCGCGGGACTCGGCGGCGAAGGCCGCAGCAGGGGCGAGGGGCGCGCTGAGGGCGAAGGCCGCATCGGGGGCGAGGGCCGCGGCGGTGGTCGAGCGCCGGACGGACGGGGCCTTGCCGTGGGCCTCGGCCCGGATCCGCTGCTTGATCGTCGGCGGGAGCGAACCGCCCCGCATCACCGCCCGCCAGGTCCGCCGCGCCACCACGGCCGGCCGCCGACGCACCGCGGGAGCCACCGGGGCGGCAACCGCCTCACCCGCGGCCACCGGGGCCGCCTTCCCACCGAGACCGAGGGCGGCCAGGAGCGCCACGAGCGCGGCCAGGACGGTGGTCCAGATCGAGGTGATGCTGCGGTGGGTCATGACGGGCCCCTCATTTCGCGATGTTCCGACGGGCGGATCTGCATACATTCGTCATGATGCGACCGCAACCGCACAGCCCTCTCAACGCGCGCCGATCTTCCGACAAACACCACTCGAAAGGCCCAGGACCCCTCTCCCCGGCCCCGGTGCCAACGGGCCGCCGGCCCGAACCCACGAAGAAGGGGCGCCCCGGAATCGGGGCGCCCCTTCTGGTCAGCGCATGCGCTGAGGTGTGGCGGTGGGTGTGGGATTTGAACCCACGGTGACTCGCGCCACGACGGTTTTCAAGACCGTTCCCTTAGGCCGCTCGGGCAACCCACCTGGCCGGTACAGAGTACCGGGATGTCGGGGTGGGTGGGGTTGGAGTTTCGGTCGGCCGGGTCAGGAGGTCTGGGCCTTGTCGTAGGCCGCCTTGGCCTCGTTGCCGAAGTAGGGGCCGAACATCGTGTTGGGCAGGAAGTTGTAGCCGAAGCTGTTCACCGAGACCTGGGTACCGAGTCCCGTGGACTCGTTGAAGTCCTGGAACCAGGGGCCGCCGCTGGAGCCGCCCGTCATGTTGCAGGCCATGCTGTGGTCCTTGGTCAGCAGGAAGTCCTTGCCCGTGTTGGCGCTGCAGTAGACGAGCTTGGTGCCGTCGTAAGGAGCTGCCGCGGGGAAGCCGAAGGAGTACATCCGCTTGTTGTAGCCGCCGTTGAACAGGATGCCCTGGGCGCCGACGACCTGGCTGAGCTTCTGGCCGTTCAGCGGGGCGACGACGGCGAGCCCCACGTCCATGTTCATGTCCTCGCTCGCCGCCCACTGGTCGGTGGCGAAGGTCTTGACCGCCGACCACTGGCCGTGGGGGGCGTTGCCGTTGTCGTACGCCGGCACGAAGATCCAGTTGGTGTGCCAGGCGCCCTGGTACTTCACGCAGTGGCCGGCCGTGATGACGGTGCTGCCGTTCTGGCTGGTGACGGAGTCGCCCGAGCAGGAGGCCGTGCGGCCCTGGAAGGTGAAGAACACCCGGCCCGAGGTCCTCACCACGGCCCCGCCGCCCGACCAGGCGCCGCCCGCCTGCGGGAACGCCATGACGGACGTGGGGGAGGTCGGGGGCACCCGGGTGGGCAGGGCCGTCTTCGCGGGCGCCGTACGCGCGCCGCCCGGGGTCGCCTCCAGGTCGAGCGGGGTGGCCTGGCGCATCCGCTCCGCGGTCCAGAAGCCGGGGGTCTGCCCGGGCCGGAACGAGGAGGGCGACTCGGCCGCCGCCGAAGGGGAGGCCGCCGTCAGGGCTCCCGCGAGCAGGGCGCCCGCGGCCAGGAGGACGGATACCGCCGTGCGATGACGATTCACGCAGGACTCCTTCTGCCGTGCCCGTGCCGGAGAGACCCGGGCAGGGGTGGGGGTGAAGAGCTGTCGGTGCGGATCGGCTGTTCGGCTTGCGGGGGCAGAGTCGCACGGGGGCCCGGAGATGTCAGGGGGCAGTCCGGACGTTCGGTCGGTTCCGGCCAGGAAATGGCCAACTCGCCTTGGGTCCCACCGTCATGTGGTCACGAGGACGCCCGCGTAGGAGACCCCGGCCACCACCACCCAGGCGCCGAGCCCGAGCAGTGCGGCGCGCCCGCCGGTGCGGGCCAGGGTCGGCAGGTGGACCGCACTGCCCAGCCCGAACAGGGCAGCCGCCAGCAGGGCTTCCTGCGCCGTGTGCCCCCAGTCCAGCACGACGCCGGGCAGCAGGCCGGTGGCGCGCAGGGCGGCCGCCGCCAGGAACCCAGCGACGAACAGCGGCACCGGAGCCGGACGCCGCCCCGAGGAGGTGCGTACGCCGCGCCGCCGGGCCCGCATCGAGAAGGCCACCGCCGCCACCAAGGGGGCCAGCAGGGCCACCCGCATCAGCTTGACCAGCACCGCCTCGCCCAGCGCCCCGGGGCCCGCGGTCTGGGCCGTCGCCACCACCTGGCCCACGTCGTGGACGCTCGCCCCCACCCACCGCCCGAAGGCCGGATCAGAGAGCCCCAACGGGTCCTGGAGGAGCGGGAGTACCGCGATGGCCAGGGTCCCGCACAGGGTGACCAGCGCCACCGAGGCGGCCACGTCCTCCTCGTCGCTGCCGGAGACCTCGCTCACCGCGCCGATGGCCGAGGCCCCGCAGATCGAGTACCCGGTGGCGATCAGCAGGGGCTGGTCCCCCGGGAGGCCGAGGCGGCGGCCCAGCCAGACCGTGCCGAAGAAGGTGGCCGCGACCACGGCGCACACCATCGCCACCGTCGCCCAGCCGAGGCGGAGCACCTGGTCCAGCCCGAGGCCGAGGCCCAGCAGGACGATGCCGATCCGCATCAGCCGCCGCCCGGCCAGCGACAGGCCCGGACGGGCCGGTCCGCGTACGACGGTCCGTACGCCCGGAAGGTGGGCCACGGCGATCCCGAGCACCACCGAGGCGGTCAGCATCGGCACGCCGGGCACCAGCCGGTGCACGCCCCATGCCACCAGCGCGCCGGCGGCAGCCATCCCCAACCCGGGCCAGGGGGTGGGTGTTTCACGTGAAACATGGAGGACCGCCTCGCCCTGGGGGCGGTGGAGGAGGGCCATCAGTCGACGGGGAGCGTGTAGACGCGGCGGATGCTGCTGCCCAGGCGGGAGACGTCGGCCCCGTAGACGTGGATCGATATCGCCTTGCCGGTACAGGAGTTGCGCACCTTGTGGATGTCTCCCGGCGGCGCGAAACCGCAGACCTCGCCCTGGGCGTTGACCACGTCCTCGGTGGCCACCAGACGGGCGGCGTCAGGGCCCGGGGCGAGCCGGTAGCGGCGCTCGCTCTCCTCGCCCTGGTGCACGCCGGCCACGCACCACGAGACGTGGTCGTGGATGCAGGTCTCCTGGCCGGGCATCCAGACCAGGGCCACGACCGAGAAGCTGCCGTCGGGCTCCGCGTGCAGGATGTGCTGCCGGTAGTGCTCCGGGTCGCCCTCCTGCTGCTCCGCGGTCAGCAGGTCGGCCGTGCCCAGGTGCGGGGCGAGCCGTTCGCCGACCAGGTAGGAGGTCAGGTCGGGGGCCAGGCCCCGGTCCACGACGCTGCGGATCTCGGTGACGAGGGCGGCCATCCTCGTGGTCGTACGGGCCGGCGTGGTGGTGGTCATACAAGCAGCGTCGGTCGGCGCATCCATCACGTCCAACGACAGTTGTGACCTGAAATCCCAAGCGGCGCTTATGGATGGAGGATCCCTGGAGTCGTCGGATCAGCAGCCGACGCGGTTCGACGCGACCTTCTTCAGCTCGTCCAGCACCACCGCCGTCGCCGGGATCCGCAGATGGTCCCGGTAGACGTACGCGGCGATGTGGCGGCGGGCGGCGGGCTCCAGCACCCGCCCGCAGACCCGGCTCAGGGAGAGCGAGGGCAGCACCAGCGCGGGCATCATCGCCACGCCCAGACCCTGCGCGACCAGGCTCTGCACCACCAGGTTGTCGTCGGTCGCGAAGCGGATGTCGGGTACGAAGCCCAGTTCCGCGCACTCGTGCAGCAGGTTGGCCCGGCAGCGCGGACAACCCGCGATCCACCGCTCCTCGGCGAGGTCGGCGAGGTGCACGGCCCGCCGCCGGGCCAGCGGATGGCCGGTCGGCAGCAGCACCGTGAGCTGGTCCTCCAGCAGTCTGACCTCGGCGACTTCCTCCGGGATCTCCTCGTGCAGACCCGGGTAGGTGAAGGCGAGGGTGATGTCGCACTCGCCGCGCTGGAGCCTGCGCAGGGACTCCGGGGGCTCGCCCTCCAGCAGCTCGACCTGGACTCCGGGGTGATCCTTGGCCAGGCCGCTGAGGGCTTCCGGGACGAGCGTGACATTGGCGCTGGGGAATCCGCAGACCCGTACGCGCCCGGTGCGCAGCCGCGTGTACGCCTTCAGCTGGGCCTCGGCGGCGGAGAGGCTGCCGAGGATGGACTCGGCGTGCCGGGCCAGCGACTCACCGGCCTCGGTGAGCTTCATACGGCGGCCGACCCGGGTGAACAGCGGGGTGCCGACGGCGCGTTCGAGCGCCTTCATCTGCTGGGTGATCGCCGGCTGGGTGTAGCCCAGGACGCGGGCGGCCGCCGAGTACGAGCCCGCTGCGACCACTTCATGGAATGTCCGTATGTGCCGTGAATCGAACACGAGCGAAGCATAAGCAGATATTGGGAGGGGCCGTAGGCGGAATCCCGCCCACGGCCCCTCCCATCAAGCCACTGTCGAGCGCCTGTTCACCACTGCGCCCACGGACCGTTCGCGGTCCGGCCGCGGCTACTTGTCGCCGACGCGCGAGCCGAGCGTGATGTCGACCGTGGTCGGCTTGCCCGCGCGCAGGTAGGTCAGCTTCACGGTTTCGCCCGGCTTGTACGTCCAGATCAGGCTGATCAGGGTCGGGCCGCTGTCGACCTGCTTGCCGCCGAACTCGGTGATGATGTCGCCGGGCTTGAGGCCGGCCTTGCCGGCCGGGCCGTTGGGGTCGACCAGCTCGTTGGCGGGGGCTCCTTGCTCGGAGATCTTGGCGCCGTCCGCCTTGGCCTGCAGGTCCACCGAGACGGAGATCACCGGGTAGACCGGCTTGCCCGTCTTGATCAGGGACTCCGCGACGTTCTTGGCCTGGTTGATCGGGATGGCGAAGCCGAGGCCGATGGAGCCGGCCTGACCGCCGCCGCCGAAGCCGCCGCCTCCGCCCGCGGACTGGATGGCCGAGTTGATGCCGATGACCGCGCCTCGGCCGTCGATCAGCGGCCCGCCGGAGTTGCCCGGGTTGATGGAGGCGTCCGTCTGCAGGGCGCTCATGTACGAGTTCTTGCCGCCGGAGCCGTCGCCGGAGGCCACCGGGCGGTTCTTGGCGCTCACGATGCCGGTGGTGACGGTGTTGGACAGGCCGAAGGGGGCGCCGATCGCGATGGTCGGGTCGCCGACCGCGACCTTGTCGGAGTCACCCAGCGGCAGCGGCTTGAGGCCGGAGGGCGGGTTCTTCAGCTTGATCACGGCGACGTCGTAGCCCTGGGCCCGGCCCATGACCTCGGCCTCGTACTTCTTGCCGTCGGAGAAGGTCGCGGAGAGCTTGCCGCCGTTCGCGGCGGAGGCCACCACGTGGTTGTTGGTGAGGATGTGGCCCTCTTGGTCGTAGACGAAGCCGGTGCCGGTGCCGCCCTCGCCGTCGCCGGCCGAGGCCTCGATGGTGACGACGCTGGGCAGGGCGTTCGCGGCGAGGCCCGCGACGGAGCCGGCGTCGCGCTTGAGGTCCTTGGGGGTGTTGCCCGCGGTGATGGTGGTGGAGCCGAAGCCGCCGCCGCTGTTGCGCTCGGCCGCCCAGTAGCCGACGCCTCCGCCGACGCCGCCCGCGAGGAGGGCCGCCACCAGGACGGCCGCGACCATGCCGCCCTTGCCCTTCGGCTTGGGCGGCGGGGTGCCGTCGGTGGTGAGGGGGGCGCCCCAGGCGCCACCGCCGTGGCCGCCCTGGCCGCCGTACGCGGGGACCGCGGGCGGCGGCGGGGGCCATGCCTCGGCGCCGTACGCCGTCTGCCCGGCCGGGTGCTGGGCCGGGTTCTGGGCGTGGGCCTGCGTCTGGTCGTAGCCGTAGGCCGGGTGCGCGGCGGGCGGCGCCGCCGGGGCGGGGGGCAGCTGCTGGGTCTGCTCGGCTCCCGGCGCGGGAGCCGGGGTCTGGGCCGGCGCGGGAGCCGGGGTCTGGGCCGGCGCGGCCGGCGCGGCCGGCGCGTACCCCTGATCCGCCGGCGCCCCGGCGGGCGCGGCCGGGGCCTTCGCCAGGTCGGGGGTGGACGCGGCCGGCGCGGGGGGTACGGACGGGGCCGCGGGGGGCGTCGGGGCCGCGGTGCCCTCGTTCTCGGTGCTCACAGCGCTCTCTCCTCGTCACACACGCTTACAGGCTTACACGGCTGCACAGGCTCTGGGCGTCTCAGGTACTGGGCATATCGGGCGAAACCGGCCCGACACCCACCTGGCATCGGTCCGACTGAACGTTCGAGGCGCCGTACAAGTTCCAGGACGAAGCCTTTCCCATGACCCGTCAGGGCACTGTAAGCCGGACCTGTGCATCTCCCTCCATTCTTTATATCCGACATATCAGACGCACCCGCAGGTCCCACCCCGACGCGCGAGGCCTCCTGGGTGGCACCATGACCGGGTGACCCACGCATCGTCGAGCCCCATCCAGGTCGTCGCCCACCGCGGCGCCTCGGAGGACGCCCCCGAGCACACCCTGGCCGCGTACCGGAAAGCCATCGAGGACGGTGCCGACGCCCTCGAATGCGACATCCGGCTGACCGCCGATGGACACCTGGTCCTCGTCCACGACCGCCGCGTGAACCGCACCTCGAACGGCCGCGGCGCGGTCTCCGCCCTGGAGCTCGCAGATCTCGCCGCCCTCGACTTCGGCTCCTGGAAGGACCGCGAGGAGTCCCCCGACTGGGACGCGGACCCCGAGCGCACCTCCGTACTCACCCTGGAACGGCTGCTGGAGCTGGTGTCCGACGCCGGCCGGCCCGTCCAGCTCGCGATCGAGACGAAACACCCCACCCGCTGGGCCGGACAGGTGGAGGAGCGCCTCCTCTTCCTCCTCAAGCGCTTCGGACTGGACGCCCCGCCCGCCGGAGGCCCGCACCCGGTCCGGGTCATGAGCTTCTCCGCGCGCTCCCTGCACCGGGTCCGGGCGGCCGCGCCGACGGTCCCGACCGTGTACCTGATGCAGTTCGTCTCTCCCCGGATGCGGGACGGGCGGCTGCCCGCAGGGGTCCGGATCGCCGGCCCGGCGATGCGGATCGTCCGCAACCACCCCGGCTTCATCCGCAAGCTCCAGGCCGCCGGGCACTCCGTACACGTATGGACGGTGAACGCTCCCGAAGATGTTCAGCTATGCGCTGATCTGGGTGTAGAAGCGATCATCACGAACAGGCCACGCCAGGTTCTGTCACAACTCGGACGCTGACGTCCCCTTTTGCCCACCCGTCACGCACGCCCCGTGCGTGACAGGGAGTGCACCGGCGCATCCGCTCCGCATCCGACGGTCATGAATGCGTCAGGACGGTGTCAGAGGGCCTCGTCATGGCGGTTTCCGGTCCAGGCCATTGGGGCATCCAGACCATGGCGTGGGGCTAAGGAGGTTCCGGGGGTGGCGTTGGTGATGGCACAGGAAGTGCCCACGTCGTCGTGCATGGACATACGCCATGGTCCTGCGGGCGTGGGCGAGGCAAGGCGCCGGATGCGTGAACAGCTGCGCATGAGCGGCCTGTCCGAATCGGTCGTGGACGATGCCGTACTGATCCTTTCCGAACTGCTCAGCAATGCCTGCCGGCACGGCCGGCCGCTGGGCCGCCACGAGATCGGAGACGGGGAGATACGCGCCGCCTGGCGCGTCGACGCCGCGGGGCGGCTGACGGTGGAGGTCACGGACGGCGGCGGCCCCACCCGCCCGATTCCGGCCACTCCCTCGGTCACCGCACACGGCGGGCGGGGGCTGAACATCATCAGCGCCCTTGCCCAGGACTGGGGTGTCCGGGACGGAGCGGCGGGTGAGGTCACCGTCTGGGTGATCGTCGCCCGGGGGCCCCGCCACGACGATTTCGCTACGCGCGTCACCGCCCCGGCGATGGACTTCGCATCGGCCTTCGACGACCTGGATCCCTGAAGCGGATCCGCCCGCACGACCAGTAGCACCGGCCATCCGCACAGGCGGCCGTCCGGGAGCGCACGCCGACCGTGCTCCCGGCCGCACCCCACCGGTTCCGGCGGTACGAACGGCTAGGCTCGCGCCCAGAGACACCGCCGTACCGCCGCAACCGGGAGACACCCACGATGGCCAAGAAGCGCCCCGCCGCGAAGACCGCGAAGCCCCAGCTCGAGAACGGGGAGATCCCGGTCGTCGGCGCGCGCGAGCCCTGCCCCTGCGGTTCCGGGCGCCGCTACAAGGCCTGCCACGGTGCGGCCGCCTCGCACGCCGCGACCGAGCACGTCCAGCGTCCGTTCGAGGGACTGCCGGGTGAGTGCGACTGGGTGGCGCTGCGCGAGCTCGTCCCCGCGGCCACCATCCCGCTGTCCCTCAAGGGCGGCCTGCCCGAGGGCGTCCCGTCCGTCACGCTGGTGACCGTACTGCCCATGGCCTGGCCGGCCCTGCGGCGCGAGGACGGCTCGGTCCTGCTCGGCCTCCAGAACGACTCGACCACCGGCGACCTGGCCCGCGACATGGCCGACACGCTGGAGCGCGCGCTCGTCGCCGAGCCCGGCACCCCGGTCCCGGCGCGCCGGGTGCCGACCGAGGGTCCCCGACTTCAGGATCTCCTCGACCCGGACGGCGTTTTCGAGCCGGTTGTCCACACGGGCTTCGAATTCTGGATTCCGGAGGCGGAGAACGCCCAGAACGCCTCCCCGGAGATCGCCGCCTCGCTGGAACGCGCCAACGCCGCCGCCATCCCGACCGTCAAGCTGACGAGCGTGGACGCGGCCTACTGGTGCGAGACCCCGGACAAGAACCACCTGCGCTGGGTCATGCCGCACCCCGAGGAGAAGCTGCTCGACGCCCTCGCGCGACTGCACGCGGCGGGCACCTCTTCCCTGGGCGAGGGCACCAAGCTCGTCGGATCCTTCCGCGCCCACGGCCTCGTGGTCCCGGTCTGGGACCTGCCGACCGGGGTCTCCGCGGAGGACGTGGAGAAGCCCGCCGCCGAGTTCGCGGAGCGGCTGGCAGCGGCCCTGTCCACCGACGCCCCGCTGACCGCCGAGGAGCGCCGGGCGCGCGGCGGCCTCACCAACCGTCAGGTCACGCTCAGCTGACGAACGGACACGCACGGGTCCGGTGACTGGGGTCACAACTCCCGCTAATCGCCTGCAAATCGATGTCTGAATATCAGAGATCGAATTTGCGAACAGGCGATCTCTTGTTACCGTTCTTGTAGCCCGGTCGCTGGTGCATCCCCCGTCGCCAGCGACCGGGCCCTTGTCTTTCCGGTGGCGCTCAACCTTCGCCCGGGCCCGGTGAGTTGCTCCCGGACCGCAGCAGCAGTCGCCCTTCCTCATCCGGAACTGCAAACTCCGCTACAGCCGAGTAGTCCTGGGGCGCCCCCGCCGAATCGCCCCGGGGCGTCTCGCACAGCCCCGGCTCGTCCCCCGCGCCCACCGCGCAGCGGATCTGCACCGTCCGGCCGGCCGGTCCCATCACGGTCAGCACGGCGTCCAGCGCGCGTCCGCTGGTGTTGCGGTAGTAACTGCGGCCCCAGGTCTGCCCCGCGCTCTCCAGGACGCAGGTCTGCGCCTCCAGCCCTTGCGGAGCGGAGAGTTCGGGTCCGCACCGCGAGTCGGTGCGCGGCTGTTCGACGGGTCCCGGCCGCGCGGGCGCCGCGGCGGGCCGCGCCCCGTCGGGCGTACCGGAAGCGTGGGAAAGGCCCAGCGAGGAGAGCAACCCCCCGCCTTTTCCGTCACCCTGACCGGCGAAATCCGGCCCGGCGATCGCTCCGGCCAGGGGAAGCGACAAGATGATCAGCACACCGGCGCCGATACCGATCAGGCGGAGATTCATTCGCCGAAGATAGCGACGGGGGAAAGGGGCGCGGAGATCCCCGCGCCCAATTCCCTTGGAAACCCGTCGCGCTGGCACCCGTACGAGTGATGCGGCGGCCCGCTGCCGCCGCATGACGTTCAGTACGCGAGCCGGCTGCCGCCGCCCGGCGCACCGCTGCTCGCCTCGACGAGCGCGTCCACGACCGTCTCGACCTCCGGCAGCCACAGCCCGTCGCGGCCGGGCCCGGTCGCGGGCTCCCTCTCCCAGCGGACCTGCCCGCCGCCGCTGGCCGTGGACGGCGGCAGCAGCAGGTAACCGCCCTCGCCGTGGAAGCGCAGCGAGGAGGGCACGTGGTCCTTCGCGTAGAGGAGTTCGCCGAGCCGCTCCAGCGAGTACGGCGCCACCAGCAGGGACCACCGGGTCGGCGTGGCGACGATCGGGCCGAGCCGCAGGCCCTGCGCGTCCAGGCGCCCGACGGCACGCGCGGCCGCGCCGGCCGGCAGGCTCACCGCGCACGGCGCCTTCCCGCCGGTGACCAGCAGCACCGGGGCGGCGGGCCGCCGGGCCCACCACCAGGCCACCATCCGGGCGTCGGCCGTGGCGGCGAGCAGACCGGGGTCGAAGGGATGCGCGCCGGGCACCACGCAGTCGGGGTCGGGGCAGGCACACCGCGCGCTGTCGGCGCCGGCCCGGCCGACGCCGGGCAGTACGGGCCAGTTCCAGACGTTGGCGCAGGTCAGAGCGCTGTCAAGGAGGGAGCCGGCCGCCGCGCCGTCCGCAGCCGTCTCGGCCGGGCGGGAGGCCGCCCGCGGGAATTTCAAGCGATCGCGGAGCCGCTGGAGACGCCTTCCGAGGATCTCGCGCATGAGCGCTCGTTCCTTTCCGTTGAACGCCGAAGGGCCACATCACACCATGTAACCGGTGTTTCACCACACGTACACGTTTCGCGTCACTGTCCGCCAGAAGCAGGTTCACACGGTTCGTGCAGTTTTCTTACGGGTCCGTCAAACGTCCGGCGGGGACCCGGAGCGAGCGGTCCGGGCGACCCGCGCCGGTCTCGAAACCGGCTGCCGCCGCTAAGGACGGCTACCCGCGCCGGGTGGTTCCCCGGCGGTGCGCGGGAGGGCGTCAACTGACCCCGGGCACCATCGATTACGTACCCGGAGCCCCTGGAGCGCCTGTCCAGTCGATCGCAAAAACCGTCTGCTTGGCGCTTTTTCCGGCCAAGTTTTAGCCCCGGCTGGACAGTGAGTTGCCGTCCCACGGACACCAGTATTCCCGCCTGGGCAATGCTGGACATCGATCCTCGTGTGCGTGTAGATGTGGATCCATTGATGGCGGCGCAGCACAATCTGGGGGTTTGCGATGCTATATGGCGAATCGCACCAGGTGGAAAGGCGGACGCCATGAGCGCCCCGCATCTGCCGAAAGTGGCTGGAATCGATCCAGCCGTTACAGCGTCAGCGCACACTGCGGCACCCACGCCCGGCTCCACTTCCGCGGCGTCCACATCCACCACCGCCCCGGGCCCCTCCGCGGGCTCCCCCCGGACCGCCCCCGCCCAGGGCGCCTCGCCCGCGGCGAGCAGCGTCATCCAGGACCGGCTGGCGGGCATGGTCTCCGACCTCACCACCCTCCACGAACTCACCGAGCGCCTCGCGCGGGCCGCTGACCTCGACTCCTCCCTCCAGGAGTTCCTGCGCGCCGGAGCCGCCCTCGTCGGCGCGCGCCGCGGGCTGGTGGTGCTGGAGCCCTCCGACGGCCTCGGCCCCGCCACCACCATCGGCCTGGGCCTCGGGCGCGCGGACCTCGGGCACATCGAGACGGTGCCGCGCAGCGCCACCTCGTACGGCCGCATCCTCGACGGGCTCCCCGACGCCCACGGCGGCTCCGAGGTACTGCCCGAGCCGGGCCAGGCCGCGGCTGCCGGCTCCGGCGGCCACGAGCCCCCCGTCGACCCCCGGCACCGCGAGGTCGCGGCCCGGCTCGGCTACGCCGCGAGCTACGCCCTCCCGGTGACCGCCGATGCCACCGGCCGGCTCGGCGCCGCGGTCTGGCTGTACGACGAGCAGGCCGAGCCGAGCGACCGCCAGCGCGACCTGGTCGGGCTGTACGTCCGGCACGCCGCCGAGCACCTGGCCCGGATGGTGGAGGTCACGCGCTCGCGCGAGCGGCTGGCCACCATCGCCGAGGAACTGCTGCCCAGCCGGCTGCCCCGGATCCCCGGGGTCCAGCTCGCCGCCCGGCACCGCACGGGGCCGCGCGGCGGCGGCGACTGGTACGACGCGCTGCCGCTGCCCGAGGGCGCCATGGGGCTGGCCGTCGGATCGGTCACCGGGTCCGGCCCGAGCGCCGTCGCCGCGATGGGGCGGCTGCGGGCCTCGCTGCGCGCGTACGCCGTGATGGAGGGGGAGGACCCCGTCGCGGTCCTGTCCGACCTGGAGCTGCTGCTGCGCCTGACCGAGCCCGCGCGCTCGGCGACCGCGCTCTTCGCGTACTGCGAGCCAGCCGCCCGCAAGATCATCCTGGCCGGCGCGGGGCACACCCCGCCGCTGCTCATCGGCGAGCGCCGGACCGAGTACGTGGAGACCTCCCTCTCCGCTCCGCTCGGGATGCTGGCGTGCTGGGAGGCACCGAGCGTGGAGATCGAGCCCGCGCCCGGAGAAACGGTGCTTCTCTACACGGACGGGCTGCTGCGCCGTACCGGGGACGCCATGGACCGGGCCTACGCACGGCTGCACGCGGCCGCCGCAGGGGTTCCGCGCGGCGCGCGGGAGGACCCGGCGGCCATCTGCGAGCACATCCTGAAGACGGTGCTCCCGGAGGAGGGGCCCGGCACGGCCGAGGAGTCCGAGGACGTCGTACTGCTCGCGGCCCGGTTCGACTGAGGACCGGTCCGGCCGGGTCCCGGTCGGCCTAGGCCTGCTCGCCTCGGGCCGCCGTGGAAGCCTGCGCCCGGTTTGACTGATATGTCACAGGTCGAACCGGGGGCCTTCCTCTCGCACATACGATGGACGGGGTCCGCACCCGGTCCTTGCATGTCGTAGCAGCTGAGGAGAAGACGTGGCTGACGAGCTCACCCCGGAGACCCCGGAAGAAGAGCAGCCCCAGAAGAAGCACAAGCAGCGCAAGAACGGGCTGTACCCGGGCGTCAGCGACGAACTCTCGGAGAACATGCGCTCCGGCTGGGCCGACACCGAGCTGCACGGCCTGGAGCCCATCGCCCAGGCCGGCCACACCGCCGACCGCCGCGCCGCGCTGTCCGCGCGCTTCCCCGGCGAGCGCCTGGTCGTCCCGGCGGGCCGGCTGAAGACCCGCTCGAACGACACCGAGTACCCCTTCCGCGCCTCGACCGAGTACGCGTACCTCACCGGCGACCAGACCGAGAACGGCGTCCTGGTCCTGGAGCCCACCGGCGAGACCGGCCACCAGGCCACCGTCTACCTGCTGCCCCGCTCCGACCGCGAGAACGGCGAGTTCTGGCTGTCCGGCCAGGGCGAGCTCTGGGTCGGCCGCCGGCACTCCCTCACCGAGGCCGAGCAGCTCCTGGGCATTCCGGCCAAGGACGTGCGCGAGCTCCCCGAGGCCCTCACCGAGGCCACCGGCCCGGTGCGCGTCGTCCGCGCCCACGACTCCGTCATCGAGTCCGCCCTCACCGACAAGGTGACCAAGGAGCGCGACGAGGAGCTGCGCGTCTACCTCTCCGAGGCCCGCGCGGTGAAGGACGCCTTCGAGATCGGCGAGCTGCAGAAGGCCGTCGACTCCACGGTCCGCGGCTTCGAGGACGTCGTGAAGGTCCTCGACAAGGCCGAGGCCACCTCCGAGCGCTACATCGAGGGCACCTTCTTCCTGCGCGCCCGCGTCGAGGGCAACGACGTCGGCTACGGCACCATCGCCGCCGCCGGTGCCCACGCCTGCACCCTGCACTGGGTCCGCAACGACGGCGCGGTCCGCTCCGGTGACCTGCTGCTGCTCGACGCCGGAGTGGAGACCGACTCCCTCTACACCGCCGATGTCACGCGCACGCTGCCGATCAACGGCACGTACAGCGACATCCAGCGCAAGATCTACGACGCGGTGTACGAGTCCCAGGAAGCCGGCATCGCCGCCGTCAAGCCGGGCGCCAAGTTCCGCGACTTCCACGACGCCTCGCAGCACGTCCTGGCGGAGAAGCTCGTCGAGTGGGGCCTGCTGGAGGGCCCGGTCGAGCGGGTCCTGGAGCTCGGGCTGCAGCGCCGCTGGACCCTGCACGGCACCGGCCACATGCTCGGCATGGACGTCCACGACTGCGCCGCCGCACGCACCGAGGCGTACGTCGACGGCACCCTGGAGCCGGGCATGTGCCTCACCGTCGAGCCCGGTCTGTACTTCCAGGCCGACGACCTGACCGTGCCGGAGGAGTACCGCGGCATCGGCGTCCGGATCGAGGACGACATCCTCGTCACCGAGGACGGCAACCGGAACCTGTCGGCCGGGCTGCCCCGCACCTCGGTCGAGGTCGAGGCGTGGATGGCGCGACTGAAGGGCTGACGCCGGCGCATGAGCGTACGACGGCGGGCGGGAACCGGATCCGGTTCCCGCCCGCCGTCGTACGAGGACCCCTGTCTCGCTACGACGCCTTCAGCAGCGCGCCGTCGCGCCACTTCAGCATCTTGTCGAAGCTCACCACCGCGCCGCGGCCCGGCCTGTTGCGGAAGCGCACGTGGTCGGAGAGCTGCTCGATCAGGTGCAGCCCCCGCCCGTTCTCGGCGAGGCAGGCACCGGCGGATCTGGGCCGGGCGACCGTCGAGGGCGGGAATCCCGGACCCGAGTCGGCCACCTCGATGCGGCAGCGGTCCCCGTCCAGATAGGCCGTGACGCGGTAGGCCTCGGTCCCGTCCGCCGCGCCGCCGGCGGAGCTCCCGCCGGAGCCCTCGCCGGGGTACGCGCCGGGACGGCCGACGCGGCCGCCGTGCTCGACCGCGTTCGCGCAGGCCTCGCTCAGCGCGACCGACAGGTCGTGGCAGATGTCCGAATCCACCCCCGCGGTCTCCATCGTCCCCAGCAGCAGCCGCCGGGCGAGCGGCACGCTCGCGGCTTCGCGCCTCAAGTGGAGAGACCACCAGATGCTCATACGGGTACCTATTGCCGCCCGCACCGGGCCGTAAGCCCCCGGCGGCCGGCACAGCCCTCATTCGGCCGATGTGCGTTTCCCGGGCGGCGGTGTAGGCGGGGGCGCGGGGTCGCCGGCGGGTGCCGGCCGGACCCGGTGCTCCGTCCCTGGCCGGGGCCTCCTCACGGTCCGGTCACCCCACGGTCAGGGCCCCGTCGGCACCGGGCGCGGAGCTGACGGCGGGCTGACCCGGTACGGACCGGACGCCGACCGGCGACCGGAACCCAAGGGTCCCTCCAGCACCTGCCGTAGGCAGGGCCCGGGCCCAGTGCGATGATTGCCCGGCCATGACTGGAACCCACACGACACGCGCCGGAGCAGGTCTCCGGATGACCCGGGCCGCGGTGTTCACCGCGGTCTGCGTCGTGCTGTCCGCGGCCGGCCACGCCGTGGCCTCCTGCGCGACGGTGCCGTGGTGGGCCCTGACCCTGGCCTTCATCGCAGTCTTCGCCGTCGCGGCCCCGCTCGCGGGGCGCCGACGCCCGCTGCCCGGCATCGCCGCCGGACTGGCCGTCGGCCAGCTCGGGCTGCACACGCTGTTCGGCCTCGGCCAGCACGGCGCCGCGGCCGCCCAGGCACCGGCCGGCGGCACCGACACCTCGCTGGCGGCGCTCGCCGCCCAGCTGGTCTGCGGGGGCAACTCGGTACCGCTGAGCGCGGCCGACGCCCGGCAGATCCTGGAGGCCGCCGGACTGGACCCGGCCGCCGTGGCCGCCCAGGCCGCAGCTCAGGGCCACATGGCCCACGCCCACCTGGCGGGCGCCGCGGCACCGGCGACCGGCCTGTTCAGCCCGGCCATGCTGATCGGCCACCTGCTGGCCGCGCTCGCGGCCGGCTGGCTGCTGGCCCGGGGCGACGCCGCGCTGTTCCGGCTCGTCGAACTGTCCCGGCTCTCCGCCGAAGCCGACCCCGTACGTCCGCTGCGCGCCGCGCTGGCCTTCGTACGCGCCCTCGCGGCCGGGCTCCCCGGCGCACCCGCGCGCGGCCCCCGGGCCCGCCGGATCGCTGCCGTGCCCGCGACCTCGACCGGCCGGGACGCACTGCAGCACACCGTGGTCCGGCGCGGGCCGCCGACGGCACTGCTCGTCCTCGCAGCCTGACGCGGCACCCCCACTCCCCGGAACACCCGGCGGGAGCACCGGTGCCGCGACCTCCGCGCGCGCCCGTGTGCGGAGCCGACGTCACCACTGCTTCCGTGGAGTGTTCCCGCAATGAAGACCTCTCGCGTCTCCTTCGCCGCCGCCCTCGCCGCCGGCACCGTCCTCGCCCTGTCCGGTACCGCCTTCGCGCACGTCAGCGTGCAGCCCGCCGGGGAGGCCGCCAAGGGCGGCTACGCGACGATCAACTTCAAGGTCCCCAACGAGCGTGACAACGCCTCCACCACCCAGATCGAGGTCAACTTCCCGGCCGACCAGCCGCTCACGTCCGTCATGCCGCAGGAACTCCCCGGCTGGACGTCCACCGTCGAGAAGACCAAGCTCGACAAGCCGCTGACCGTGCACGGCAAGCAGATCAACGAGGTCGTCACCAAGGTGACCTGGACCGGGGGCAAGATCGAGCCGGGCAAGTTCCAGCAGTTCCCGGTCTCCGTCGGCAAGCTCCCCGAGAACGCCGACAAGATGGTCTTCAAGGCGATCCAGACGTACGACAACAACGAGGTCGTCCGCTGGATCGAGGAGCCCAAGGAAGGCGCCCCGGAGCCGCAGACCCCGGCCCCCGTGCTGAAGCTGACCGCCGCCAAGGGCGCGGACGACCACGGCGCCGCCGCCAAGCCGGCCGCCGACGGGGCCAAGAACGGCGACAAGAACGACAAGGGCGAAGAGAAGGGCGGGCACGACGAGGCCGCCAAGAGCGCCTCCGACACGACGGCCCGCACCCTCGGCATCGTGGGCATCGTCGTCGGTCTCGCCGGCGTCGCCTTCGGCATCACCTCGCGCCGCCGCGCCGCCAACTGAGGCGGCGGGCCCCGGGCCCGTCGCTCCACCGTCGTACGCACGACATCCGCACCATCCCCGATTCCCAGGGACATCTCCTCATGCGCACCACACGTGTGACGGTCGCCGCCCTCGCGGTGGCGACCGCGCTCGCCCTCACTGCCTGTGGCAGTGAGACGGACAAGAACACCGGTTCGGTCACCCAGATCACCGGCCAGAAGAAGGCCGGATCCGCGACCGTACTCGACCGCCCCTTCGACAAGCCGGACCTCGTCCTCACGGACACCACCGGCAAGCCGTGGAACCTGCGCGAGCAGACCAAGGGGCGGCCGACCCTCATCTACTTCGGCTACACCAACTGCCCCGACGTGTGCCCCCTGACGATGAGCAACATCGCCGTCGCCAAGAAGGCACTCCCCAAGGGGGACCAGGACAAGCTCCAGGTCGTCTTCGTCACCACGGACCCGGAGCGGGACACCCCCGACTCCCTCGGCGCGTGGCTCAGGGCCCAGGACCCGTCCTTCACCGGACTGACCGGGGACTTCCCAACGATCCAGGCCGCCGCCCGATCTCTCGGCATCGGTATCGAGGCCCCCAAGAAGGAGGCCGACGGCACCGTCGTCTCCATGCACGGGGCCCAGGTCATCGCGTTCTCGCCCAAGACCGACGAGGGCTACGTCCTCTACGGCGAGGGCACGACCGTCGACGACTACACCAAGGACCTGCCGAAGATCATCAAGGGAGAAAACCCGTGAACGCCCGCACCATCCGCACCATCGCCGCCGCCCTCTCCCTGACGGCAGCGCTCGCCATATCCGGCTGTTCCTCCTCGGACTCGGACTCCGCGTCCGGCGCCTCGGCCGACACGAAGGCCTCGGCCGACACGAAGGCCTCCGGCTCCGCAGAGGCCGGCAAGCCCGCCCTGACGGTCAGCGGGGCGTACATGCCCGAACCGGTCAACGACAAGATGGCCGGCGCTTTCATGGTCATCAAGAACGACTCGAAGACCGCCGACAAATTGGTCTCCGTCACCAGCCCGCTCTCGGACGATCTTCAGATCCACGAGACCAAGGACCAGAAGATGCAGCAGGTCCAGTCGATGGACGTGCCCGCGGGTGGCGAGCTCCGACTGCAGCGCGGCGGCAACCACATCATGTTCATGGGGCTCAAGAACCAGCCGAAGGTCGGTGACAAGATCACCATCGAGCTGCGTTT
This sequence comes from Streptomyces sp. NPDC033966, assembly GCF_055575955.1. Classification (NCBI taxonomy): domain Bacteria; kingdom Bacillati; phylum Actinomycetota; class Actinomycetes; order Kitasatosporales; family Streptomycetaceae; genus Streptomyces; species Streptomyces sp. NPDC033966. Next base: position 556,512 of record NZ_JBVIRQ010000005.1, on the reverse strand, counting down.
CGAGAAGGCCGACCCGGTCAAGGTCGAGCTGGACGTCAAGGAACGGACGTACAACGCACAGAACTCCACCGCCCACTGACGGACCGAGGAACTGACACGCCATGACGGCCACCGCCCCCGCTCCTCCTTCCGCCCGCGTTCGCGCCACGGCGTTCCTGCCGCGCCTCGCGCTGGTTCTCGCAGCCCTGCTGGCCACCCTGTTCACCGCGGCCGCCCCGGCCACGGCGCACGCGGCACTCACGGCGAGCGACCCCCAGGACGGGGCGGTGGTCGCCACGGCGCCCGCTCAGGTCACCCTCTCCTTCTCGGAGCAGGTCGCCATGGGCGACGACTCCATCCGCGTCATGGACCCGCAGGGCAAGCGCGTCGACACCGGCGAGCTGAGGGACATGTGCAGCGGATCGACCATCCGCTACGGCACCGCCCTGCACCCGGGCCTGCCCAACGGCACGTACACCGTCGCCTGGCAGGCCGTCTCCGCGGACAGCCACCCGATCTCGGGCGCCTTCACCTTCTCCGTCGGCGCCCCCTCGGCGACCAGCGTCACCCTGCCCGACCGGAAGGTGGGCGGCGGCCCCGTCGGCATCGCGTACGGCATCGCCCGCTACGCCGCCTACGCCGGGTTCACCGTCCTCGTCGGCGGCGCCGCCTTCATCCTGCTGTGCTGGCGCCGGGGCTCCGCGGAGCGCCCGCTGCAGAAGCTGGTGGTGCGCGGCTGGGTCACCCTGACCGCCGCCACCCTGGCGATGCTGGTGCTGCGCACCCCGTACACCGGCTCGGGGAAGTTCGCCGACGCCTTCGACCTCGACGGTCTCAAGGCCGTCCTGGACACCAAGACCGGTGCCGCCTTCCTTTCCCGGCTGCTGCTGCTCGGCGCGGCCGCGCTGTTCATCGCCGTGCTCTTCGGCGCTTACGCCCGCCGCCAGAAGGCCGCAGCCGCGGACGTGACAGGGACCGACGGCGCAGAGGACCGGGCCGAGGACAGCAAGGAGACGAGCGACCTCGCCTTCGGGCTCGGCATCGGCGGCTCGGTCGTGGCCGGCGGCATCGCCGCCACCTGGGCCCTTTCCGAGCACGCCTCCACCGGCATCCAGCCCGCGATCGCGATGCCGGCCGACATCCTGCACCTGCTGGCCGTGGCCACCTGGCTCGGCGGGCTCACCGCGCTGCTGGTTGCCCTGCGCAAGGTGCCGGACATCGAGCGGGAAGCCGTCCAGCGCTTCTCCCGGGTCGCCTTCATCAGCGTCCTGGTACTCGCCTCCACCGGCGTCTACCAGTCCTGGCGCCAGGTCGGCAGCTGGTCCGCCCTCACCGGCACCAGCTACGGCCGGCTGCTGCTCATCAAGGTCGCGCTCGTCGCCGTCCTCGTCGGCATCGCCTATCTCTCGCGGAAGTGGACCGCCCGGCTCGGGGAGGCCCGGGCCGAAGAGCCGGCGAAGGTGCTCGCGGGAGCCGATGTTTCACGTGAAACATCGATCGGGAGCACCTCGGGCGGTTCCGCCGGGGCCGACGAAGACACCGGGGCCGAAGACACCGGGGCCGAAGTCTCCGGCTCCGACGCCGAGACCGACACCGACCCGAAGCGGGCCGCCCAGCTCGCCCGGCAGCGCGCGGCCCGCGAGAAGGCCCGCGAGACCCGCGTCCGCGATTCCGATCCGGGCCGTGCCGGCCTGCGCCGCTCCGTACTCGCCGAGGCCGGAGTGGCCGTCGTACTGTTGGCCGTCACCACCGTCCTGACCAGCACGGAGCCCGGACGCGCGGTCGAGCGGGAGGCCGGCCGGGGCGGAGCGTCCACCACCGCCGTACCCAATCGCCCGGTCAAGATCACCCTGCCCTTCGACACCGGCGGCCAGAACGGCAAGGGCAACGTGCGGCTGGAGCTCGACCCCGGCCGGGTCGGCGCCAACACCCTCCACCTGTGGGCGGACGGCCCCGACGGCAAGCCCCTCGACCTCCCCGAGGTCAAGATCTCCTTCACCCTGCCGGCCAAGGAGATCGGCCCGCTGCCGCTCGCCCCGGACCGGGCCGCGGCCGGACACTGGACCGCGTCCGGGGTCCAGCTGCCGCTCGCGGGCGAATGGCGCATCGACGTGACCGTACGCACCTCCGACATCGACCAGACGACCGTCCAGAAGAACGTGAAGATCGGCTGAACAGCGTGACCGACAGCACCGGTAGCACCCCCGACATCGAGATCTCCCGGCGCCGACTGCTGGGCACCGTCGGCGCCGCGGGCGCCGCGGGGCTCGCACTCGGCGCCACGGGCGGCGCGCTCGTGCAGTCAGCGGTCTCCGACTCCCCGGCCGGCTCCCCCGGAGCCGCCGGGTCCCTCGCTTCCCTCGGCGCCACCCGGGTCGCCTTCCACGGGGACCACCAGGCCGGGATCACCGACCCGCTCCAGGCCAAGGGCCACGTCCTCGCCTTCGACCTGGCGCCGGGGGCGGGGCGCAAGGAGGCCGCCGCGCTGCTCCGCCGCTGGTCCGACACGGCCAGGCGGCTCATGGCGGGCGAGACCGCCCCGACCGCCGACAGCGGGATCGCCCTGGACGCGGGACCGTCCTCCCTCACCCTCACCTTCGGCTTCGGCCACTCCTTCTTCGACCGCACCGGCCTCACCGCGCGGCGGCCGGTGGCTCTCGACCCGCTGCCCGACTTCTCCTCGGACCGGCTCGACCCCCAGCGCAGCAACGGCGACCTGTGGGTACAGATCGGCGCCGACGACGCGCTCGTCGCCTTCCACGCCCTGCGCGCCGTACAGAAGGACGCCGGGGAGGCCGCCCGCGTGCGCTGGCAGATGAACGGCTTCAACCGGTCCCCCGGAGCGACGGTCTCGCCCATGACCGCCCGGAACCTGATGGGCCAGGTGGACGGCACCGCGAACCCCCGGCCCAAGGACCCCGACTTCGACAAGCGGATCTTCGTGCCGGACGCGGGCCCCGGACCCGCCGAGCACGCCTGGATGGCCGGGGGCTCGTACGCCGTCGTCCGCCGGATCCGGATGCTGCTCGACGACTGGGACAAGCAGTCCCTCGCCCAGCAGGAACAGGTCATCGGCCGGACCAAGGCCACCGGCGCACCGCTGACCGGCGGCGACGAGAAGACCGCGATGGCCCTGGACAAGCTCGGCCCCGACGGCAAGCCGGTCATCCCGTCCAACGCCCACGCCCGGATCTCCGCCCCGGCACAGAACGGCGGCGCCGCCATGCTCCGGCGGCCCTTCTCGTACCACGACGGCATCGGTGCTGACGGCAGCCCCGACGCCGGCCTGCTGTTCGTCTGCTGGCAGGCCGACCCGCTGCGCGGGTTCGTCCCGGTCCAGCGCAAGCTCGACCGCGGCGACGCCCTGTCGGAGTTCATCCGCCACGAGTCCAGCGGGCTGTACGCCGTCCCGGCCGGGCCCCGCGACGGGGAGTACGTCGGGCAGCGCCTGCTCGAAGGGTGAACAGCACCGCACCGGCGGGTGGCCCGGCATTAGGCTGACCGCATGTCGGCCACCCGCTTCACGTATCTCGGTCCCGAGGGCACTTTCACCGAAGCCGCCCTGCGCACGCTGCCGGAAGCAGCCACCCGGGAGCTCGTCCCGATGGTGTCCGTCCCGGCCGCCCTTGACGCCGTGCGCAACGGCGAGGCCGCGGCGGCGCTGGTGCCGATCGAGAACTCGGTGGAGGGCGGGGTGACCGCCACGCTCGACGAGCTGGCCTCCGGCGAGCCGCTGATGATCTACCGCGAGGTGCTGCTGCCCATCGCGTTCGCGCTGCTGGTGCGGCCCGGGACCGAGCTGTCGGACATCAAGACGGTCACCGGTCATCCCGTCGCCCAGCCGCAGGTGCGCAACTGGCTGCGGACGCACCTGCCGGACGCGTTGTGGGAGTCGGCTGCCTCCAACGCCGACGGTGCCCGGCTGGTGCAGGAGGGCCGCTTCGACGCGGCCTTCGCGGGCGAGTTCGCCGCCGCCACCTACGGGCTGGAGGCGCTGGTCACCGAGATCCACGACGCCCAGAACGCCGAGACCCGCTTCGTGCTCGTCGGGCGGCCCGCCCGGCCGGCCGCGCCCACCGGCGCGGACAAGACCTCCGTCGTGCTGTGGCTCGGCGACGACCACCCCGGTGCGCTGCTGGAGCTTCTCCAGGAGTTCGCCGTCCGCGGGGTGAACCTGATGCTGATCCAGTCCCGCCCGACCGGCGAGGGCATCGGCAACTACTGCTTCGCCGTCGACGCCGAGGGGCACATCTCCGACCGCCGGGTCAGCGAGGCGCTGATGGGCCTGAAGCGGACCTGCCCCCAGGTGCGCTTCCTCGGCTCCTACCCGCGCGCCGGGGTCGCGCTGAGCGAGGTGCGGGCCGCGCGGCCGGGAACCTCCGACGGCGACTTCACCGAGGCCTCCGACTGGCTGACGCGCTGCCTCGACGGCCGGGCGTAGTACTCCGTCCACTGTCCACAGAGTTATCCACAGGCCGAGATGGGGACCTGGGGACAAGTCGACAGAGCGGCGCGACAAGGTCGACATATCGGCCGGGTGGCCCAGGTTTCGCGCTGGGGAGCGGCAGGTGAACGGCGTCACCCCCGTATCACCGATCAACTCTTTGGAGCGAGCCATTCCCACCCGAATGAGTGTGTGAGGGCGGTTTGAACCCTGATCGGCCCGGACCGGTCGCGGATGCCTATTGATCTAATTCGATGTCCACAGATCCGGCACACAGCCTGTGGATAAGAGTGCCCCGGGAGGAATTCCTGTGGACAAGGGCCGCCCCCCTCCCACCCTCCGGCCCTGCTCAGACCCCGCGCACCGATCGCCGTTGTGCCCCTTTTCGGAGAAAGGAGCCGATTTTATCGACCGGCCCGCAGGGTCTGGATCCGGCCGCCCGGCGAGTGCGGGACAAGCCCGGACCCAGCCATTTCCATTCGCCCGAATTGGGACATAGCGACACGCAGCGTGATATCGGTGTGAGCCCGGGAAGCCCAGCCCGGTAGCCTGGAGGGGTGATTGACCTCCGGCTGCTCCGTGAAGACCCTGACCGTGTCCGCGCCTCGCAGCGCGCCCGTGGAGAGGACGTCGAACTCGTCGACGCACTGCTCTCCGCCGACGAGCGCCGCAGGTCTTCCGGCATGCGCTTCGACGAACTGCGCAACGAGCAGAAGTCGCTCGGCAAGCTCATCCCCAAGGCCTCTCCGGAGGAGCGGGCCGAGCTGCTGACCAAGGCCGAGCAGCTCAAGCAGGACGTCAAGGCCGCCGAGGCCGAGCAGAACGAGGCGGACGAGGCTGCCAAGCAGCTCCTGCTCAAGCTCGGCAACATCGTCCACGAGGACGTTCCCGTCGGCGGCGAGGAGGACTTCACCGTCCTGGAGACCCACGGCACGATCCGGGACTTCGGTGCCGAGGGCTTCGAGCCCAAGGACCACCTGGAGCTCGGCGAGTCGCTGGGCGCCATCGACATGGAGCGCGGCGCGAAGGTGTCCGGCTCGCGGTTCTACTACCTCACCGGTGTCGGCGCCCTGCTGGAGCTCGCCCTGGTGAACGCGGCGATCGCGCAGGCCACCGAGGCCGGCTTCATCCCGATGCTGACCCCCGCGCTGGTCCGCCCGCGCGCCATGGAGGGCACCGGCTTCCTCGGCCAGGCCGCGGAGAACGTCTACCACCTGGAGAAGGACGACTACTACCTGGTCGGCACCTCCGAGGTCCCGCTCGCCGCGTACCACATGGACGAGATCATCGACGCCGAGAAGCTGCCCCTGCGGTACGCCGGCTTCTCCCCTTGCTTCCGCCGCGAGGCCGGTACGTACGGCAAGGACACCCGCGGCATCTTCCGCGTCCACCAGTTCGACAAGGTCGAGATGTTCTCCTACGTCGCGCCGGAGGACGCCGAGGCCGAGCACAAGCGGCTCCTGGAGTGGGAGAAGCAGTGGCTGACCAGCCTGGAGCTGCCGTTCCAGGTGATCGACGTCGCGACCGGCGACCTGGGCGCCTCCGCCTCCCGCAAGTTCGACTGCGAGGCCTGGATCCCGACCCAGGGCAAGTACCGCGAGCTGACCTCCGCCTCGAACTGTGACGGCTTCCAGGCCCGCCGCCTGGCGATCCGCTACCGCGACGGCAAGAAGACCGCTCCGCTCTCCACGCTGAACGGCACCCTGTGCGCCGTACCGCGCACCATCGTCGCGATCCTGGAGAACCACCAGCAGGCCGACGGCTCCGTGCGGGTCCCCCCTGTGCTCCGCCCCTACCTGGGCGGCCGCGAGGTCCTGGAGCCGATCGCCAAGTGAGCCCCGCTCCGTTCCCGTACAAGCTCGTCGCGACGGACCTCGACGGCACGCTGCTGCGTGACGACGGCACCGTCTCGGAGCGCACCCGTGAAGCGCTCGCCGCGGCCACCGCGGCGGGCGCGGCGCACATCGTCGTCACCGGCCGTGCCGTGCCCTGGACCCGGCACGTACTGGACGACCTCGGCTACCGGGGGATCGCGGTGTGCGGGCAGGGCGCCCAGGTCTACGACGCGGGAGCGCACCGGCTGCTGACCTCGGTGACGCTGGACCGGCAGCTCGCCGGTCTGGCCCTGTCGAAGATCGAGGCCGAGGTGGGTCCGCTGGCGCTGGCCGCCAGCCGTGACGGGGTGGAGGGCGAGGTCCTCTTCGGCCCCGGATACCAGGTGCAGGAGGGCCTCCCGGCGCTCTACCTGGAGGACACCGCGGAGGTCTGGACCGCCCCGCTGAACAAGCTCTACATCCAGCACCCGGGGATGGGCGAGGACGAACTCGTCAAGGTCGCCCGGGAGCTCGTCGGCAACCTGGTCGACATCGTCATGGCGGGCCCGGGCATAGTGGAGATCCTTCCGCTGGGCCTGAGCAAGGCCACCGGCCTCTCGCTCGCCGCACGCCGGCTGAAGGTCAAGGCCGCGGAGACGATCGCCTTCGGCGACATGCCCAACGACATCCCCATGTTCGGCTGGGCCGCGCACGGCGTCGCCATGGCCAACGCCCACGCGGAGCTGAAGGCGGTGGCCGACGAGGTAACGACCTCCAACCAGGAGGACGGCATCGCGGTGGTCCTGGAGCGCCTGCTCGGCGCCGCGTAGCAGTCGGGGCGCAGCGTCCCCGGGACGCAGCACCCGGGACCGGACGTACGAGAGGTCCGGGACGGCCCGCGCCGCGAGGCGCGCTCGAAGTGGCCGTCCCGGACCTTTTGTTACTCCCCGCACCACTCACTGTGCCCCGGCCGCACGGACCGTACCAGCGAATTTCCGCCGGTCAGCCGTGGAGCCGGCGACGCCGCCAGTAGGCCGCCGTCACGAAGGCCAGGAGCGGCCCCCACAGCAGCAGGGGGGCGTAGCAGAGGGTCATGAACCAGTACGCGGCCCCGCTGGGAGCCGTCGGGCTCTGGGTGAAGTTGGCGTTCCATGCGAACGAGGAGAGCACGGTGACCGCGGTGACGGCGGCGGCGCCGAGGACCGCGGGAACCACCGCGACCAGCGGCGGGATGCGGCGGCCGCCCAGCCCGGGGATCCAGCGCGGCACCTCCTCGCCCCACCGTTGCACGAGGCCCAGCGTGAGCAGGCCCAGGCATTCGGCGAAGGCGCTGAGCGCGATGAGGTAGAGCGATCCGATGCCCGGGAAGTTGTCGGCGTGCAGCGCGTCGCCGGCTCCCCAGCCGACGGGGATCCCGACCGCGATCAGTACGCGCCACAGCCCGCTCGGGAGGAGGGTCAGGGCCGCGGCCTTCGCGGCCCAGCGGACCGGACGCGAGACACCGGGGACGACGGAGACAGCGGAAGCGGCCGGGGCGGGGGCGGTGAGAGTCACGGGTCCAAGTCCTGTTCAGGAGGCGGCTGGTGGTGCTTCAAGCCTCGTCCGGCGGGGTCCGCGAAACCATCGGCCGATCAGCAGGTTCAGGAGTGCCTGCAGCCGGATCCGCCTCTGCCGAACGGCAGATGGAACGGGCCCGGCCCGGCTCGTAGGGTCGGCGGCATGACCGTGAATCCGCGTGCCCTGTACGCCCCGGCGCTGGCCTGTGCCTCCGTGCTGTCCCTCGGCGGGTCCTTCGCCCGGGTGCCCGCGGAATGGACCCTGGCGGGGATGGCTCTGCTGCTGCCCCTGCTGGCGCTCGTGGCCCGGTGGTCTCCGGTGCGGCCCGCCGCCGTGGCCGGCGCCCTGGGCGTCGCGGCGGTCTCGATCTGGCCGGTAGCGCTGCTGCGGGCGGACGGGGCGTCGTGGCTGGAGTGCAGCGGGGCGGCGGCGTTCTGGTCGGCGCCCGCTCTCGCCGCACTGGCCCTCGGCGGCCACCTGCGCAGGCACGAAGGCAGGACGCGGCGGGCCGTACGGGACGCCCGGCGCGGTCAGCAGCTCGAACTGGCCCGCGATCTGCACGACTTCGTCGCGCACGACGTGAGCGCCATCGTGGTGCAGGCCCAGGCGGCCCGGTTCGTCGCCGGAAACGATCCCCGCCAGGCGGTCCTCGCCCTGGAGCGCATCGAGGCGGCCGGCCTGAGCGCGCTGGCCTCGATGGACCGGACGGTGCACGCGCTGCGCGCGGCGGGCGGCGGCCCCGCCACCCCGGCACCGGGGCTCGCCGAACTGCCGGAGCTGGTGGACCGGTTCGAGGGAGGGGTACTGGATACCGAGGAGCAGGCCCTGGCCGCTCTGTCGCGCGAGGCGGACACGACGGCGTACCGCGTCGCGGTGGAGGCGCTGACGAACGTACGCCGCCATGCGCCCGGAGCGGACTCGGTACGGGTGAGCGTCCACCGGGCTCCCGCGGGGATAGAGCTGAGCGTGGCGAACACCGCGCCGCCGCGCGTACCCCGGGGCCTCCTCGGCCGCCGGCGCGGTGGCGGGACAGGGCTCGCGGGCCTGCGGGAGCGGGTGGAGGCTGCGGGCGGCGCCTTCGGAGCGGGGCCCGACGAGTCCGGGGGATGGAGGGTTTCGGCGGTCTTCCCACCGGTCGGCGCCCTTCAGGGGTGATCATGGCAGCGTGACCACCAGCATCCTGATAGCCGACGACCAAGAGGACATCCGCAGCGGATTCCGGCTGATCCTCGACTCCCAGCCGGACATGACCGTGGTGGGGGAGGCAGCCGACGGGCAGAGCGCCGTGGAGCTGGCCCGGCGGCTGCACCCCGACGTGGTGCTCGCCGACATCCGCATGCCGCGCCTGGACGGGCTGGAGGTCACCCGGCTGCTGTCCCCGCAGACCCGGGTCGTGGTGGTGACCACCTTCGACCAGGACGACTACGTCCACACCGCGCTGCGCAACGGGGCCTGCGGCTTCCTGCTGAAGCGGTCGGGCCCGACGCTGCTGATCGAGGGAGTGCGGGCGGCGATGGCCGGGGACACGCTGATCAGCCCTCAGATCACCGTACGGCTGCTGAGCCGGCTGTCGGGGCCCGGGACCAACGCTGCTCCTGTGCCGCCCGAGCAGGTGCTGACGGGGCGCGAGCTGGAGATCGTACGGCTGGTGGCACGAGGCCGTACGAACGCCGAGATCGGGGCAGAGCTGTTCATCAGCGCCGGTACCGCGAAAACGCACATCGCGAACGTTCAGGCCAAGCTGGGGGCCCGGAACCGGGTGGGGATCGCCGCGTGGGCCTGGGAGCACGGAGTGGTCGGCCCCGAGTAGGGCCCAGCAAGGACCCCGATGTTTCACGTGAAACACGGGTCAGGCTCGTGTTTCACGTGAAACATCGGGGTCAGGTCCGTGCCCGGGCCCATGCGGATCGCGGTGCAGGGTCAGCGGCCAGGCGAGGAGCCCTACGGCGAGCGAGGTGGCGTGGCCGAGGTCGGTGAAGGTGCCCCCGGTGAGCAGGGGCAGTCCGAAGAAGGCGACCACGCCGAGGAGGTAGCACCATCTCCAGGGGTTCGGGAGCCGGTAGGTCAGCACACCGATGGAGGCCGCCAGCCCGTAGCTGACGCCGATGTCGACGACGTGGGTCATGCTGTGCGGCGCACGGTGGTCCTGGATGGCCATCAGGAGCACCTTCTGGCTGATGAGGGTGGCGACGACATGCGCGGTCGCGACGATCAGGAGCCAGCGCAGGGTGCCGAGCCATCGCTCCACGGGGGCGTGGAAGAACTCGAAGAGCACGGCGTACAGGGCGAGCGAGGCGGGGTTCTCGATCCAGAAGGCGCTGCTGAGCAGTGCCCGGACGGGGTATTTGACCAGCTGGTGGATGTTGCTGCTGTTGCGGTGGAGCAGCACGTGGTCGAGCCGGTCCGGGGCGATCGCCACGACGAGGCTGGTGACGGCGACGATCAGCAGCCATATGTGCGTGCCGGGCGAGGAGCGTATCCAGGACCGCAAGGGCCTGGACGGCTCAGGCTCGGGGTGCTGGATCATGCACCCGATGATGCCCCGCGAAGCTGTGCCCCGCCCGGCCGGTGGGCCGGGCGGGGCACGGTCGTGGACGCTGCCGGCGGGGTCCTACTCCTCGCCGGCGAGGGTGAGGCGGCGCAGCTTCTGGCCCGCGTACACGGTGGCGCCGACGGTGACCGCGAGGAGCAGGACCACCGCGGTGGGCAGGCCGACGCTGGCGTCGACGTACCCCTGTCCGGCGACCTTCTCGGCCAGGGCCAGGGCCCACTGCTGGACGCTGAGCGTCTTGGCTCCGGAGACCAGGCTGCCGAAGAGGGACTCCCAGATGAGGGCGTAGACCAGGCCGAAGACGACCGCGTGCCGGCTGACGGTGCCCAGCAGCAGGAACAGGGCGCTGTAGGCGATCGAGGCGACGAGGGCGGCCACGGTGTAGGCGATGGCGATCTGCTGGCCGTTGCCGTTGAGGATGAAGCCCGCGATCAGGGTGGGGATCGCGGAGAAGGCCATCGTGACCGCGATCGCGATGATCAGCTTGGTCATGATGATCGTCGGCCGCTTCACCGGCTTGGAGAGCAGGTAGACGATCGAGCCGTCGTCGATCTCGGGGCCGATGGCGCCGGTGCCGGCGATGACGCCGATCAGCGGGACCATCGTCGCGAGGGCGAAGCCGCCGAGGAGGTCGGCCGCCACCTTGTCGTCCACACCGGTGAAGAACCGGACGGCGATGGAGATGACGATCAGCAGTGCGGGCAGCGCGAAGAGGATCAGCGCGCGGCGCCTGCCGAGCAGGGCCCGGTAGGTGAGCCGGGCGACGGTGGGGTTGTACATGGGTGCCAGCTCCTTCAGGCCGCGACGAGGTAGGAAAAGACCGACTCGAGGGACTCGTCGGAGGGGGAGACCGTCAGCAGCCGGATGCCGTGCTCGCGGGCGACGCGCGGCAGCAGCTCGGTGAAGCGCCCGAAGTCGACGGCCTGGATGCGCAGCGCGCCTTCCTGGAGGTCGACCTCGATGCCGGCCGTGGAGGGGTCGGCGATCAGGGCCGCGGCGAGCGCCCGGTCGTCGGAGGAGCGGACGAGGTAGCGGTGCGGGCGGTCCGTCATCAGGCGGCGGATCTTGCGGAAGTCGCCGGATGCGGCGTGCCGGCCGGCGACGACCACCTCGATGTGGGAGGCGAGCTGTTCGACTTCCTCCAGGATGTGGGAGGAGAACAGGACGGTGCGGCCCTCGTCGCCCATCCGCCGCAGCAGGTCCATGAGCTGCATGCGCTGGCGCGGGTCCATGCCGTTGAACGGCTCGTCGAGCAGGAGCACCGACGGCTGGTGGACGAGTGCGGAGGCCATCTTCACGCGCTGGCGCATGCCCTTGGAGTACGTGGCGATCTTGCGGTCCTGGGCGTACTCCATCTCGACCGTGGCGAGCGCGCGCTGGGCCGCGGCGTCGTCGAGCCCGTGGAGCTCGGCGTTGGCCACGACGAACTCCCGGCCGGTGAGGAAGTCGTACATCGCCTCGCGCTCGGGCACGACGCCGATCTGCTTGTAGACCTGCTCGTTGCGCCAGATCGGCGCACCGTCGAGGGTGACGGTGCCCGTGGAAGGGGCGAGGAAGCCGCCCATCATGTTGATGAGGGTGGACTTGCCGGCGCCGTTGGGGCCGAGGAGTCCGGTGACGCCGGGACCGATGCGCATGGTCACGTCGTTGACGGCGACGACGTTCCCGAACCAGCGGGAGGTGTGGTCGATGTCGATGATGGTCACAGCCCGGCCTTCCGGTAGCGGGCCATCAGGGCGGCGTAGGAGCCGACGATGAGGCCGAGTACGACGAGCAGGTACACCACTCCGGTGGCGGCGGAGGGGCCCTCGCCGCCCGGGAAGGCGGAGGTGGCGCCGAGGAAGGCGGTCTGCACCCCGTCGATCAGCGAGATCGGGGAGAACAGGCCCATCCACTCGATGGCCCCGGTGTTCCCGGTGGAGTAGGCGACGGCCTGGACGGTGGAGACGGCTCCGTAGGGGATGAGCAGCAGGGCGATGACGGCGGCCACGCCGAAGCCGCGGCGCGGGGTGAGTGCGGCCATGACGAGGCCGAGGCCGGCGAAGAGGAGCGACAGCAGCAGTACCGACACCAGTCCCTGCCCGAATCCCTTGGTCTGGTGACCGAAGTCGAACTTCGCCAGCAGCGAGCCGATCCACATGATCAGCAGCGGGGTGGCGGTGAGGATGAAGAGGGCCGAGGCCATGGCGGCGTACTTGGCCAGCACGTAGTCGACCCGCTCGATGGGCCGCGAGAAGTACAGCGGCACGGTCTTGAAGCGCAGGTCGCGCGAGACCGACTGGGGCGCCTGCGAGGCGAGGTAGAGGCCGATGACCACCTGCGTGGTCAGGGCGTACGTCGTGTACTTGATCGGCAGGTCGCTGGAGCCGGGGACGGCGATGGCCACCGCGACGATGATCAGCGCGGGGATGCACATCACCGCGAAGAGGATCATCGGCAGCACCTTGGACTTGGCGGAGCGGCCGAGTCCGTACGCGCCCCGCAGGGACTGCGAGAACAGCGAGGTGCGGGCGTAGCCGCGGCCGAGCCGGGGGCCGTCGTAGGACCGGTAGCCGATGTTGTGGATCTGGGTCGAGGTCTCAGGCGCCATCGGTGCCGGCTCCCTTCGGGTGGGCGGGGGACGAGGGCCGGTCGCTGTCGCGGAAGACCTCGGCGATGTGGTGGCGGCGCTGCTCCATCCGGACCAGGCCGAGGCCGAGGTCGGCGACGGTGTCGCGGACGGTGTCGTACGTCTCCTCGCCGGTGGCCTCGACGAGGAGGATGTGGCCGGCGCCGGGCAGGCCCTGCTCCTCGCCCGCGTGGAGGGTAATGCCCGCCGCGGTCAGCGCCTTGCGCAGGGCGGCGGAGCCGTCCGGGTACGCGTCGGAGTCGGTGACCTCGACCGCGAGGGTGGTCGTGGTCTGGGTGAAGTCGCTGGTGGAGCTGGAGCGCAGCAGCTTGCCGCCGTCGACGACGACCACGTGGTCGCAGGTCCGCTCCAGCTCTCCGAGGAGGTGGGAGGTGACCAGGACCGAGATGCCGAAGTCGGTGTAGACGCGGCGGATCAGGCCGAGCATCTCGTCGCGGCCGACCGGGTCGAGGCCGTTGGTCGGCTCGTCAAGGAGGACCAGTTGCGGGTCGTGGACCAGCGCCTGGGCGAGCTTGACCCGCTGCTTCATGCCGGTGGAGTAGCCGCCGATGGGGCGGTAGCGCTCCTCGTACAGCCCGACGTGGCGCAGGGTGTCGGCGGTGCGCTCACGGGCGGCGGTGGGCGGTAGGCCGGACATGCGCGCCATGTGGACGACGAACTCGGTGGCCGAGACGTCGGGCGGCAGGGCGTCGTGTTCGGGCATGTAGCCGACCCGTTCGCGGATGGCGCTGCCATGCGTGGCGACGTCCAGTCCGAGCACGGCGGCGCGGCCCTCGGTGGCGGGGGACAGTCCGAGCAGGATCTTGATCAGCGTGGACTTGCCGGCTCCGTTGGCGCCCACGAGGCCGGTCACGCCGGGCCCGATGTCCAGGGAGAGCCGGTCGAGGGCGGTCACTCGGGGGTACCGCTTGCTCAGGCTTTCGGTCGCGATGACAGTCACGGCTTCGACGTTAGTGCCGCCGGGGCCGCCGATCGTCAGACCTGGAGCGGGATCGCGTATCCGCCTTGAGGACTACGGACCCTGACGCAAGGCTGATGCCGGCGAAGTTTGTCCACAGGTCCCTGCAGGGGCCTTGACGTGATCTCCGCCCATTGTCACATTCATCAGTGGCAGGTTTCGGGAGCGTTGGGCGACAGGGACGGACGGCCGGCATGACTGGGGACACCAAGCAGCGCACCGCGCACGACTCCGGGCAGCTTTCCGCCGGGCTGCGCGGCTTCAGGGAGGTCCAGCGGCTCGCGTACGAGTGCGCGGAGACCGTGGCGGCGCAGCTGCGCCCGGGAGTGACCGAGCGCGAGGCGGCGCGGATGCAGCGCGAATGGCTGCGCGAGCGCGGGGTACGGGACTGGTTCCATCTGCCCTTCGCCTGGTTCGGGGACCGTACCGCCTTCGCGAACTTCAAGATCCCCCTCCAGTTCTTCCCGACCTCGCGGCGGCTGGAGCCGGGGATGCCGTTCATCCTCGACATGGCGCCGGTGTACCGGGGCTACGCGGCCGACATCGGCTACTCCGGCAGCCTCGGCCTCAATCCGGTGCAGGACAGGCTGATGTCGGACCTGCGGCCGCACCGGGAGCTGATCCTGGAGCAGGTGCGCGAGCGCCGGCCGCTGCGGGAGATCTACGAGAACGTCGAACGGCTGATGACCCGCCAGGGGTACGCCAACCGGCACCGGGCCTACCCCTTCGGCGTCATCGCGCACAAGATAGACCGGGTCAAGGAGCGCCGTTGGTCCCCGACCGCGTTCGGTTTCGGCACACAGTCACTCAAGGGTCTGGCCTCCGACGCCCTGCACGGGCACCGGGAGGGCTGGTCGCCGCTGTGGAGTCCGTACCACTTCTCCGACCACCCGCCGCAGCCCGGTCTGTGGGCGGTGGAGCCGCACCTGGGCTTCCGGGGCACCGGCGCGAAGTTCGAGGAGATCCTGGTGGTCACCGACTCCCGGGACCCCGAGGAGAGCGCGTTCTGGCTGGACGACGACCTGCCGCACGTGCGGCGCTGGGCTGAGGAGAAGGCGGCATGAGCGGGATGAGCGGGACGGCTCTGGAGGGTGCGCGCGAGCGCCGGGTGAGCACCGGCGGGATCGAGCTGTGCGTCGTCGAGCTCGGTGAGACGGGCCGGCCGACCGTGGTGCTGGTGCACGGCTACCCGGACAGCAAGGAGGTCTGGTCGGAGGTCGCCGAGCGGCTCGCGGACCGCTTCCACGTGGTGCTCTACGACGTACGCGGCCACGGGCGGTCCTCGGCTCCGGTGCCGCTGCGCGGGGGCTTCACCCTGGAGAAACTGACCGACGACTTCCTCGCCGTGGCGGACGCGGTCAGTCCGGACCGGCCGGTGCACCTGGTCGGCCACGACTGGGGCTCCGTGCAGGGCTGGGAGTTCGCGACGGTCGCCCGTACCGAGGGGCGGATCGCCTCCTTCACCTCCATGTCGGGGCCCTCCCTCGACCACTTCGGGCACTGGATCAAGCAGCGGGTGAGGCGGCCCTCTCCGCGCCGGACCGCCCAGCTGCTGGGCCAGGGCGTCCGGTCCTGGTACGTGGGCATGCTGCACACTCCGGTGCTGCCGGAGCTCGCCTGGCGCGGCCCGCTCGGCAAGCACTGGCCGAAGCTCATCGAGCGCAGCGAGGGGATCCCGGTCGGCGGGTATCCGACGGCTTCACTGTCCTCCGACGCGGCGCACGGCGCCTGGCTCTACCGGGACAACGTGCGGGCCCGGATGAGCCGGCCCCGCACCGACGCGTACGCGCACGTACCGGTGCAGCTGATCGTCCCGACCGGGGACGCCTTCCTGTCCGAGCGGCTCTACGACGACGTGGAGCGCTGGGCGCCGGGACTGGTGCGGCGGACCCTTCCCGCGAAGCACTGGATCCCCAGGACCCGGCCGGACCAGGTGGCCGCGTGGATCACCGACTTCGTGACGGCCCGGGAGGAACCTGCCGCGCGGGCGCCGGAGCAGCGGGCTCCGGGCAAGTACGCGGACCGGTTCGGTGGACAGCTGGTGCTGGTCACCGGCGCCGCCAGCGGGATCGGGCGGGCCACCGCGTTCGCGTTCGCCGAGGCCGGGGCCCGGGTCGTGGCGGTCGACCGGGACGGCGAGGGCGCTGCCCGCACGGCCGAGATGGCACGGCTCGTCGGTGCCCCGGAGGCCTGGGGCGAGTGCGTCGACGTCAGTGACGAGCAGGCGATGGAGAAGCTCGCGGTGAAGGTCGCCGCCGAGTACGGGATCGTCGACGTGCTGGTCAACAACGCGGGGATCGGTCTCTCGGGCTCCTTCCTGGAGACCGGCTCCGAGGACTGGAAGAAGGTCCTGGACGTCAACCTGTGGGGGGTCGTCCACGGCTGCCGGATCTTCGGGAAGCAGATGGCCGAGCGGGGGCAGGGCGGCCACATCGTCAACACCGCCTCCGCGGCCGCCTACCTGCCCTCCCGGACGCTGCCGGCGTACAGCACCTCCAAGGCCGCGGTCCTGATGCTGAGCGAGTGCCTGCGCGCGGAGCTGGCGTCCAAGTCGATCGGTGTCTCGGCGATCTGCCCGGGCATCGTCAACACCAACATCACGGCCACCTCCCGGTTCGCCGGGGTGGACGCGGCCGAGGAGAAGCGCCGCCAGGAGCGCTCCTCGCGGCTGTACGGGCTGCGCAACTTCCCCCCGGAGAAGGTCGCGGACGCGATCCTGCTGGCCGTGGTGAAGAACAGGGCCGTGGTCCCGGTGACGCCCGAGTCCAAGGCCGCCCTGTTGATGTCCCGCTTCGCGCCGAACGCCCTGCGCCGGATCGCACGGCTGGAGCCCCGGCTGTGATGCCGTGCGACGGCATGCGCGGCACGGCCATACCCCGCTCCTGCCCGCGGTCGTACCATCCCTCGCAGGAGGGCTCGCTGCTCGAGGCGGTCGAGTACCTGGCGGCATCTCCTGCCGCCCGGACCGCGGCGGGCGCGGTCGGCCGAGCCGCCATGTCGTAGGGAGCCGGGATTGTCCGATCAGGCGGTAGCCGAGTACCGGATCGAGGATCTGGCCCATCACAGCGGGGCGACGGTGCGCACGATCCGGGCGTACCAGGACCGCGGCCTGCTGCCGAAGCCGGAGCGGCGGGGCCGGTCCAACGTCTACCGGGACACGCACCTGGCCCGCCTGCGCCAGATCGCGGACCTGCTGGACCGCGGCTACACCCTGGCCTCCATCAAGGAGCTGCTGGAGGCCTGGGACGCGGGGCGCGGGCTGGGCGGCGTACTCGGCCTGGTCGCCGAGGTGCACGGGCCCTGGACCGACGAGGAGGCCGACCGGATCAGCCGGGAGGACCTCAACGCGCGGTTCGGCGGCCTGCCCGACGACGACGCGGTGGACGAGGCCTGTGAGCTGGGGGTGCTGGAGCGGATCCCCGGCCGCCCGGAGGAGTTCCTCGTGCCCTCGCCGCAGGAGCTGGCCGTCGCGGCCGAGCTGTACGCGGCGGGGGTGCCCCTGGGGGCGATCACCGGGCACCTGCGCGAGCTGCGCGGGCAGGTGGAGCACATCGCCTCGCGCTTCCTGGAGTTCACCACCGAGCACGTCTTCGCCCGCTACCTCGGGCAGGTGCCGCCGACCGACGCCGACGCAGCCGAGGCGGCGACGATGGTGCGCAGGCTGCGGCCGCTGGCCCAGCAGACGGTGGACGCCGAGCTGGCGCGGGCGATGCGGCTGTTCGCGACCCGGCACCTCCAGCGCCACCTGGGTGCTCCCGGTGCGGCGCAGCCGACGGGCCCCGCCCCGGTGGCCCTGCCCGCCGGGACGGTGCGGGCAGTCCAGGAACTGGTGGGGCCGGAGCACGTGGCGGAGTTCGTCCGGGCCGCCACGGAGCGAGAGCTCCAGGCCCGGACGATGAACGATCTGGCCAGCAGGGGCGGCCGGTAATACTCGATCGGTAGTCCACAGGGGGTCCCCGGGGCGAACCGCTCAGATGTCGCCGAAACCCGCCGAAACGGCTGTGGACAACTCCCGTCCGCCTGTGGGCAACACGGATGACCGACTAGACGACGGCCTCGAACGCCGAGCCCGGGCGAGGGATATCGGCCACCGAGGCCTCCGTCTCCGGCTGTCCGGATCGCGGCGCCCCGGTGCCGCCGTCACGGCGCTCGCGGCCGTAGAGGAGCGCTGCCAGGGCGAGTCCGAGGACGCCGCCGAGCAGCTGCGCCGCGACGAAACCGGGCAGCGACTGCGGGGCGATGCCGGTGAAGGAGTCGCTGAAGGCCCGGCCGACGGTGCCGGCGGGATTGGCGAAGGACCCCGACGAGGTGAACCAGATCGCGGCGGCGATGTACGCGGCGACCGCGGCCGGGATCAGCCTGGGCCGCCCGATGCGGCCGAGACCCTGGATGACCAGGACCAGTCCGGCGGTGGCGACGATCTCCCCGATCAGCAGGTGGCCGCCGTCGCGGACCTGGGTGGAGAAGGTTCCGGGGGTGCGGCCGAACATCGTCTCCGCCAGTACGGCACCGCCGATGGCGCCGGCGGTCTGGGCGGCGGCGTACGCGAAGGCCTCACGCGCGTCGAGTCCCTCCCCGCCGGTGCGCCGTGCCCACCAGGCGGTGAGGGTGACGACCGGGTTGAGGTGGGCTCCGGAGAGCGGGCCGAAGAGGGTGATGATCAGGCCGAGGCCGATCGCGGAGGCGAGCGAGTTGGCGACGAGGGCGACACCGGTGTCGCGGCTGAGGTTCGCGGCCTGAATGCCCGAGCCGATCACCACCACGAGCAGGCCTGCGGTGCCGATGAGCTCGGCAGCCGCACGCCGAAGCAGTGAGGCCTTATTTGTCATAGTTTCTCCCTCTGATAAGTCGTGATGCGGAAAATGTATTCCGTATCTTGGAAAGATGATAGGGGGGTGTCCCGCCCGACCGAGGGTGGAAAATCGCTGCCCGGGGCCCCTGCGAGCCGCCAAGCTGGGGACATGGATGACCGACGCGCCGTGAAGGTGTCCAAATACGTCTCGAAACACCTGCGGCACCAGCCGGAACGGATCGGACTGGTGCTCGACCCCCAGGGCTGGGTGGAGATCGACGATCTCCTGCGGGCCGCCGCGGAACACGGATTCCCGTTCAGCAGGGCCGAACTCGACCACGTGGTCGCCGCCAACGACAAGCAGCGGTTCGCCGTCGATGGCACCCGCATCCGGGCCAGCCAGGGGCACACCGTCGCGGTGGACCTGGGCCTGCCGGAGGCCGAACCACCCGCGTACCTCTACCACGGCACCGTGGCCGCAGCCCTGGACGCGATCCGCGCCGAAGGCCTCCGCCCCATGGCCCGCCACCACGTGCACCTGTCGCCCGACCGCGAGACGGCGACCCGGGTCGGCGCGCGCCGGGGCCGGCCGGTGGTCCTCGCCGTGGACGCCGCGGCGATGCGTGCGGCCGGGCACGTGTTCCGGATCAGCGCCAACGGGGTGTGGCTGGCGGACGCCGTACCGCCGGAATTCCTCCGCTTCCGCTAACCGCCCGGGGACCGGCGGCCCGGGCGGAATTCACGGAGTGATTGTCGGATCGTCCACCTACTCTGTTCCTCGTTCCGGGATCAGTGAGGGGGGTACCTCGCGATCGCCGACCGACCACGCGAACAAGCGAGCTGATGCCTGATGACATCCGTGTCCCCGTCCCCGTCCGAATTCCCCGCCGATTCCCCGGCCGAGGGCGCCGTCAACAACTTCCAGGTCGATCTGCGCGGCCTGGTCGACCTGCTCTCCCATCACCTCTATTCCAGCCCCCGCGTCTACGTGCGCGAACTCCTCCAGAACGCCGTGGACGCCGTGACCGCCCGTCATGCGCACGAGCCCGGCGCGGAGGTCCGCATCCGCCTGTCCGCGGCCGCCGGCCGCATCACCATCGAGGACTCCGGCATCGGCCTGACCGCCGCCGAGGCCCACTCCCTCCTCGCCACCATCGGCCGCAGCTCCAAGCGCCGCGGCGAGGGCGCCTCCGCCGCCGAGCTCCAGGGCCTGGAGACCACCCGCCGGCAGTTCCTGGGCCAGTTCGGCATCGGCCTGCTCGCCTGCTTCGTCGTCGCCAAGCAGATCCGGGTCGTCACCCGCTCCGCCCGCGACCCGCAGGCCGCGCCCGTCGAGTGGCTGGCCACGGACGACGGCTCGTACACCGTGCGCGAACTGCCCCACGACGCCCGCCCCGAGCCCGGCACCACCGTCCACCTGGAAGCCCGCCCGGGCGCCGAGGAGTGGACCGACCCCGCCCGGGTCGAACGCCTGGCCCGCGACTACGGCTCCCTGCTCCCCTACCCGATCACCTTCGACGACGGCCTCGGCGGCGCCCCCCGGCCCATCACCGACCGGCCCGCCGTATGGGACCGCGCCCATCCCACCCCGGCCGCCCGGCGCGTCGCGCTCGCCGGGCACTGCGCGCAGCTCTTCGGCTTCACCCCGCTCGACAGCATCGACCTCGACCTGCCGGTGGCCGGGGTGCGCGGAGTCGCGTACGTACTGCCCGAGCCGACCAGCCCCGCACACCGGGCCGGCCACCGCGTCCACCTCAAGGGCATGCTGCTCACCGACCAGGCCGACAACCTGCTGCCCGACTGGGCCTTCTTCGTCCGCGCCGTGCTCGACACCGACACCCTGCGGCCCACCGCCTCCCGCGAGAACCTCTACGACGACGAGACGCTCGCCGCCGTACGCGAAGCCCTCGGCGCCCGCATCCGATCCTGGCTGGCCGAGCTCGCCGCGAGCGAACCGGACCGCCTGGCCGCCTTCCTGAGCGTCCACCACCTCGGCGTGAAGTCCCTCGCCCGGCACGACGCCGAGCTGCTCGGCCTGATGCTGCCGTGGCTGCCCTTCGAGACCAGCGACGGCTCCATGAACCTGGAGGAGTTCACGGCGGCCCACTCCGAGATCCACTTCACGCGGACCGTCGAGGAGTTCCGGCAGATCGCCCCGATCGCGGCGGCCCACGGCCTCGGCGTCGTCAACGCCGGCTACACCTACGACGCCGACCTGCTGGCCCTGCTGCCCTCCGTACGCCCCGACCTGAAGGTCGCCGAGCTGGACGCGGGAGCGGTCACCGACCGCCTCGACCCGGTCCCCACCGCGGTCGAACTCTCCCTCGCCGCGTTCCTCTCCACCGCCCGCACCCGGCTGGAACCCCAGAGCTGCGACGTGGTGCTGCGCGCCTTCCAGCCCGTGGCCGTCCCCGCCCTCTACCTCGACGACCGCCAGGCCCGCCAGGAGCGGGACCGGACCGCCGCACTCGAATCCGCCGACTCCCTGTGGAGCGGCATCCTCGGCTCACTGCGCGGCTCCGGCCCGCGCGCCCGTCTCGTCCTCAACCACAACAACCCGCTGATCCGGCGGATCGCGGGCCTCCCCGACCCGACGCTCGCCGGCACCGCCGTCGAATCGCTGTACGGCCAGGCGCTGCTGATGTCCCAGCGGCCGCTCCGCCCGGCCGATTCGGCCCTGCTCAACCGGGCCTTCCTCGGGCTCCTCGAATGGGCGACCCATCCTGTCGGCACCCCGACCCCCACGTCCGAGGAGGACGAGAAGTGAGCACCCTGACGGCCGATGAGATCCGGCGCGCCCTGCACGAGAACCGCGGCCTGCCCCACGACGCCGCGCGCAACGCCCAGGCCGAGGCGCTGACCGCGGCCGCCGAGGTCTGCGGTGACAGCGATGTGTTCCGGGCTGCACTGATCAACCAGATCGACTCCTACAAGTACAGCGCCGAGCAGAGCCGCATGGTGGTCCCCTTCGCCCGCCTGCTCCAGGAGTACGACCGCGACCCGTCGGCGTTCGGCTCGGGCGACGCGCACTCCCTCTTCTGGCGCTTCAAGTGGGTCTCGGGCCAGATCATCAGCTCCCCGGACGTCCCGGTCTCCTCCGTCACCGGCTACCTCGACGACATGGAGAAGCGCTACCGGATCGCCGGCTACAGCGAGCGGGCGGTACGCCAGTCCGAGTACTTCCTCGCCGACGCCATCGGCGACGACGAGCGCGCCGAGCGGGCCATGGCGCAGTGGCGCGCGGCCGACCGCGACACCATGAGCGACTGCCACGCCTGCGAGACCAACTCCCAGGGAGTCTTCTGGGCGACCAAGGGCGACCACGCCAAGGCCATCGAGGTCTGGGAGCCCGTCCTGTCGGGCGAGCAGACCTGCATGGAGGAACCGCACCGGGTGCTCGCCCGCTCGCTGCTCCCCCTGCTGCACCTCGGCCGCACCGACGAGGCCCGCTCGCACCACCTGCGCGGCTACCGGATGGCCCGGGGCAAGGAGAGCCTGCTGCGCGCGATCGGCCAGCACATCGAGTTCTGCGCGCTCACCGGCAACGAGGCGCGCGGTGTGGAGATCCTCGCCGAACACGGGGCGCACCTGCGGCCGCTCGTGGACTTCAAGACCCAGCTGGACTTCTACGCCGGGGTCCTCGTCCTGCTCCGGCGGCTGATCGAACTCGGCCACGGCGCCGACCCGACGGTGCCGTACGAGGGCTCCGCGCACACCGTCGAGGAGTTGCACGGCATCCTGCGCGCGGAGGCCGTGGGCATCGCCGCGCGGTTCGACGTGCGCAACGGCACCACCCGGGTCTCCGAGCGGCTCATGGAGCGGCTCTCCCGGGCCCCGCTGGCCGAGGCGCTGCCCCTGGGCGTGCGCAGCGCCGCGCTGCCGCAGTCGGCAGAGCCGGCCCCGGCACCGGCCCCGGCACCGGCCCCGGCACCCGTGCCCGTCAGCGCCGCCGAGTTCAGCGGGCTCGTGGAGCGGGCCCGTGGCGCCCGCGACACGGGCCACCCGGACTCGGACCGGCTCTGGACGGAGGTCGCCGTACGGGTCTCCGCGCTGCCGGAGCCGGACGTGCACCCGCTGCTGCTCGCCGAGGTCGCCGACCACCGGGCCCTGGCGGCGGCGCGGGCCGGGGCACCGGACGCGGCAGAGCTGCTGGCGGCCGTCCGCGACGGCTACCGGGAGCTGGGGCAGGCCGAGCGCGCCGCCCTGGCCGAACTGCGGCTGGCGAGCGCGGCGGCGCAGGCCGGGGCCGCGCCGGAGGAGGTCCGCGCGCTGCTGGCGGCGGGCCTGCGCGCCGCCGAGGCACTGGACGCGGGGGAGCCGCTGCGGACCCGCCGGATCGCCGTCGCGGAGCTGTCGGCGCTGCGGCTGGAGCCGTACCTGCGCTCGGCGGAGGCCGCGCGGGAGCACACCCACGACCACGGCGACGGCCACGACCACGACCATGAGCACGACCACGGGCTGCTGGTGGCCGAACTCGTCTCCTTCGTCTCCTCCTACGGGCAGGCACTCCCGGACCTGGCTTCCGAGGCCGAGGAACTGCTCGGCCGGCTGGCCCTCTCGCAGGGCGACACCGAACGGGCCCTGGAACTGCTGGCCTCCGCCGCGGACCGGGCGGTCGAGGCGGGCCGGCCGTGGCAGGCGGCGGACCCCCTCGTACTGCGGGCCGGGGTGTTGCTCTCGCTGGGACGGCCCGAGGAGGCCGAGGAGGCCGCACGGTCCGGCCTGGAGCACTCCGCCGAGGTGACCGACCCCGAGGAGCAGGGCATCGTACGCCTCACCCTCGCGGACGTCCTGCTGCGCGGGCGGGGCACGGCGGCGGAGGCCGCCGAGCACGCCCTCGCGGCGGCGCACTGGTTCGACCAGGCGGGGCTGGCCTCCGACGGCGGGGCCCAGGCCCGGCGGATGCTGGCCCAGGCCTACGCCCGGGACGGCCGGACCGCCGACGCGGCGGAGGTGCTGCAGTCGGCGCTTCCGGACCTGCTGGAGCACGGCGAGGGGCAGGCCGTCTCGGCGCGGGACCTCCTGGGAAACCTGCTGCGCGACCTGCGCGAGTCCCGGGCCGCCGCGGAGCAGTTCCTGCTCGCCGCCGACCTGGTCGAGGACTGGGAAGACCCCCGGCCGCAGGCGGGCTTCGCCCAGGCGGCCGCCGACAGCCTCTCCGACGCCGGCCTCGCCGATGAGGCCGTCGCCGCGTACCGGCGCGCTCTGGAGCTGCGCCGGCTGACCGGCGACGCGGTGGTCTCCGAGGTCAGGATCCTCCGCTCGCTGGCCTGGCTGGGGATGCGCGAGGAGGTCACCGAGGAGACCGCGGCAGCCGCCCGGGTGCTCATGGACGAGGCTGTCGAAGTCCTGGAGGTCGCCCTGGCGGCCGGCGGCGCCGAGGACCCGGAACTGCACTCCGAACTGGCGCAGACCTGGCACCAGCTGGCTCAGGTACTGGACCGGCTGGTGAGCTCCCGGGCCCCGGAGGAGGCCGCTGAGTCCCACGACGGGGTTGTCCTGGACCCGGCCGCCGTCGAGGCCCTGCGGCTGGACGAGATCCAGTTGTGGGAGCGGGCGGCCGAGCTGTACGCGCGGCTCGGGCTGGAGCACCTCCAGGACCGCTTCCAGTGCCTGAACAACGCCGCGTGGACCGATCACGAGATGGGCCGGCCGGAGGCGGGCGTGGCCAGGATGTCGGCGCTGCTGGAGGAGGTCGAGTCGCTGCCCGAGGGCATGGCTCCGGAGTGGGTGGTCCCCCAGGCGCGGCGGATCATCACGAACCTGACGGCCTGAGCGCCTGACGGCCCGGCCGGGGCCCGTCGTGCGACGGGCCCCGGCCGGGGCCGCTGGGGGAGGTTCAGCCGTCCAGCTGGGCGAGCGCCTCGGTGGCGATCCGCTCGAAGACCTTCTCGTCGGCGGCGAAGTCGGAGTCCGGGATCGGGGCGTGGATGACCAGCTCGGTGAAGCCCAGCTCCCGGTGGCGGCCTGCGAAGTCGACGAACGCGTCCACGGACTCCAGCATGCTGCCGCGCTCCGGGGTGAAGCCGGTCAGCAGCACCTTCTCAATGGAGCCGGAGTCCCGGCCGATCTCCGCCAGGGCCTTCTCCAGGCGCCCGTGCTGGACGCGCAGGGCCTCCAGCGACTCCTCGGGCGTGCTCTCGGAGTGCTTCGGGTCGCCAGCGGTCACCCAGGCCTGGCCATGGCTCGCCGCCAGCTTCACACCGCGCGGGCCGGTCGCCGCGACGGCGAAGGGCAGGCGCGGGCGCTGGACGCACCCGGGGATGTTGCGCGCCTCGTCGGCGGAGTAGAACGTGCCGTGGTGGGTGACCGCCTGCTCGGTGAGCAGCCGGTCGAGCAGCGGCACGAACTCCGCGAAGCGGTCCGCCCGCTCGCGCGGGCTCCACTCCTCCTGCCCCAGCGCGGTCGCGTCGAAGCCATTGCCGCCCGCGCCGATGCCGAGGGTGACGCGTCCGCCCGAGATGTCGTCCAGCGACATCAGCTCCTTGGCCAGGGTCACCGGGTGGCGGAAGTTCGGCGAGGTGACCAGGGTGCCCAGGCGGATCCGCTCGGTGACAGCGGCCGCGGCGGTCAGCGTGGGCACCGCGCCGTACCAGGTGTGATCGCGGAATCCCCGCCAGCTCAGGTGGTCGTAGGTGTAGGCGGTGTGGAAACCGAGGCGCTCGGCCCGCTCCCACTGGTCGCGGCCTCCCTCGTGCCACGGGCGTACCGGCAGGATCACAGTGCTCAGGCGCAGAGTCATGCCGTCGAGCGTACGGCGGTCCGTGGCCCGTACAC
Source organism: Streptomyces sp. NPDC033966 (assembly GCF_055575955.1). Taxonomy (NCBI): domain Bacteria; kingdom Bacillati; phylum Actinomycetota; class Actinomycetes; order Kitasatosporales; family Streptomycetaceae; genus Streptomyces; species Streptomyces sp. NPDC033966. The sequence goes on along the minus strand of NZ_JBVIRQ010000005.1, from coordinate 531,011 downwards.
CAACCACGCCTCGTCCATCAGGGCCCGGCTCGTCCGCTTCGGCGCATGTTTCACGTGAAACATGCGCCGGGCCGGACGGTTCCACAGGCGCCTCGCGGCGGGAGCCGGGAAGACGTCTGGACGATCATGGTCCGGCGGCAGGGGCCCATGGGCGAAGATGGAGCGGTGACCTCGGCTTCTCAGGGCCCGGACGGGCCGACCCCCGCACCCCGGCTCATCGCCACCGACCTCGACGGCACCCTGCTGCGCGACGACAAGTCCGTCTCGCTCCGCACGGTCGCCGCGCTCGCCGCTGCCGAGGAGGCCGGGATCGAGGTCTTCTTCGTCACCGGCCGCCCGGCGCGCTGGATGGACGTGGTCAGCGATCACGTCCACGGCCACGGCCTGGCGATCTGCGCGAACGGCGCCGCCGTCGTCGACCTCCACGCGGGCCGGGAGTTCGTACAGGTCAGGGCGCTGGCCCGGGCCACGGCCCTCACCGTCGTGAACACCCTGCGCAAGGCCGCTCCCGGCACCTCCTTCGCGGTCGAGATGACCACCGGCATCAACTACGAGCCGGCGTACCCGCCGTTCTTCCAGGACCCGGGCGCCACGGTCGCCACCGCGGAGAAGCTGCTCCACGAGGAACACGACGACCATGCGGCGCCGGTGCTGAAGCTGCTCGCGCACCACGCCGAAAAGGCCCCGGACGACTTCCTCGCCCTGGCCCGGTCCGCCGCCGGCGCCTACGCCTCCATCACCCGCTCCAGCCCGACCGCACTGCTGGAGATCAGCGGGCTCGGCGTGTCCAAGGCCAGCACCCTGGAGCTGTGCTGTGCCGAACGCGGGATCTCCCCCGCGGAGGTCGTCGCCTTCGGCGACATGCCGAACGACGTGGAGATGCTCCGCTGGGCCGGCACCTCGTACGCGATGGGCAACGCCCACCCGGACGTGATCGCGGCCGCGTCCGGCCGTACGGTCGCCAACAACGAGGACGGGGTCGCCGTGGTGATCGAACGGATCCTGGCCGAGCGCGCCGCGCGCAGCTAGGCCCTCACGCCGGAGCGACGGATCACAGCGGTGCCTCCCACACCAGGGTGGTCCCGCCGCCGTCCTCACCGATGCCGGATCCGTACCAGCTGGACCCGCCGAGCGACTCCGCCCTGCGGCGCAGGTTCCGCAAGCCGCTGCGCCGGCCGCCCTCCGGCATGCCCACGCCGTCGTCGGCGACTTCCAGCCGTACCCCGGGCCGGCCGTCGGGCAGGCTGGCGGTCGAGTCGACCAACACCTCGATCCGGGACGCGTCCGCGTGCCGGAAGGCGTTCGACAGGGCCTCGCGGAGGGCCGCGATCAGGTTCTTGCCGACCAGCTCGCCGACGACCGTGTCGATCGCGCCGACGAAGCGGTGCGCGGGCTTGAAGCCCAGCGGCACGGCGGCCATGTTGATCTCCCGCAGCACACGGGTGCGCAGCCCCGACGGAGCCTCCGCCGGGCCCTGCTGGAGCGCGAAGATCGCGGTGCGGATCTCCTGGATGGTCACGTCCAGTTCGTCCACGGCCTTGCCCACGCCGTCGCGGACCTCGGGGACGATGGACCTGCGCTGCGCGCCCTCCAGCATCATCCCGGTGGCGAACAGCCGCTGGATGACCAGGTCGTGCAGGTCCCGGGCGATCCGGTCGCGGTCCTCGAACACCGCGAGCCGCTCCCGGTCGCGCTGGGCCTCGGCCATCATCAGCGCGAGAGCGGCCTGGGAGGCGAACTGCGTGGCCAGGGTCCGCTCCGCCTCCGTGAAGGGCCGCTTGCCCCGGGCCCGCGGGGTGACCAGCGCGCCCAGCACCCGCCCGCCGCTGTGCAGCGGCAGCATCATGCAGGGTCCGTACTGGCTGGTCAGCCGACTGATCATGCGGGGGTCGGAGGCGGCGTCGTCCACGAAGACCGGCTCGCCCCGCAGCAGATAGTCCACCACCGGGCTCTCGGCGGGAATGACCACGCCGAGCGAGGTGCCCGGGTTGTCCGCGGAGACCGCGACGATCTCCATGCCGCCCTCCTCCGCCGGCAGCATCACGATCCCGGCGGCGGAGTCGGCCAGCCTGCGGGCCTGTTCGGCCACCACCGACAGGGCGTCGTCCGCGTCCCCGCCGGACAGCAGGGCCGTGGTGACGGCCACCGAGCCGTCGATCCAGCGCTCGCGCTGGGTGGCGGCCTCGTAGAGCCGGGCGTTGCCGATGGCGATGCCCGCCTCGGTGGCCAGCACCCGGACCATGTGGACGTCGTAGTCGTTGAACTCGCCGCCGCCGTTCTTCTCGGCGAGGTAGAGGTTCCCGAAGATCTCGCCCTGCACCCGGATCGGGACGCCCAGGAAGGTCTTCATGGGCGGGTGGTGCGCGGGGAAGCCCGCCGACCGCGGGTCCTTCGTCAGATCGGGGAGCCGGACGGTGTCCGGGTGGGAGATGAGCGCCCCGAGCAGGCCGCGCTTCCCGTCCGGGCGGTGCCCGATCCTCCTCGCCAGCTCACCGCTGACGCCGAAGGTGACGAAGTCCGAGAGCCCCGGGCCGTCCGTGTCCACGACCCCGATCGCCGCGTAGCGGGCGTCCGCGAGCTCGGCGGCCGTCTCGCAGATGCGGTCGAGCGTGGAGTGCAGTTCGAGGCCGGTGCCGACCGAGCGCATGGCCTCCAACAGCTGCGGGACGCGCGCGGTCAGCTCCGTGGACAGCCCGTGCAGGCTCCGGGTGGCCTGCGTGGCGGCCTCCAGCGGATCCGGTGCGCCCCCACGGGATTCGGGCGACTCCGGCGATTCCTGCGACTCCTGCACTGACATGCTCTTGAGCGTAGTTAGTCCCGTTTAGGAGGGAAAGTCAGCCCCTGGTGCCGGCGAGGGCCCGATCGGCCTCCCGCTCCCGCTCCAGGAGGCTCCGCAGCGGTCCCTCGACCGCTGCCAGCTCGGCATAGGCACCACGCTGCACGACCGCTCCCCCGTCCAGTACGAGCACCTCGTCCACCGCCGCCAGCCCGGCGAGCCGGTGCGTGATCAGTACGGTGGTCCGGCCCTCGGTGGCCGCCAGCAGGTCCGCCGTCAGGGCGTCCGCGGTCGCCAGGTCCAGGTGCTCGGCCGGCTCGTCCAGGACGAGGACGGGGAAGTCCGCCAGCAGCGCCCGCGCCAGGGCCAGCCGCTGCCGCTGCCCGCCGGAGATCCGTTCCCCGTACTCCCCGACGAGGGTGTCCAGCCCGTCCGGAAGCCCGTCGGCCCACTCCAGCAGCCGGGCCGCGGCGAGCGCCCCGCGCAGCTCCTCCTCGCTCGCTCCGGTCCGGGCCAGCCGCAGGTTCTCGCGCACCGAGCTGTCGAAGAGGTGCGCGTCCTGGGCGCACAGGCCCACGATCCGGCGTACGCCGTCGCCGTCGAGGGCGCGGACGTCCGTCCCGCCCAGGGTGTACGCGCCTTCGCGCGGGGCCAGGAAGCGCAGCAGGACCTGCGCCAGGGTGGTCTTGCCCGAACCCGACGGCCCGACGACCGCGATGCGCTGGCCCGCTTCGAGGGTCAGGTCCAGCCCGTGCAGCGCGTCCCGCTCCTGGCCGCCGTGCCGGGCGGCGAGCCCCGTCAGCCGCAGCGGGAACGGCGAGGCCGGCAGCGCCCGGGGTTCGGCCGGCTCGGCGACGGGCACCGGAGCGTCGATGACCTCGTACACCCGCTCGGCACTGCGGCGCACCCGCTGGCGGTACTGGACGGCCAGCGGAAGCCCGCTGACGGCCTCGAAGGCGGCGAGCGGGGTCAGCACCACCACCGCCATGGCCACCCCGGACAGCCGGCCGTCCACGACGGCCTCCGCACCTGCGAACGCGGCGCACACCACCGTGAGTCCGCACACCAGGGCGGACAGCCCGCCACCGAGTCCGGTGGCCGCCGCCCCGCGCGAGGCGATCCGGGTCAGTACGCCGTCGCTCTCCCGCGCCCGCTCCTTGCGGCCTGCCAGCGCCCCGGCCACCGTCAGTTCGGCGGTACCCGTCAGCAGTTCGGCCACCCGGGTTGCGAGTTCGCCCCGGGCGGGCGCGAGCCGCCGCTCGGCACGCCGCGCACAGGCCCCGCTGAGCAGCGGCACCCCCACCCCCGCAGCCAGCAGCCCCACCGCGAGCGCGGCCCCCGCCTCGGGCAGCATCCAGGCGGTGAACGCCACCGATCCGGTGCCGACGAGCACCGCGGTGCCCACCGGGAGGAGCCAGCGCAGCCAGTAGTCCTGGAGCGCGTCGGCATCGGCCACCAGCCGGGAGAGCAGGTCCCCGCGCCGCTGCTCGCGCAGCCCTGCGGGGGCGATCCGCTCCAGCCGGCGGTACACCGCGACCCTCAGGTCGGCGAGCATCCGCAGGACGGCGTCGTGCGACACGAGCCGCTCGGCGTAGCGGCAGACGGCCCGCCCGATGCCGAAGGCGCGCGTCGCCGTGACGGCCACGCTCAGGTACATCACCGGAGGCTGCTCGGAGGCCCTGGAGATCAGCCATCCGGAGACGGCCATCAGCCCGACACTGCTCCCGACGGCCAGCGCCCCGAGCAGCAGCCCGAGCCGGAACCGGCCCTGCCAGGCCGCGGCCACGGCCCGTACCCGCCGCAGCGGATCACCGGCCGGGCCGGCGCCGGCGGTGTTCCCGCCGGCCGAGCCGCGTCCGGTCCGCTCCGGTCCGTCCCCGAGGATCCACTCCCCGGGGCCGGAGACCTCCGCGGACCCGCGCGCAGCCGTCCCCCCTTCAACCCCCGGGGCCGTACCCGCGGCGGTCGCGGGGGCCGCGACCGGCCGGGCCGGGATCCCCTCGCCCACCGCCACCACCCGGTCGGCCACCGCCAGCAGGGCCGGCCGGTGCACCACGAGCAGCACGGTCCGCCCGACCGCGAGGCGGCGTACGGCGTCCACGACGGCCGCCTCGGTCTCCCCGTCCAGGGCCGCCGTCGGCTCGTCCAGCAGCAGCACCGGCCGGTCCGCGAGGAACGCCCTGGCCAGGGCGAGGCGCTGGCGCTGCCCTGCGGACAGCCCGGCCCCGCCTTCACCGAGCAGGGTCCGCGCCCCGTGCGGCAGGACCGAGACGAACTCCCACGCCCCGGCGTCACGCAGAGCCGCCTCCACGGCTTCGTCATCGGCCCCGGGCCGGGCCAGGCGGACGTTCTCGGCGATGGTCCCGGCGAACAGGTGCGGCCGCTGCGGAACCCACGCGATGCGCTCCCGCCACTGTTCCAGGGAGAGCTCCGCCAGGTCCGCGTCCCCGACCCGGACCCGCCCCGCCGTCGGGGTGACGAAGCCCAGCAGCACGTTCAGCAGTGTGGACTTGCCCGCCCCGCTCGGCCCGGTGAGGGCCACGCACTCGCCCGGTCCGACGACGAGCGAGACGGGTCCGGGAGAGCTCGCGCCGCGCCCCTCGTACCGCACCTCGACCCCGTCGAGCGCGATCCCCAGTCCCGTGGCCGGTACGTCGGCGCCGCCGCCCGGTGCGGGGGCCGGGGTCTCCAGGACCTCGAAGATCTCTTCCGCGGCGGCCAGCCCCTCGGCGGCCGCGTGGTACTGCGCCCCGACCTGGCGCAGCGGCAGATAGGCCTCCGGCGCGAGGACCAGGATGACCAGCCCGGTGTAGAGGTCCAGTTCCCCGTGCACGAGCCGCATGCCGATGGTGACCGCGACCAGGGCCACCGACAGCGTCGCCAGCAGCTCCAGCGCGAAGGAGGAGAGGAAGGCGATGCGCAGGGTGCGCATCGTGGCCTGGCGGTAGTCGTCGGTGATCTTCCGGATGGACTCGGCCTGGGCCTTGGCCCGCCCGAACACCTTCAGCGTGGGAAGGCCCACCACCACGTCGAGGAAGTGCCCCGACAGCCGGGAGAGCAGCTGCCACTGGCGGTCCATCCGGCTCTGGGTGGCCATGCCGATGAGGATCATGAACAGCGGGATCAGCGGCAGGGTGACCACGATGATGGCCGCCGACACCCAGTCCTCGGTGACGATCCGGGCGAGGACCGCCACGGGGACCACCACGGCGAGCCCCAGCTGGGGCAGGTAGCGGGAGAAGTAGTCGTCGAGCGCGTCCACGCCCCGGGTGGCCAGGGACACCAGGGATCCCGTGCGCTGTCCGCTGAGCCAGCCGGGCCCCAGGTCTGCGGCCCGGTCCAGCAGCCGGCCCCGGAGCTCGGACTTGACCGCCGCGCTCGCCCGGTGCGCGGCCAGCTCCGTGAGCCAGGCGACGAGGCCGCGCCCCAGGGCAACCGCCGCGAGCAGCAGCAGTGGCGTCCGGAGCGCGGCACCGTCGAGTCCCCGCTCGAAGGCTCCGACCACGATCTCGGCGATGAGCATCGCCTGACCGACGACCAGCCCCGCTCCGGCGAGCCCGAGGGCTACCACCGCCCCCAGGAAGAGGCGGGTGGAACGGGCGTACCGCAGCAGGCGCGGGTCGATCGGTTTCACGTGAAACATCCCCTCGGCAGGCTCGGGCGGGAGTGACGCGCGCGGCTCAGTGCGCGTCGACGATGTGCTGCGTACCGATCCGCTTGCGGAAGACCCAGTACGTCCAGCCCTGGTAGAGCAGGACCAGGGGAGTGGCCACGGCGGCGCACCAGGTCATGATCTTCAGGGTGTACGGGGTGGACGAGGCGTTGGTGACCGTGAGGCTCCAGGCCGCGTCCAGCGAGGACGGCATGACGTTCGGGAACAGTGTCAGGAAGAGCATCGCGACGGCCGCCGCGATGGTGATCCCGGACAGGGCGAACGCCCAGCCCTCCCGGCCCGCCAGGTTGAACCCGAGGGCCGCGACCAGTGCCAGTACTGCGACGGCCATGGCCACCAGGCTCCACACGTCACCGCGCGAGGCCTGGGTCCAGATCAGGAAGGCCAGGGCCAGGACGGCCGTCACCACACCCAGCCGGGTGGCCAGCGCACGCGCACGGTCCCGGATGTCCCCGACGGTCTTCAGCGCGGCGAAGACGGCACCGTGGAAGGTGAACAGGGTGAGGGTGACCAGGCCGCCGAGGACCGAGTAGACGTTGAGCAGGTCGAGGACGTTCCCGACGTACTCCATGTCCTGGTCGATCTTCACGCCGCGCGCGATGTTGGCGAAGGCCACGCCCCACAGGAAGGCCGGGATCAGCGAGGTCCAGAAGATCGCGTGTTCCCAGTTGGCCTGCCACCGCTCCTCGGACCGCTTGTGGCGGTACTCGAAGGCGACGCCGCGGACGATGAGGCAGCCCAGGATGATCAGCAGCGGCAGGTAGAAGCCGGAGAACAGGGTCGCGTACCACTCCGGGAAGGCGGCGAAGGTGGCACCGCCCGCCGTGAGCAGCCAGACCTCGTTGCCGTCCCAGACGGGCCCGATCGTGTTGATCAGGACCCGCTTCTCCGTGCGGTCCCGGGCGAGGAGCTTGGTCAGGACACCGATGCCGAAGTCGAAGCCCTCCAGGAAGAAGTAGCCGGTCCACAGGACGGCGATCAGTACGAACCAGACGTCGTGAAGTTCCATGGTGTGGTCTCCTCAGCCTCAGTACGAGAAGGCCATCGGCCGGTCGGGGTTCTTGTCGTCCCCGCCGATCCTGGTGGGCGGGTTGAGGTCGGCCTCGGTGAGCTCGGGCGGGCCGGCCTTGACGTACTTCACGAGGAGCCTGACCTCGATCACCGCGAGCACGGCGTAGAGCAGCGTGAAGCCGATCATCGAGGTGAGCACCTCGCCCTGCGAGACGCCCGGCGAGACCGCGTCCCTGGTGCGCAGCACTCCGTAGACCACCCAGGGCTGACGGCCCATCTCGGTGAATATCCAGCCCCAGGAGTTGGCGATCAGCGGGAAGAGCATGGTCCAGAGCGCGGTGATCCAGTACAGCCGGGCGAACCGGGGGCTGAGCGCCTTCTTGAAGAGGACGAGATGGGGGACCTCGTCCTCAGCGGTGCGCAGCGCCGGCGGCAGCATGAACCGCTTGCGGGTCAGCCACAGCCCGAGCATGCCGATCCCGAGGGAGGCCATGCCGAAGCCGATCATCCAGCGGAAGCCCCAGTACGCGACGGGGATGTTGGGGCGGTAGTCGCCGGGGCCGAACTTCTCCTGCTCGGCCTTGTTGACGTCGTTGATGCCGGGGACGAAGGAGCTGAAGTCGTCGTTGGCCAGGAAGGACAGCAGGCCCGGGATCTCGATGGCCACCTTGTTGTGGCCCTTCTCCACGTCTCCGTAGGCGAAGACGGAGAAGGGGGCCGGCGCCTCGCCGTCCCAGAGGGCCTCGGCGGCGGCCATCTTCATCGGCTGCTGCTTGAACATCACCTTGCCGAGCAGGTCACCGCTGATCGCCGTGCCCATACCGGCGATGATCATGACGACCAGGCCGAGCCGCAGCGAGCTGCGCATCACCGGGATGTGCTTCTTGCGCGCGAGGTGGAAGGCGGCGATGCCGACCATGAACGCGCCGCCGACGAGGAACGCGGCCGTGATGGTGTGGAAGAACTGGGTGAGGGCCGTGTCCTGGGTGAGGACCGCCCAGAAGTCGGTGAGCTCGGCCCGGCCCCGCTCCTCGTTGATGCGGTAGCCGATCGGGTGCTGCATCCAGGAATTGGCCGCCAGGATGAAGTAGGCGGACAGGACGGTGCCGAGTGAGACCATCCAGATGCAGGCGAGGTGGATCTTCTTCGGCAGCTTGTCCCAGCCGAAGATCCACAGACCGATGAAGGTCGACTCGAAGAAGAAGGCGATCAAGGCCTCGAACGCCAGCGGGGCGCCGAAGATGTCGCCCACGAATCGCGAGTAGTCGGACCAGTTCATACCGAACTGGAACTCCTGGACGATGCCGGTGACGACACCCATCGCGATATTGATCAAGAAAAGCTTGCCCCAGAACTTCGTGGCTCTGAGGTACTTCTCCTTCTCCGTCCGGACCCACGCGGTCTGCAGGCCGGCGGTCAGCGCGGCGAGCGAGATCGTGAGCGGCACGAAGAGGAAGTGGTAGACGGTGGTGATTCCGAACTGCCAGCGCGCCAATGTCTCAGGCGCCAAAGCTAGGTCCACGTCGTCTTCTCCTTGTCGTCGCCGTGGTCACAGCGGGCAGTCTGCCTGGCGGGTTCCTCCCCATAACGGGAGAAAGCAGGACACGCTTGTGAACGCGTTCACATTCACAAGCATTATGTCCTACCACCCGCAGCCCGAATCAGCCGGGGTCCCCCTATCGGCCACTAGCCAAGGTTTTCAACAGATTGTTGAATATGGCCCATGCAGATTCGAATCTCCTGGCCTGCGGGCCTGCTCACCGCGACCCTCGACGAGACCCCGACCAGCAAGGCGCTGGCCGCGGCCCTGCCGATCTCCGCCTCCGCGAACACCTGGGGCGAGGAGGTCTACTTCGACACCGGGGTCTCCGTGGCCCTGGAAGACGACGCCCAGCAGGTCGTCGAGCCCGGCACGGTCGCTTTCTGGACCGAGGGCGACGCACTCGCCCTGCCCTACGGCCCCACGCCCATCTCGCGCGGAGGCGAGAGCCGCCTGGCGAGCCCGTGCAACGTGCTCGGCTCGTTCGACGGCGACCCCCGCCTCCTGGCCACCGTCCGCGACGGCGACCCCATCCGCGTGGAACTGGTCTGACCCCAGCTCCCCGGCTACAGCTCCTTGAAGAACGCCTCCGCCGTGTGCAGGAAGAGGTCGTTCGCCTCGGTCTCACCGATCGTGACCCGCAGGCCCTCGCCCGCGAAGGGCCGGACCACCACACCGGCCTTCTCGCAGGCCTCCGCGAAGTCGGCGGTCCGCTCCCCCAGCCGCATCCAGACGAAGTTGGCCTGGGTGTCCGGAACCGTCCAGCCCTGTGCGAGCAGCGTCTCGTGCACGCGGTTGCGCTCGCACACCAGCGCCCCGACCCGGCCCATCAGCTCGTCCTCGGCCCGCAGCGAGGCGACCGCCGCGTCCTGGGCGAGCTGGCTCACGCCGAAGGGCACCGCCGTCTTGCGCAGTGCCGCGGCCACCGGCTCGTGCGCCACCGCGAAGCCGACGCGCAGGCCGGCCAGCCCGTACGCCTTGGAGAACGTGCGCAGCACGGCCACGTTCGGGCGGTCGCGGTAGAGCTCGATGCCGTCCGGGACGTCGGCGTCGCGCACGAACTCGCGGTAGGCCTCGTCCAGCACCACCAGGATGTCCGAGGGCACCCGGTCCAGGAACCGCTCCAGCTCGGCGCGGCGCACAGCGGTGCCGGTGGGGTTGTTGGGGTTGCAAACGAAGATCAGGCGGGTCCGGTCGGTGATCGCGGCGAACATCGCGTCCAGGTCGTGGACGTCCCCGTCGGTCAGCGGCACCTGCACCGACTTGGCGCCGGAGATCTGGGTGATGATCGGGTACGCCTCGAAGGACCGCCAGGCGTAGATGACCTCGTCACCCGGGCCGGCCGTCGACTGGATCAGCGACTGGGCCACGCCCACCGAGCCGGTGCCCGTGGCGATGTGCTCGACCGGCACGCCGAAACGGTCCGCCAGCTCGTTCACCAGCCCGGTGCACGCCATGTCCGGGTAGCGGTTGAACCGGCCCGCGGCCGCCACCGCGGTCTCCAGGACCCCCGGAAGCGGCGGATACGGGTTCTCGTTCGAGGACAGCTTGAACGCGACGGCCCCGCCCGCGGCGGCGGGCTTGCCGGGCTTGTAGGTGGGGATGCCGTCCAGCTCGGCGCGCAGCTTCGGGCTCTTCTCGCTCACCGCAGGTCCTCCTCGACCGTCCCGTCGACGTCTCCGTCGACTCAATACTGCTCACCTTATGAGGATTCCGCCGATCCGAGAATGGCGGGCGCCAGGAACACAGGGGGAGCGCACGCATATATGCGCGCGCCGGTGGCCTGCGCCGTGGCGCGCGTCCCTCGTGCAGGTGAGTTGAGGGCGACCCGAGACGGCTCCGTTTTGGCATGCTCGTACCCGCCGACAAGCCCCACTCTCGGCATCAGGTGCAAAATACCTTCAATTCCAAGGTCATTGGGGGTGGCGAACCGTGCAGAATCGTGCCTGTCAACGCGTGCATATGCACCCGAACCACCCTCCCCTCCGAGCCCTACTATCGGCTCGCCATGACAGCAGCAGGGAAGCATCAGGTGAGCCGGACCGAGACCACCCGGCGGGTCGGCGGTCGACAGGGCCGGGCCGGCATCAGGGACGTGGCCGCCGCGGCGGGCGTGTCCATCACAACCGTCTCCGACGCGCTCAATGGCAAGGGGAGGCTGCCGGACGCCACCCGCCGCCACGTCCGCGAGGTCGCCGACCGGCTGGGGTACCGCCCCTCCGCCGCGGCCCGCACCCTCCGTACCGGCAAGTCGGGCCTCATCGGCCTGACCGTGACCACGTACGGGGATGAACCTTTCACCTTCACCGAATTCGCGTACTTCGCCGAGATGGCACGGGCCGCCACCTCCGCGGCGCTCGCCCGCGGCTACGCCCTCGTCATCCTGCCCGCCACCTCACGACACGACGTCTGGTCCAACGTGGCCCTCGACGGCACCGTCGTCATCGACCCCTCCGACCACGACCCGGTCGTCAGCGAACTGGTCCGCCAGGGCCTGCCCGTGGTCTCCGACGGCCGGCCGGCAGGCACCCTCCCCGTCACCGCCTGGGTGGACAACGACCACGAGGCCGCCGTACTGGGCCTCCTCGACCACCTCGCCGCCGCCGGAGCCCGCCGCATCGGGCTGCTGACCGGCACCACCACCGACACCTACACCCGGCTCTCCACGACCGCCTACCTCAACTGGTGCGAGCGCGTCGGCCAGGACCCCGTCTACGAGTCCTACCCCGCCCACGACCCGTGCGCGGGCGCCGTCGCCGCCGACCGGCTCCTCGCCCGCCCCGACCGCCCGGACGCCGTGTACGGCCTCTTCGACCCCAACGGCACCGACCTCCTCGCCGCCGCCCGGCGCTACGGGCTCCGGGTCCCGGAGGACCTGCTCCTCGTCTGCTGCAGCGAATCCACCGTCTACGCCAACACCGAACCGCCCATCACCACCCTCTCCCTCAAGCCCCGCCGCATCGGCACCGCCGTCGTACAGCTGCTGATCGACGCGATCGAGGGAGTGGACACCGGACGCCCCGTCGAACAGGTCGTGCCGACCGAGCTGATCATCCGCACCTCGTCGCAGCGCAGAACGCCCCGCACGACCGTCAGCCCGCCGCGTTCACCGGCCCAGGACTGACCGCCACACCGTCACATGGGCGGGGCCGACGGCCCCGCCGAGGATTTCTACAGCGCCGAAATCGGAACAAAAGGGCAGGAAGGAGAGGTTCCGGCCAGGATTCACCACCCCTGGTGCGTCACAGAGCGCGAGCCGCATTCCTATGATGGGCGCACGACATCACGGACCCTCCACCCCGGAGGTGAGGAGGGTCCGCAGGTGCACGGCAGCGCGACGGTGGTGGAGGGGTCGATGACTCAGGGGGCCGGTCAGGGACCCGCGATGCGGACGGACACGCTGCGGGACTTCCGGGTGCCGGTCGTCGAACCCGCGCCGTACACCGCGCCCGCCGCACTGCCCGGCGAGCCCCCCGTGTACGGCGAGTACCCCGCGTACTACGACGAGAGCGCTCCCGTGCCCCCGCGGCCCGGGTACGCCCCCGACCGCCCCGCCTCAGCCCCTGCCGCCCGCCCGGGCACGGAGGCCGTCCCGCAGCAGCGCACCGCGGGCGACGGCGAGTACGCCGACGGCGGCGGTGACGACGGCTACACCCCCACGCAGCGCGACCTGCCCATCATCGTCCGCGGCTCGGCCGGCGGCCCCGGGGACACCGTGCAGGTCCAGTACGTCCCCCAGGAGCACCCGGGCTCCGGCCCCGGCCCGCTCTACGTGGTGGGCGACGTACACGGTTACCTGGACGAACTCATCCGGGAACTCCAGGCCCAGCACCTCATCGACGCCGAGTGCCGCTGGTCCGCCGGCAACGCCCGGCTCTGGTTCCTCGGCGACTTCACCGACCGCGGCCCCGACGGCATCGGCGTGATCGACCTCGTCATGCGGCTCTCCGCCGAGGCCGCCGCCGCCGGCGGCTACTGCAAGGCCCTGATGGGCAACCACGAGCTGCTCCTGATCGGCGCCAAGCGCTTCGGCGACACCCCCGTGTCCTCCGGCGCGGGAACCGCCACCTTCCAGGCCGCCTGGCTGCTCAACGGCGGCCAGCGCACGGACATGGAGCGCCTGGAGGACGTCCACCTCCAGTGGATGTCCCGCCTCGACGCGGCGACGCTGCAGGACGGCCACCTGCTGCTGCACTCCGACACCACGGCGTACCTGGACTACGGCGACTCCATCGAGGACGTCAACGACACCATCCACGAGCTGCTCAACCGCAACGACGCCGACATCACCTGGGACCTCTTCCGCAAGTTCACCAAGCGGTTCGCCTTCCGCGACGAGGAGACCGGCCCCCAGGCCGTACGGGAACTCCTGACCACCTACGGCGGCAGCCGGGTCGTCCACGGCCACAGCCCCATCCCGTACCTGCTCGGCGAGGTGGGCACCGAGGACGGCGACGACTCCCACGGCCCGGAGGCCGTGGACGGGCCGCACGTGTACGCGGACGGGCTGGCCATCGCGATGGACGGCGGCGTGACGATGGCGGGCAAGCTGCTCGTCGTTCAACTACCTCTGCGCGACTGAGCGTTCTCGGAGCGGGGTATTTCAGCAAAGCCCCTGTCACGGCGTGGCAGGGGCGCTCTACCATCGCTCTATCCGTAGCAGGCTCTCCTCCGTTTGTGCCGGAGCCCCGGATCTACGCGGGCATACCGGCATGTACGGAGCATCGGGGGATGCACATGACCAGCGCTCCGCACCTGCTCACCGAAGACCGACCGGAGTTCGACCGGCTCCTCGACGAGGTACTGCGCACCGCGGACGGACGGCCCGAACTCGCCACCCTCGGCGAACGGCTGAACGCCGAACAGCTGCGCACCATGGCCCTGGCCGCCACCACGCTCCTGACCGCCGCGGCGGCCGCCGAGTACGACCACTACGTGAAGGTGCGGGAGGAACTGCGCGACGGGGCCCTGTCGGCCTCCGGGACGGTCGCCGAAGACGGCGCCGAGGATCAGGACGGCGGAGCCGGCGTCACCGCCGTGGTCGGCGTCCTGGCACCGGTCCTGGCGGGCACCGCCATGCTGATCTTCCTGCTGGTGGGATACAGCCTCAAGATGATCGACCCCGCCCCGGCCTTCGCCGAGACGATGCTGACGGCGGGCTGGCTCTTCGGCGGGCTCACCGTGGCCGCCCTGCTGTTCGCGGTGATCGGGCTGCTCGTGACGGCCCTGCGCAACAGTTCCACGGAGGTCGCGGCGGAAGAGAGCGTGCCGATACCCGACGAGCTCTCCCGCGCGCGAGAGGCCTGGCGGAACGCACTGCTGGAGCGGGGCATCGTGCCGTTCCTGCGCGACGCCCTGGCCGACCCGACCGCCGGGCCGGGCTACCCGGTGCCGCGCACGCCGGGGGCCGGACGGATCCCCAGCCTGGGCTACACGCGCCCGGACTTCACCAGCCCGGGCCCCAACTCCCAGGGCTCCCGCCCCGGCTTCACCTCGCCGGACTTCACCAGCCCGGACTTCGGCGGCCCGGAGCACGACCCCGAGTGAGACCCCGGGCGTCGGGGTCCCGCCGCCGCGCTCCGCCCGTCCGGGCCTGTTTCACGTGAAACATCCGCCCGTGCCCACGGGCTTTCCCGAAACGGCGAAGGCCGGCCGACGACTCCCCCCGGAATGCCGTCGGCCGGTCCTTCCGCGCCGGTCAGTCGGCCAGCGGCAGGTAGACCCTGTTGCCCGAGGCCGCGAACTCGGCGGACTTCTCCGCCATGCCCGCCGCGATCTCATCGGCCTTCAGGTCACCGCCGTGCTCACGGCGGATGTCCTGCGAGATCTTCATCGAGCAGAACTTCGGACCGCACATGGAGCAGAAGTGCGCGGTCTTGGCCGGCTCGGCCGGGAGGGTCTCGTCGTGGAACTCACGGGCCGTGTCCGGGTCGAGGGCCAGGTTGAACTGGTCCTCCCAGCGGAACTCGAACCGCGCGTCCGACAGGGCGTCGTCCCACTCCTGGGCACCAGGGTGGCCCTTGGCCAGGTCCGCCGCGTGCGCGGAGATCTTGTAGGTGATGACGCCGGTCTTCACGTCGTCCCGGTTGGGCAGGCCCAGGTGCTCCTTGGGCGTCACGTAGCAGAGCATCGCGGTGCCCCACCAGGCGATCATCGCGGCGCCGATACCCGAGGTGATGTGGTCGTACGCGGGCGCGACGTCCGTGGTCAGCGGGCCGAGCGTGTAGAACGGCGCCTCCTCGCAGATCTCCTGCTGGAGGTCGATGTTCTCCTTGATCTTGTGCATCGGGACGTGGCCCGGGCCCTCGATCATCGTCTGGACGTTGTGCCGCTTGGCGATGGTGTTCAGCTCGCCCAGCGTCTTCAGCTCCGCGAACTGCGCCGCGTCGTTGGCGTCCGCGATGGAGCCGGGGCGCAGGCCGTCACCCAGCGAGTAGGTGACGTCGTACGTCGCGAGGATCTCGCAGAGCTCCTCGAAGTTCGTGTAGAGGAAGTTCTCCTTGTGATGCGCCAGGCACCAGGCGGCCATGATCGAACCACCGCGGGAGACGATGCCGGTCTTGCGACGGGCGGTCAGCGGCACGTAGGGCAGCAGCACGCCGGCGTGGACCGTCATGTAGTCGACGCCCTGCTCGGCCTGCTCGATGACCGTGTCCTTGTAGATCTCCCAGGTCAGGTCCTCGGCCCTGCCGTCGACCTTCTCCAGGGCCTGGTAGAGCGGCACGGTGCCGATCGGGACCGGGGAGTTGCGCAGCACCCACTCGCGGGTGGTGTGGATGTTGCGGCCGGTGGAGAGGTCCATGACCGTGTCGGCACCCCAGCGGGTGGCCCAGGTCATCTTCTCCACCTCCTCCTCGATCGAGGAGGTGACCGCGGAGTTGCCGATGTTGGCGTTGACCTTCACCAGGAACTTCTTGCCGATGATCATCGGCTCGATCTCCGGGTGGTTCACGTTGGCAGGAAGCACCGCGCGACCTGCGGCGATCTCCTCGCGGACGACCTCGGGGGAGACGTTCTCGCGGATCGCGACGTACTCCATCTCCGGGGTGATCTCGCCCCGGCGGGCGTACGCGAGCTGCGTGACCGCGGCGCCGCCGCGGCCCCGGCGGGGCTGGCGCGGGCGGCCCGGGAAGACCGCGTCGAGGTTCTTGAGGCCCCCGCGCGGAGAGGTGTGCTTGATGCCGTCGTCCTCGGGGCGGACGGGGCGTCCCGCGTACTCCTCCGTGTCACCGCGGCCGATGATCCAGTTCTCGCGCAGGGGCGCGAGGCCCCGGCGGACGTCGGTCTCGATCTGCGGGTCGGTGTACGGCCCGGACGTGTCGTAGAGCGTCACGTCCTTGCCGTTGGTGAGGTGGACCTGGCGGACCGGCACCCGGATGTCGGGGCGGGAGCCCGCCACGTAGCCCTTGTGCCAGCCCGGCTGGCGCTCGGTCTGGCCGTCGGCGTCCTGGCTGACGGCAGGCGTGCGTGCGTCCTGAATGGTCATGAGACCTATCTCCCTACGCCGGCATTACCCGGTAACAGGTTCGGCGGTCGACGCAGCCTCCTCCCGTACGCATTCTCATGCGCGTACGGTGATCAGCGCCCTCTCAGCCCGGTGCTCCGAGCTCCCGCGTTGTGCAAAGTAGCCCCCACGTTAGCGTCGTGTGTGGCGTGCTGAACAGTAGGCCCCCTCAACTCTTGCGATGATCTGCCGGTGACGTCCTCGCCGCAGCCTCCCCACGAGCCCACAGAACCCTTGGGCCACACCGGCCACGAGCATGCGTCCCACGGGCATGCCGAAGCCTCCTCCCACGGGCATTCCCACGGCCACGGACCCGGCCACGGTCATGGCCACGGCCACGGCCACGGGCCGGCCGCTCCGGTCTCCAAGCACCTGCGCAAGGTGATCGCAGCCGTACTCATCCCCTTCGCCGCCGCCGTCTTCATCGGCATGGCCGTGCTCTGGCCCGGCGGCGCCCCCGCGCACGAGCGCACCGGGGTGGGCTTCGACCGCCAGACCCAGCAGGGCAAGGTCGTCGCGCTCGCGAAGGTCGACTGCAAATCGGTGAACGCCTCCCAGGTCCCCCCCACGGGTGACACGTCCACCCCCGAGGGCCGCGAGGCGCAGGCCGCCCGGACCGGCGAGTGCAAGAAGGCCACCATCGAGGTGACCAGCGGACCGGAGCAGGGCCGGGCCTTCTTCGAGATCGTCCAGCCGGGCGCGCCCCGGCAGTTGGAGAAGGGTCAGGAGGTGGTGGTGGCGTACGCCCCGGACGCGCCCCGGGACCTCCAGTACTCGGTGATCGACTTGAACCGCAAGTTCCCGATGGCGCTGCTGGCCGGCATCTTCGCCGTCGCGGTCGTCGTGGTGGGCCGGATGCGCGGCCTCTTCGCCCTGATCGCGCTCGTCGTCAGCTTCGGTGTCCTGACGCTCTTCATCCTCCCGGCGATCCTGCAGGGCTCGAACCCGCTGCTCGTCGCGGTCATCGGCGCCAGCGCGATCATGCTGATCGCCCTCTACATGTGCCACGGGCTGACGGCCAGGACCTCGGTCGCCGTCCTCGGCACGCTGGTCTCGCTGCTGCTGATCGGGCTGCTGGGCTCGCAGTTCATCGGCTGGGCGTTCCTGAGCGGCAACACGGACGACAACACCGGTCTGATCCACGGGCTCTACCCGGACATCGACATGAGCGGTTTGCTGCTCGCAGGCGTGATCATCGGATCCCTGGGCGTGCTCGACGACGTGACCGTCACTCAGACGTCGGCCGTCTGGGAACTCCACCAGGCGGACCCGGGCATGGGTCCGCGCGCCCTGTACCGGGCCGCCATCCGGATCGGCCGCGACCACATCGCGTCGGTCGTGAACACCCTCGTCCTGGCGTATGCGGGCGCCGCGTTGCCGCTCCTGCTGCTGTTCTCTATCGCGAACAGCAGCATGGGTACGGTGGCCAACAGCGAGCTGGTCGCGGAGGAGATCGTACGGACCCTCGTGGGCTCCATCGGGCTCGTGGCCTCGGTGCCGGTGACCACGGCGCTGGCGGCACTGGTGGTCTCAGCCGACCGGCCCGGGCCCGCGGACGGGGCGGCCGGCAGCCCGGCCGCCGGTCCGGCCGCGGCGCCGGCCCGCGGCGGCCGGGGCCGGCGCCGCCGCAAGCGCTGAAGGGCGGGCCGGGGACCGGGACTTCCGGGGCCGGCCTCAGCCCGCCTTGCGCTCGTCGTGCTGCGACTCGGAGAGGATCTTGCCGAGTGCCTGGTCGAGGCTCTCCTCGAAGTCGCCGAGGTTGCGCTCCTGACCGAGCGGAACAAGCCGGTCGGTCCGGTCGAGGAACGCGACGAGCGGGCCCGCGCCGGCCCGGAACAGGGCCCGGTCACCCCCGACCTGAAGCCGGATGTGGACGTCGGACAGCTCGTCCGGATCGGTGGGCGCGATGTGCACGTCGCCGTCACCGCTCGGCTTGTTGATGCCGTCGAGAAGCAGCTCCCGGCCGAACGCCCAGGTCACCGGGGCGTCTCCGGGAAGGTGGAAGGTCAGGCGGACCGCGTAGGGGTCACGGGCGTCGTACCGGAGCTCCACCGGGATCCGGAACGCGAGCTCCTCGGAAACGAGGAAGCTCATCATGACCTCTGCCTGTACCGACTCGCGCATTGCCTACCCCGCTGTAGTGGAAGTGGCCAGGAATGATCCCCCAGGGCCGTCTTGACAAGGGTGGTGGAAGCGCCAGCAGATCACAAGGAGTGAGTTTTCAGATACTGATAGAGAAGGAGAGGGTGCTCAACAGCGCGCCTACTTCACTCCGTAGTCGATCAACCGCATAGAGCAATCGGTCTTCTTGGTGCACAGGAAGGGAAATGGCCATGGTCGCGGCGGCATCGCCGGCCGTGATCGGGATGGCCGCGCACACCGTGCCGAGGGCGTATTCCTGACGCTCCGTAACCGGCTGCATCCGTTCCAGGGAGGCGATCCGCTGCTCCAGCGCGTGCATGTCCCGGACCGTGTAGGGCGTGATGCTCTCGACCGGGTGCCGGTCGTAGTGGTCCTTGCGCGTCTTCTCGTCGAGCTGGCCCAGCAGGCACTGGCCGATGGCGTGGGCGTGGGCGGTCGCGCGGAAGTCGGCCCATTCCGGGCAGGCCGGGTTGGCCGGGGTGTCCGAGACGCCCACGACCTCGATCTCACCCTCGCGGTAGACCGCGAAGTAGACAGGGGCCCCGACCGCGTCGCGGAAGTGCGCGAGCGAGTCGAGGATCATGCTGCGACGTTTCTGCTGAAGTCCGCCGCCCGCCAGCCGGCCGGCCGCGTCGCCGAGCACGAACACCCCGCCCTCGCGGCGCAGATAGCCCTCGTGCGTCAGGGTGCGCAGCAGGTGGTACGCGGTGGGGAGCGGGAGCCCGGCTTCGCGCGCCAGCTGTTTCGCCGGGGCTCCCCCGCTATGGGACCCCGCCGCTTCGAGGAGCCTCAACGCCCGCTGCACCGAACCGATCAGGGTCGGGACACCGGGATTGTGAACCGAAGGCAAAGCTCACCCCCAGGGGTGGCGGCGGGCCTGGGGGCGGCCCGCGCTGCGGGGGCCGCCCCCAGGGAACGGCACGGATTGCCACCCTATCGGCCGGTTCCCGCCGTGCGGGCGGTTGGCCGGTCCCGTTCCCCCGCCTGGGTCAATCCCCTTACCCGTTGGGGGAAAGGTGACGGCGCGGCTCCTACCAGTCGCTGGAGGAGGCCTTCGCCCCGCTGCCGTTGCGGCTGAACTTCTTGACCACGAAGACCAGCCCGCCGACGAGGGCGACGAAGAGCAGTGCGTTGAAGACGAACGAGATCAGCGCACCGAGGATGGAGGTGATCACTCCACCGAAGGCGAAGAGCGCCAGCAGCGGAACGGCGACCCACTTGACCCACCAGGGCATGCCCGCGAACGTCGCTCGGATCCCGT
Source organism: Streptomyces sp. NPDC033966 (assembly GCF_055575955.1). NCBI lineage: Bacteria > Bacillati > Actinomycetota > Actinomycetes > Kitasatosporales > Streptomycetaceae > Streptomyces > Streptomyces sp. NPDC033966. Next base: position 511,104 of record NZ_JBVIRQ010000005.1, on the reverse strand, counting down.
CCATGTTCCTACCTCTTCCTCGTCAGTGACCCCGTGATTCCGTGACTTCGTGAGTCCCCGGGTCCGTTTCTTTCCTCGCTCTCGATGCTAGGAGGCCGCGGTCCCGCGCAGGGGGCCGTGAGCCCTCGGAACCCCCTGACCCGCCCCCTAGGGGGATCGGGGGCACGACCCTCAGACCCTCGTCCGGCTCGGCCGTGCCCCGGCCCTGCCCGGCCCGTGCTCAGCCCTCCGGCGGTGAGAAGACCACCATCACCTTCAGGGGCTCGGTGATGTGGTGGAACCTGTGCGGCACCCCCGCCGGAACGTAGACGACGCTGCCGTTGGCCACCACCGTCGTCTCCTCCCCGACCGTGATGGAGGCCCGCCCGCTCACCACGAAGTACACCTCGTCCTGGCGGTGCGGCTGTTGCGGGTCGCTCTGCCCGGCATCGAGCGCGTAGAGCCCGACCGACATGTTCCGCTCCCGCAGGAACTGCAGGTAGGCGCCGTTGTTGGCGGCGCGCTCCGCTTCGAGCTCGTCCAGCCGGAAGGCCTTCATCTTCGCTGTGCCCCTTGCTCTTGCCCGTGCTGCCCCGGGATCCGCTGATCTGCCGATGCCCGGCCCGGATCTTCTCTGCCACGATCAGACCATGACGAATTTCGTAGTCAAGACGCTCGCCAACGCTGCGGCCCTGGCCGTCGCCATCTGGCTGGTCTCCGGGATCACCCTCGACGACGGCAGCAGCACGGGCCGCCGCGCACTGACCCTGATCCTGGTCGCGCTGGTCTTCGGGCTGGTCAACCTGATCGTCAAGCCCGTGGTGAAGCTGCTGTCGTTCCCGCTGTTCATCCTCACCCTGGGCCTGTTCACCCTCGTGGTGAACGCCCTGATGCTGATGCTGACCTCCTGGCTGGCCGGGAAGTTCGACCTCAGCTTCCACGTCGACGGCTTCTGGACCGCCGTCCTCGGCGGCCTGATCATCTCCATCGTCTCCTGGGCCGTGAACCTGGCCCTGCCCGACAAGAACTGAGCGGACCGCCCATGTACCGCGTGTGCTTCGTCTGCACCGGCAACATATGCCGCTCCCCCATGGCCGAGTCGGTCTTCCGCGCCCGCGTCGTCGAGGCCGGCCTCGACGGGCTGGTCGAGGTGGACAGCGCCGGCACCGGCGGCTGGCACGAGGGCGACGGCGCCGACCCGCGCACCGTGGCCGTGCTGGAGGCCGCCGGGTACGAGCAGGACCACCGGGCCCGGCAGTTCCGGGCCTCGTGGTTCGACCGCCTCGACCTCGTCATCGCCCTCGACGCCGGTCACCTGCGGGACCTGCGCGGCCTCGCGCCCACCCCGGAGGCCGCCGCCAAGGTCCGGCTGCTGCGCTCGTACGACCCGGCCCCGGCCGCACGGGCCGGCGTACCGGGCGCGGCGGACGTGCCCGATCCGTACTACGGCCCGTTCGACGGGTTCGAGGAGTGCCTGGCCCTGGTCGAGGCCGCGAGCACCGGCCTGCTGGACGCCGTACGCACCGCCGTGAAGGAGCACACCCCGTGAACGAGCACACTCCCGGCGAGACGGCCGCGACCGCGGCCCCGGCCGACCGGTACGGCGACGGAACCCGCGCCGTACGCGCAGGGCTCCCCGAGCCCGCCAAGAACGAACCTCCGCTGCCCGGGCCGGTCTTCGCCGCGCACTTCCACCTCCCCGGCGAGGTCTCGGGCCCGTACACCTACGGCCGCGACACGAACCCCACGTGGACCCTGCTGGAACGGGCCATCGGGGAACTGGAGGCACCCGGCGAGGAGGGGGTGGAGACCGTCGTCTTCGCCTCCGGCATGGCGGCCGTCTCCGCCGTCCTGCTCTCCCAGGCCCGCACCGGCGACACCGTCGTCCTCCCCTCCGACGGCTACCAGGCGCTGCCGCTGGTCCGCGAGCAGCTCGAGGCGTACGGAGTCCACGTGCGCACCGCGCCGACCGGCCAGGACGCACAGCTCGACGCCCTCGACGGGGCCCGGCTGCTGTGGATCGAGACCCCGTCCAACCCGGGGCTCGACGTCTGCGACGTACGCCGCCTCGTGGCGGCCGCGCACTCGGCGGGGGCCCTGGTCGCCGTCGACAACACCCTCGCCACCCCGCTCGGGCAGCGGCCCCTGGAGCTGGGCGCGGACTTCTCCGTCGCCAGCGGCACCAAGGGACTCACCGGCCACGGCGACCTGCTCCTCGGCTACGTCGTCTGCCGCGACCCGGAGCTCGCCGCGGCCGTCCGCCGCTGGCGCAAGATCGTGGGGGCGATCCCGGGTCCCATGGAGGCCTGGCTGGCCCACCGCTCCCTGGCCACCCTCCAGCTGCGGGCCGGGCGCCAGTGGGGCAACGCGCTGGCAGTGGCCGAGGCGCTGGCCGACCGGACGGACGTCACCGGGCTGCGCTACCCGGGGCTCCCCTCGGACCCCTCCCACAAGACGGCCGCCCGGCAGATGCGCGGCTTCGGCTCGGTGGTCTCCTTCACCCTCCCGGACCGCGCGCACGCGGAACGCTTCATGACCGCACTGCACCTGGTCGAGGACGCCACCAGCTTCGGCGGGGTCCGCTCCACCGCGGAGCGGCGCGGCCGCTGGGGCGGCGACGACGTGCCGGAGGGCTTCATCCGGTTCTCCGCCGGGGCCGAGGACCCCGAGGACCTGGTCGCCGACGTGCTCCGGGCCCTCGATTCCGCGGCCACCGGAGCCTGAACGGGCGAGGGGGCATCAGAGCGGTCCGAGCCTCCCCCCTGGTGGCTCGGACCGCCCGGGTTCCCCGAGAGAAGAACCATGCCGACAAGGCTAATTGACTCAGCGTCAGAGTCCAATCACGGTAACGACAGGGGCCTATCGGCATATTTATAGTTGAAGGCCCCACCGAGAGGGGCCGCCATGGACCTGGCCCTGCTGCGTACCTTCGTCGCCGTGCACCGGGCCGGCTCGTTCACCCGGGCGGCCGCGCTCCTCGGGCTGTCCCAGCCCGCCGTCACCTCGCAGATCCGCACCCTGGAACGGCAGCTCGGCCGGCCCCTGTTCCACCGGCGCGCCCGGGGCGTCACCCCCACTGCCGTCGGCGACGAACTGGCCCACAAGGCCGCCCCGCACCTCGACGCGCTGCTCCGGATCGCCGAGACCGAGCGGGAGGCCGCCGGAGCCCTGCGGACCCTGCACCTGGCCGGGCCCCCGGAGTTCCTCTGCCTGCGCGTACTGCCCGCCCTCGCACCCCTGGTCGGCCAGGGACAGACCCTGCGGACCGCCCTCGCGCCCGGCGCCGAGGAGAACCTCGCCGGTCTGGCCGCCGGGCAGCACGACCTGGTCGTCACCACCGCCCGGCCGCGCGGCGGCCCCTTCACCACGACCGTCCTCTGCGACGAGGAGCAGGTGCTGGTCGCCGCTCCCTACTGGGCCGCCCTGGCCGACCCCGCCGCTCTGAGCACCTCGGGCCCCGCGGCACTCGACGGGATCCCGGTCGTCGAGGTCCACGAGAGCCTGCCCCTGGTCACCCGCTACTGGGCCGCCGTCTTCGACTCCGTGCCCGACTCCGCCGCCACCGTCGTGGCCCCCGACCTGCGGGCGGTACTGGAATGCGTCCGGGCCGGCTCCGGGCTCGCCGTGCTGCCCCGCTACCTGTGCCAGGACGCCCTCGACCGCGGCGAGGTCGTCTCCCTGCTGGAACCCGCCGTGCCCCCGCTGCGCACCTGGTTCCTCGTCGTACGGGCGGGCAGTCTGGCGCTCGCCCACCTCGCCCGGGCCCACGACCGGCTGCTGCGCGCCGCCGAACACTGGTGAGCCCCTGGGGTTTCGGACGATGGCGCGTTTCGGAAGGGCGGACGTGGGCCACTCTTCTCCCATGACCGAACGTCCCGTGGTCAAACGCACCGCCCGCGCGATCCTGCTCGACGGTGGCGACCTGATCCTCATCAAGCGCACCAAGCCCGGCGTCGACCCGTACTGGCTCACTCCCGGCGGCGGTGTGGAAGCCTCGGACAGCACTGTCGTCGACGCCCTCCACCGGGAGCTCCACGAAGAGCTCGGCGCCAAGATCACCGATGTGGTGCCCTGTTTCGTCGACACCGTCGAGCACATCGCCTCCGGCGGAGTGACCGGGGTGAAGGTGCAGCACTTCTTCGTCTGCCGGCTCGAATCCATGGACCCCGGCCTGCGCCACGGGCCCGAGGTCGACGAGCCCCAGGGCGAGTACGAGATCGTCCGCGTGCCCTTCAGCCGGGTGGGCATCGCGGCCGTCCACCTGGTTCCGCTCTCACTGCGCCACTACCTCGACGGCAACATCGAGGGGGTGCGTGCCATGCACGCGCCCGATCTGGGCTGACCACGCCGGGAGGCCGGCGGGACGGGCCGAGTCATCCGGCCACGCCCGCCAGCTCCTCCAGGGCGTCGTAGCGGATCCGCTCCCCGGGGATCCCGATGCGCTTGAGCGCGTCCACGCCGCTGCGGACCATCGCGGGCGGCCCCGAGATGAAGGCGTCGTACGAGCTCCAGGGCCCGTGCTCACCGACCGCCTGCGGCAGCTGTCCGGCCAGCCCCTCGCCGATCACCGGGCGGACCGACAGCCACGGGTGGGAGCGCTGCAACCCGAGCAGGGTGTCCTTGTCGTAGAGGTCGTGATCGCTGCGCGCCCCGAAGAAGACCTCCACCGGGCGCCGCTCGCCGTGCTCGGCGACATCCTCGATCAGCGCCTTGATCGGGGCGATTCCGGTACCGCCGCCCAGGCACAGCATCCCGTTGTCGGTGCTGTGGTCCACCACCATCGAACCGGCCGGCGGTCCCAGCCGCAGTACGTCGCCCGGCCGGGCGTGCCGTACCAGGGCGTTGGAGACCCAGCCCGCCGGGACGGCTTTGACGTGGAAGGACAGCAGCCCGTCCGCGCGGGGCGCCGAGGCGAAGGAGTAGTGCCGCCAGACCCGCGGCCACCAGGGGGTCTCCAGGCTCGTGTACTGGCCGGCGAGGAACGGGTACGGCTGGTCGGGGCGGACGGTCAGCACGGCGATGTCAGAGGTGCGCAGGTCGTGCGAGACCACCTCGGCGTGCCACCAGGCCGGTGCCCTGGCCTCGTCCTCCGCCGCCGCGTCGATCATCGTCTGCGAGATGGCCGTGTAGGCACGCACCCACGCCGCCTCGGTCTCCGGCCCCCAGGTGAGTTCCGCGTACCGGGCCAGCGCGCCGATCAGCGCCTCACCGACCGCCGGGTAGTGGGCGGACACGGTGCCGTACTTGCGGTGGCCCGCGCCGAGCCGGCGCAGGTACGGGATCAGCACCGCCGGGTCGTCGATGTGCTCGGCGGCGGTCAGCAGGGCCTTCAGCAACCGGTCGCGCTGGACGTCCATGGCCGCCGGGAACATCTCCCGGACCTCGGGGTGCCCCGTGAAGACCAGGGCGTAGAAGTACGAGGTCACCTTGTCCGCAACGGGGGCGATCTCCGCGAGGGTCCGGCGGATGAGCACGGCGTCCGGGGAGGGCTCGATCACACCGCCCCCGGAGGGTATCCAGCCCGTCGGTCTGGCCGATCTGGTGGGCGGAGCGTCCATGCGGTGCCTCGCTTCGAGAATCTCGGTCGGGTCTCACACGCCACGGCCTCGGATCCGTGGTTCCGGGTTTCACAGCGTGCCAGCCGACCGAGAGCGCGGCGGAGGAATGGAAGAAACGGGGTTTCGCACCCCCTTTTCCCCTTAAGATGCCTCGACTCCCGGGCGCGCCGCACCCAGGAGCTGGTATGCCTCCCGAAGGTCCCGGCCCTGGTAGACGTGCGTGGCCCGCTCCGCCAGGTGGGGTCGCGCGTTCACCGCGACCGAGCGCGGCACCACCTCGAAGAGCACCGCGTCGGTCATCGAGTCTCCGTACGCGACACAGTCGGCCCGGCCCACCCCGAACCGCGCGCACAGCGAGTCCGCGACCTCCACCTTGCGCTCGGGCGTCAGGATCCCGGCCACGTCGACGGGAGCGGTGAAGGGCACCGCCGGGAAGACCGAGCCGTGCGCGGCGTGCGCCCCCCACTCCAGCAGCAGCTCCACGAAGAACGAGGGGGACAGCGAGATCACCGCGCAGTAGTCTCCGCGCTCCCGGATCTCAGTCCACACCTCCTGGATGCCCGCCAGCCAGGGCGACCCGTCGAAGGCTGCCCGTACGTGCGCGGGCGTCAGGTCCGCCCACAGCTCGCGGGCCGCGACCGAGAAATCGTGCGGGCCGATCTCCCGTGCGCTGAAGGCCCGCTCCAGCTCGGCGATCTCGGTGTCCACGCCGAGCTGCCGGGAGATCTCCACGGGCGCGGCCGAGCCGTACATCAGGGTGCCGTCGAGGTCGAACAGGTGCAGCGAAGTCATAGCTGCCGAGGCTATCCGCTCCTCCGGACGCAGCCGATGTTTCACGTGAAACATCGGCTGCCCGGATCCCTCAATTCCCTGGACTCGCCACGAGCCGATGATCCACTCTTGGCCGGTGACACCACCACCGCTCACCGATCTGCCGATCCGCGCACTGACCACGGAAGACCTCCGTCACTGCGCCGACCTGTCCGAAGACCGCGGCTGGCCGCGCGAGGACCACAAGTGGGGGCTGCTCCTCGCCGCCGGCGACGGCTACGGGATCGACGCCCCCGACGGCCGGGGACTCGCCGCCGCCTGCGTCGTCACCCGGTACGGAGACATCGGAGCGAAGCCCGACCTCGCCGCCATCGGGATGGTCCTCGTCGCCGACCGGTATGCCCGCCAGGGCCTGGGCCGGCGCCTCATGAGGCACGTGTGCGACGACGTGCTCGCCGGCGTCCCGCTCACCCTGCACGCCACCCCGTACGGCCGCCCGCTCTACGAGGAGCTCGGCTTCGACACCACGGGCCGCGCCGAGATGCTCCGGGGTGCCTTCCGCCCCGAGCCGGACGGCCCCGCGGCCGGCCCCGCCGGCGTCCGCGTCCGCCCGGCCTCCGCCGAGGACCTCCAGGAGATCGTCCGGCTGGACACCGAGGTGTTCGGCACCGACCGGACCCACCTCATCACCCGGCTCCCGGCCTTCACCGACAGGCTGCTCGTCGCCGAGGACCGCTCGGGCGCACTCATCGGCTACGCCTCGATCTGGCCCAACATGGACACCCATGTCGTGGGCCCCCTGATCGCCCGCGACACCGCCACCGCCAAGGCCCTGGTGTCCGCGCTGGCCGCCGGCACCGGACGGGACCTGCGCACCGACGTGGACGTGCGCCACGAGGAGCTCCTCGTGTGGCTCAAGGAGCGCGGACTGGTGTCCGTGGCCTTCAACGCCGTCATGACCCGGGACATCCCGGGTCTTCCCGGCGACTGGTCCCGCCGCTGGGCGCCGATCACCGTCGCCGCCGGCTGAAACGAGGAGAACCCATGACCGGAGCTCCCGAGCTCACCATCCGCCCGGCCACCGAGGCCGATCTGCCCGACATCGTCGCCATGCTCGCCGACGATCCGCTCGGCGCCACCCGTGAGTCCCCGGACGACCTGGCCCCGTACGCCGCGGCACTGAAACGGCTGACGGACGACCCCCACCAGCACGTCGTCGTCGCGGTCCGCGGCGAGCGCGTCGTGGGCACGCTCCAGCTCACGATCGTCTCCGGCCTGTCCCGCAAGGGCGCCACCCGCTCCATCATCGAAGGCGTCCGGGTCCACGCCGACGAGCGTGGCAGCGGGCTCGGGACCCGGTTCGTCGAATGGGCCGTCGAGCAGTCCCGGCGGGAGGGCTGCCAGCTGGTCCAGCTCACCTCGGACGTGACCCGCACCGACGCGCACCGGTTCTACGAGCGCCTCGGTTTCACAGCCTCCCACGTGGGGTTCAAGCTCCAGCTCTGAACGGTTCCGGTACGGCCCGGGCCGCTGTCGGCGGCCCGGCCTACGATCGGGAGGATGAGTCCCAGCCTCCCCGTCATCACCACCGCCGAGCGTCGTCACCGGCTGGGCCGGCGGCACCGCCTGGCTCCCTCAGTCCGCGCGACCACCACGGGCCAGGCCGCGGACGCGGTGGTCGCCCTGCACGCCACGGACGCCGCGACGGTCTTCCTCTCCGTCCGCGCCCGGCTGGCCGACGGCGGGCCCGCCGCGGTCGAGCAGGCCCTCTACGAGGACGTCAGCGTCGTCCGCATGCTCAGCATGCGGAACACCCTCTTCGCCGTCTCCACCGAACTCGCCCCGTACGTGGACTCGTCCACCGCCCGGGGCATCGCGGCGAAGGAACGCCGGACCCTCCTCAAGCACCTCGCCGAGGACGGCCAGGGGCTCGACTCCGACTGGCTGGAGCAAGCCGAGGCCGCCGCCCTAGAGGCGCTCGATGCCCTGGGCGCCGCGACCGGCAGCCAGCTCTCCGCGGCGGTGCCCGTCCTACGGCAGAAGATCACCATCGGCCGGGGAAAGAAGTACGAGGCGGAGACCGGTGTGGCCACCCGCGTGATCCGCCTCCTGGCCGCCGACGGCCGCATCCGGCGGGACCGGCCGCGCGGGACGTGGACGTCCAGCCAGTTCCGGTGGGTGCACACGCAGCCCTGGCCGGCCGTGCCCGCCGCCGAGGCCCGTGCCGAACTCGCCCGCCGCTGGCTCCGCGCGTACGGCCCGGCCACCGAAGCCGACCTCAAGTGGTGGACCGGCTGGAGCCTCACCGACGTACGCAAGGCCCTGGCCGCCGTGGGCCCCGAGCAGGTCCGCCTCGAAGGCGGCGGCACGGCGCTCGTCTGCCCCGGTGACACCGGGCCCGAGCCGGCCCCGGAACCCTGGGCCGCGCTGCTGCCCGGCCTCGACCCCAGCGCCATGGGCTGGGCGGACCGGGGCTTCCACCTCGACCCCGCCCACCGGCCCGCCCTCTTCGACTACGCGGGCAACATCGGGCCGACCGTGTGGTGGAACGGCGAGATCGTCGGCGGCTGGGCCCAGCGCCCGGACGGGGAGGTCGTCTGGCGGCTGCTGGGCAGCCCCGGCCGGGCCGCCGAGGAGGCGGTCGCCGCCGAGGCCGCCCGGCTCGCGATCTGGGTGGGCGACGCCCGCATCACGCCCCGATTCCGCACCCCGCTGGAGCGCGAGCTCGTCGCCTGAGCCGGGCACAGGGCCCGCCGGGCGTCAGCCGATGCCGCGCCAGCCCTGCGGGTCCGCCCCGCCGGGCACCGGGGCCGCCGGGTCGTAGGGCTCGCGCGTGAAGACGAACGACGCGAGGTCGAGGTGGCTCACGGAGCCGTCCTCGCGCCTGACCGCACGCAGCGTCTCGCCCGCGTAATAGCCCGTCAGGCCGGTCCAGGTGCCGTCGGGTTCGGCGCGGAAGCGGGCCGGCCGGCCGGTGACGCCGACCGGGCTCAGCTCCAGCGAACCGTCCTGGTTCAGCCGCAGGACCTGGGCCGAAGTGCCCCAGTACCAGGGGCCGCACAGCTCCAGCGGCACCTGGTCGTGCTCCCCGAAGGGACGCCACGGCTCGGGGATGCGCGGCTCCGCCTCCGAGACGATCGCGACGAGGTCGGCGGCCACCGTGGAGGCCGGCAGGCCCGAGGTGCAGTTGGCCAGTACGACCGCCGCAACGTCGTCCGCCTCGCTGAACCAGAGGCCCGCGACGAACCCGGGCAGCGAACCGCCGTGCCCCGCGATCCGGCGTCCGCCCTGGTCCGCCAGCTGGAGTCCCAGCCCGTACCCGAGGTCGGCCGAGCCGGGCTCCGGGGGCGCCACCGAAGTACGCATCTCCCGTACGCTCCCGGCACTCAGCACCCGGTCGTCACCCCGCATCAACAGCCGCGCGAACCGGGCCAGGTCATCGGTGGTGGACCACAGCTGACCGGCCGCCGCCATCAGCCCCAGGTCCTCGGACGGCTCCGGCATCATCACGTCCGCCCACGGGTGCACCGCCCAGCCGCCCGCGTGCGGAGCCTGCGGCAGACCGCTCGTACGGCCGAGCCCCAGCGGCTCCAGCACCTCGGCGCGCAGCACTTCCTCCCACGGCTTGCCCCGGAGCGCCTCCACGAGCGAGCCCAGCAGGGTGTAACCGGGGTTGGAGTAGTGGAACCGGGTCCCCGGGACGTGCTTGAACGGCTCTTCACCGAGCACGTCGGCGAGCTCCGGCCGCAGCGCCGCCGGCGAGCGCTCCCACCACTCGCCCGGGGTCTCCGCCGCGAGACCCGAGGTGTGGGCCAGCAGCTGGGCGATGGTCACCTCGTCCGCACCGCTCCCGGGCAGGTGCTTGCCCAGCGGGTCCGACAGGTCCAGCAGGCCCTCGTCCCGCAGCCGCATCACCAGGACGGCGGTGAAGGTCTTGGTGATCGAGCCGATCCGGTACTGGACGTTCCCGTCCGGCCCGTGGCCCTCCACGCAGGTCCGCGAGCCCTCCCAGACCACCTCCCCGCCGCGTACGACGGCCGCCACCAGCGAAGGGGACCGGCCCTCGCGCTGGGTGACGGCGACCCGGTGCCGCAGGGCACGCCGGGTGGCGGGAAGCAGTTCGAGGTCTTCAGAGAGCGCGTCCATGATCGGATGCTACGTGTTGGCCATGTCCACGAACCGCGAATAGTGGCCCTGGAAGGCCACGGTGATGGTGGCCGTCGGACCGTTTCGGTGCTTGGCGACGATCAGGTCCGCCTCGCCCGCCCGGGGCGACTCCTTCTCGTACGCGTCCTCGCGGTGCAGCAGGATCACCATGTCGGCGTCCTGCTCGATCGAGCCGGACTCACGCAGGTCGGAGACCATCGGCTTCTTGTCGGTGCGCTGCTCGGGGCCACGGTTCAGCTGGGAGAGCGCGATCACCGGCACCTCGAGCTCCTTGGCCAGCAGCTTGAGGTTTCGGGACATGTCCGAGACCTCCTGCTGGCGGCTCTCGGGCCGGCGCGAGCCACCCGACTGCATCAGCTGGAGGTAGTCGATGACGACGAGGGAGAGGTCGTTGCGCTGCTTGAGCCGGCGGCACTTGGCCCGGATCTCCATCATCGACAGGTTGGGGGAGTCGTCGATGTACAGCGGGGCAGCCGAGACGTCCGGCATCCGGCGGGCGAGCCGGGTCCAGTCGTCGTCGGTCATGGTGCCCGAGCGCATGTGGTGCAGCGCCACCCGGGCCTCGGCCGAGAGCAGGCGCATGGCGATCTCGTTGCGGCCCATTTCGAGGGAGAAGATGACGCTCGGCAGGTTGCTCTTGATGGAGCAGGCGCGGGCGAAGTCCAGCGCGAGCGTCGACTTGCCCATGGCGGGGCGGGCGGCGATGACGATCATCTGGCCGGGGTGCAGGCCGTTGGTCAGGGAGTCGAGGTCGGTGAAGCCGGTCGGCACGCCGGACATCTGGCCGGAGCGCGAGCCGATCGCCTCGATCTCGTCGAGCGCGCCCTCCATGATGTCGCCCAGGGGGAGGTAGTCCTCGGAGGTCCGCTGCTCGGTGACGGCGTAGATCTCGGCCTGGGCGCTGTTGACGATCTCGTCGACGTCGCCGTCTGCCGCGTAACCCATCTGTGTGATCTTCGTACCGGCCGCGACGAGGCGACGCAGGACGGCCCGCTCGTGGACGATCTCCGCGTAGTACTCGGCGTTCGCCGCGGTCGGCACGGACTGCACCAGGGTGTGCAGGTACGAGGCGCCGCCGACCTTGCTGATCTCACCGCGGCGGGTCAGCTCGGCGCCGACCGTGATCGGGTCGGCGGGCTCGCCCTTCGCGTACAGGTCGAGGATGGCCTGGTAGATCGTCTCGTGCGAGGGCCGGTAGAAGTCGTGGCCCTTGAGGACCTCGACCACGTCGGCGATCGCGTCCTTGGACAGCAGCATGCCGCCGAGCACCGACTGCTCGGCGTCCAGGTCCTGCGGCGGGACGCGCTCGAAGCCGCCCCCTCCGCCGTCCCAGGAGCCGCCCTCGCGGCCCCGGTCCTGCTGGTCGTCCCCGCGGCCGCGGCCTTCGCCGCTCCGGCGCGAGCGGGCGGGCAGACGGTCACTGGGACCGCTGTCGGCCCAGGGGTCGTCCATGGGCTCGGGCATGCTCACCGGGCCACCTCCTCCCGTCCGCAGCGCGGACCTCGCCGTGGCAATCTTTCTACGACACGGCTCTGACATTTGGGACACCCGAAACGGCTCTGGGCGCGTCGGGCAACGCACAACGGTAGGGCCGCGAGCGACGTCAGCCAATCTTGTTATCCACAGGCTGTGTGGATGAGATGTGGACGACGGAGCCAATGCTGTGGGTAAGTCGCCCGAAGCTGTGCACAGACCGGGGGACGACGCTGTGGACAAAATCACCCACCCCCTCCACGCACCCCTCCTGACCTGCGATTTCCTCTTCCACCGGCAGTGGTGGAGAAAATTCTTGGCCACTGTCTCAAGATCGCCCCCAACGGGCCGGAAAGAACGCCCAAGTCAGAGCCCTGGTAAGGATCCAAAGGCCCTTGTATCCATTACCTGTGGAAGATTAGATTGAGCACATGACACAGGCCCCCACCACCGCGAAGTCGACCGCGAGACGGCACGACCGCGAGATCCTCGCGCTCGCCGTGCCGGCCTTCGGCGCCCTCGTGGCCGAGCCCCTGTTCGTGATGGCCGACAGCGCCATCGTGGGCCACCTCGGCACCCCCCAGCTGGCCGGCCTCGGCGTCGCGGCGGCGCTCCTGACCACCGCCGTGAGCGTCTTCGTCTTCCTCGCCTACGCCACCACCGCGGCCGTGTCCCGCCGCGTCGGCGCCGGTGACCTCCAGGCCGCCATCCGGCAGGGCATGGACGGGATCTGGCTCGCCCTCCTGCTCGGCACCGCGGTCCTCGTCGCCGTCCTGCTCACCGCGCCCGGCCTGGTCTCCCTCTTCGGAGCCTCGGAGACCGCCGCCCCCTACGCGGAAACGTATCTGCGTATCTCCGCGCTCGGCATCCCCGCCATGCTCATGGTCCTGGCGGCCACCGGCGTCATCCGCGGCCTCCAGGACACCCGCACGCCGCTCTACGTGGCCATCGGCGGGTTCGCCCTCAACGGCGTCCTCAACGTCGCCCTCGTCTACGGCGCCGGCCTCGGCATCGCGGGATCGGCCTGGGGCACGGTCATCGCCCAGTGCGCCATGGCCGGCGCGTACCTCTTCGTGGTCGTCCGCGGGGCCCGGCGCCACGGCGCCTCCCTGCGGCCGGACGCGGCCGGCATCCGTGCCTGCGCCCAGGCAGGTGTGCCGCTGCTGGTCCGCACCCTGTCCCTGCGCGCCATCCTGATGATCGCGACCGCCGTGGCGGCCCGGCTGGGGGACGCCGACATCGCGGCCCACCAGATCCTGCTGTCCCTCTGGAGCCTGCTCGCCTTCGCCCTGGACGCGATCGCCATCGCCGGCCAGGCCATCATCGGCCGCTACCTGGGCGCCGGCGACACCGAGGGGGCCAGGACCGTCTGCCGACGGATGCTGATGTGGGGCGTGGTCTCGGGCGTCGTCCTGGGCCTGCTGGTCGTCCTCGCACGTCCCGTGTTCATCCCGCTGTTCACCAGCGACCCCGTGGTCGAGGACGCGCTGCTGCCCGCCCTGCTGGTCGTGGCCCTGAGCCAGCCGGTCTGTGGGGTCGTCTTCGTCCTGGACGGAGTGCTGATGGGAGCCGGCGACGGGCGCTACCTGGCGTGGGCGATGCTGCTGACCCTGGCCGTCTTCGCCCCGGCCGCACTGCTGGTCCCCGCCCTGGGCGGCGGGCTGACGGCGCTCTGGTGGGCCATGACGCTGATGATGCTGGTCCGGATGGCCACCCTCCAGCTCCGCGCCCGCTCCGGCCGCTGGCTGATCGCGGGAGCCACCCGGTGACCCGGGGGATGTTTCACGTGAAACATCCCCCGGAACGACGAAGGGCCGCACCCCGGAGGGTGCGGCCCTTCATGCGCTGCCCTTAGGCGGCGACGACCTCGATGCCCACGTTCGCGACGACCTCGGCGTGCAGACGCACGGAGACCTGGTACGAACCGAGGGTCTTGATCGGGGAGCCCAGCTCCACGCGACGCTTGTCGACCTTCGGGCCACCGGAAGCCTCGACCGCGGAAGCGATGTCGGCCGGGGTGACGGAACCGAAGAGACGACCGGCGTCACCCGCGCGGGTGGCCAGACGGACCTTCACGCCCTCGAGCTTGGCCTTGACCTCGTTGGCCTGCTCGATGGTCGCGATCTCGTGGATCTTGCGGGCGCGGCGGATCTGCGCCACGTCCTTCTCGCCACCCTTGGTCCAGCGGATCGCGAAACCACGCGGGACCAGGTAGTTGCGAGCGTAACCGTCCTTGACGTCGACGACATCGCCGGCGGTGCCGAGGCCAGAGACCTCGTGGGTCAGGATGATCTTCATTAGTCGGTCACCCTTTCCTTATCGCGCGGTGGACGTGTAGGGCAGCAGCGCCATCTCACGGCTGTTCTTCACGGCCGTGGCGACGTCACGCTGGTGCTGCGTGCAGTTGCCGGTAACGCGGCGGGCACGGATCTTGCCACGGTCGGAAATGAACTTCCGCAGCATGTTCGTGTCCTTGTAGTCCACGTACGCGGTCTTGTCCTTGCAGAACGCGCAGACCTTCTTCTTAGGCTTGCGCACAGGCGGCTTCGCCATTGTGTCTCTCCTGTGTGATCAAGAAGTTTGGATGGAGCTGCCCTAGAAGGGCGGCTCGTCCGAGTAGCCACCGCCGGAGCCGCCGGAGCCGCCGGAGCTTCCGCCCCAGCCGCCCCCGCCGCCGCCCTGCTGGCCGCCGGCCGGCGCGCTGGACGCCCACGGGTCGTCGGAGGGAGCTCCGCCACCCTGGGGCCCGTTGCTGGGGGCTCCGCCCCAGCCGCCGCCACCGCCCTGCTGCGGCTGACCGCCGCCGTATCCACCCTGGCCACCGCGACCGGTGGTCTTGGCGACCTTGGCCGTGGCGTTCTTCAGGCTGGGGCCGACTTCCTCGACGTCCAGCTCGTAGACCGTGCGCTTGACACCCTCACGGTCCTCGTAGGACCGCTGCCGCAGCCGGCCCTGCACGATGACGCGCATGCCCCGCTGAAGGGACTCGGCGACGTTCTCAGCCGCCTGCCGCCACACCGAGCAGGTCAGGAACAGGCTCTCGCCGTCCTTCCACTCGTTGGTCTGACGGTCGAAGGTGCGGGGGGTGGACGCGACACGGAACTTCGCGACCGCCGCACCCGAGGGGGTGAAGCGCAGCTCGGGGTCGTCGACGAGATTGCCGACGACCGTGATGACGGTCTCGCCTGCCATGGATGAACCTCTCGGCGGGGATTGCTGCTGGGCTGCTGTGCTACTCGGTCCCGATTACCGCTGAACCGGAGTTCAGTGGGTCTCGGGGCGGAGGACCTTGGTCCGGAGAACCGACTCGTTCAGGTTCATCTGGCGGTCGAGCTCCTTGACGACCGCAGGCTCGGCCTGCAGGTCGAGGACCGAGTAGATGCCCTCGGGCTTCTTCTTGATCTCGTAAGCGAGACGACGACGGCCCCAGGTGTCGACCTTCTCGACCTTTCCGTTGCCCTCACGGACGACGGAAAGGAAGTTCTCGATCAGGGGGGCGACAGCGCGCTCCTCGAGATCGGGGTCGAGGATGACCATCACTTCGTAGTGACGCATGTGGAACCCACCTCCTTTGGACTCAGCGGCCACGGTCGTTCCGTGGCAGGAGGGTCGTGATGCGTGCGCACGGCGTCCAAGAGCAGACACCGCGCAGCTGTACAGACTACCTGCTCGCGTCCTTCCGGTTGAAATCCGGCAGGAGAGGGCCACAATCTGTATCCATCGGGTGCGCTCGGCGCCGTGCCTCCCGCCCCAGGCCGGAGGCGGCTCCACGCACCGCTCTGCGTCAGCCAGGAGGTGCCTTCCGATGGCACAGGCAATGCACGGCCAGTCCTCGCCCCCGCCGATCTCCCTCTTCTCCACCGACGGCAAGCCCCACCCGATCCAGGACGCCCTGATGGTGGCCACCCTGGTTCTCGGCGCCGTGGCGTTCGTCACTGCGTTCTTCCACAATCTGCACCTGCTCAGCTCCTGGGCCGGGCTGATCGGGATCGGGACCGGGCTGTACGGACAGTTCATCTCCGCCACCACCCGCGAACGCTTCGCGCTGATCATCGGCCTTGGCGCGTCTGCCTTCGGCTTCATGCTGGGAATGGCGCACGGCGGCCTCTTCGGCGGCTGGCTGGGCTGACCGGGGGACCTCCGCGACGGGGCGCCGGCCTCCCTCCGGCCCAGGCACCGGCCTGTCCCCCAGATGGGTGGCGCCACCGTCGCAGTAGGCTTCGCGCCATAGCAGCGAAGCCGCCGGAGGAGACACCCCGCATGAGCCTGTCCCTGAGCACCATCAGCCGAGAGCAGCATCTGGCGTACCTCCAGAGCCTGCCTTCGGCTAGCCACTGCCAGGTCCCGGCATGGGCCGACGTCAAGAACGAGTGGCGTTCGGAGAACCTCGGCTGGTTCGACAAGAACGGCGAACTCGTCGGCGTCGCGCTCGTGTTGTACCGCCAGCTGCCCAAGGTGAAGCGGTACCTCGCGTACCTCCCCGAGGGCCCGGTCATCAACTGGTACGCCCCGAACCTGGACGAGTGGCTCCAGCCGATGCTGGCCCACCTCAAGCAGCAGGGCGCCTTCACCGTGAAGATGGGTCCGCCCGTCGTCATCCGCCGCTGGAACTCGGCCGCCATCAAGGCCGGCATCCAGGACCCCGAGGTCAAGCGCCTGCGCGACGTCGAGGCCTCGCACATCGAGCCCCGCGCCTTCGAGGTGTCCGACAAGCTGCGCCGGATGGGCTGGCAGCAGGGCGAGGACGGCGGCGCCGGCTTCGGCGACGTCCAGCCCCGCTACGTGTTCCAGGTCCCGCTGGCCAACCGCTCCCTGGACGACGTCCTCAAGGGCTTCAACCAGCTGTGGCGCCGCAACATCAAGAAGGCCGAGAAGGCCGGCGTCGAGGTCGTCCAGGGCGGCTACGAGGACCTGCCGACCTGGCAGTACCTCTACGAGATCACGGCCGAGCGCGACAAGTTCCGCCCGCGCCCGCTCAGTTACTTCCAGCGCCAGTGGACGGCCCTCAACTCCGAGGACCCCAACCGCATGCGCCTGTACATCGCCAAGCACGAGGGTGAACCGCTGGCCGCCGCCACGATGATCACCGTCGGCCAGCACGTCTGGTACTCGTACGGCGCCTCCGCGAACCACAAGCGCGAGGTCCGCCCCTCGAACGCGATGCAGTGGCGCATGCTGCGCGATTCGTACGCACTGGGCGCCAGCGTCTACGACCTGCGCGGCATCTCTGACACGCTGGACGAGAACGACCACCTGTTCGGCCTGATCCAGTTCAAGGTCGGTACGGGCGGCGAGGCCGTCGAGTACGTCGGCGAGTGGGACTTCCCGCTCAACAAGGTGCTGCACAAGGCGCTCGACATCTACATGTCGCGCCGCTGACCCAGCTGTTTTTCGAGAGAGGTTCCGGACGGGCATGGCGCTCACGCTCTACGTCGACACCGCGCGCTGGCGTGCGCACCAGAAGCAGATCACGGACCAGTTCCCCGGACTGATCCCGGTCTGCAAGGGCAACGGCTACGGCTTCGGCCACGAGCGGCTGTGCGAGGAGGCGACCCGGATGGGCGCCGACATCCTGGCCGTGGGCACCACGTACGAAGCCGCGAGCATCAAGGACCACTTCGGCGGCGACCTGCTCGTCCTCACCCCGTTCCGGCGGGGTGAGGACCCGGTACCGCTGCCCGACCGGGTGATCCGCTCGGTGGCCTCGGTGGACGGGGTCCGCGGCCTGGTCGGGGCCCGTGTGGTCATCGAGTGCATGAGCTCGATGCGCCGCCACGGCGTCTCCGAGCAGGACCTCGGCCTGCTCCAGTCGGCGATCGAGGACGTCCGGCTGGAGGGCTTCGCCCTGCACCTGCCGCTGGACCGCCCCGACGGCTCGGACGCCGTCGAGGAGGTCATCGGCTGGATGGACCGGCTGCGCGCGGCCCGGCTGCCGCTGCACACCATGTTCGTCAGCCACCTGCGGGCCGAGGAGCTGGCACGGCTCCAGCAGCAGTTCCCGCAGACCCGCTTCCGCGCCCGCATCGGCACCCGCCTGTGGCTGGGCGACCACGACGCGACCCAGTACCGGGGCTCTGTCCTGGACGTCACCCGGGTCGCCAAGGGCGACCGCTTCGGCTACCGCCAGCAGAAGGCCGCCTCCGACGGCTGGCTGGTCGTGGTCGCGGGCGGCACCTCCCACGGCGTGGGCCTGGAGGCCCCCAAGGCCCTCCACGGGATGATGCCGCGCGCCAAGGGCGTCGCCCGGGCCGGTCTGGCCACGGTCAACCGGAACCTGTCGCCCTTCGTCTGGGCGGGCAAGCAGCGCTGGTTCGCCGAGCCGCCGCACATGCAGGTGTCGATCCTGTTCGTGCCCTCGGACGCGACCGAGCCGAAGGTGGGCGACGAGCTGGTGGCCCACCTGCGCCACACCACGACGCAGTTCGACCGGGTGCTCGACTCCTGAGCCGTTCCCCGGTCTCCGGGCCCGCCGGCCCGGTCAGTCCCTGGGGTCCACGCCCCAGGCGACCCGCTGTCCCTCCGAAGGCGCCGCGTACTGCGGCGCCTTCGCCTTTTCCGAGAGGGTGAACACGTCCTCGGCCCCGTCCAGGACGCCCCCGGAGGGGTCGTCCGAGCCGTCGCGCCGCACGACGTCGCGCTCGGGCAGCAGGATGTCGCGCACGACCACGGCGCACAGGTACAGAGTGGCCAGCAGGTGGGCGGTGATGGCCAGCTGGTAGCCCTCCAGGGGCAGGCCCTGGTGCTTGTCCTCGCTGGTCGTGTAGGCGAGGTAGAACCAGATCCCGAGGAAGTACGCGATCTCGCCCGCCTGCCAGATCAGGAAGTCCCGCCAGCGGGGGCGGGCCAGCGCGGCGAGCGGGACGAGCCACAGCACGTACTGCGGCGAGTACACCTTGTTGGCCAGGATGAACGCGGCGACGACCAGGAAGGCCAGCTGGGCGAAGCGCGGGCGCCTGGGGGCCGTCAGGGTGAGCAGCCCGATGGCGAGGCAGAGCAGGAGGGTGAGCCCCGTCGCGTAGGTGTTGGCCCCGTCGAGGGGGTTGCCGGTGCGCTGGGAGATCAGCAGCCAGACCGAGCCGAAGTCGATGGGCCGCTCCTGGCTGAACTCGTAGAACCGCTTCCAGCCGTCCCAGGCGAAGTACATGACCGGGCCGTTCACCAGGAGCCAGGACACGGCCGCGCCGAGGGCCGCGGCGCCGAAGGCCCGCCACTTCCCGGCCCGCCAGCAGAGCAAGAAGAGCACGCCGAGCAGCAGCACGGGGTAGAGCTTGGCCGCGGTCGCCAGGCCGATGAAGACGCCGGCGAGCAGGGGCCGGCCGCGCGACCACATCAGCATCGCGACGGCGGTGAGGGCCACGGCCGGGAGGTCCCAGTTGATGGTGGCGTTGAGCGCGAAGGCCGGCGCGAGGGCGAGGAGCAGGGCGTCCCAGGGCCTGCGGCGATGGGTGCGGGCGACACAGACGGCGATGACGGCGGCGCAGGCCATCAGCATGCCCGCGTTGACCATCCAGTACATCTGCTCGCGGTGCTGGACGGAGCCGGCGGTGGGCGTCATCCAGGCGGCGACCTGCATGAAGGCCCCGGTGAGCACCGGGTACTCCAGGTACTGCATGCCGCCGTACTTCGGGTCGGTCACGATGTCGGGGAACTGGTCCCGGTAGGGCACCAGACCGTCGGCGAAGCCGCGGGCGGAGTACAGGTGCGGGATGTCGGAGTAGCAGGCGTGGGTGTACTGCGAGCCCGCCCCCCGGAACCAGGCCCAGTCGTAGCAGGGCAGCTTCTGCACCATGCCCAGCGCGAACAGGCCGAGGGCTACGAGGACCACGACGCGGACCGGGCTCAGCCAGTGGCCGCCCAGCCTGGCGTGGCGTCCGACCGGGCCCCCGATGAACTCGCTGCCGGCGGCGGCGACCTCGTCGTGCTGGGTGGGCGGTACGGGATGGTCCTCGTGCACCTTGGTCATGGCGCCCATCCTGCCGTACCGCGCCGTACACGGGGGAGGGCCGCCGCGCGGTGCGCGACGGCCCTCCCGGGTGCGGTACGGCGACCGGGTCAGCCGGAGGTGCCCATGATGCTGCCCCAGTTGGTCGTTCCGCCCGGGCGGCCGGGGCGGGTGGACGTGGAGGGCTGCGTGGTGGTGCCACCGTCCTGGGAGCCGCCGGTGCCGGTTCCGCCGTCGGCTCCCTCGTTCGCGCCGCCGGTGACCGTCGGGTCACAGTTCAGGTTCCAGGGCCTGGGCTTGCAGCTCGGCTTGCCGTTGCCGGACGGCGACGGGGACACCGAGGGCGAGGTGCTGGGCGAGGGCGATACCGAGACGGAGGGCGACGGTACGGCCGAGGGGGTGGGCTGGGGGGCGCCGGCCGCGTCCGCGATGACGCCGATGTCGTCGGCCTCCGGGAACTGCTTGACCGGGGTGCCCTTGAGCGCCTCGCGCATGTACTCGGTCCAGATGGCCGCCGGAATGTCACCACCGTGGATGGAGTCGACCCCGCCCACGTGGTTCATGGACATGAGCTCCTTGTTCTTGGAGGTCGGGTCGTTGCGGAAGAGGGTGACCGAGGTGGACAGCTCCGGGGTGTAGCCGACGAACCAGGCCGACTTGTTCTGGTCGGTGGTGCCCGTCTTGCCGGCCGCGGGGCGGCCCAGCTTCTTCGCCTTGGTGCCGGTGCCGTTCTCGACGACGTTGCGCAGCACCTTGGTGACGTTGTCCGCGATCGAGTCGTCCATGGCGCGGGACTCCTTGGGCGGCTCGAAGCCGGGCACGCCCTTGCCGTCCTTGACGACCTTCTTCACCGAGAACGGCTCCCGGTGGGTGCCGGAGGCGGCGAAGGTGGCGTAGGAGTCGGCCATGCGGATGGCGCTGGGCGTCGAGGTGCCGAGGGCGAAGGAGGCGTTGTTGTTCTTGTCCATCGACTCCTCGAGGATCCCGGTCGACTTCGCGACGTCGCGGACCTTGCTGTGGCCGACGTCGAAGACGAGCTGGGCGAACGGGACGTTGATGGACTTCTCCATCGCCTCGTTGAGGGTCACGTAGCCGTAGGGGTAGTCGCTCTCGTTCTTCTGCTTGAACGGCTGGCCGTCGGAGCCGAGGAGCGGCTTGCCCGTGCGGTCGTTGATCACCGTGAGGTCGTCGGCGTTGTACTTGCTGTCGACCGAGATGCCCGAGCCCTTGGAGTTCTGCGTGCCGTACTGCATGGCGGCCGCGAGGACGTACGGCTTCCAGGTCGAGCCGACGGGGACGCCGGAGGTGTTGGCGTTGTTGGCGAAGTACTTGTGGTCCCAGCCGGGCCCGCCGTACAGGGCCACGATCGCCCCGGTCTTCACGTCCACGGAGGCGGCGCCGAACTGCACGAAGGTGTCGTACTGGGGCCGCTTCTTCTCGTCGAGGAAGTCGTTGCGGGTGTCCTCCACCGCCTTGACCAGGGCGTCCACCTTGGGCTTCTCGAAGGTGGTGGTGATCGTGTAGCCGCCGAGCGCCATCTTCTCGGCGGTGATGCCGGTGGTCTTCATGACGTACTGCTTGGCCACCTCGACGAGGTAGCCGGTCTGGCCGGACATCCCGCGGGCCTGCTCGGAGTCCACCCGGGCGGGGAACTCCTTGTACTTGTCCCGCTCCGCCTTGTCCATGCGCCCCACCGCGACCTCGCGGTCGAGCACCCACGCCCAGCGGAGCCGGGCGCGCTTCTCGTTGGCCTCCGGGGTGGCGGCCGTGCCGATGCCGCCGTCGGGGTTGTAGAGGTTCGGGCCCTTGAGCATGGCGGCGAGGAAGGCGCTCTCGGACGGGTTGAGGTCCTTGGCGTCCTTGCCGAAGTAGGCGCGGGCTGCGGCCTGGATGCCGTAGGCGTCCCGGCCGTAGTAGGCGGTGTTCAGGTAGCCGGCGAGGACGACGTCCTTCTCCTCGCTGACACCCAGCTTGATCGCGATGAAGAGCTCGGTGACCTTGCGCTTGAGGGTCTGCTCGGAGTCGAGGTAGGTGTTCTTGACGTACTGCTGGGTGATGGTCGAGCCGCCCTGGGTGGAGCCGCCGGTGGCCATGTTCACCACGGCCCGCGCGATACCCATCGGGTCGACGCCCTTGTCCGTCTCGAACGACTCGTTCTCGGCCGCGATCACCGCATTCCGCATGGCCAGGGGAATCTGGTCGATCGGGACGATCTGCCTGTTCGTGGCGCCGCCGGTGGCGACCATCTGGGTGCCGTCGGCCCACTGGAAGACGTTGTTCTGCGCCTTGGCGGTCTTGTTCGCGTCCGGGGTGCCCACGCTGGCGATGCCGATGCCGGCACCCGCGAAGATCACGGCGAAGAACCCCAGGAAGGTACCGCCGACCAGCTTCCAGGACGGCACGAAACGCTTCCAGCCGACCTTTCCGGCGCGCGGGTAATCGATGAACCGACCACCTGACTTTCCGCCTCTGCCCCCCTTCCCACCTGCGCGTCCGCGGCCGGCCGGGCCCCGCTGGGCAGCCCTGCGGGCATCGGCTCGGCTCCCTTGCGCCCCGTGTTCCGCATAGGGTCCGCCGGGCGGCCCCGCGGGGACGTCACGGCCGGGTCCGGCACCACGGCCGGGGTGCTGCGGGGCGGCCCTGCGGGACGCGGCGCGGCCGCCGCCCTGGGGCTGCGGCGGTTTACGGCGGTGCTCGCTCATCGAACGACTACTCCTCGGGCAGGCGAGTGGCCTGGAAGCGGCAGGTGATTCCGGTTCCCCCCGGTGGTCCTGCCGCACAGCCTACGCAGGGCCAAAACCCAACCAGTGCCGAAGTTCACCCCAAATCAGGCAACTTGCGTCGTACGAATCGGTGATGTGACGCCGGTCACCACGCCACCGCTTGTCGCTTCGAGCAGC
Organism: Streptomyces sp. NPDC033966; assembly: GCF_055575955.1. NCBI lineage: Bacteria > Bacillati > Actinomycetota > Actinomycetes > Kitasatosporales > Streptomycetaceae > Streptomyces > Streptomyces sp. NPDC033966. The sequence goes on along the minus strand of NZ_JBVIRQ010000005.1, from coordinate 488,314 downwards.
CCGTTCTATCGTCTGGATGTATCGAGCCGATACATCAGCTCGACATAAACTCCGAAGCAGAGAGGGGCAGGCGGATGAGCAGACGCTCCGGCATCCTCGAGTTCGCCGTCCTCGGCCTGCTTCGTGAATCCCCCATGCACGGTTACGAGCTCCGCAAGCGGCTCAACACCTCGCTGGGGGTGTTCAGGGCGTTCAGCTACGGGACTCTCTACCCCTGCCTCAAGACTCTGGTCGCAAACGGCTGGCTGATCGAAGAACCGGGGAACGCCCCGGAAGACGCTCTCGCCGCTTCACTCGCAGGGCGCCGCGCCAAGATCGTCTACCGGTTGACGGCAGCAGGTAAGGAGCACTTCGAAGAGCTCCTCTCCCACACCGGCCCCGACACATGGGAGGACGAGTCCTTCGCCGCCCGCTTCGCCTTCTTCGGTCAGACCGAGCGGGACGTGCGGATGCGGGTACTGGAGGGCCGTCGCAGCCGGCTGGAGGAGCGCCTGGAGAAGATGCGCGCCTCGCTCGCCCGTACACGGGAGCGCCTGGACGACTACACGCTCGAACTGCAGCGGCACGGAATGGAATCCGTCGAGCGTGAAGTGCGCTGGCTCAACGAGCTGATCGAGAGCGAGCGGGCGGGACGGGATCGGAGACGATCCGGACCGCCCGACGAAACTGCAAAGTGAGGCCTGTATCTCGCAGGCCTCGTTTCCGAGAACAAACAGGGAGCAACCGGAATGGGTTCGGTTCGCGTAGCCATCGTCGGCGTGGGCAACTGCGCCGCCTCGCTGGTGCAGGGCGTCGAGTACTACAAGGACGCCGACCCGGCGGCCAAGGTCCCCGGTCTGATGCACGTCCAGTTCGGCGACTACCACGTGGGTGACGTCGAGTTCGTCGCCGCTTTCGACGTCGACGCGAAGAAGGTCGGCCTCGACCTCTCGGACGCCATCGGCGCCAGTGAGAACAACACCATCAAGATCTGCGACGTCCCGAACTCGGGCGTGACCGTCCAGCGCGGCCACACCCTGGACGGCCTGGGCAAGTACTACCGCCAGACCATCGAGGAGTCCGCCGAGGCCCCGGTCGACGTGGTCCAGATCCTCAAGGACCGCCAGGTCGACGTCCTCGTCTGCTACCTGCCGGTCGGTTCCGAAGCGGCCGCGAAGTTCTACGCCCAGTGCGCCATCGACGCCAAGGTCGCCTTCGTCAACGCCCTCCCGGTCTTCATCGCCGGCACCAAGGAGTGGGCCGACAAGTTCACCGAGGCGGGCGTCCCGATCGTCGGCGACGACATCAAGTCCCAGGTCGGCGCCACCATCACGCACCGTGTGATGGCGAAGCTGTTCGAAGACCGCGGTGTCCGTCTCGAGCGCACCATGCAGCTCAACGTCGGCGGCAACATGGACTTCAAGAACATGCTCGAGCGCGAACGCCTCGAGTCGAAGAAGATCTCCAAGACGCAGGCCGTCACCTCGCAGATCCCCGACCGTGAGCTCGGCGAGAAGAACGTCCACATCGGCCCGTCCGACTACGTCGCGTGGCTCGACGACCGCAAGTGGGCCTACGTCCGCCTCGAGGGCCGCGCGTTCGGCGACGTTCCGCTGAACCTCGAGTACAAGCTCGAGGTGTGGGACTCCCCGAACTCCGCCGGTGTCATCATCGACGCCCTGCGCGCTGCGAAGATCGCCAAGGACCGCGGTATCGGCGGCCCGATCCTGTCGGCCTCCAGCTACTTCATGAAGTCCCCGCCGGTCCAGTACTTCGACGACGAGGCCTACGCGAACGTCGAGAAGTTCATCAAGGGCGAGGTCGAGCGCTAGTCGGCCCAGGGGGTCCTCCGGACACCCGGTCTTCCGACGTTCTTCCACCGAGGGTCCCCGGACGATGTGTCCGGGGACCCTCGGTGTGTGTGACCCTTGCCCTCATGCCCGTCGTAGGTGATCTGCGCGTACTCCTGCGCCTGAGGGACTTCCGCAACCTGCTCGCCGTGCGCCTGTTCTCACAGGCAGCCGACGGCGTCTACCAGGTCGCGCTCGCCACCTACGTGGTGTTCTCCCCCGAGAAGCAGACCTCGCCGGCGGCCATCGCCTCGGCCATGGCGGTACTGCTGCTGCCCTACTCGGCCATCGGGCCCTTCGCTGGGGTGCTGCTGGACCGGTGGCGCCGGCGCCAGGTCTTCCTCTACGGCAACCTGCTGCGGGCCCTGCTCGCCTGTGTGACCGGCGTGCTGATCGTCGTCCACGTCCCCGACTGGCTCTTCTACGCCTCGGCCCTGTCCGTGACGGCGGTCAACCGCTTCGTCCTCGCCGGGCTCGCCGCGTCCCTGCCCCACGTCGTCCGCACCGACCAGCTGGTCACCGCGAACGCCCTCTCGCCCACCGCCGGCACGCTCGCGGCGGTCGCCGGAGGAGGGCTGGCCTTCCTCGTCCGGCTACTGGCCGCGGGGTCCAACGCCCTCGTCGTCCTGCTCGGCGCCGTCCTCTACCTGTGCGCGGCCCTGGTCTCGCTCCGCCTGGCCATCGGGCTCCTGGGGCCCGACCACCGGGGCGGGCCCGAGCATCCCTCGCTCCTCGAAGGGATCACCCTCACGGTCCGGGGTATGGCCGAGGGCCTCAGGCACCTGGCCGGCCGCCGGGAGGCGGCACGGGCGCTCACCGCGATGACCCTGATGCGGTTCTGCTACGGCGCCCTGACCGTGATGCTGCTGATGCTCTGCCGCTACTCCTGGTCGGACAACGAGTCCGACGGGCTGGCCCTGCTGGGGATCGCCGTCGGGGTGTCCGGGGCCGGATTCTTCGCGGCCGCCCTCGTCACCCCCTGGCTGGTGAACCGTCTCGGGCCGCTGGGCTGGATCGTCGTCTGCTCGGCGGCCTCGGCCGTGCTGGTGCCCGCGCTCGGGCTCTTCTTCGCGCCCGGGCCCATGCTCGTCGCCGCCTTCGTCCTCGGCCTCGCCACCCAGGGCGCCAAGATCTCCACCGACACCGTCCTCCAGTCCCGGGTGGACGACGAGTTCAGGGGCCGGGTCTTCTCCGTCTACGACGTGCTCTTCAACATCGCCTTCGTCGGGGCGGCCGCCGTGGCGTCCCTCATGCTCCCCACCGACGGCCGGTCCGTCGCCCTGCTCGTCAGCGTGGCCCTGCTCTACGCGGCCACGGCCGGCTTCCTGCGGCGGGGCGATGTTTCACGTGAAACATCGCCCCGGTAGATCACACATCAGGCCTGGGGAGCCTGAGCCGCCCACCACTCCTTGAGGGCCGCGACGGCCGCCTCACGGTCCATCGGGCCGTTCTCCAGCCTCAGCTCCAGCAGGAAGGCATAAGCCTTGCCCACCGCCGGCCCGGGGCCGATCTCCAGGATCTGCTGGATCTCGTTCCCGTTCAGGTCGGGGCGGATCGCGTCCAGCTCCTCCTGCTCCTGGAGCTGCGCGATGCGCTCCTCCAGGCCGTCATAGGTACGGGAGAGCGCGTTGGCCTTGCGCTTGTTGCGCGTGGTGCAGTCCGACCGGGTCAGCTTGTGCAGCCGGTCGAGCAGCGGGCCCGCGTCGCGGACGTAGCGCCGCACCGCCGAGTCCGTCCACTCCCCGTCCCCGTACCCGTGGAACCGCAGGTGCAGCTCCACCAGCCGGGACACGTCCTTCACCATGTCGTTGGAGTACTTCAGCGCCGTCATGCGCTTCTTGGTCATCTTCGCGCCGACCACCTCGTGGTGGTGGAAGGAGACGCGGCCGTCGCTCTCGAAACGGCGGGTCCGGGGCTTGCCGATGTCGTGCAGCAGGGCGGCCAGCCGCAGCACCAGGTCCGGGCCGTCCTCCTCCAGGTCGATCGCCTGCTCCAGGACGATCAGCGAGTGGTCGTAGACGTCCTTGTGCCGGTGGTGCTCGTCACGCTCCAGCCGCAGGGCCGGCAGCTCCGGCAGGACCCGGTCGGCGAGACCGGTGTCCACCAGCAGGCCCAGGCCCTTGCGGGGGTGTGCGGAGAGCAGCAGCTTGTTCAGCTCGCCCTGCACGCGTTCGGCCGAGACGATCTCGATCCGGTCGGACATCGCCTTCATGGCCGACACGACCTCGGGCGCGACCTCGAAGTCCAGCTGCGCGGCGAACCGGGCGGCACGCAGCATGCGCAGCGGATCGTCGGAGAAGGAGTCCTCGGGGGTCCCGGGAGTCCGCAGCACGCCGGCGGCCAGGTCCTCCAGGCCGCCGTGCGGGTCGACGAACTCCTGCTCCGGGAGGGCCAGGGCCATGGCGTTGACGGTGAAGTCCCGCCGGACCAGGTCCTCCTCGATGGAGTCGCCGTAGGAGACCTCGGGCTTGCGCGAGGTCCGGTCGTACGCCTCGGAGCGGTACGTCGTCACCTCGATCTGGAACCCGTCGCGCTGCGCGCCGACGGTGCCGAAGGCGATGCCGACGTCCCAGAGCGAGTCCGCCCAGGGCCGCATGATCTTCAGGACGGCCTCGGGGCGCGCGTCGGTGGTGAAGTCGAGGTCGTTGCCGAGACGCCCGAGCAGCGCGTCGCGTACGGACCCACCGACCAGGGCGAGGCGGAAGCCCGCCTCCTGGAACCGGCGTCCGAGCTCGTCGGCGACAGGAGCGACCCGCAGCAGTTCACTGACCGCGCGGCGCTGCACCTGACTCAGGGCACTGGGGTTGTCTTCATTGGCGTTCGGCACAACAGAAAAGGGTACGTGGCCCGCCCGGCATGGGCTCCCCCGTTTCACCGCCGCCCCGCCGTCGGCGGTCCCGAAGCGGAAGATCGTGTGGAGCAAGGCGCGGCACTCGCACACAGCGCGCCTCGTTACCATGCGTGGACGCAGAACCGACGACCACTGACACTTCGAGGAACGGGCGAAACGCGTGGCCGAGGCGGCAGACATCCAGGGGACGGCCCCCGTCCCTGCCCGGCGCCGCTGGCTGCGGCGGGCAGTCGTCCTGCTCAGCGGGACGCCGGTGCTGGCCGCCCTGATCTACGCCCCCGCCCCGGCCGCGCACGCGGCCGATTCCCCGGTCGACGTCCAGCTGACCGAGGTGTCGCCGAGCGCTCCGGTCAAGAGCGACACGCTCACGATCTCCGGCACCGTGGTCAACAACGGCTCGGAGACGATCAAGAACGCCCACGTGGGACTGCGGGTCGGGCCCAGGCTGGGGGACCGGTCGGCGATCGGCGAGGTGTCGGACCGCAAGGGCTTCCGGCCCGGAGTGGACCCGGGGGAGATCGACTCCGCCTTCGCCGTGAAGATCGACTCGCTGACCTCCAAGGTCGGCCAGCAGTTCACGATCAAGGTGCCGGTGAACAAGCTGGACCTGGGGGCGGACGGGGTCTACCAGCTCGGCGTCTCCCTGTCCGGGGCGACCGACAGCCGCCCGCACGAGCAGGTCCTGGGCATCCAGCGGACCTTCCTGCCCTGGCAGCCGGACCCGGCGGCCAAGCGGTCCTCCCTGACCTACGTGTGGCCGCTGATCTCCACCACGCACGTCACGGCGGAGACCGGCTCGGACGAGCTCCAGACCCCGGTCTTCCTCGACGACTCCCTCGCGGACGAGCTGCGGTCGGGCGGCCGCCTGGAGCGGATGGTCGCGCTCGGCAAGGACCTGCCGGTCACCTGGGTCATCGACCCCGATCTGCTCACCGCGGTCGATGCCATGACCAAGGGCTACCGGGTCCGCAGCTCCAGCCCGGACGGCAAGCCCGTACAGGGCAGGAACAGGGCCGTCGCCGAGCAGTGGCTGAGCGCCCTGGAGACCGCCGTACAAGGCAAGAAGGTCGTCGCGCTGCCCTTCGCCGACCCCGACATCGCCTCCCTCGCCCACCACGGCAAGGACGTCTCCGGCACCCTGGGCCAGCTGCGGCCCGCCACCGACAAGGCGAAGCAGGCCGTGGAGACGGTGCTGCACGTCCCCGCGTCCACCGACTTCTCCTGGCCTGTGGACGGCGCCATCGACCCCTCGATCGTCAACGTGGCCACCTCGGCCGGCGCGCACAACGTCCTGGCCCGCAGCGACAGCCTCCAGGAGACCGGCGCGCTCGGCTACACCCCGACGGCCGCCCGTCCCATCGGTGCGGGCACCACCGCAGTGGTGGCCGACGCGGACCTCTCCACCGCCTTCGAGGGCGACATGGCCACCGCCGGGAGCTCCACGCTCGCCGTACAGCGGTTCCTGGCCCACAGCCTCGCCCTGAACCTGCAGAACAGCGACGAGCCGCGCAGCTACGTGGTGACCCCGCAGCGCCGGCCGACCGCCAGCCAGGTGGATTCGATGGCCATCGCCCTGCGAGGACTCCAGGCGGCCCGCTGGACCCAGCCCTCCGACCTGGAAGCGGCGGCCGCGGCGAAGCCCGACCCCGGCGCCGCGACCCAGGTGCCGGGCGCCGGCCAGTATCCGGAAGCCCTCGCCAAGCAGGAGCTTCCGGTGACCGCCTTCGAGAAGATCCGCACCACGCAGAACACGCTCGACCACTTCAAGGTCATCCTCTCGGCGCCGGACCGTGTCGAGATCCCCTTCGGCAACACCACGAACCGGGAGATGTCGACCTCCTGGCGGGGCCGCCCCGAGGAGGCGGCCGCCTACCGCGACCAGGTCCAGGCCTACCTGGTCGGGCTGACCGACAAGGTCAAGGTCGTCCCCAAGTCCGACGCCACCCTGTCCGGCCACAGCGCGACCATTCCCGTCAGCGTCCAGAACAGCCTCGTGCAGGACGTCCACAACCTCGTGCTGCGGGTGAAGTCCGCCAATCCCACCCGTCTGATGTTCGGCGACAGCGGCGAATCGGAACAGGAAGTCACCGTTCAGGGCGGTCACAGCCAGACGGTAAAGTTCACCGCCAACGCCACCGCGAGTGGTCCGGTCGAGGTCAGCGCACGCCTGTACACCAAGGACGGCGTGCCGTACGGCAAGGAACGCAAGTTCACGGTCGAGGCCACCGAGATCACTCCCACCGTCATGCTCGTCATCGCCGGCGGTGTGCTCCTCCTCGTTCTGGCGGGCATCAAGATGTACGCCAGCCGCAAGCGCGTCGCCGCGCGGGCGGCCGCGGAGGAGAGCACGCAGCCGAGTGACGAGTCCACGGACACCGGACCGCAAAGCACCGAGGGGTCCGGCACGGGTGAGACAGTGGACCGTTGAGCGATGCCGTGGCCGTTCGGCCTGGGGACGATGAGGTGGGGTTGCGATGAACGCGCCGTACGACGGTGACCGCGCGCAGGGCACTGGCGGGCCTATGCCCTCCCAGGGCACTGCCCCGGGCGCTCCGGTGCCCGGACAGGTTCCCGCGCCCGCGCCCGCGCAGGACCACGACCCGTACGTCCAGGACGCCTACGACTACGACCCCTACCGGTCGCAGGACCTGTCGGCCCAGGACCCCGTGACCGAGGCCCTCTACGACCGGGCCTCGCACCCCCCGCCGCCGCCGGGCACCTACCAGGAGGCCGCTCCGCTCTACGCGGCCCCCCAGACGCCCGTGCACGGCCCCGACCCGCGCGTCTGGGCCCAGACCCCGCCGCCGGAGCCGGACGGCCCTTCCCGCCACCTGCCCTACGGCGACCACGCGGCGACGACGCAGTTCGTCGGAGTGGACTCGCTCGTGACCCGGGCGTCCGAGGAAGAGCCCGAGCTCGACGCCTTCACGCACCTCTACCGCGACCAGCAGGCCGCTCCCGGCGCCCCCGGCCCGTCCGACGAGGACGCCCCGGTGGCGGCACCGGCACCGGCGAAGCCCGCCGGCAAGGCCGCCAGCCTGCTCAAGTCCAGCGCCCTGATGGCGGCCGGCACGATCGTCTCCCGCATCACCGGCTTCGCCCGCACCCTGGTCACCGCGGGCGCCATCGGCGTCGCCTCCCTCAACGACTCCTTCCAGGTCGCCAACACCCTGCCGACGATGATCTACGTCCTCGTCGGCGGCGGCGCCCTCAACGCGGTCTTCATCCCCCAGCTCGTCCGGGCGATGAAGAACGACGACGACGGCGGCGAGGCCTACGCCAACCGCCTGCTCACCCTCGTCATCACACTGCTCGGCGCGGTCACCGTCGTCTGCGTCCTCGCCGCCCCGATCTTCATCCGCATGATGTCGCCGACCATCGCCGGCGACCCGAAGCGCCTCGACGTCGCCGTGACGTTCGCCCAGTACTGCCTGCCCACGATGTTCTTCATGGGCATCCACGTGGTGCTCGGTCAGATCCTCAACGCCCGGGGCCGGTTCGGCGCGATGATGTGGACCCCGGTCCTCAACAACATCGTCATCATCGCCACCTTCGGCGCCTTCATCTGGGCCTTCGGCGGGTTCACCACCTCCGGTGTCTCGGAGGCCACCATCACCCCCGAGGGCGTCCGCCTGCTGGGCATCGGCACCCTGCTCGGCCTCGCCGTCCAGGCCCTCGCGATGGTGCCCTACCTGCGCGAGACGGGCTTCAAGCCGCGCCTGCGCTTCGACTGGAAGGGCCACGGCCTCGGCAAGGCGATCGGCCTGGCGAAGTGGACGTTCTTCTTCGTCCTCGCCAACCAGATCGGCTTCGTCGTCGTCACCCAGCTCGCCACCGCGGCCGGTACGGCCGCCGAGAAGCTGGGCCACGGCGGTACCGGCATCACCGCCTACCAGTACGCCCTGTTGCTGTGGCAGATGCCGCAGGCCATCATCACCGTGTCGGTCATGACCGCCGTCCTGCCCCGGATCTCCCGGTCCGCCCACGACGGGGACGCCGCCGCCGTCCGCGACGACATCTCCTACGGCCTGCGCACCTCGGCCGTCGCCATCGTGCCCTGCGCCTTCGCCTTCCTCGCACTCGGCGTCCCGATCGCCACCCTGCTCTACGCCAGCGCCGGCAAGGACGCCGTGAACATCGGCTACATGCTGATGGCCTTCGGCCTCGGCCTGATCCCGTACTCCGTCCAGTACGTGGTCCTGCGCGGGTTCTACGCCTACGAGGACACCCGGACGCCCTTCTACAACACCGTCATCGTCGCGGCCGTCAACGCCGCCGTCTCGGCCCTCGCCTACTTCGTGCTGCCGGCACGCTGGGCCGTCATCGGCATGGCCGCCGCGTACGGCCTCGGTTACCTGGTCGGTGTCGGCGTGGCCTGGCGCCGCCTGAAGGTGCGCCTCGGCGGGGACCTCGACGGCGCCCACGTGATGCGCACCTACACCCGCCTGATCGGCGCGTGCGTCCCGGCCGCGGTGGTGGCCGGCGCCGTCGCCTACGGGGTCATGCAGGTCCTGGGCAGCGGAGCCCTCGGCTCCGTCGCCGCCCTGGTCGCCGGAGGCATCGCGCTGGGAGGCGTGTTCCTCCTCGCCGCCAAGAGGATGCGGATCGAAGAGCTCAACTCCATGGTCGGAATGGTCCGCGGACGTCTGGGGCGCTGATGCGCACAACCGTCACCCCCCTTCGTGTGTCGTGCATAGCGGCGGACTGTGGGCACAATTGGCATGGCTTCGCAGACTGGCCGACAGCGCGCAACGGATGGGGAGGCAGGGACGACGGTGGCGGAACGTAGCACGGCTGCCGTCGACGTGGCCGACAACAGCGGCGAACAGCCGCTGGCCGCAGATGCGGCCAAGGCCACGGCCGACGGGGTGGACGCCAAGAACGGAAAAGTCTCGGAAGGCCCCGTACCCGGGAAGGACGGCGAGCGCGCGAGCACGGCACCCGCGGCCGCGCCGGAACTGCACAGCGGGCACAAGCTCGCACGGCGCTACCGCCTGGAGGAGTGCGTCACCCGTCTGGACGGGTTCAGCAGCTGGCGCGCCATGGACGAGAAGCTGCGCCGCGCGGTGGGCGTCCACCTGCTGCCCGCGGACCACCCCAGGGCCCGCAGCGTCCTGGCGGCCGCCCGCTCCTCCGCCCTGCTCGGCGACCCCCGGTTCGTCCAGGTCCTCGACGCCGTGGAGGAGAACGACCTCGTCTACGTCGTCCACGAGTGGCTGCCCGACGCCACCGAACTGACCTCGGTCCTGGCCGCCGGCACCCTCGAACCCCACGAGGCCTACCAGCTGGTCAGCCAGGTCTCCCAGGCCATGGCCGCCGCCCACCGCGAGGGCCTGGCCCACCTGCGCCTGACGCCCAGCGCGATACTGCGCACCTCCACGGGCCAGTACCGCATCCGCGGCCTCGCCGTGAACGCCGCCCTGCGCGGCATCACCAGCGACACCCCGCAGCGGGCGGACACCGAGGCCATCGGCGCGCTGCTGTACGCCTCCCTCACCCAGCGCTGGCCCTACGAGAACGACGCGTACGGCCTGCGCGGCCTGCCCAAGGGCGTGGGCCTGCTCGCTCCCGACCAGGTCCGCGCCGGTGTCCACCGGGGCCTCGGCGAGCTCGCCATGCGCGCCCTCGCCAACGACGGGGCGACCGCCTCCCGCCAGGAGCCCGCCTGCACGAGCCCCGAGGAGCTGGCCAAGGCCGTCGCCGAGATGCCCCGCATCCGGCCGCCGGAGCCCGCCTTCACCGCGCCCCCGGAGTACCAGCACACCACCTACCAGCAGGGCACCTACGGCCGCCCCGCGCCGGTCGGCCTGCCCACCACCCAGGCGGTCCAGTCCGTCCCTCCGCCGCCGCTGCAGAGCCGCACCGGGCGCGCGCTGAAGTGGGGCGTCGCCGCCCTGCTGATCGTCGCCCTGGGCCTCGGCAGCTGGCAGCTCGCCGACAGCCTCCTGGAACACAGCAAGTCGGGCGGCGGTGACAACACCCAGACCCAGCAGCAGGGCCCCAACGACGCCGCGCAGAAGAAGGAGCTCACGCCGCTCTCCATCAAGGACGCGAAGGAGTACGCGCCGGACGGCGTCCCGCAGAACGCGAGTGACGTCGGCAAGACGTACGACGGGGACGCTTCCAGCTACTGGCGGACCAAGAGCTTCTCCGACGGCCCCAAGGTCGTGATCAAGGCCGGTGTCGGGATCGTCTACGACCTCGGCTCCGAGCAGGAGGTCAGCGAGGTCTCGATAGCGCTGAAGTACCCGGGCGACCACACCACCCTGACGCTGTACGCGGGCGAGTCGGCCGACTCGAAGAAGAAGATCACGGGCACGACCACCAAGGACAGCAACGTCAAGCTGACCGTGGAGAAGCCGGTCAAGACGCGCTACGTGCTCCTGTGGATCACGGCCATGCCGTACGCGCCCTACGACAACTTCAGCGGCGCCGGCTACAAGCAGGGCATCACGGACGTGCAGTTCAAGGGCTGACGCAGGCAGGGGAGGGGGGCTCACCGTTGGACGACGCCGCGACCGGCGAGCACAGCGACCAGGATCTCCTTTCCCTGCACGTCGCCGGCGACCCCGACGCCTTCGGGGAGCTCGTACGCCGTCACCGCGACCGGCTCTGGGCCGTCGCGCTGCGCACCCTGGGCGACCGCGAGGAGGCCGCGGACGCCGTCCAGGACGCCCTCGTCTCCGCCTACCGGGCCGCCCACACCTTCCGCGGCGATTCCGCCGTCACCACCTGGCTGCACCGGATCACCGTCAACGCCTGCCTCGACCGCGCCCGCAAGGCCGCATCCCGCCGGACCGCGCCCCTCGACGACACGGACCGCCTGGAGCGGCTGCTGGAGCCCCACGAGTCCGCCGAGGCCCCCGCGGAGCGCCAGGACCTCCACCGCCAGCTCCTGGCCGCCCTCAGCACCCTCCCGGCCGAGCAGCGGGCCGCCCTCGTCCTCGTCGACATGCAGGGATACCCCGTCGCCGACGCCGCCCGCATCCTCGACGTCCCCACCGGCACCGTGAAGAGCCGGTGCGCGCGGGGCCGGGCCAAACTCCTGCCGATGCTCACTCATCTGCGCACGAATGCCGGGGATAACCCCACCTTGGAGCGGGGAAGGAACCGGACGCCGGGGACAGCCGTCCCACCTGCGGCAGACACCAGGAATCCAGAACCGGATCCAGACGCTGTGAAGGGCGGAGGTGGACGACCGTGAGCCCCTCAACCGGCACGACCGGCACTGCCGGCACGACCTGGCACCCCGAGGTCTCGGAGATCTCCGACCTCACCGAAGGGCTGCTCTCCCCCTCCCGTACCGCCGAGGTGCGCAGCCACCTCGGGGACTGCGCGCTCTGCGCCGACGTGCTCGCCTCCCTGGAGGAGATCCGGTCCCTGCTCGGCACCCTCCCGGGACCGCCGCGCATGCCCTCTTCCATCGCCGGCCGGATCGACGCCGCCCTCGCCGCCGAAGCGCTCCTCGACTCGACGACCTCCCGGGCCGGGGCCGCCGTCTCCGAGCCGCATCCCGCGGGCGATGTTTCACGTGAAACATCGCCGGCAACCACGGGCGGCTCCGGTCGGAGCGAGGCCCACCGGCCCACCGGTCACCCGTCTGGCCCAACCGGGCCTGGCCGTCGTCGCGCCCGACGCCGCATCGCCGTCCTCTCCGGTCTGGCCGGGGCCGCCGCCTGCGCGCTCGCTGTCTTCCTCTTCAACGGACTGGGCGGTACCGGCTCGCACGACACCGCCACGCGCAACGACACGGCGAGGGCCTCCGCCGACTCCGCCACCCCCGGCGAGTACACGGCCCAGGGACTCCGCCAGAGCGTCCGGCAGCTACTCGCCGGCGAACCCTCGGCGAACACCCCGAAGACCGCACCGGGCGAGACCGACAAGAGCATGGGGCTGCAGGACACCTCCCCCGGGCTGGCTCCCGCCGACCGGCTCGCCTCTCCCGAGCCGGTCCCGGTCCCGGTCCCGTCCTGCGTCCGGCAGGGCACCGGCCGCACCGAACCGCCGGTCGCCGCCGAGCTCGGCAGTTACCAGGGCACTCCCGTCTACCTCGTCGTGCTGCCCCACCCGGGCGACCCCGCCCGGGTGGACGCCTATCTCGTGCCCTCCGGCTGCGCGGACAATGCGGCGCAAACACCGGACAAGCCCCTACTGACCAGCACATATCCACGCAACTGACGGGATCACGGGGTGGCCCCCCGCGCGTTGCGGGACTGGAGGGGCCAAGCGGGGAATGTGCGCGCCGTAGGATCCGTTGGGTGGGGTGAGAGTCCGCACCGGCCCCCGGTAGGCAGCACGAAGTCCGCAGAGACGAGGAAAGAACCCGTGAGCGACGTACGAAACGTGATCATCATCGGCTCCGGGCCGGCCGGTTACACGGCCGCCCTGTACACCGCACGCGCTTCGCTCAACCCCCTGGTCTTCGAAGGTGCCGTCACCGCCGGCGGCGCGCTCATGAACACCACCGAGGTCGAGAACTTCCCCGGCTTCCGGGACGGCATCATGGGCCCGGACCTCATGGACAACATGCGCGACCAGGCCGAGCGCTTCGGCGCCGAGCTCGTCCCGGACGACGTCGTCGCCGTGGACCTCACCGGTGAGATCAAGACCGTCACGGACACCGCCGGCACGGTGCACCGCGCCAAGGCCGTCATCGTCACCACCGGTTCCCAGCACCGGAAGCTCGGTCTGCCCAACGAGGACGCCCTCTCCGGACGCGGCGTCTCCTGGTGCGCCACCTGTGACGGGTTCTTCTTCAAGGACCAGGACATCGCCGTCGTCGGCGGCGGCGACACCGCGATGGAGGAGGCCACCTTCCTCTCCCGGTTCGCCAAGTCGGTCACGATCGTCCACCGCCGTGACAGCCTGCGCGCCTCCAAGACCATGCAGGATCGCGCCTTCGCCGACCCGAAGATCAAGTTCGCCTGGGACAGCGAGGTCGCCGAGATCCACGGCGAGCAGAAGCTCTCCGGCCTCACCCTGCGCAACACCAAGACCGGTGAGACCTCCGAGCTGCCCGTGACCGGCCTGTTCATCGCCGTCGGACACGACCCGCGCACCGAGCTGTTCACCGGCCAGCTCGACCTCGACGACGAGGGCTACCTCAAGGTCGACGCTCCCTCGACGCGCACCAACATCACCGGCGTGTTCGGCGCCGGCGACGTCGTGGACCACACCTACCGCCAGGCGATCACCGCGGCCGGCACCGGCTGCTCCGCCGCCCTCGACGCGGAGCGCTTCCTCGCGGCGCTCGCGGACGCCGAGCCGGCGACCGCGACCGTCTGACCCGGCTCCATCCCCACACCCCACACCCCGTAGAAGAGAAGGAGGCCGCTGTGGCCGGCACCCTCAAGAACGTGACCGACGCGGACTTCGACGAAGTCGTACTGCGCAGCGACAAGCCCGTGCTCGTGGACTTCTGGGCCGCCTGGTGCGGTCCGTGCCGCCAGATCGCGCCCTCCCTGGAGGCCATCGCAGCCGAGCACGGTGAGCAGATCGAGATCGTCAAGCTCAACATCGACGAGAACCCTGCCACTGCCGCGAAGTACGGCGTCATGTCCATCCCGACGCTGAACGTCTACCAGGGTGGCGAGGTCGCCAAGACCATCGTCGGCGCCAAGCCGAAGGCCGCCATCCTCCGCGACCTCGAGGGCTTCATCCAGGCCTGACGGCAAGCTTGTTCTACGTGGAACGGGGCCGCTCCCTTCAGGGGGCGGCCCCGTTCCCATGTCCGGGAGTCCTCACAGCGGGCGCAGCGCGGGCTCCTTGCGGGCCCTCGCTCCGCCCAACAGGCGGTCCAGGGCCAGCTCCACGTCTTCCTTCCACGACAGCGTCGTGCGCAGCTCCAGCCTCAGCCGGGGGTGGGACGGGTGGGGGCGTACGGTCTTGAAGCCCACCGACAGCAGATGGTCGGCCGGCAGCAGGCAGGCGGGCCGCTCCCACCGCGCCTCACCGAACGCCTCGATCGCCTTGAACCCCCGCCGCAGCAGATCCTTCGCGACCGTCTGGACCATCACCCGCCCCAGGCCCTGCCCCTGATACCCCGGCATGATCCAGCCCGTGATCAACTGCACGGCGTCCGGGGAGACCGGACTGGTCGGGAAGGAAGCGGCCCTCGGCACATAGGCGGGCGGGGCGTACAGCACGAACCCGACGGGGACTTCGTCCACGTAGACCACCCGGCCGCAGGAGCCCCAGTCCAGGAGGACGGCCGAGATCCAGGCCTCCTTCTCCAGCTCCGGAGTGCCCGCCTTCACCGCGGCCTCGCCGGTGACGGGATCCAGCTCCCAGAACACACAGCTCCGGCAACGCCTGGGCAGGTCCTGGAGGTTGTCCAGCGTGAGCGGTACAAGCCGACGACCCATGCCCACATCGTAAGCACTGCCCCCTGCTTCTTCGAGTGCGGACATCTCGAAGAAGCAGGGGGCAGTGAGTGGAACGAGCCGGTGGGGCTACTCCCCGGACAGACCCTGCTCGAGGACCCGTCCCTCACCCGGGGCCAGGGTTCCCAGGATGCGCTCCAGGTCCTCCATCGATGCGAACTCGACGGTGATCTTGCCCTTCTTCTGGCCCAGATCCACCTTCACCCGGGTCTCGAACCGGTCGGACAGCCGCGTCGCCAGCTCGCTGAGCGCCGGGGACACCCGTGCCCCCGCCCGCGGGCCCTTGGGCTTGACGGTGCTCGACGGCTCCGAGCCCATCAGCTGGATGATCTCCTCGACCGAGCGCACGGACAGGCCCTCGGCCACGATCCGCTCGGCGAGACCGAGCTGTTCCCCGAAGTCCTCCACGGATACGAGGGCCCGTGCATGACCCGCGAGCAGCACGCCGGCGGCCACCTTCTTCTGCACCTCGGGCGAGAGCTTCAGCAGCCGCAGGGTATTGGTGACCTGCGGACGCGAGCGTCCGATCCGGTCCGCCAGCTGGTCGTGCGTGCAGCTGAAGTCCCGGAGGAGCTGGTCGTACGCGGCGGCCTCCTCCAGCGGGTTCAGCTGTACCCGGTGCAGGTTCTCCAGGAGGGCGTCCAGCAGGAGCTTGTCGTCGTCCGTCGCCCGGATGATCGCGGGGATGCTCTCCATCCCCGCCTGACCGCAGGCGCGGAAACGCCGCTCGCCCATGATCAGCTCATAGCGGCCGGGCTCGGTCTCCCGGACCACCACGGGCTGGAGCAGCCCCACCGTCTGGATCGAGGTCACCAGCTCTGCCAGCGCGTCCTCGTCGAGGTGGTCCATATTGCGCGGCTGCCGCCGGTTCGGCGTGATCGCGTCCAGCGGAAGCTCCGCGAACGTCGCCCCCGCCACCTCATCGGCCACCGGCTGCGGAGCCGGCGTCTCTACCGGCGCCAACGTTTCACGTGAAACATCCGCCTGTGCCAGGACGGCGAGCTTCGCCGCGGCGATCCCCCGCTCCGACGGCAGGACCGGCAGCGCTGTCGGAGACGTCGACCCCGTACCCATCACCGGCTCCTGGGGAGCGGACGGGATCAGCGCGCCGAGCCCCCGCCCCAGGCCCCTACGTCGCTCGCTCACTGGATCCCCTCCGCCACACTCTGCGTGCTGTTCATGCCCGCGCCCAGATGGGCGTGCTGGGCGTCGTAATGGATTCCGGCTCCCCGCAGCGCGATCTCCCGCGCTGCTTCCAGGTAGGACAGGGCACCACTGGAACCCGGGTCGTACGTGAGAACCGTCTGCCCGTAGCTCGGAGCCTCCGAGATACGAACCGACCGCGGGATGCTCGTGCGCAGCACCTCCTTGCCGAAGTGCGTGCGCACCTCATCCGCCACCTGCGAGGCCAGCCGCGTCCTGCCGTCGTACATCGTCAGCAGGATCGTCGAGACGTGCAGGGCCGGGTTCAGGTGGGCCCGCACCAGGTCGACGTTGCGCAGCAGCTGACCCAGGCCCTCCAGCGCGTAGTACTCGCACTGGATCGGGATCAGCACCTCGGCGCCGGCCACCATCGCGTTCACCGTCAGCAGGCCCAGCGAGGGCGGGCAGTCGATGAGGATGTAGTCGAGCGGCTGCTCGTACGCCTGGATCGCCCGCTGGAGCCGGCTCTCACGGGCCACCAGCGATACCAGCTCGATCTCCGCGCCGGCGAGGTCGATCGTGGCCGGGGCACAGAAGAGCCCCTCCACGTCCACCACCGGCTGAACGACCTCCAGCAGGGGACGGCTGTCCACGAGCACGTCGTAGATGGACGGCACATCCGCGTGGTGGTCGATGCCCAGCGCCGTGGAGGCGTTGCCCTGCGGGTCGAGGTCGATGACCAGGACGCGCGCACCGTGCAGGGCCAGCGAAGCCGCCAGGTTCACGGTCGTCGTGGTCTTGCCGACGCCGCCCTTCTGGTTGGCCACGACCATGATCCGGGTCTGCGCGGGCCGCGGCAGGGCGGCGCCGTTGTGACCCAGGCCCTCGATCGCCTGCTGGGCGGCGCGGGCGATCGGGGTGTCCTCGATGTCGTCGTTGTCCACGAGGGGCGGGGACGATGTTTCACGTGAAACATCCTCACCCGGCGATTCAGAGCGGGGACCGGGGACCGGATCGGCCATCGGCCCCGCGAGGTTGGCGTCGGACCGCACGGTGTCACTCTCCTCGGCAGCGGGCTCGCGATGAACAGAGACTGCCATGCCACCCGGGTCGCGAACCAGCGGGGCCCGTACTCCTGTGGATGAATCCACCGTTGTGGACAACTCCGTCACCCCCGCGTCCTTGCGGGGGCGAGGGGCCGCAGCAGCACGGCCGCGGCTGATGATTCCGTGCAGCAGAGAGCGACGTTTCACGTGAAACACGATGCCCGCACGGAGTCTTCAGCCCGTTACGACACTCCGAAATCCATACCTATAGGGCGCAACCCGCCCCAAAACGCTCCACCGACGACGCCGATCAGCGACGCCTGCGCGCACGCCCTTGCCGCGCGGCCTTAGCCCGCTTGGCCGCGAACCTCACCCCACCGGGGCTTTCTCCGACCTCCACCCGGACCACCGTGGACAGCGGGTCGACGACGCCCTCGCCCACGTGGAGCACCGAGGTCTTCACCACACCCAGCTTGGTCAGCGCGACCTTCGCCGAGACCAGCTCCTCCTCGGCGGTGTCGCCCTTCAGGGCCAGCATCTCGCCGTAAGGACGCAGCAGCGGCACGCCCCAGCCCGCGAGCCGGTCCAGCGGTGCCACCGCGCGGGCCGTCACCACGTGCACCGGCTGGAGCTTGCCGAGCACCTCCTCGGCCCGGCCGCGCACCACGGTGACGTGGTCCAGTCCGAGCAGTTCCACGGCTTCCTGGAGGAAGGTCGTCCTGCGCAGCAGGGGCTCCAGCAATGTGATCTTCAGGTCCCGGCGCACCAGGGCGAGCGGGATGCCGGGCAGGCCGGCGCCCGAGCCCACGTCGCACACGGTGACGCCCTCCGGCACCACCTCGGAGAGCACCGCGCAGTTCAGCAGGTGCCGCTCCCACAGCCGGGGAACCTCACGCGGCCCGATCAGGCCCCGCTTGACCCCCGCATCCGCCAGCAGCTCCGCGTACCGCACCGCTTCCGGGAAAAACTCACCGAACACCGCGCGCGCCTCTTCGGGCGCCGGGGGCGCCTCTTCAGGCGCCGCGGGAAGCTCCGCTGCCTCCGTCACGGGGACCGTCCTTCCGTACAGAACCGCTCACGCCAAAACCGTGTCGTTCAACCGTGTCGTTCAACTGCCAGGCTTACAAACTTCGGCCCCGCCTGCGACACAGGCGGGGCCGACACACAACGTTCCCGGTCAGGCCGGGAGCACGACGACGAAGCGCTGCGGCTCCTCGCCCTCGGACTCGCTCTTCAGGCCGGCGGCCGCCACGGCGTCGTGGACGACCTTGCGCTCGAAGGGGGTCATCGGGGACAGCTTCAGCGGCTCGCCCGAGGCCTTCACGTCCGCGGCGGCCTTCGCGCCCAGCGCCGCCAGCTCCTCGCGCTTCTTCGCCCGGAAGCCCGCGATGTCCAGCATCAGACGGCTGCGGTCGCCGGTCTCCCGGTGCACGGCGAGGCGGGTCAGCTCCTGGAGGGCCTCCAGGACCTCTCCGTCACGGCCCACGAGCTTCTGCAGGTCGCGGCCGCCCGAGTCGCTGACGATCGACACCGCGGCGCGGTCCGCCTCGACGTCCATGTCGATGTCGCCGTCCAGGTCGGCGATGTCCAGCAGACCCTCAAGGTAGTCGGCCGCGATCTCACCCTCCTGCTCGAGGCGGGTCAGGGTGTCGCCACTCTCAGCGGCGGCGGTGGTGGTGCCTTCCGTCACGGGAGGGACTCCTTCTACTTCTTGGAGGGCTTGCTGGGGGGCGTCTGACGCTTCGACTTCGTCTGCCGCTTCGGCTGCTGCCGCTTCGTGGCGACACCGCCGCTCGCCGCGTCCGAGTCGGCCGTGGCATCAGAACTCTTGATCACGGAGCCGTCCGCCTGCGCGGCCATGCCCTGCTTCGTCAGCGCGGTGATGAACTTCCGCTCGTTGTCGTTGCGGTCCGGACCCTTGGCCACGATCGCCGCGACGATCTTCTTCTTGCCCCGGCCCTTGACGTCGCCATGGGTGCTGACGTGCTTCAGCAGACGGGTCAGGTACTGGTCCTGAGCCTTGCTGCCCGGCGTCGGGTTCTGGTTGATCACGTACATCTGCTGGCCCATGGTCCACACGTTGGTGGTCAGCCAGTAGACGAGGACACCGACGGGGAAGTTGATGCCCATGACCGCGAAGATCACCGGGAAGATGTACATGAGCATCTTCTGCTGCTGCATGAACGGCGTCTTGACCGAGAGGTCGACGTTCTTCTGCATCAGCTGGCGCTGCGTGTAGAACTGCGACAGCGACATCATGACGATCATGACCGCGGTCACGATGCGCACGTTGGTGATCGAGGCGTCCAGGGCCGCGACCTTCTCGGCGCTGTCCATGAACTTGGCGGCCAGCGGGGCGCCGAAGATGTGCGCCTGGCGGGCGCTCTCCAGCAGCGGCTGGTTGATCACGCCGATGGTCTTGCCGTTGGCGATGCTCGCGAGCACGTGGTACAGCGCGAAGAAGAACGGCGACTGCGCCAGGATGGGAAGGCACGAGGAGAGCGGGTTGGTACCCGTCTCCTTGTACAGCTTCATCATCTCTTCGGACTGACGCTGCTTGTCGTTCTTGTAGCGCTCCTGGATCGCCTTCATCTTCGGCTGGAGCGCCTGCATGCCACGCGTCGCCTTGATCTGCTTCACGAAGAGCGGGATCAGACAGATGCGGATCAGGATCACCAGGGACACGATGGACAGGCCCCAGGCCCATCCACTGTCCGCACCGAAGATCGCGCCGTAGACCTTGTGGAACTGGACGATGATCCACGACACGGGTGTGGTGATAAAGCTGAACAGACTGGCAATCGTGTCCACTAATCAGGCTCCTTGAGCATTGCGAGATCTACGCAACGCACTGCGCAGCTGCTCGTGCCAACGCGGGCGTTTCCGGGGTGGGACATGATCCACACCACCCGGGGACCACGGATTGCACCGCAGGATCCGCCAGGCGGTCAGAGCCGTCCCCTTCACCGCACCATGCCGGTCGATGGCCGTGAACCCGTAGTGCGAGCACGACGGGTAGTAGCGGCACACCGGCCCGAGCAGCGGACTGATCGTCCACTGGTACAGCTTGATCAAAGCGAGCAGCGGGTACTTCATCGAGCCACGCCTCCCAGCAGCCGCGCCAAGGCGGCGTCCAGGTCACGGGCCAGCTCGTCGACGCCGGCATCAGCGGCTCCGGGCAGGGCCCGCACCACCACCAGGCTACCGGCGGGCAGCCGGGCGAGCCGATCACGCATGAGATGGCGGAGCTGGCGCTTGACCCGGTTGCGGACGACAGCGATGCCGACAGCCTTGCTGACGACGAAACCCGCACGGGACGAGGGATCGACATCCCCCGGCCCGTGCGGGTCCGTTGCACCGCTTGTACGTAGGTGGACGACGAGGAGCGGGCGACCGGCCCGACGTCCTCGGCGCACCGCGCTCGCGAAGTCCTCGCGCCGCCTCAGCCGATTTTCGGGAGACAGCACGACGTCACGACCTGCGCGTTGTTACGCGGAAAGGGCGGCGCGGCCCTTGCTGCGACGGTTCGCGAGGATGGCGCGACCGGCACGGGTACGCATCCGAAGACGGAAGCCGTGGGTCTTGGCGCGGCGGCGGTTGTTCGGCTGGAAGGTGCGCTTGCTCACTCGGGGGCTCCAGAGAATGAATCGTTGTGGCGGTACATCGCCTGGCTGTCACCGTGCGCCCACGAGGAACTCGCGTGTTCGCCCGAGTGGACACCGCTAAATGATCACAATCAGTGACCTTCGCCCATCGGTAGGCAGGCGGCAGCAGCCATCGACAACTCGACCTCGTTACGGTACGCGCGGCTACGCCATCCGGTCAAACCGAGCGTCCCCTGCCCCACACTGTGCACAGGCTGTGGACAACGACTTGAACCCTACCCACCGGCCTGACTACCGTTGCCTGATCCCGGATTTTTTGTCCCGACCGTCCCAAAGAACCACACATTCGTGGGACCGGGACCTGTGAGAGAGCGTGCTCTGTGGCTGACGTACCTGCCGATCTTGCCGCAGTGTGGCCACGCGTGCTCGAGAAGCTGCTCGGGGAGGGCCAGCAGGGGATCGAGCCCAAGGACAAGCAGTGGGTGGAACGATGCCAGCCGCTGGCCCTCGTCGCCGACACCGCCCTGCTCGCCGTCCCCAACGAATGGGGCAAGCGGGTCCTGGAAGGCCGTCTCGCCCCGCTCATCAGCGACGCCCTGAGCCGCGAGTGCGGCCGCCCGATCCGGATCGCGATCACCGTGGACGACTCCGCGGGCGAGGCCGCGCCGCCGGCCCCGAGCTCCCCCTCCCCGCGCGAGGGCTACGAGCCGTACGGCGGCCAGCGCCCCGGCGCCGGCCCCGGCGAGGAGCAGCTCCCCACCGCGCGCCCGGCCTACCCGGAGTACCAGCAGCCGCGCCAGGAGCCCGGCTCCTGGCCCCGCGGCGGCCAGGACGAGTACGGCTGGCAGCAGCAGCGCCTCGGCGGCTTCCCCGAGCGGGACCCCTACGCCACCCCGCAGCCCGGCTACCTCCAGCAGTCCGAGCCCGGCGGCTACGACCAGGGCGGCTACGAGCCCCAGAAGTACGAATCCCAGAAGTACGAACCCCAGCCGTACGAGCCCCAGTCCTACGAGCCGCAGCAGTACGAGCAGCCGGCCCCGCGCCCCGCGCCCGGCCGGCCGACGCCCGCGCCTCCGCCGTCGGCACCCTCCGGCGGCTCCACCTCGGGCCCGCTGGAGCCGACCGCCCGTCTGAACCCCAAGTACCTCTTCGACACCTTCGTCATCGGCGCCTCCAACCGCTTCGCGCACGCCGCCGCGGTGGCCGTCGCCGAGGCGCCGGCGAAGGCGTACAACCCCCTCTTCGTCTACGGGGAGTCGGGGCTCGGCAAGACGCACCTGCTGCACGCCATCGGGCACTACGCGCGGAGCCTCTACCCCGGCACGCGCGTGCGGTACGTGAGCTCGGAGGAGTTCACCAACGAGTTCATCAACTCCATCCGCGACGGCAAGGGCGACGCCTTCCGCAAGCGGTACCGCGAGATGGACATCCTGCTCGTCGACGACATCCAGTTCCTCGCGAGCAAGGAGTCGACCCAGGAGGAGTTCTTCCACACCTTCAACACGCTCCACAACGCCAACAAGCAGATCGTCCTCTCCTCCGACCGGCCGCCCAAGCAGCTCGTCACCCTGGAGGACCGGCTCCGCAACCGCTTCGAGTGGGGCCTGATCACCGACGTCCAGCCCCCCGAGCTGGAGACCCGGATCGCGATCCTGCGCAAGAAGGCCGTCCAGGAGCAGCTCAACGCCCCGCCGGAGGTACTGGAGTTCATCGCCTCCCGCATCTCGCGCAACATCCGCGAGCTGGAGGGGGCGCTGATCCGGGTCACCGCCTTCGCGAGCCTGAACCGGCAGCCGGTGGACCTCGGGCTCACCGAGGACGTCCTCAAGAACCTGATCCCGGGCGGCGAGGACAGCGCGCCCGAGATCACCGCCTCCGACATCATGGCGGCCACCGCCGACTACTTCGGGCTCACCGTGGACGACCTGTGCGGCTCCTCGCGCAGCCGGGTCCTCGTCACCGCCCGGCAGATCGCCATGTACCTGTGCCGGGAGCTCACCGACCTGTCGCTGCCGAAGATCGGGGCCCAGTTCGGCGGGCGGGACCACACCACCGTCATGCACGCGGACCGCAAGATCCGCGCCCTGATGGCGGAACGGCGCTCGATCTACAACCAGGTCACGGAGCTCACCAACCGCATCAAGAACGGCTGAGGCGGGCCCCGCGGGGGCCGGCTGGCGGTCCCTCAAACCTCACGACAGGGCGCTTCCGGATCGAACCGGGGGCGCCCTTCTTCGTCCGTGCGCTCCTGCTCTGTTCGAATGCGCCCCCGGGAGGGCCCGTCATCCACAGATTCCACGGTTTTCTTCCGTCCACAGCCTGAGGACAGTCCCCATCGCCCACAATCTGTCCACAGGGGTGCCTGTTGAGGGGCCATCAGGGCAGGTCAGACCCCTGTGGAATTGTGAGCAAGCGTCATCCACAGCCTGTGGACAGAAAAATCATCCACAGGCTCATCCACTCCTCTGTCCACCGCCGACTCACAGGTTCCCGCATCCTGTGCACAGGTTCCCGACGGTTCTCCACACCGTTGTCCACTGTTCGGCAACGGCACACCCCCCGTCACCGCCCCGAGTGAAAGCGGTCACACGGATGTCGACGTTTGCTCTGTGGACTTCTGGGGAAAAGCTGGGGACACACCTGTGGAGTAGTGAGGGTCACCTGGGGACGACCTGTGCAGAACTTTCCGTTCTCCACAGAGACCCCGGGTTGTCCACCGGTCCCACCCACAGGCTGTGGGGATAAAAAACGTGGGCTGACCTGCGAGAACGGGCTTATCCACCGTTTCCACAGGCCCTACTACTACCCCCATGGAGAGTTAGGCCGGTTTCGGTTTTCAAGCGGGTCCTGTGCACAACTCGCCGCTCGGCCGTCCCGGCTCCTCGCTCCCGACTTGACCGCCAGCCGCGACGACTGTCGGCGCCGTACGTCAGACTGGTCCCCGGCATCGGTCGAGGCATCGACGGGCCGACGACGAAGGCCGGCAGACGAGCGAGCAACAGCAGGAGGCGGTTCCGGTGAAGATCCGGGTGGAGCGCGACGTACTCGCGGAGGCGGTGGCCTGGGCTGCACGCAGCCTCCCGGCCCGGCCGCCCGTGCCCGTGCTCGCGGGCCTGCTGCTGAAGGCCGAGGAGGGCACCCTGTCCCTCTCCGGCTTCGACTACGAGGTCTCGGCCCGCGTCTCCGTCGAGGCGGACGTGGAGGAGGACGGCACCGTCCTCGTCTCCGGCCGGCTCCTCGCCGACATCTGCCGCGCCCTCCCCAACCGCCCGGTCGAGATTTCCACAGACGGTGTACGGGCGACCGTGGTCTGCGGCTCCTCGCGGTTCACACTCCACACCCTGCCTGTGGAGGAGTACCCGGCGCTCCCGCAGATGCCGACCGCGACCGGCACCGTGCCCGGCGAGGTCTTCGCCTCCGCCGCCGCGCAGGTCGCCATCGCCGCCGGCCGCGACGACACGCTGCCCGTGCTCACCGGCGTCCGCATCGAGATCGAGGGCGACCGCGTCACCCTGGCCTCCACCGACCGCTACCGCTTCGCGGTCCGCGAGTTCCTGTGGAAGCCGGAGAACCCGGAGGCCTCGGCCGTGGCCCTGGTGCCCGCCAAGACCCTCCTGGACACCGCCAAGTCCCTCACCAGCGGCGACACCGTCACCCTGGCGCTCTCCGGCTCCGGCCAGGGCGAGGGCCTCATCGGCTTCGAGGGCGCGGGCCGCCGCACCACCACCCGGCTGCTCGAAGGCGACCTGCCGAAATACCGCACCCTCTTCCCGACGGAGTTCAACTCCGTCGCCGTGATCGAGACCGCCCCGTTCGTCGAGGCCGTCAAGCGCGTGGCCCTGGTCGCCGAGCGCAACACCCCGGTCCGCCTCAGCTTCGAGCAGGGCGTGCTGATCCTGGAAGCGGGTTCCAGCGACGATGCACAGGCTGTGGAGCGCGTCGACGCCAACCTCGAGGGCGACGACATCTCGATCGCCTTCAACCCCACCTTCCTGCTGGACGGCCTGAGCGCCATCGACTCGCCCGCCGCCCAGCTCAGCTTCACCACGTCCACCAAGCCCGCGCTGCTCAGCGGCCGGCCGGCGGTCGACGCGGAGGCCGACGAGGCCTACAAGTACCTGATCATGCCGGTCCGCCTCTCCGGCTGACCCGCTCCCGCCGTACGCCGGCACCGGGCCCGGTCTCGCAGCCGCGAGTGCCGGGCCCGGCGCCGTCCGGAGCGGCCCGACGCCATGGCCCGGCGTAGGCTCGGACCCGGCGGGCGACCCAGGGAAACGACCGGAACCCACCGGTACCGGGGAAGCCCCGTACAGACGGCCCCAACGCTTAAGGAACCCACCTGATGGAGCTCGGTCTCGTCGGTCTCGGCAAGATGGGCGGCAACATGCGCGAGCGCATCCGCCGCGCAGGCCACACCGTCATCGGATACGACCGCAATCCGGACCTCGCCGATGTCCACAGCCTGCAGGAGCTTGTGGACAGCCTGCAGTCCCCCCGCGTCGTGTGGGTGATGGTCCCGGCGGGGGCGGCGACGCAGTCCACCGTCGACGAGCTGGCCGAGCTGCTCTCCCCCGGCGACATCGTCGTCGACGGCGGCAACTCGCGCTGGACCGACGACGAGAAGCACGCCGAGGAACTGAAGGCCAAGGGCATCGGCTTCGTCGACTGCGGCGTCTCCGGCGGCGTCTGGGGCCTGGAGAACGGCTACGCGCTGATGTACGGCGGCGACGAGAAGGACGTCGCCGTGGTCCAGCCGATCTTCGACGCCCTCAAGCCCGAGGGCGACTTCGGCTCCGTGCACGCCGGCAAGGTCGGCGCGGGCCACTTCGCGAAGATGGTCCACAACGGCATCGAGTACGCCATGATGCAGGCCTACGCCGAGGGCTGGGAGCTCCTGGAGAAGGTCGACTCGGTCACCGACGTCCGCGAGGTCTTCCGGTCCTGGCAGGAGGGCACGGTCATCCGTTCCTGGCTGCTGGACCTCGCCGTCAACGCGCTGGACGAGGACGAGCACCTGAACCAGCTCAAGGGCTTCGCCCAGGACTCGGGCGAGGGCCGCTGGACCGTCGAGGCGGCCATCGACAACGCCGTCCCGCTGCCGGCGATCACCGCCTCGCTGTTCGCCCGGTTCGCGTCCCGCCAGGACGACTCGCCGCAGATGAAGATGATCGCCGCGCTGCGCAACCAGTTCGGCGGCCACGCGGTCGAGAAGAAGTAAGCGCACCAGAGCACCACAGCACCACAGAGCACAGCAGGAAGCCGGGGGAGGTCGGCGCCGTATGCATGTCTCGCATCTCTCGTTGGCCGACTTCCGCTCGTACGCCCGGGCCGAGGTTCCCCTCGCCCCGGGCGTCACGGCTTTCGTGGGCCCGAACGGCCAGGGCAAGACGAACCTCGTCGAGGCCATCGGCTACCTGGCCACCCTGGGCAGCCACCGCGTCTCCTCCGACGCCCCGCTCGTCCGCATGGGCGCCGACCGGGCGATCATCCGGGCCGCCGTCACCCAGGGCGAACGGCAGCAGCTGGTCGAGCTCGAACTGAACCCGGGCCGCGCCAACCGCGCCCGGATCAACCGGTCCTCGCAGGTCAGACCCCGCGACGTGCTGGGGATCGTACGCACCGTGCTGTTCGCCCCGGAGGACCTCGCCCTGGTCAAGGGCGACCCCGGAGAGCGGCGCCGCTTCCTCGACGAGCTGGTGACGGCCCGGTCCCCGCGGATGGCGGCGGTCCGCTCCGACTACGAGCGCGTCCTCAAGCAGCGCAACACCCTCCTGAAGTCCGCCGCGATGGCCCGCCGCCACGGCGGCCGCTCCATGGACCTCTCCACCCTCGACGTCTGGGACCAGCACCTCGCGCGCGCCGGCGCCGAGCTCCTCGCCCAGCGCCTCGACCTGATCGCCACCCTGCTGCCGCTCGCCGACAAGGCGTACGAGCAGCTCGCGCCCGGCGGCGGCCCGCTCGGGCTCGCGTACAGGTCCTCCGCCGGAGACCCGGTCGACAGCGGCGCGGCCCGCACCCGCGAGGAGCTCTGCGAGGTCCTGCTCGGCACCCTGTCCGAGGTCCGCAAGCAGGAGATCGAGCGCGGGGTGACCCTGGCCGGCCCGCACCGCGACGACCTCCTGCTGCGCCTGGGCGAACTCCCCGCGAAGGGGTACGCAAGCCACGGCGAGTCCTGGTCGTACGCGCTGGCCCTGCGCCTGGCCTCGTACGAGCTGCTGCGCTCGGAGGGGGCGGAGCCGGTGCTGATCCTGGACGACGTCTTCGCGGAGCTGGACGCGCGCCGGCGCGAGCGGCTGGCGGAACTGGTGGCCGGCGGCGAACAGGTGCTGGTGACGGCGGCGGTCGACGATGACGTTCCGGGCGTGCTGACGGGCACGCGCTTCGGGGTGTCCGGCGGTGAGGTGACCCGGCTGTGAACGACGGCGAGCGGCACGAGCGCAAGACTCCGGAGCCCTCCGGGGTGGACCTGGCGCGCCAGGCCCTCGCGGCCGCGCGCGAGCAGGCCCGCGCGCGGGGCAACGCGGTGGGCGGGAAGAAGCGCCAGCAGCAGCCCGGGCTGCGTTCGGGGGCCCGCGCCGACGGCCGGGACCCGATGCCGCTGATGGCGGCCCTGGACCGGCTGCGCACCGAGCGCGGCTGGGAGATGCCGATCGCGGTCGCCGGGGTGATGGAGCGCTGGGCGGAGATCGTCGGCCCGGAGATCGCGGCGCACTGTGAACCGGAGCGCTACGAGGAGCGTGAACTCCTCGTACGGTGCGATTCCTCGGCGTGGGCCGCGCAGCTGAAGCTGCTGGCCCCGCAGCTGGTGGCGCGGCTGAACGCGGAGCTCGGACAGGGCACGGTCCGGCTGATCAAGGTGCAGGGCCCCGGCGGCCGCCCCAAGCGGTACGGCCCGTGGCGGGCCCCGGGCAGCACCGGGCCCGGCGACACCTACGGCTGACCGGTTCCGGCCCCCCCGGCCGGTTCCACGACCGTACGTGTTCCGGCCAGCGGCGACGGCCTGCGACGGCCCGCGGCGACGGCCCGCGACGGCCGGCGACAGCCTCGGCGCCGGCCGGCGGCGGCCGGCGGCGGCCCGGGGGCCGGCCGGCGGCGGCCCGGGGTCGGGCCGGGGAAGAGGCCCGCGCGGCCCTCGCGGAGTGCCCCGCGGCGGCCCGGTCGGAGCGCCCGGGCGGGGCCGGCGCGGGTGGCGTCCCTCACGGTAGTGGAAGGTTGACAGGCCGAAGCGCTGGACGCCCGCGTGAGCCTCTTTGAGCCCCTCCCCGAATATGGGGAGTCTCGGAGAGGAGGTTCAGGGCGGCACATGCGGACTCAGGCACCGGCAAACCCCCATTCATGTCAGTGGTACCGGTAGACTGGAAGCAATCCCGCCCGATCCGCGGGAGACAGCACGACAACGCAGACAACGCAGATCGACGCGGCCGCTCCCGCCGGCGCACACGCTGGTCCGGAGTACGGGCTGCGCTGTGCCAGAAAGGGCGCTTCGTGGCCGATTCCGGCGACTCCAACGAGAAGAATTACGACGCCAGTGCGATCCAGGTCCTCGAGGGCCTGGACGCAGTGCGCAAGCGGCCGGGTATGTACATCGGCTCGACCGGTGAGCGAGGTCTGCACCACCTCGTGCAGGAGGTCGTCGACAACTCGGTCGACGAGGCCATGGCCGGGCACGCTGACACGATCGACGTCACGATCCTCGCCGACGGCGGCGTCAGGGTGGTCGACAACGGCCGCGGCATCCCGGTCGGCATCGTGCCGTCCGAGGGCAAGCCGGCCGTCGAGGTCGTCCTGACCGTCCTGCACGCGGGCGGCAAGTTCGGCGGCGGCGGCTACGCCGTGTCCGGCGGTCTGCACGGTGTGGGCGTCTCCGTCGTGAACGCCCTGTCGACCAAGGTCGCGGTCGAGGTCAAGACGGACGGCTACCGCTGGACCCAGGACTACAAGCTCGGTGTGCCGACGGCCCCGCTGGCCAGGAACGAGGAGACCGCCGAGCACGGCACGTCGGTGACGTTCTGGGCCGACGGCGACATCTTCGAGACCACCGAGTACTCCTTCGAGACGCTGTCGCGGCGCTTCCAGGAGATGGCCTTCCTCAACAAGGGCCTGACCCTGACGCTGACCGACGAGCGCGAGTCGGCGAAGGCCACGGCGGACGCCGACAACCCCGACGCGGACGCGCAGGAGCCCAAGGCGCGCACGGTCAAGTACCACTACGAGGGCGGCATCGTCGACTTCGTGACGTACCTGAACTCGCGCAAGGGCGAGCTGATCCACCCCACCGTCATCGACGTCGAGGCCGAGGACAAGGAGCGCATGCTCTCGGTCGAGATCGCGATGCAGTGGAACTCGCAGTACACCGAGGGCGTCTACTCCTTCGCGAACACGATCCACACGCACGAGGGCGGCACCCACGAGGAGGGCTTCCGCGCGGCGCTGACCGGCCTGGTCAACCGCTACGCGCGCGACAAGAAGCTGCTCCGCGAGAAGGACGACAACCTCGCCGGCGAGGACATCCGCGAGGGTCTGACGGCGATCATCTCGGTCAAGCTGGGCGAGCCCCAGTTCGAGGGCCAGACGAAGACCAAGCTGGGCAACACGGAGGCCAAGACCTTCGTGCAGAAGGTCGTCCACGAGCACCTGAACGACTGGTTCGACCGCAACCCGGTCGAGGCCGCGGACATCGTCCGCAAGTCCATCCAGGCGGCCACGGCCCGCGTCGCGGCCCGCAAGGCCCGCGACCTGACCCGCCGCAAGGGCCTGCTGGAGAGCGCCTCGCTGCCGGGCAAGCTGTCCGACTGCCAGTCGAACGACCCGACCAAGTGCGAGATCTTCATCGTCGAGGGTGACTCCGCCGGCGGCTCCGCGAAGTCCGGCCGCAACCCGATGTACCAGGCCATCCTGCCCATCCGCGGCAAGATCCTGAACGTCGAGAAGGCCCGGATCGACAAGATCCTCCAGAACACCGAGGTCCAGGCGCTGATCAGCGCCTTCGGCACCGGTGTGCACGAGGACTTCGACATCGAGAAGCTCCGCTACCACAAGATCATCCTGATGGCGGACGCCGACGTCGACGGCCAGCACATCAACACCCTGCTGCTGACCTTCCTGTTCCGCTTCATGCGCCCGCTGGTCGAGGCCGGTCACGTGTACCTGTCCCGTCCGCCGCTCTACAAGATCAAGTGGGGCCGCGACGACTTCGAGTACGCGTACTCGGACCGCGAGCGCGACGCCCTGGTCGAGCTCGGCAAGCAGAACGGCAAGCGCATCCGCGAGGACTCGATCCAGCGCTTCAAGGGTCTGGGCGAGATGAACGCCGAGGAACTGCGCGTCACCACCATGGACGTGGACCACCGCGTGCTCGGCCAGGTCACGCTCGACGACGCGGCGCAGGCCGACGACCTGTTCTCGGTGCTGATGGGTGAGGACGTCGAGGCGCGGCGCTCCTTCATCCAGCGCAACGCCAAGGACGTCCGCTTCCTCGACATCTGAGTCGGCCCGACGCTGACCGCCCGAAAGGACTTCTGACCGGCAATGGCCGACGAAACCACCCAACCCGCAAAGAACGCAGAGAACGCAGCGGAGGAGCAGCCCGTGCTGCGCATCGAGCCCGTCGGGCTCGAGACGGAGATGCAGCGCTCCTACCTCGACTACGCGATGTCCGTCATCGTCTCCCGCGCGCTGCCCGACGTACGGGACGGCCTCAAGCCCGTCCACCGTCGTGTGCTGTACGCGATGTACGACGGCGGCTACCGGCCCGAGAAGGGCTTCTACAAGTGCGCCCGCGTCGTCGGCGACGTCATGGGCACCTACCACCCGCACGGTGACTCCTCGATCTACGACGCCCTGGTCCGCCTGGCCCAGCCGTGGTCGATGCGCATGCCGCTGGTGGACAGCAACGGCAACTTCGGCTCCCCGGGCAACGACCCGGCCGCCGCGATGCGCTACACCGAGTGCAAGCTGATGCCGCTGGCCATGGAGATGCTCCGGGACATCGACGAGGAGACCGTCGACTTCACGGACAACTACGACGGCCGCAACCAGGAGCCGACGGTCCTGCCGGCGCGCTTCCCGAACCTGCTGGTCAACGGCAGCGCCGGTATCGCCGTCGGTATGGCCACCAACATCCCGCCGCACAACCTGCGCGAGGTCGCGGCCGGCGCCCAGTGGGCGCTGGAGCACCCGGAGGCCTCCCACGAGGAGCTCCTCGACGCGCTCCTGGAGCGGATCAAGGGTCCCGACTTCCCCTCGGGCGCCCTGGTCGTGGGCCGCAAGGGCATCGAGGAGGCGTACCGCACCGGTCGCGGCTCCATCACGATGCGCGCCGTGGTGGAGGTCGAGGAGATCCAGAACCGCCAGTGCCTGGTGGTCACGGAGCTGCCGTACCAGACCAACCCGGACAACCTGGCGCAGAAGATCGCCGACCTGGTCAAGGACGGCAAGATCGGCGGCATCGCCGACGTCCGCGACGAGACGTCCTCCCGGACGGGCCAGCGCCTGGTGATCGTGCTCAAGCGCGACGCCGTGGCCAAGGTCGTGCTGAACAACCTGTACAAGCACACCGACCTGCAGACGAACTTCGGCGCGAACATGCTGGCGCTGGTGGACGGGGTGCCGCGCACCCTGTCGATCGACGCGTTCATCCGCCACTGGGTGCAGCACCAGATCGAGGTCATCGTCCGGCGCACGCGCTTCCGTCTGCGCAAGGCGGAGGAGCGGGCCCACATCCTGCGCGGCCTGCTCAAGGCGCTGGACGCGATCGACGAGGTCATCGCCCTCATCCGGCGCAGCAACACGGTCGAGATCGCGCGCGAGGGCCTGATGGGCCTGCTGGAGATCGACGAGATCCAGGCCAACGCGATCCTCGAGATGCAGCTGCGCCGCCTCGCGGCCCTGGAGCGCCAGAAGATCGTCGCCGAGCACGACGAGCTCCAGGCGAAGATCAACGAGTACAACGCGATCCTGGCCTCGCCGGAGAAGCAGCGCTCGATCGTCAGCGAGGAGCTGGCCGCGCTCGTCGAGAAGTTCGGCGACGACCGCCGCTCCAAGCTGGTGCCCTTCGACGGCGACATGTCCATGGAGGACCTGATCGCCGAAGAGGACATCGTCGTCACCATCACGCACGGCGGCTACGTCAAGCGCACCAAGACCGAGGACTACCGCTCGCAGAAGCGGGGCGGCAAGGGCGTCCGCGGTACGAAGCTGAAGCAGGACGACCTGGTCGACCACTTCTTCGTCTCCACCACGCACCACTGGCTGCTGTTCTTCACGAACAAGGGCCGTGTCTACCGGTCCAAGGCGTACGAGCTCCCGGACGCCGGCCGTGACGCGCGCGGGCAGCACGTGGCGAACCTGATGGCCTTCCAGCCGGACGAGAAGATCGCCCAGATCCTCGCGATCCGCGACTACGAGGCGGCGCCCTACCTGATCCTGGCCACCAAGGGCGGCCTGGTGAAGAAGACGGCGCTGAAGGACTACGACTCCCCGCGTTCGGGCGGCGTCATCGCGATCAACCTCCGGGAGACGGAGGACGGCAGCGACGACGAGCTGATCGGCGCCGAGCTGGTCTCCTCCGAGGACGACCTGCTGCTCATCAGCAAGAAGGCGCAGTCGATCCGCTTCACGGCGACCGACGAGGCGCTGCGTCCGATGGGCCGTGCCACTTCCGGTGTGAAGGGCATGAGCTTCCGCGAGGGTGACGAACTGCTCTCGATGAGCGTTGTCCGGCCGGGTACGTTCGTCTTCACCGCCACCGACGGCGGCTACGCGAAGCGGACGGCGGTGGACGAGTACCGGGTCCAGGGCCGTGGCGGTCTGGGCATCAAGGCGGCGAAGATCGTCGAGGACCGCGGTTCGCTGGTCGGCGCGTTGGTGGTCGACGAGACGGATGAGATCCTCGCCATCACGCTCGGCGGTGGTGTGATCCGTACGCGCGTCAACGAAGTCAGGGAGACCGGCCGTGACACCATGGGCGTCCAGCTGATCAACCTGGGCAAGCGCGATGCCGTGGTCGGCATCGCTCGTAACGCCGAGGCCGGTCAGGAAGCTGACGAGGCCGACGAGATCGAGTCAGAGATCGAGGCCGCGGCGGCCGACGCACCGGCCGCCGGGGCGGCCGAGGGCACGGAGCCCTCGGTCGGGGAGCACGAGGAGTAAGTCGTGAGTGGAGCCACGGGCGCCGGACCGGCCAAGACTGGAGCGAACGGTGCCCGTGGCCCCGCCGCGGACTCCCAGGGGGGAACCGTGACGGACACCCGAGAACCGGAACCCAAGCCGAAGGCGCAGACCAAGACGCAGTCCAAGGCGAAGGACCCGGTCAAGGACCAGGCCACCAAGGACCAGCCCGCCGCCGAGGAGGTCAAGGAGCAGCCCAAGGAGCAGCCCAAGGCCCAGGCCAAGGACCAGGCCAAGGGGCAGGCCAGGCAGCCCCAGAAGCCTCCGCAGGCCTACGCGGCGCCCACGGGCCCGGGTGCGCAGCGCGGGCCCGTCCCGGGGGTCCGTACGGCCCCCAGGACGCGCAAGGCGCGGCTGCGGGTGGCGAAGGCCGACCCGTGGTCCGTGATGAAGGTCAGCTTCCTGCTGTCGATCGCGCTGGGCCTGTGCACCGTCGTCGCGGCGGCGGTGCTGTGGATGGTCATGGACGCCATGGGCATCTTCTCGACCGTCGGCGGCACCATCAGCGAGGCGACCGGCTCGAACGAGGGCAACGGGTTCGACCTCCAGTCGTTCCTGTCGCTGCCGCGCGTGCTGACCTTCACGTCCGTGATCGCGGTGATCGACGTGGTGCTGATGACCGCGCTGGCGACGCTGGGTTCGTTCATCTACAACCTGTCGGCGGGCTTCGTGGGCGGCGTGGAGCTCACGCTGGCCGAGGACGAATGACCCGCTGACTGACCTGCGGGAAAGCCCCACGACGGTGACGTCAGGGGCTCCGCCCCGGGGGATTTGGGTTCCACTGCGTCTGTGCGCTAATCTTCAGGAGTCAGCGCGCAGGCGCGGCGGGGCTATAGCTCAGTTGGTTAGAGCGCATCCCTGATAAGGATGAGGCCACAGGTTCAAATCCTGTTAGCCCCACAGAGTCGAAGACCCCCAGGCCCAGCCTGGGGGTCTTCTTCGTTGGGCCGTCCGGGGGAGTCCCAGGTAACCGATCGGTATCGGTCGGTGTGTATTGTTGGCGGCCAGAAGTCCCCAACGTCTACGAAAGACGAGGTCGCGCCGTGAAGAAGCTGCTCCTGGTCGCCCTGGCCGCCATCGGCGGGCTCCTCGTGTACCGCCAGATCCAGGCGGACCGTGCCGAGCAGGACCTGTGGACGGAGGCAACCGACTCCGTGCCCTCTGGTTCCGGTGTGTGAGCCCCACGATTGATTCCATGAAGCCCCGGCTGCCGCTGCTGCCGGGGCTTCGTGCTGTTCCGGGGGCGGGTGCCGGTTCGCCGGCGAGAAGTTCGGTTACGCAAAGATTCAGGTTGCTTTAGCGAATTCGGGGTGGGTGTGATGGATCGGGTGCGCCGGACGCGCCGGACGATGCTGGCCGGGGCGGCGGCCCTGGGCCTGCTGGCCTGGCCGGCATGGTTCCCCGGGGCGGCGTACGCGGCCCCGGCCGCCGGGCCGTCGGGAGGGCCGTCGGCAGTTTCCTCCGGGCCGGGCGGGGCCCTGCCGGAGTACCGGCGGGCGGACGGCGCCAAGCCGGTGCGGGGCGCGCCCTCGACGGCCGAGGCCCCGCTGCTGGAGGCCGGCACGCCCTACGAGGACACCCTCGCCCCCGGCGAGCGGGTCTACCGGCTCGGCCTCGACGACGCCTCCACCGTCTACGTCTCCGCCGTGCTGCGGCCGCCCGCCGGTGCCAAGGTCGGCTACGGGGACGACCTGGAGGTCGAGGTCATGACCAGCGGCGGCCGGGCCTGCCCCCACAACCCCGGCCGGGCCTCCTTCGGTTACGACCCCGTCCCGCTCGGCGCGGTGGGCCAGCGGCGGCTGGCGGAGGACGCCGAGTGCCAGAGCGCGGGCACGTACTACGCGAAGGTCACCCGGACCGCGGGCAAGGACTCCGACCGGGCGGGGTGGCCGGTGGAACTCCTCGTCATGCGCGAGCCGGCCCCGGCCGCCGGCACCGCCCCCACCGCCGCGCCCAGCGTCTGGCCCTCGGCCTCCCCGACCCTGCCGGGCGCGGACCCGGTGGCCCGTAGCGGAGGCACCGGCTTCAACGACGCGCGCGCCCTGGACTCCGGGGTGTGGCGGGACGACCTGAGGCCCGGCCAGACCCGGTTCTACCGGGTGCCCCTGGACTGGGGGCAGCAGCTGGGGATCGGGGCCGAGGTGGCCAAGGCCCGGATGACCAAGGACTTCGGCTCCGCCTCCAACGGGCTCACCGTCTCGCTGTACAGCCCGTACCGGGGGCTCGTGGATGCCAAGGACACCTCCTACGACGGGAAGCAGGCGGCCGTGACGCTGCCGAAGACCGCGCCGGTGGCGTACGAGAATCGTTTCTCCAGCGCCAACGAGGTACAGCCGGTCCGGCTCGCGGGCTGGTACTACATCGCCGTCACCCTGGGCGCGAAGGTCGGGGAGTTCACCGAGGACGCGACGCCGGTGCCGCTCACGCTGCGGATGGACGTGACCGGCGGCCCGGCCAAGGCCCCGGGGTACAAGGAGAGCCTGGCCGCCGCCGGGTTCGGGGTCCGCGACGCCGACCGGGCCGCCGCGAAGGAGGGGCTCACCGCTCCGGAGGCGGCGGCCGCGCGGGAGGACGCCTCGGCGATGCGGGTAGTGGCCGGGGCCGGCTTCGGGACGGGGACGGTACTGCTGCTCGTGCTCGGGGGCTGGATCCTGCTGGCCCGCCGGGGCGGGGCCCGGTCCGCCCTGATCCGCCGGACAGGCCCTAGAGCTGCGTCAGGGCCCAGACGCCGACCGCGAAGCACAGCAGGGCCGCGGTGAGGATGCCGGCGGTGACCTTCGCCGGGGGCGGGGCGATCCCGCCGGACCGGGCCGCCCGCGGCGCCGGGGGCGCGGCCTGCGGGGCGGTGACGGACGCGGCCGGTGCGGGGCCGGCGGTGGCGGTGGGCGGGGCCAGGTGGAAACCGCTCGTGTCCGGGGCCGCGGCGGGCCCCGCGGGACCGTACGCGGCCGACGGCGGCCCGAAACCCACCGGCGGTGCGGCTGCGGCGATTTCAGGCCCCTGCGGGCCGAAACCCTCCGGAAGCGGACCGAGTTGGTCGAACACCTCCACCGGCTCCTCGCCCGAGGCGGGTGCCGGCAGCAACTGGGCGGCCTCACCAAGGGCCTTGCGCGCCCCTGTGGCGGTCCGGAAGCGGCTGTCGGGGTCCGGGTGCAGGAGGTTCGAGATCACGTCCCACAGGGGCGCGGGGACGCCTTCCGGGGTGTCGGGGGTGCCGTACGCCCGGAAGTGCTCCACCAGCGCACGCGAGTCGGGCTTGGTCCCCCGCAGCAGGTACAGGGCGACCAGGCCGACGGCGAAGAGGTCGGCGGGGAAATCGGGCTCGGCGCCCGCCAGTTGTTCCGGGGCGAAGTAGCCGGGCGTGCCGACGACGTAGTCGGTCTCGGTGAGCCGGGGCTCGCCCTTGCGCATGGAGATCCCGAAGTCGGACAGCCGCAGGTGCGGCCGCCCGGTTCCGGTGGCCTCCATCAGGATGTTGGCCGGTTTGATGTCGCGGTGGACGACGCCCTCCGCGTGCACCGCCGCCAGCCCCGACAGGAGCTGGTCGAGCAGTACGCACACGAAGCGGGGCGGCAGCGGCCCGTAGTCCGCGATCACGTGGGCCAGGGAGCCGCCGGCGACGAGGTCCATGGTGAACAGGACCTTGTCGTCGTCCGCCGCCCAGCTGGCGGGGGCCAGGACGTGCGGGTGGTCGATGCGCAGTGCCTGCTCGCGCACGAACCGCAGGAGCATGTGGGCATCGCCCTGGAGGAGCACCTTCGCGGCGACGTACCTGCGGCGGCGCTGGTCCCAGGCCCGCCAGACGGCGCCCGCACCGCCCCGCCCGATCGGATCGACCAGCTCGTACCGGCCGGCGAAGACCTCACCCATTGCTGCGCCCGCCCCCCTCACCCGCGTGTGTCAGTTCTGGTGGGCCTCGTAGTGGGACACCGCCTCGGAGGTGCGGCCCGCCCCGTAGACCCGGAGGAACTCTGCCAGTTCCGGGTGGGTGGGGGCGAGGCTGTCCGCCGCCTCGATGATGTCGCCGGCCGCGGCGACCGAGCGCAGCAGCGACTGGATCTCGCGGACGACGCGCTTGACGGTGGGGGCGCCGGAGCCGGTGCTGGTCTGGGTGCTGTTGCTGAGGACGGAGCCGCCCTGGGTGTTCTTGATCTCGTCCATCCGGTCGGTGGCCTCGCCGGCGCTGACGCTGCCGTCGGCCACCTGGCCCGCGAGGTCCTGGAGGGCCTGGACCCGCTGGACCACGGCCGGGTTGCCGATCTTGGCGCGCTGCCCGCTCATCAGCTGGGACAGCATCGGCGCCGAAAGCCCGAGCACGGCAGCGAGGCGGGCCTGGTTGAGACCGAGGTCATCTATGAGCCGACGGAACAGCGCGCCGAGCGGCTCCCCGTACCAACTGCGCTGGAGTTCCCGGGCTCTGGCCGTGGCCTCCTGCTGTACTGCGTCCACTCTTCCTACTCCCCTTCGCTGGTGCGAACCTCGCGAGCATCTTACGGAGCGTGGTCGCGGGGCGGGAGTCCCTATCATTTTGCGGGATGCGGGGGTGCACCGGGTACTCTGTCCTGCGGAACGGACGCTCCTTCCCGGGGGTCGTACGCGTCCAGTTGCTCGGGGCCTTAGCTCAGTTGGTAGAGCGCTGCCTTTGCAAGGCAGATGTCAGGAGTTCGAATCTCCTAGGCTCCACTTCGAGAAGACCCCCTGACCAGCGGAAACGCTGGCCAGGGGGTCTTTTTTCGTGGGGGCGGCGCCGGTGTCCGGGGGCGCCTTCAGCGGGAGCGCGGGGCGCGCGGGAGGAAGGCCGCGACGGCGGTGGCCGCCAGCAGCAGGCCGGCGCCGGTGGCGAAGGCCAGGTGGTAGCCGGAGGTGAGGGCCTCGGGCCGGGCGGTCCCGGCGGCCGTCAGGGCTTCGGTGCGCGCGGCGGCGAGGGTGGACAGGACGGCGACGCCGAGGGCCATGCCGATCTGCTGCGTGGTGTTGAACAGGCCCGAGGCAAGCCCGGCGTCCCGCTCGTCGGCGCCCGACATCCCCAGGGTGGTGAGCGCGGGCAGGGCCAGGCCGAAGCCGGAGGCCAGCAGCATCACGGGCAGCAGGTCGGTGACGTAGTCGGCCCGTACCGGGAGGCGGGTGAGCAGGGCGAGGCCGGCGACCAGCAGGGCGAGGCCGGTGAGCAGGACGCGGCGCTCGCCGAAGCGGGCGATCAGCTTCGCCGCGCCGCCGAGGGAGATCCCGCCGATGGCCAGGGCGGCCGGCAGCATCGCGAGGCCGGTCTCGGCGGCCCCGTAGCCCTGGACCTGCTGGAGGTGGAGGGCCACCAGGACCTGGAAGGAGAACAGCGCGGCCACCATCAGCACCTGGACCAGGTTGGCGGCGGCCACGGTGCGCGAGCGGAGGATCCGCAGCGGCATCAGCGGGGTGCGGGCCTTGGCCTGGCGCAGGGCGAAGGCGGCGATCAGGGCCAGGGAGAGCGCCCCGAGGCCGAGGGTGTGCGCGGAGGTCCAGCCGTGCTCCTCGACGCGTACGACGGCGTAGATCCCGGTCATCAGCCCGGCGGTGACGAGTACGGCGCCCGGTACGTCGGCACCGGCGCGCAGGCCGAGCCCCCGGTCGGCGGGGAGCGCGGGCAGGGCGGCCAGCAGGGCGGCGATGCCGATGGGCAGGTTGATGAAGAAGATCCAGTGCCAGTCGAGGGCGTCGGTGAGGACCCCGCCGAGCACCTGCCCGAGGGAGGCCCCGGCCGCTCCGGTGAAGGAGAACACGGCGATGGCCCTGGCGCGTTCGCGGTTCCCGGGGAAGAGGGTGACGAGGATCCCCAGGCTGACGGCGGAGGCCATGGCGCTGCCCACGCCCTGGAGGAAGCGGGCGGCTGTGAGCAGGGCGGGGGATCCGGCGAATCCGGCGAGCAGGGAGGCGGCCGTGAAGACGGCGGTGCCCGCGAGGAACATGCGCCTGCGGCCGATCAGGTCGCCGAGCCGGCCGGCGAGGAGCAGCAGGCTGGCGAAGGCGATCAGGTAGGCGTTGACGACCCAGCTGAGGCCGGTGGGGCTGAAGCCCAGGTCGTCCTGGATGGCCGGCATGGCCACCGTGACGATGCTGCCGTCGAGGACGGTCATCAGCATGCCCGTCGAGAGCACGGCGAGGGCGGTCCGGCGCGAGCGCGGGCCGCGGGCCGGAGCGGCCGGAGCGGCCGTCGCGGCGGGGGATTCCGTAACTGCGGTGGTCATGGGTCTCTCCGGTCGTCGGCGGGCAACTGATACGACCGTAGCAGATGGTTTCGTTGCAGACTATTTTCTTCGGATCGAATTGTTAGGCTGGTCCCATGACTGCGATGGGATCCACCCGGACCGAGCCCGACCTGTCCTTCCTCCTGGACCGCACCAGCCACGTCCTGCGCACCCGGATGGCCGCGGCCCTCGGTGAGATCGGGCTGACCGCACGCATGCACTGCGTCCTCGTGCACGCGCAGGAGGCGGAACGCACCCAGGCCCAGCTCGCCGAGATCGGCGACATGGACAAGACGACGATGGTCGTCACCGTCGACGCCCTGGAGAAGGCCGGGCTGGCCGAGCGCCGGCCCTCCACCAAGGACCGGCGGGCCCGGATCATCGCGGTCACCGAGAAGGGGGCCGCCGTCTCCGTGGAGAGCCGGCGGATCGTCGACGGGGTCCACGCCGAAGCCCTCGCCGACCTCGCCGAGGAGGACCGCGACTGCCTGCTGCGGGTCCTCGGCCGGCTCGCCGAGGGGCCCCTGGCCGTGCCCGCCGAGACCCCCCGCCCGGCCCGGCGCGCCCGCCGCCAGTAGCCGCGGGGGTCCCCCGTACGGACCAGTCACCCGGCCGTACGGCTGACGGTGGACGACAGTGGGGGGAGGCAATGAGGCCAGGGGGCAACAGCACGCCGGAGGCGCACGCAATGGGACTCTTCGATTTCCTGAAGTCGGACAAGAAGAAGGAACACGAGGCCGCGGAGAAGGCGAAGCGGGAGACGGAACGGCGGGGGCCGAAGACGGGCTCCGACATGGGCTCCAAGTACGCGGACTCCTACGCGGACGCCGCCTCCGCCACCAAGGCGGCCGCCGAGCGGATGGCCGCCGCCGCTCCGCCCAAGGCGGCGGCGCCGCCGGTGTCCAAGCCCATGGCGCCCGCCACGCCGAGCCCCACCTCGGCGGCGCACAAGGCCGTCCCGGTGCCGCCGAAGCAGGCGCCGCAGGCGCCGGCCGCCAAGAAGCGCACGTACACCGTCAAGCCCGGCGACTCGCTCTCCGCGATCGCCCGCCGCGAGCTCGGCAACGAGGCCCGCTGGCGCGAGCTCTACGCCATGAACCGGGGCGTGGTCGGCTCCAACCCGGACCTCATCCGGCCGGGGATGGTGCTGACCCTGCCGAGCTAGGGCACGCGTGCACGAGGGGCCCGGATCCGCGCGTGGATCCGGGCCCCTCGTGCGCGCGGTGCGCGTCAGGCGTTCTTGCCGCCGTTCGACTCGCTTTCCTTCTCCGCCAGTTCGTCGTCGAAGCTGGCCGGGGCGGTGTCCTGCGCGGACAGCTCGGTGGCCGCCGGGGGCTCCACCAGCCAGTCCGGGTTCGACTGCTGGTCCCACCACTTCCACGCCGCGTAGGCGCCGCCCGCCAGGAGCCCGACCAGCGCGGCCCCCTTCACCCAGCGGCCGCACCGCGCCTTGCGCTCGTGCCGCCGTACCAGGCGCTGCACTTCCTTCGCCGACACCTGGCCGCGCAGCGCCGCGAGGGCCGCTGTCGACCGGGACGCGGCCTCCTCGGCCACCGGCCGGCTCGCCGCGAGCGCGCTCTCGAACCG
Organism: Streptomyces sp. NPDC033966; assembly: GCF_055575955.1. NCBI lineage: Bacteria > Bacillati > Actinomycetota > Actinomycetes > Kitasatosporales > Streptomycetaceae > Streptomyces > Streptomyces sp. NPDC033966. The sequence goes on along the minus strand of NZ_JBVIRQ010000005.1, from coordinate 447,482 downwards.
GGGCGCCGTGTAGTCGGCCGCCTGGCGCGCGGCGAGGCGGGTCTGGTGGACGGCCTTCACCGCGGCCCGGTCCACGTTCGGGGGCACGTGCGTGCGCGCCGCCCGCATCCTCGGATGAAGGTGGTTGTCGTACGCGGCGCGCGCGTGCACCGAGGCCTGGCAGGCAGCCTGGGAGACCTTGGGCGCCAGCCGCTCGTTCGCCTCGTGCGCGTAGTGTGCGGCGGCGTCCCTGGCGGTCTCTGCGTACGGCGCCACCACTTCCGCTGCGTGCTTCACGGCGTCCCTGGCGTTCTCGGCGGCCAGGCGCACGCTGTCCTTGCGGGTCACGGGATCCTCCTCCTTGGTGGCGGACACAGTTCACCTTTCCACCCTTTGTCGGATCATGCCTGCCATAGCGCTGCCCGCGCATGCACGACAGGGCATACGGGTGGAGGATTTCCGCGGCCTTCCGCCCTCCGTGGGAGGATCGGGGCCGACAGTGATGACTATGGAAGGCAGATCCGTGGCCGAGAAGCTCTACGCCACCCTGAAGACCAACCACGGCGACATCGAGATCGAGCTGCTGGAGAACTTCGCTCCCAAGACCGTCCGCAACTTCGTGGAGCTCGCCACCGGCAAGCGTGAGTGGACCCGCCCCACGGACGGCCAGAAGACCACGGCCCCGCTCTACGACGGCACCGTCTTCCACCGCGTCATCAGCGGGTTCATGATCCAGGGCGGCGACCCGCTCGGCAACGGCACCGGCGGCCCCGGCTACCAGTTCGCCGACGAGTTCCACCCCGACCTGGCCTTCACCAAGCCCTACCTGCTGGCCATGGCCAACGCCGGCCCGGGCACGAACGGCTCGCAGTTCTTCATCACGGTCGCCCCCACGGCCTGGCTGACCCGCAAGCACAGCATCTTCGGCGAGGTCACCGACGCGGCCAGCCGCAAGGTCGTCGACGCCATCGCCTCCGGCGCCACCAACCCGCGCACCGAGCGGCCGCTCGACGACGTGATCATCCAGTCGGTCTCCGTCGAGCGCCGCTGACCGCGGAAACGGCGGGGCGGGAACCTTCGGGGCCCGCCCGTCCGTACTCGATGTGTACCGGACCGGCGGGGCGCGGGCCCCGTCACGCCGCCGATCGAGGGGACCGATGGACACCGACCGTCTGCCGGGCTGCTACCGCCACCCGGACCGCGACACGGGGATCAGCTGCACCCGCTGCGAGCGGCCCATCTGCCCGGAGTGCATGATCAGCGCTTCGGTGGGCTTCCAGTGCCCCGAGTGCGTCCGGGGCGGCTCCGGTACCGGGCACTCCCCCACGGCCAACGCCCCGCGCACCGTCGCGGGCGGGCTGGTGGCCGCCGACCCCCAGCTCGTCACCAAGATCCTCATCGGGATCAACGCGGCGGTGTTCCTGGCCGTCCTGGCGATGCCCGGGCTGGCCGTGAGCCTGGAGCTGCTCGGCCGCTACGTGGAGTACTACGGTGCACCCGTGGAGGGGATCTCCACGGGGCAGTACCACCGGCTGCTGACCTCGGTGTTCCTGCACGTCGAGTGGTGGCACATCTTCGGCAACATGCTCGCCCTGTGGGTGATCGGCGGTCCGCTGGAGGCGGCCCTGGGCCGCACCCGCTACCTGGCGCTCTACCTGCTGTCCGGGCTGGGCGGCAGCGCCCTCGTCTATCTGCTGACCGCGCCGAACACCCCGACCCTCGGCGCCTCCGGCGCCGTCTGCGGCCTGCTCGGCGCCACCGTGGTCCTCGCCCGCCGGCTCCGCTACGAGATGCGGCCGGTGCTGGTCACGCTCGTGCTGATGCTGCTGGTGACCTTCGTGCCGTTCGGCGGGCTGTCGGTGTCCTGGCAGGCGCACATCGGCGGCCTGGTCACCGGCGCCCTGGTCGCGCTGGGCCTGCTCGTGCCCGCCGCGGGCCGCAAGCGGACGTTCGTCCAGACGGCGGCCTGCGCGGCGGTGTTCCTGCTGGCCGTGGCGGTGGTCATCGTCCGGACGGCCGAACTCACCTGATCACACCGGCGTCAACTCTCCACAGAGTTATCCACAGATCTTCTGTCTTTTCCTCAGGTGTGGATGACGCTGTGGATAACTCATGGGGAGAGCTTGCGCCGCTCGGCTATCCGGGTATAGAGCCCGGTGCTACTTCCACTGGGTGGAGACGCCGAAACCGGCCGCGATGAAGCCGAAGCCGACCACGATGTTCCAGTTGCCCAGTGCCTCCACCGGCATCTGGGTGTCGGTCACGTAGAAGACCACGATCCACGCGAGGCCGATGAGGAAGAAGGCCAGCATGACCGGGGCGACCCAGCTGCGGTTCGTCAGCCTGATCGCCTGCGCCTGCTTCGCCGGCGGCGGCGTGTAGTCGTCCTTCTTGCGGGTACGTGACTTCGGCACGAGGGGCTCTCCTGTCGATGCGCTGGGGACCTTGCCTGCCCCGGGCGTCCGTTAGCGTAGTGGACCTCTGGCGTTGAAGGAGAAGGGTACGTTGAGCGATTCCGACGACTCCTCCACGGGTGCCCGCCGGCGGGCCAGGCCCGTCCGGCTGCTGACGGCCGCCGTCTTCGCTCTCGCCGGCCTCATCTTCGTCACCAGCTTCAACACCTCCAAGGGTACGAACATCCGGACGGACGCCTCGCTCCTGAAGCTGTCCGACCTCATCCACGAGCGCAGCGCCAAGAACGCCGAGCTGGAGAAGACCGCCGCCGCCGCGCGCGCCCAGGTGGACGCCCTCGCCGAGCGGGACAACGGCAGCAGCAAGGCCGAGGAGGCCAAGCTCGCCGCCCTGCGCACCGCCTCCGGCACCGAGGAGCTAGGCGGCCGCGGCCTGACGGTCACCCTCAACGACGCGCCGCCGAACGCCACCGCCCGCGTCCCCGGCGTGCCCGAACCCCAGCCCAACGACCTGGTGATCCACCAGCAGGACCTCCAGGCCGTGGTGAACGCGCTGTGGCTGGGCGGCGCCGAGGGCATCGAGGTCATGGGACAGCGGCTGATCGCCACCAGCGCGGTGCGCTGCGTCGGCAACACCCTGATCCTCCAGGGCCGCGTGTACTCGCCCCCCTACAAGGTCTCCGCCGTCGGCGACCCGGGCGCGCTGCGCAAGGCCGTGGGCGCGTCCCCCGCCATCCAGAACTACCTGCTGTACGTCAACGCGTACGGACTCGGCTGGAAAGTGGACGAGGAGAAGCGGCTGACACTGCCCGGCTACTCCGGCACAGTGGACCTCCACTATGCGAAGCCGCTGGAGTCCGCCGCGCCCTGACGTCGTACTGCGCCTGGTGGTACGGACGTTCAGCGAGGTGTGCCTGACGGCCGGGACGCTGATCGTGCTGTTCACGGCGTACGTGCTGCTGTGGACCGGGGTCAAGGCGGACCGGGCCGCGGCGGCCGAGCGCGAGGGGCTGCGCGACCGCTGGGCGGCGTCCGCCCAGGCCGCGGCCCCCGCCCCCGCGGCCTCCGCCGCAGCGCCCCAGCCGGCGCCCTACCCGCCCGGACGGGCCTTCGCCGAGCTGTACGTCCCCCGCTTCGGCAAGGACTGGAGCAGGCCCGTCCTGGAGGGCACGGACCCCGAACCGCTGAAGAAGGGCCTGGGCCACTACACCGGCTCCGCCCGCCCCGGCGGCGACGGCAACTTCGCGGTGGCCGGACACCGGCGCACCTACGGCGACCCCTTCAAGGACATCCCCGAGCTGCGCCCCGGGGACACCGTGACCGTCCGGGACGCCACCGGCTGGTACACGTACACCGTCCGGGCCGCGCCGCTGCGCATCCTGCCCACCGAGACCGGGGTCGTCGCCCCGGTGCCCCGCCGGTCCCCCTTCGCCACCCCCGGCAAGTACCTCACCCTCACCACCTGCGATCCGGAATGGGGACACAGCCACCGTCTGGTCGTCTGGGCGGAGCTCACCGGCACCCGGCCCGCCGGCCCGGCCGGAAGCGGGTGATTGCCCCGCTGACCCGCGCCACGGGGCCCCGGGCCCTTAGGCTGTTGCGGTACCGCCCCCGCGGTACGAGGAACGAACGTGGACGACGAAGGAAACGGACGTAATGTACGGCTGGATCTGGCGGCATCTGCCGGGCAACGCGTGGGTGCGCGCGCTGATCTCCCTCGTACTGGTCCTGGCGGTGGTGTTCGTGCTGTTCCAGTACGTGTTCCCGTGGGCCGAGCCGCTCCTTCCGTTCAACGATGTGACGGTGGACGAGGGATCGGGAGCCACTCCGTGAGCGCGCGCATTCTGGTTGTCGACAACTACGACAGCTTTGTCTTCAATCTGGTCCAGTACCTCTACCAGCTCGGCGCCGAATGCGAGGTGCTGCGCAACGACGAGGTGGAGCTCGCGCACGCACAGGACGGCTTCGACGGCGTGCTGCTCTCGCCCGGCCCCGGCACGCCGGAAGAGGCGGGCGTCTGCGTGGACATGGTCCGGCACTGCGCCGACACGGGCGTACCGGTCTTCGGCGTCTGCCTCGGCATGCAGTCCATGGCGGTCGCCTACGGCGGCGTCGTGGACCGCGCGCCCGAGCTGCTGCACGGCAAGACCTCGCCCGTGGTCCACGAGGGGCTCGGCGTCTTCGCCGGGCTGCCGTCGCCGTTCACCGCGACCCGCTACCACTCGCTCGCGGCCGAGCCCGCGACCCTGCCCGACGTGCTGGAGGTGACCGCGCGCACCGAGGACGGGATCATCATGGGCCTGCGGCACCGGGAGCACGACGTGGAGGGCGTCCAGTTCCACCCCGAATCGGTGCTGACCGAGTGGGGCCACCGGATGCTCGCGAACTGGCTCGTGCGCTGCGGTGACGCCGGGGCCGTCGAGCGGTCGGTGGGGCTGGCCCCGGTGGTGGGCAAGGCCGTCGCGTGACGGCGGTCGCGCCGTCCGTCCCCAGCGAGGGCCGGGCCGCGCGGCGCAAGGCAGCGCAGGAGGCCGCGAAGCGCTCGCACGCGCGCTCCCGCCGGCGGGGCGGAGGAGGACGGGGCCGCAGGCGCGCCCGTCCGCGCTCCGGCGGGCCGGTGGTGGTCCTCAGCAGGGCCGCCGGCGAGCTGTTCATCACCGTAGGCGTGGTGATGCTGCTCTTCGTCACCTACCAGCTCTGGTACACGAACGTCCTGGCGGAGCGGGCGGCCGACGGGGCCGCGGGCTCGCTCCAGCAGACCTGGGAGCACCCGCCGGTGGCGGGCGCGCCGCCGCCGGTGGCCGCCTTCGAGCCCGGCCAGGGCTTCGCGATCCTGCACATCCCGAAGCTGGACCTGAAGGTGCCGGTGGCCGAGGGGATCAGCAAGGCGAAGGTCCTCGACAAGGGGATGGCCGGCCACTACGGCGAGGGGGCGCTGAAGACGGCGATGCCCTCCGACAAGCAGGGGAACTTCGCGGTCGCCGGACACCGCAACACCCACGGGGAACCGTTCCGCTACATCAACCAGCTGGTGCCGGGGGACACGATTGTCGTGGAGACGCGGGACGCGTACTACACGTACCGGATGACCTCGTCGCTGCCGCAGACCTCGCCGGCGAACGTGGCGGTGATCAAGCCGGTGCCGGAGGGCTCCGGATTCACCGGACCCGGCCGCTACATCACGCTGACGACCTGCACCCCGGAGTTCACCAGCACCTACCGGATGATCGTATGGGGCAGGATGACCGATGAACGCCCCCGAAACCAGGGCGCCCCGCCCGCACTGACCAGCCCGTAAGGACGAACCCGCAGTGTCTCGTGCCCGCCGCCGTTCCGCACCGCCGCCCGCCGACCGCAGCGTGATCGCCGGGGCCCTGAGCCTGCTGGGCGAGCTCCTGATCACGGTGGGTCTGGTCCTGGGCCTGTTCGTGGCGTACTCGCTCTGGTGGACCAACGTCCTCGCCGACCGGCAGGCCTCGGCGCGCGGCGACGAGATCCGCCAGCGCTGGGGCACCCCCTCGCCCTCGGCGAGCGGTCCCGTGCAGCCGGGCGCCCTGGACACTGGGGACGGGGTCGGCTTCCTGCACGTACCCGCGATGAAGAACGGCGAGGTGCTGGTCAAGGAGGGCACCGCGCCGGACGTCCTGAACGACGGCGTGGCCGGGTACTACCTGGACCCGGTGAAGTCCGCGCTGCCCTGGGACGACAAGGGCAACTTCGCGCTGGCCGCGCACCGCGACGGGCACGGGGCGAAGTTCCACAACATCGACAAGGTGAAGAACGGCGACGCGATCGTCTTCGAGACCAAGGACACCTGGTACGTCTACAAGGTCTTCGCCGAGCTGGCCCAGACCTCGAAGTACAACACCGACGTGATCAACCCGGTCCCGAAGCAGTCGGGCAAGACCGCCCCGGGCCGCTACATCACGCTGACGACCTGCACCCCGGTCTACACCTCGAAGTACCGCTACATCGTCTGGGGCGAGCTGGTGCGGACGGAGAAGGTGGACGACAAGCGCACCAAGCCGGCGGAGCTGCGCTGAGGGGGAGCCCCCAGGTCGTTTGTTTCACGTGAAACGGGCCCGGCCCCCTCCTGAGAGGGGGCCGGGCCCGTTTCACGTACTGCTCGCGGGGCTTAGCGGCGGCTGCCGCCGGTGAGGCCGCCGAACCAGCCTCCGCCCTGCTGGCCGCCGTCCTGCGGCTGGTTGGGGTTGGCCATCGTCCGGACGTTGACCACCGTTCCCGCCGGGACCGGTGATGCGACAGCGGGCTCGGAGGTCATGATCACGGCGTTGTCGTCCGTCGGACCGCCCAGGACCGCCCCGAAGGTCAGGTTGGCCTGCTTGAGGGTGTTCTTGGCCTGGGCCACGGTCTGGCCGGCCAGCTGCGGGACCACGGTCGGCTGGGAGGACGCCTTGGAGATGCTGACGTTGACCGGGGTGTCCTTGGGGAGCTGCTGACCGGGCTCGTACTGCTGCTGGACGACCGTCTGGGGCGCGGCTCCCGGGGAGTCGACCTCGGTGGTGCTGCCGAGCTTCAGCTTGGCGTCCTGGAGTGCCTTGGCCGCGGCCGCCTTGTTCATGCCCTTGAGGTCCGGGACGACGCCCTTGGCGACCTCCTTGGCGACCTGGAGGGTGATCACCGAACCCTGCTCGGCCTGGCTGCCGCTCTTGGGGTTCTGCTCCAGCACGGTGCCGGGAGCGGCGGTGTCGGACTCGACGAGCTTCTTCTCGACCTGGAACTTCTTCGACTTCAGGCTCGACTCGGCGTCCTCGAACTTCAGCCGCGTGACGTCGGGGACCGCGACCTTGGGGGCGCCCGAGGACACCTTGACCTTGACCGTGGTGCCCTTGTCGACCTTGGTGTCGGGTGCCGGGTTCTGCGAGCAGACGTTGCCCTTGGGCTGGTCCTCGCAGGGCTCCTCGGCTTCCTTCTCCAGGCCGAGGCCCATGTTCTTGGTGCTGCTCTGCGCCTGCTCGAAGGTCTGGCCGACGAGCTTGGGCACGGCGGGGCGGTTGTCCGCGGTGCTGTTGAAGAGGGTCTTGCCGATCAGGATCGCGCCGACCAGGACGAGGACGGCGGCGACCGCCAGCAGGATCGTCGAGGCGCGGCTCTTCTTCTGCTGGCGGCGGCCGTGACCCTGGTCGTAGCCGCCGTGGCCCTGGCTGTCGTACGCGTAGTTGCCGTTGCCGTCCCCGGGGGGCATCGGCGGCATCATCGAGGTCTGGCCGGCGTCCGGGGAGCGCAGGGCGGTGGTGGGCTGGTCGTAGCCCTGGTGCCCGTAGCCGCCCTGGTCGGGGTAGCCGTATCCGGCGGCGCCCATGGCGGCGGTCGCGGCGACGGGCTGGCCCTCGAGGCAGGCCTCGATGTCGGCCCGCATCTCGTCCGCGGACTGGTAGCGGTAGTCGGGGTCCTTGACCAGGGCCTTGAGGACGATGGCGTCCATCACGGGCGTGATCTCGGGGTCGAAGTTCGACGGGGGCTGGGGCTCCTCGCGTACGTGCTGGTACGCGACGGCCACCGGGGAGTCGCCGACGAACGGGGGACGGACGCAGAGCAGCTCGTAGAGCAGGCAGCCCGCGGAGTAGAGGTCGGAGCGCGCGTCGACCTGCTCGCCCTTGGCCTGCTCCGGGGAGAGGTACTGGGCGGTGCCGATCACGGCGGCCGTCTGCGTCATGGTCATGCCGGAGTCGCCCATGGCCCGGGCGATGCCGAAGTCCATGACCTTGACCTGGCCCGTCCGGGTGAGCATCACGTTGGCCGGCTTGATGTCGCGGTGGACGATGCCGGCGCGGTGGGAGTACTCCAGCGCCTGGAGGATGCCGATGCACATCTCGAGGGTGCGCTCGGGGAGCAGCTTGCGGCCGGAGTGCAGCAGCTCGCGCAGGGTCGAGCCGTCGACGTACTCCATCACGATGTACGGGATGGAGATGTTGTCGACGTAGTCCTCGCCGGTGTCGTAGACGGCGACGATCGCCGGGTGGTTCAGCGAGGCGGCCGACTGGGCCTCGCGGCGGAACCGGGCCTGGAAGGACGGGTCACGGGCGAGGTCGGCACGCAGGGTCTTGACGGCTACGGTACGGCCGAGCCGGGTGTCGTGGCCGAGGTACACCTCGGCCATGCCACCGCGGCCGAGCACGTGGCTCAGCTCGTACCGGCCGCCGAGGCGACGCGGCTCTTCCATAACGTTCCAGCCCTCTCCGTCAGTCCCGACCGCACCGGCGTGTGGTCCGGCGGTGTGCTGTTCGCGGCAAGGCTACCGGCCGATCGTCGGTGATCGGTTCGTGACCACAGGCTGATATCGGACCGGTACCGAGCGCTCGGATCCTGTCTCCGGTACTCATCCCTTGTTCTTCAGGACGGCTTCCATGACGGCCTTCGCGACCGGCGCGGCCAGGCCGCCACCGCTGATGTCCTCGCGGTCGGCGGCGCTGTCCTCGATGACGACGGCCACGGCGACGGGCGAGCTGCCGTCGGCGAGCTCGGCGTAGGAGATGAACCAGGCGTAGGGGCGCTTGGCGTTCTTCTCGCCGTGCTGGGCGGTACCGGTCTTGCCGCCTACCTTGACGCCGTTGATCTGGGCCTTGGTTCCCGTGCCCTTCTCGACGACGTTGACCATCATCTGCTGGACCTTCTGCGCGTTCGCCGCGCTGAGGGGCCGGCTCATCTCGGACGGCTCGTGCTTCTCGATCGTGTCGAGGCCGGGCGCGGTGAGCTGGTCGACCATGTACGGCTTCATCAGCTTGCCGTCGTTGGCGATGGCGGCGGTGACCATGGCCATCTGGAGCGGGGTGGCGGCGGTGTTGAACTGGCCGATGGAGCTCTGCGCGTTGCCGTCGCGGCCCATGGTCTTGTCGTAGACGCTGGCGAAGGCGCGGACCGGGGTGTCGATCTTGTCGTTGTTGAAGCCGAACTTCTGGGCCGTCTCGACCATCTTGTCGCGGCCGACCTTGTCGCCCAGGTTCGCGAACACCGAGTTGCAGGAGACCTTGAGCGCGTCGTTCAGGCTCGCCTTCTCACAGCCGGAGGCGTGGTTGACCATCGGGGTCTTGGTGCCGGGCAGGATGTACGGCTCGGGGGTGTCCGTGGGCGCGTTGATGTCGCTGACCACGCCGTTCTCCAGCGCGGCGGCGGCCGTGACCACCTTGAAGGTGGAGCCCGGCGGGTACGTCTCGCGCAGGGCGCGGTTGACGAGCTTCTTGTCCTCGGAGTCCTTCAGCTCGACCCAGGCCTTCTCGTCGGCCTTGGAGTTGCCGGCGAAGGCGGACGGGTCGTACGAGGGGGTGCTGACCAGGGCCAGGATGGCGCCGGTGCGCGGGTCGATCGCCGCGACCGCGCCCTTCTTGGTGCCGAGCTGGTCGAAGGCGGCCTTCTGGGCGGCGGCGTTCAGGGTGGTGATGACGTTGCCGCCCCGCTTCTTCTCCCCGGTGAACATGCCGATGGTGCGGTCGAAGAAGAGCCGGTCGTCGTTGCCGGTGAGGATGCCGTCGTCCAGGGACTCCAGCTGGGTGGAGCCGAAGGCCTGCGAGGCGTAGCCGGTGACGGGCGCCCACAGGGGGCCGTCGAGGTAGGTCCGCTTGTACTTGTAGTCGCTGCCGGCGGTGACGGCGGACCCGGTGATCGGCTGGCCCTGGACGATGATGTTGCCGCGTTCGGTGGCGTACTGGGCGATCTGGACCCGGCGGTTCTCCTTGCGCGTGCTGAGGTCCTCGGCCTGGACGTACTGCAGCCAGTTGGTCCGGATCAGCAGGGCGAGGACGAGCAGCCCGCAGAACAGCGAGATGCGACGCAGGGGCTTGTTCATGACGGTCGGACCACCTGGGTCATCTCGGAGTCGGGGGACGGGGCGGGGGCCGGGGCAGGTCGGCGTGCGGTGTCGCTGATCCGGATGAGGATGGCGATGAGCACCCAGTTCGCCAGGACGGAGGAACCGCCGTAGGCGAGGAAGGGCATGGTCATGCCGGTGAGGGGGATGAGGCCCATGACTCCGCCGGCGACGACGAAGATCTGCAGGGCGAAGGCGCCGGAGAGCCCGATGGCGAACAGCTTGCCGAAGGGGTCGCGCGCGGCGAGGGCGGTGCGGACGCCCCGCTCGATGATCAGGCCGTAGAGCAGGAGGAAGGCCATGACGCCGGTCAGGCCGAGCTCCTCGCCGACGGTGGAGAAGATGAAGTCGGAGTTGGCGGCGAAGCCGATCAGGTCCGAGTTGCCCTGGCCCCAGCCGGTGCCGAGCACTCCGCCGGAACCGAAGCTCATGATCGACTGGCCGACCTGCTCGCAGGCGCCGGACGTGGAGTAGCAGGCGAAGGGGTCGAGCCAGGCGGTGACACGGGCCTTGACGTGGCTGGCCGTGGCACCGACGACGGTGGCGCCGCCGACCGACATGAGCAGGCCGATGACGATCCAGCTGGTCCGCTCGGTGGCCACGTACAGCATGATCACGAACATGCCGAAGAAGAGCAGCGAGGTGCCGAGGTCGTTCTCGAAGACGAGGACGAGGAGGCTCATCGCCCAGATCATCAGGATGGGGCCGAGGTCGCGGCCGCGCGGCAGGTAGAGGCCCAAGAAGCGGCGGCTGGCCAGGGCCAGGGCGTCGCGCTTCACCATCAGGTAGCCGGCGAAGAAGATGGCGATGGCGATCTTCGCGAACTCGCCGGGCTGGATGGAGAAGCCGCCGACGCTGATCCAGATCTTGGCGCCGAAGACGTCCGCGCCCAGACCCGGGATGACGGGCAGGATCAGCAGGACCAGGGCGCCGGCCATGGAGATGTACGTGAACCGCTGGAGCACGCGGTGGTCCTTGAGGACCAGCAGGACGACGGCGAAGAGGGCGAGGGCGATCCCCGTGTACATCATCTGGCGCGGTGCGGACTCCGAGAAGCCGCCGAAGCTGCGCTTGGCGAGGTTCTGCAGCCGCTCGGACTGGTCGAGCCGCCAGATCAGGACGACGCCGAGGCCGTTGAGCAGCGTCGCGATCGGCAGCAGCAGCGGGTCGGCGTACTTGGCGTACCGGCGTACGACGAGGTGGCCGACGCCCGCGAGGACGGCGAAGCCGAGCCCGTAGAGCAGCATGCCCGGGGGCAGCTCGCCGTGGATCGAAAGGCCCACGTTGGCGTAGGCGAAGATCGGGATGACCACGGCGAAGGCGAGCAGCAGGAGCTCGGTGTTCCGTCGGCTCGGCGCCTCGATGGCGCCGATGGTGGTCGTGTTGGTGACAACGCTCATGGTGTGACGGGCCCCCTGTGCCCGCGTCTGTCTACTGCTTTTCGCACTGGCCGACGACAGCCTGCTCCGCGGGAGTCAGGCTGGGGCCGGGCGTCTGGTTGCCCTGGGCTTCGGAAGCGCGGCGGGCCTCGTCCTGCTTGCAGGCGGAGACCTGGACCCCGAGTTCCTCGACCTTCTTGCGCGCACCGTCGAGGCTGCTCTCGCTGATCGTGGCCTCGACCTGCTTGCGCTTGAAGGGCGGGAGGTACTTCAGTTCGATCTCGGGGTGATCCGTCTCCACCTCCGAGAGGTGGATCCAGGCCAGGTTCTGGCTGAGGCCGCGGTACAGCGCGACATGGTCACCCTTGACACCGACGTAGTACTGGGTCTGCGTCCACCGGTGCGCCGCGTACAGGCCGCCGCCGGCGACACCGGCCACGAGCAGCAGGATCAGCGTGCGCGTGGTCCACTTGCGCCCTTTGCTGCGCCGCTTGCGCGGGTGGTCGTACGTGTCCTCGTACTTGCCGTCGGCATCGTAGGCGTCGTGGGCCTGCGGGGCGCCGAAGGTGCCGGGTGCGCCGCCCTGGCTCTGGTCGGGGTATCCGTAGCCGGGGGCCTCACCGCTGCCCGGAGGGCCGAAGGCGCCCGCGGGCGGCGGGGCCTGGCGGCCGAGCCCGGAGGCACGGCCGGCCGGGGTCTGCATGGCGTTGCCGTCGAAGAGCTGGTGCTGGTTCTCGGCGACCGCGCCGACGACGACCGGGGTGTCGTTCAGCTGGGCGGCCATGGTGTCGCCGCTGTCGGTGTCGAGGACGTCCGCGACGATGCAGGTGATGTTGTCCGGTCCGCCGCCGCGCAGGGCGAGCTGGATCAGGGACTGCACGGTCTCGTGCGGGCCGTGGTAGTCGGCGAGGGTCTCTTCCAGGGTCTGGTGGGAGACCACGCCGGACAGGCCGTCGGAGCAGATCAGGTAGCGGTCGCCGGCCCGGACCTCGCGGATGGAGAGGTCGGGCTCCACGACGTCGCCGCTGCCGAGCGCCCGCATGAGGAGGGACCGCTGCGGATGGGTGGTCGCCTCCTCCTCGGTGATCCGGCCCTCGTCGACGAGGCGCTGCACCCAGGTGTGGTCCTGGGTGATCTGCGTGAGGACGCCGTCGCGGAGCAGGTAGGCGCGCGAGTCGCCGACGTGCACGAGACCGAGGCGCTGGCCGGTCCACAGCAGGGCGGTGAGCGTGGTGCCCATGCCTTCGAGCTGGGAGTCCTCCTCGACCATGACGCGCAGCTGGTCGTTGGCGCGCTGCACGGCGACGCCGAGGGCGGTGAGGATGTCGGAGCCCGGGACGTCGTCGTCGAGCTGGACGAGCGAGGAGATGACCTCGGAGCTGGCGACCTCGCCGGCTGCCTGGCCGCCCATGCCGTCGGCGACGGCGAGGAGCCGGGGACCGGCGTAGCCGGAGTCCTCGTTGCCCTCGCGGATCATCCCCTTGTGCGATCCGGCGGCGAAACGCAGGGACAGACTCATGCGCACCTGCCCTGTCGACGCCTCGGGGTACAACCGGTCTCGAGCCACACTGCCCACCCTCCGGTCGGGAGCGCGCTCGGGTCCGTGTCCCCGGTGGGACGGACCGCCGCGGCTCGCTCGCTCCGCTCGCTCATTCTCGTACTACTTCCGCAGCTCGATGACGGTCTTGCCGATGCGGATCGGGGCGCCCGGCGGAATGGGCGTCGGGGTGGTCAGCCGGGTCCGGTCGAGGTACGTGCCGTTCGTGGACCCGAGATCCTCGACGATCCACTGGCCGTCACGGTCGGGGTAGATCCTGGCATGCCTGCTGGAGGCGTAGTCGTCGTCCAGCACGATCGTGGAGTCGTGGGCGCGGCCCAGCGTGATCGTCTGGCCGGCGAGGGCCACCGTGGTGCCCGTGAGGGTGCCCTCGGAGACGACGAGCTTGGTCGGCGCGCCCCTGCGCTGGCGCTGCTGGGGCGGCGCGGCCTGCCGCCCCGCCTGCTGCGGGGCGCCGGCGGCGGCTCCGCCGCGGCGTGAGCCGCGCTGCGTGACTCGCGTACCGAAAAGGTCGCTGCGGATGACCTGAACGGCCACGATGACGAACAGCCACAGAACGGCCAGGAAACCCAACCGCATGACCGTCAGGGTCAGCTCTGACATTGCCCCCGCTTCACCCTTCGGCTTGCCGGTAAATGATGGTGGTGCTGCCCACGACGATCCGCGAGCCGTCGCGGAGCGTAGCGCGGGTGGTGTGCTGCCCGTCCACCACGATGCCGTTGGTGGACCCGAGATCCTGGATCGTCGGGGGTGTTCCGGTCCGGATCTCACAGTGCCGGCGGGACACGCCGGGGTCGTCGATCCGCACATCGGCCTCGGTGCTGCGGCCGAGTACGAGCGTCGGGCGCGAGATCTGGTGGCGGGTGCCGTTGATCTCGATCCAGCGGCGCGTGGCCCCCGGGGCGCCGGGAGCCGCCGGCGCGGCGCCGGGGCGCGCGCCGGGTCCGCCCGGAGGCGGGCCCGCGGGCATGGGCGGGGCGCCGACCGGCGGGTAGCCGTATCCGCCCTGCTGGCCCTGGGCGGCCTGGGCTCCCTGGGGGGAGTCCTGGGAGGTGCTGGAGGCGAGGGTGCGACTGCGGACCCGGTAGAGGCCGGTGTCCAGGTCGTCCGCCTTCTCCAGGTGCACCTTGATGGGGCCCATGAAGCTGTAGCGCTGCTGCTTGGCGTAATCGCGTACGAGGCCCGCGAGTTCGTCGCCGAGCTGACCGGAGTAGGGGCTCAGGCGCTCGTAGTCGCCCGCGCTGAGCTCCACGATGAAGTCGTTGGGTACGACGGTCCGCTCGCGGTTCCAGATCGTGGCGTTGTTGTCGCACTCGCGCTGGAGGGCGCCGGCGATCTCCACCGGCTGGACCTCGGACTTGAACACCTTGGCGAAGGTGCCGTTCACCAGACCTTCGAGGCGCTGCTCGAAACGCTTCAGGACTCCCATGGGGCACCTCCTCCGTCGTTGTCGCCCTGTACTGCTTACTGATCGTATCCACGCGTGGCGGATTCGGCTGGTTCCCCTTCGGTCCTGCGCGCAGGAGTGTTGGTGCTCACAAGGGATCGTAGGGGTGCGCCAGGGACAGTGTCCCGCACCCGGAGGGGACAGCGGGAGGGGCCGTCCCGGTCGTCGTGAGGGGGGCCGGGGAAAGCGATTTCAATCAGGCCCGTCCTACGTGTTAATGTTTCGACGTCGCCAGGGGAACGGCCCGAAAGGGAAGATCCACTGGGACGCTGCTCGGGCGAGTGGCGGAACGGCAGACGCGCTGGCTTCAGGTGCCAGTGTCCTTCGGGACGTGGGGGTTCAAATCCCCCCTCGCCCACATCGGGGAAGCCCCGATCCGGATTCCGGATCGGGGCTTCTCGCATGTCCGGCCGCGTACGACTTTCGTCGCGCGGGACGCGACGAAAGAAGACGGCCGGCGGCACGGGCCGGTGTCTAGGGTCGGGCGTGTGGATGCCAAGGCGAGGACGCGTGCGGGCTGGGACTGGCTGAAGGGTCCGGAACCCTGGTCGCGGCGGATGCTGGCGGGGGACCTGACGACCGCCGCGGTGCTGGCGCTGCTCGGTGTCGGCGTGGACGAACTCAGCACCAGCTCCGTACTCAAGACGGTCCTCGGGGTCCTGGCCGTGGTGTCGCTGACGCTGCTGCGCCGCAGGCTCCCGGCCACCACGCTGGTGGTGGGCGTGGCGGCCAGCGCGCTGCTGCCCGGGGTGTTCCCCGTGACGGTCGTGCTGGGCTGGTCCGCGGGCCGCCGGATCGTCGGCGTGGGCCGGGCCCTCGGCGCGTTCCTGCTGGCCTTCCTCGCGGAGATCGGCCTCACCCTGGCCGACCAGTGGGCGCAGATGCGGCCGCTGCTGGTGGTCGTCTTCTCCACCCTGCTGTTCCTCGCGGCGACCGTCATGCCGGGTCTGGCCAGCCGCTACTGGCACCAGCGCCGGACCCTGCTCAGCGCGCTCCAGGAGCGCAACGACCGGCTGCTGCGCGAGCGGACCATGGTCGCCGGGCAGGCCAGGCTGCGGGAGCGGCAGCGGATCGCCCAGGACATGCACGACAGCCTCGGCCACCAGCTGGCGCTGATCTCGGTGCACACGGGGGCCTTGGAGGTGGACCCCGCGCTCACCGACCGCCAGCGCGAGGCGGTGGGGGTGCTGCGGCAGGCTTCGGTGGCGGCCATGCACGAGCTGCGCGAGGTCGTCGGGATCCTGCGCGACGGGGTGGAGGCGCCCGCGCCGGTCGAGGAGGCGCAGCCGGCCGCGCGGGGGGTGGCCGGGATCACCGGGATCGTGGAGGCGGCGCGGGCGGCGGGGACCGACGTACGGCTCGGCACGGCGGGGCAGCCGCGGCCGCTGGTCGCGGCCTGCGACCACGCGGCGTACCGGATCGTGCAGGAGGCGCTGACCAACGCCTACAAGCACGCTCCGGGGTCGCCGATCACCGTGGAGCTGCGCTACGAGGACGACTCGCTGGTGGTGGAGATCGCCAACGGCCCGGCGACCGACCGGGGTCCGGGCGAGGTCGTGTCGGGCGGGCAGGGGCTGACGGGGCTGCGGGAGCGGGCCCGGCTGGTCGGCGGCATGGTGCACGCCGGGTCGACCGAGGACGGCGGGTTCCGGGTGGCGGGCGTGCTGCCGTACGGGACGGAGCCGGCCGGGCTCGTCGAGGACGTGGCCGACGACTTCGGGCAGCGCTCGCAGGCCCGGGCGCTGGCGCTGAAGGGCGCGCCGCCGCTGGACTGGGCCGCGCTGGACCGCGAGCTGTCGGTGCCGGTGCGCACCCGGACCGGGGGCGTGGCGATGGGCTGCGGGATCGCCGTCGCGGCGCTGGTGCTGCTGATCATCGTGATGGGGGCAGCGGTGGTGATGCTGGTCGGATCCGCGAACAAGGCGATGATCGGCAGGGAGGAGTACGACGCGATCCACGTGGGCGAGTCCGAGGAGTCGGTGCGGGGGCGGTTGCCGGACGGGGACAGCGTCCTGACGGCGGGGATGGACCGCAAGGGCCCGCCGCGGCCGGCGGGCTCGGACTGCCTGGCGCTGCTCTCCGACGGGAACTCGGACTGGTCCGCCGACGACACCGTTTTCCGGTTCTGCTTCAAGGACGGCAAGCTCGTCGACAAGCAGGTGTACGAGGTCGAGCAGTAGGAGCGTGCGGGTGACAGCCAAGGTGATCAGAGTCGTGATCGCTGACGACGAGCCGCTGATCCGCGCGGGGATCAGGATGATCCTGACCTCGGCACCGGACATCGAGGTCGTCGCCGAGGGGGCCAACGGCCGGGAGGCGGTCGAGCTGGCCCTCTCGCACGCCCCGGACGTGGTGCTGCTGGACATCCAGATGCCGGTGATGGACGGGCTGACGGCGCTGGGCGAGCTGGGCCGGGCCGTGCCGGCGGTGCGGGCGCTGATCCTGACCACCTTCGGGGAGAAGGAGAACGTGCTGCGGGCGCTGAGCCAGGGCGGCGCGGGCTTCCTGCTGAAGGACTCGGCGCCCGGCGAGCTGATCGGCGCCGTCCGCGCGGCGGCGGCCGGGGACGCGTACCTCTCGCCCGGTGCGACCCGGCACGTGGTCGACCAGCTGGCCACGGGTCCGGCCGCGGGGCGCGGCGAGGAGGCCCGTCGGCGGGTCTCGGAGCTGAGCGAGCGGGAGCGCGGTGTGCTGGCGCTGCTGGGCGAGGGCTTGTCCAACGCGGACGCCGGGCGCAGGCTCCACATGAGCGAGGCGACGGTGAAGACGTACGTGAGCCGGATCCTGGCGAAGCTGGAGTGCGAGAACCGGGTTCAGGCGGCCCTGCTGGCCAGGGACGCCGGGCTGTAGGTACGGTCTGCCCGGACTTGATCGGCCACGAGGTGGCCGGCGTGGCGCGAACAGGGCGGGGCAGCGCGGATGGTGGCGATACCGGAGCAGTACGCGGCGGCGGGCGTGGTGGCCGAAGCGTCGGGCGTGGCGGCGGACTCGGCCGCGGGGTGGGACGGCGGGCGGATCCCGCGCGTCGCGGGCTTCGCGCCGCGGAACGTGACGGGTTCGCCCAGGGCGGCGGGGAGGGCGCTGCGGCTGCGCGTTCCACGGGCGGCCCACGCGCGGTTCGAGGCTCCCGCCGGGCGTCCGGACGCGGTGCGCGCGGTGGAGGAGTCCAACGTGGGGCGGGTCGCCGAGCTGACCCCGATACGGGTGGGCCGGATGGCCGCGAACCCCTTCGCCTTCCTGCGCGGGGCGGCCGGGCTGATGGCCCACGACCTGTCCGGCGGTCCCGTGACCGGGGTGGGCGCGCAGATCTGCGGTGACGCCCACGCGGCCAACTTCGGCCTGTACGGGGACGCGCGCGGCCGGCTCGTGATCGACCTGAACGACTTCGACGAGACCGTCTTCGGTCCGTGGGAGTGGGACGTGAAGCGGCTGGCGACCTCCCTGGTACTCGCCGGTCGGGTGGCGGGCGCCTGCGAGGACACCTGCCTGGCGGCGGCGCGGGACGCGGTGGGCGCCTACCGGCGCACCATGCGGCTGCTGGCGAAGCTGCCCGCGCTCGACGCGTGGAACGCGATCGCGGACGAGGAACTGGTCTCCCACACCGACGCCCGGGACCTGCTGGGCACGCTGGAGCGGGTCTCGGAGAAGGCCCGCAACAACACCTCCGCGCGGTTCGCCGCCAAGTCGACCGAGGTCCTCGCGGACGGCGGCCGACCCCGCGGCGGAGCCGCTCATAGGCGCTTCGTGGACGCGCTGCCGGTGCTGCGGCGGGTCGGCGACGGGGAGGCCGCGGCCGTGGCCGCCTCGCTGGGCCCGTACCTGGCGACCCTGTCGGGGGACCGGCTGCCGCTGCTGGCCCGGTACGCGATCCACGACGTGGCCTTCCGTGTCGTCGGCACCGGCAGCGTGGGCACCCGCTCGTACGTGGTGCTGCTGCTGGACCACCGGGGTGAGCCGCTGGTGCTCCAGGTGAAGGAGGCGCGGCCGTCGGTGCTGCTGCCGCACCTGCCCGGGCTGGGCTTCCACGCGCCGGAGGAGGAGCACGAGGGGCGCCGGGTGGTGGCCGGGCAGAAGCGGATGCAGGTGGTCTCCGACATCCTGCTCGGCTGGACCACCGTCGAGGGGCGCCCGTACCAGGTCCGGCAGTTCCGCAACCGCAAGGGCAGCGTGGACCCGGCGGCGCTGGCCGTGGACCAGATCGACGACTACGGCCGGATGACCGGAGCCCTGCTGGCCCGGGCGCACGCGCACAGCGCCGATCCGCGGCTGCTGGCGGGGTACTGCGGCAAGAACGAGGAGCTGGACGAGGCGATGGCCGCGTTCGCCGTGGCGTACGCCGACCGGAGCGAGGCCGACCACGCGGATCTGGTGGCGGCGGTCCGCTCGGGACGCATCGCGGCGGAGTTCGGGGTCTGAGAGGTCTGAGAGGTCTGAGGCCGGTGCGGGCCGGTGCGGGCCGGTGCGGGCCGGTGCGGGGCGGTGCGGGCCGGTGCGGGCCGGTGCGGGGCGGTGCGGGCCGTAGGCTGGCCGGGTGAGCGAGCAGACCGAACACACCGCCCCCGAAGAGTCCGCCGTCCCCGGTGACGAGCGGCCCGAGGCGCGGCTGGAGCGAGCCGTGCGGGCCGCCGAGCAGGCGCTGATCGAGTTCGAGATCGCCGTGGAGACCTTCCGGGTGGAGGTCGAGAACTTCTCCCGGCTGCACCACCAGAAGCTCGGCCCGATGTACTCGCGGCTCGACGAGCTGGACGCGCTGATCGCGGAGGCGAAGGCGGCCCGCACCGGCGATCCCGAGGACCTGCGGCGGGCCCGGGAGGCCCGCTCGCTGGTCATGCCGATGCCCGGGGTGGAGGAACTGTTCCACGACTGGCTGGGCTCGGACGGGATCTCCGACGACGCCTCCGCGATGCTCACCGACCGGTCGGTGCAGCCCCCGCAGCGGGTGCGGCCCACCGAGGAGGTGCGGCGGCTGTACCGCGAGCTGGTCCGCAAGGCCCACCCCGACCTGGCGCAGGACGATGCCGAGCGCACGCGCCGCGACGCCTTCATCGCCCGGGTCAACGCCGCCTACGGGCGTGGTGAGGAGCGGCTGCTGCGCGAGCTGGCCGAGGAGTGGGAGGCCGGCCCGGCGCCCGAGGAGGTCCGGCCGAGCGAGAGCGAGGAGCTGTACGCCCGCCTGGAGTGGCTGGCCCAGCGCAAGGAGCTGCTCTCGCTGGTGGCGAAGGAGCTGGAGGACAGCGCGATCGGCGCCATGCTGCGGATGGCCCCGGACGACCCGGACCGGCTGCTGGAGGAGATCGCGGAGCAGCTGCTGGCGCAGGTCTCCGAGCGCGAGGCGGAGCTGGCGTCGTACGCCGCCGGCTGAGCCCGGCCGGGGCGCGGCTTCGGATAGGTTGGCAGACCAGATCCGTGAAGAGAGAAGGCGACTGTTATGAACCTCGGACCGCTTCCCTCGGTGGACGCCGGCGCGGTGCCCGCCGAAGGCTTCGTCCTCGACGTCCGTGAGGACGACGAATGGGCGGCCGGGCACGTCGAGGGTGCGCTGCACGTCCCGATGAGCGACTTCGTGGCGCGCTTCGGCGAGGTCACGGAGGCGGTCGCGGACGGCCGTACCGCGTACGTGATGTGCCGGGTGGGCGGCCGTAGCGCGCAGGTCACCCAGTACCTGGTGCGCCAGGGCATCGAGGCCGTGAACGTCGACGGCGGGATGCAGGCGTGGGACCGTGCCGGGCGCCCGATGGTGTCGGACAGCGGGAACCCGGCCTTCGTGCTGTAGTCCCCGCTCAGGCCAGCGGGTGGGCGGCCAGCAGGTCGCCCAGGGCCTCCTCGTGCGCTGCGGCCGGGCCGAGCTGGAGCTCCAGCTGCTTGGCCCACGCGTGGTAGCGGTGCAGCGGGTAGTCGGTGTCGGCGCCGAAGCCGCCGTGCAGGTGCTGGGCGGTCTGTACGACCCGGCGCACCCCCTCCGAGGCCCAGATCTTGGCGACGGCGACGTCCCCGGCGCTGGGCAGCGGGCCGCCCGCCCCGCCGGTCGCGGCGTCGAGCCGCCAGGCGGCCTGCCAGAGGGTGGCCTCCATGGCGCGCAGGTCGATGTAGCGGTCGGCGGCCTGCACCGCGACGGCCTGGAACGTCGCCACGGGGAAGCCGAACTGCTCCCGCTTGCCGGTGTACTGGCTGGTCATGGCGAGGGCGGCCTCGCCGAGGCCGAGTGCGAGGGCGCAGGTGCCGGTGGCCAGCAGCTGGTGGAGCCGGTCCCAGGCGCCGGGGGCGTCGATCACGCGGGTGGCGGGCGCCCGTACCGCGTCGAGGGTGAGTTCGGCGAGCCGCTCGCCGCTGGTGGAGTACTGGTCGGCGAGCGCGAGTCCCGGGGTGACGCGGGGCAGGAGTGCGAGGACGGCCTCGCCCTCGCCGCTGTGGGCCGGGACCGCCATCCAGTCGCAGCCGTGGGCCCAGGCCACGGAGGTCTGCACCCCGTCCAGGAGCCAGTCCGCGCCCTCGCGGCGTGCGGTGACGGCGAGTTCGGCGGGGTCGTGGCCGGTGCGGCCGTGCGCCGCCGCGGTGAGGACCAGCGTGCCGTTCGCGGCACCGGGCAGCAGGGCGGCGGCCAGCTCGGGGCTGCCGTGGGCCTGGACGGCCATGGCGGTGGCGCAGTGCTCCAGCAGGGGCACCCGGGCCAGTACCCTCGCCGCTTCGCGCAGCACGAGGCACAGGGCGATGGCGTCGAGGCCGGCCCCGCCGTGTTCCTCGGCGAGGACGAGGCCCAGCAGGTCGGAGCCGGCGAGCCTGGCCCACAGCGGCCGGTCGAAGTCGTCCGCGACGGCCCCGGGCGTGAGCGCGGGGCTGGGGACGCCGTCGGGGGCGACGCCGGCGAAGACGGCCCGGGCGGCCTCGACGGCGGCCTGCTGTTCCTCGGTGAAGGTGAAGTCCACTGCCTGTCCTCCTGCGCGCACCGGATGACCGCCCTGATCTGACGGTGCGTCAAGATAGAGCAGCTTCCGGCAATTGGACAGGCCCCGGACGCGCCGGATCCGTCGACCCGTCGGACGCGCCGGATCCGTCGGACGACCCGGACGCGCCGGACGTCCCACGGACCTACCGGACCACCGGCCTATCGGCCCACCGGCCTACCGGTCGAAGTCGATCTCCACTTCCTCCGTCATGGCGTGGGACTGGCAGGCCAGCACGAACCCGGCGTCGGTCTCCTCCGCCTCCAGGGCGAAGTTGCGGTCCATCCGTACCTCGCCGGAGACCACGAAGGCCCGGCAGGTGCCGCACACACCGCCCTTGCAGGCGTACGGGGCGTCCGCGCGGTTGCGCAGCACGGTGTCCAGCAGGGACTCGCCGTCCTGAACGGGCCAGGTGCCCGAGCGCCCGTCGAGCCGGGCGGTCACCCGGCCGTGGGCCGGCGAAGGGACGGAGCGGGCCGGGGTCTGCGGGGCGGTGTCCTCGACGTGGAAGATCTCCTCGTGCACCCGGGTCCGTACGACGCCCAGCGCGCCCAGGGCCCGCTCCGCGCCGGTCACCAGCCCGTAGGGCCCGCACAGGAACCAGCCCGTCACCTCCTCGACGGGAAGCAGCGCGGGCAGCAGGGACACCAGCCGGGCCTCGTCGAGCCGGCCGGACGGCAGCCCGGCCTCCTGCTCCTCGCGGGAGAGCACGGTGACCAGCTGGAAGCGGTCGGGGTAGCGGTCCTTGAGGTCGGCCACGTCCTCCAGGAACATCGTCGAGGCGGCCGTGCGGTCGCTGCGCACCAGGCAGAACCGGGCGTCGGGCCTCGCCGCCAGCACCGAGGCGGCGATCGACAGCACCGGGGTGATGCCGCTGCCGCCGACGATCGCCGCGTAGTGCGCGGCCTGCGGGGCGGCGGCCGGATCCAGCACGAACCGTCCGGCCGGGACCATCACGTCCAGCACGTCGCCGGCGGCGACCTCCTTGTGCGCGAACGTGGAGAACTCGCCGCCCTCCACCAGGCGTACGCCCACCCGCAGCTCGGCCGGGCCGGGCCCGTCGGGGGCCGGGGCGGGGGAGCAGATCGAGTAGGTGCGGCGGACCTCGGCGCCCTCGGCGGCGCCGCGGCGCAGCGTCAGGTGCTGGCCGGGGGCGTGGCGGTAGTCCTCGCGCAGTTCCTCGGGTACCCGGAGGGTAAGTGCCACCGAGTCGTCGGTGAGCCGGTCGACTGCCGCCACCGTCAGCGGGTGGAACGCGCCGTGGCGGGGTGCGGCCATCTACAGCTCCTTGAAGTGGTCGAACGGTTCGCGGCAGGCGACGCAGCGGCGCAGCGCCTTGCACGCGGTGGAGGAGAAGCGGCTGAGCAGTTCGGTGTCCGTCGAGCCGCAGTTGGGGCAGCGCACCGACAGCGTCAGCGGTACCGGGCCGCCGGTGGAGTGCGGGCGGGGCGGCGCGATGCCGAACTCGGCCAGTTTGCGGCGGCCTTCGGCGCTGATGTCGTCGGTGGACCAGGCCGGGGCCAGCACCGTGGTGACCCGCACCTCGGGGATGCCGTGGCCGGTGAGGACCCGCTCGATGTCGGCGGACATGGCCTCGATGGCCGGGCAGCCGGTGTACGTCGGGGTCAGGATCACCTCGGCGTGGCCGTCCTCGTGCATCCGCACCCCGCGCACGACGCCCAGCTCGGCCAGGGTCAGCACGGGCAGTTCGGGGTCGGGGACGGAACCCGCCAGCTCGGCCAGCTCCGCCTCCAGGCGGGTGGTCCCGGCCCCGGCGCTCACCACGACGCTCCGGGGTGGCTGCGGTGCAGGTGCTGCATCTCGGCGAGCAGCCGCCCGAACGGCTCCGTGTGCAGCCCCTGGCGGCCGGCTCCGGCGGCCCAGGCGCCGGTACGCGGCCCCTCGGGCAGGGTGAGCCCCGCCCGGTCCAGTACGTCGCCCAGCGCGGCCAGCCAGCGGCCCTCCAGGGCCTCCATGGCGGCCTGGTCCAGGCCGAGGCCCTCGACCGGCCGGAACATCTCCCCGGTGAACTTCCACAGGGCGTCCAGCGCCGCGCGCATCCGGGAACGGCTCTCCTCGGTGCCGTCGCCGAGGCGCAGCGTCCACTGCTCGGCGTGGTCCCGGTGGTAGGCGGTCTCCTTCACGGCCTTGGCCGCGAGCGGGGCGAACGGGCCGTCCCCGGCGGCGAGGTCCGTGTACAGCTCGTGCTGGTAGAAGGAGAAGTACAGCTGGCGGGCGATGGTGTGGGCGAAGTCCCCGTTGGGCTGCTCGACCAGCTGGAGGTTGCGGAAGGAGCG
This sequence comes from Streptomyces sp. NPDC033966, assembly GCF_055575955.1. Lineage (NCBI taxonomy): Bacteria > Bacillati > Actinomycetota > Actinomycetes > Kitasatosporales > Streptomycetaceae > Streptomyces > Streptomyces sp. NPDC033966. Next base: position 423,645 of record NZ_JBVIRQ010000005.1, on the reverse strand, counting down.
CTCCTCCCGCAGGAAGGCCAGCTCGTCCTCGTCGCCGGCCATGGACAGCAGCAGGCGGGCCTGGCCGAGCAGGTCGAGGGCGATGTTGGCCAGGGCGACCTCCTCCTCCAGGACGGGGGCGTGGCCCGCCCACTCGCCGAGGCGGTGGGAGAGGATCAGCGCGTCGTCGCCGAGGGCGAGGGCGGCCGCGGTGCGGGTGTCGGTGCCGGCGCTCACAGGTGGCGCACCCCCTCGGGGATCTCGTAGAAGGTGGGGTGCCGGTAGGGCTTGTCGGCGGACGGGGCGAAGAACGGGTCCCGCTCGTCCGGCGAGGAGGCGGTGATCCCGGTGGAGGGCACGACCCAGATGGACACGCCCTCGTTGCGCCGCGTGTAGAGGTCGCGCGCGTTGCGCAGGGCCATCTCCGCGTCCGGGGCGTGCAGGCTTCCCGCGTGCGTGTGCGAGAGGCCGCGGCGCGAGCGCACGAACACCTCCCACAGGGGCCAGTTCTGCGTCATGCCTGTACCTCTCGTCCGGTGCTGGTGTGCTTCGCGGCGTAGGCGGAGGCGGCCTCGCGGACCCAGGCGCCTTCCTCGTGCGCCTCGCGCCGCTGGCTGATCCGCTGTTCGTTGCAGGGGCCGTTGCCCTTGAGCACGTCCCAGAACTCGGCCCAGTCGATGGCGCCGAAGTCGTGGTGGCCGCGCTCCTCGTTCCACTTGATGTCCGGGTCGGGCAGGGTCAGGCCCAGCGACTCGGCCTGCGGGACGGCGATGTCCACGAAGCGCTGGCGCAGCTCGTCATTGGAGTGCCGCTTGATCTTCCAGGCCATCGCCTGTGCGCTGTGGACCGACTCGTCGTCCGGCGGGCCGAACATCATCAGGGAGGGCCACCACCAGCGGTCCACCGCGTCCTGCGCCATCGCGTGCTGTGCCTCGGTGCCCTGCGAGAGGGCGAGGAGCAGCTCGTAGCCCTGGCGCTGGTGGAAGGACTCCTCCTTGCAGATCCGGACCATGGCGCGGGCGTAGGGGCCGTAGGAGCAGCGGCAGATCGGCACCTGGTTGGTGATCGCCGCCCCGTCCACGAGCCAGCCGATGGCGCCGACGTCGGCCCAGGTCAGGGTGGGGTAGTTGAAGATCGAGGAGTACTTCTGCTTGCCCGAGTGGAGCTTGTCGAGCAGCTCGTCGCGGCTGGTGCCGAGGGTCTCGGCGGCGCTGTAGAGGTAGAGCCCGTGGCCCGCCTCGTCCTGCACCTTGGCCATGAGGATCGCCTTGCGCCGCAGGGAGGGCGCGCGGGTGATCCAGTTGGCCTCGGGCTGCATGCCGATGATCTCGGAGTGGGCGTGCTGCGCCATCTGCCGGACCAGGGAGGCGCGGTACTCCTCGGGCATCCAGTCCCGGGGCTCCACGCGCTCGTCGGCCGCCACGGCGGCATCGAAGTCCGCACGGAGCTGTGCGCCGAGGTCCGCGGACTGCCCGTCCACCGCGCCGTCCACCGTGCCTGACGTGCCCGTTTCCGGGGTCACTGCGACCATCCCGGTCCCCTGTCAGAGTGTGCCGTCCGCCCGACCGACCGATCGTTCGGTTCATCCTCTTCAATGGTGAGACGGCGGCCCGTAGGGTGTCAACCTCTGTGGGCAACCCTGTGGACGCAGGATGATCGGGGCGGGATGGATTCGAACGAGCGCGAGCCTGCGGAAGAAGCCCTTCCGTCAGCCGCTCCGGAGCCGCCCGCACCGCCCCGCGCGCCCGGGATCGCGGGCCTTTCCGCCCCCTACCGGATCCTCGCCGCCCTCGCCCTCGGGGCGCTGGGCGTCGGCGCCTGCCTGCACCTCGGGCTGGTGTTCCTGCACGTCGCGCCGGCCAACACCGTCGGCAAGCAGAACGCACGGCTCGTGGACGGCTGGATCTATCCCGAGTTCGAACAGAACTGGAAGCTGTTCGCGCCCAACCCCCTCCAGCAGAACATCGCCGTCGAGGTCCGCGCCCAGGTCCGCACCGCCGGCGGGGAGCTCGTCACCCGGGACTGGCGCGACCTGTCCGCCGAGGACGGTGCGGCGATCCGCCACGGCCTGCTGCCGAGCCACACCGAGCAGAACGAGCTCCGCAGGGCCTGGGACTTCTTCACCGGCTCCCACGACGAGGACAACAAGCCCGACGGCGAGCGCGGGGAGCTGGCCGAGCAGTACCTGAAGCGGATAGCCGTGGACCGGCTGGCCGGCGGGAAGCCGGCCGGGCAGCAGGCCGGGAACCCCGCCGGGGACCGGATCGTACGGATCCAGCTGCGCTCGGCGACACGGTCCGTGGCCGCGCCCTCCTGGAGCGGGGAGAAGACCGACACCCAGACGTACTACCGGGAGCTGCCGTGGTGGAACGTGTGAGGAGCGCCCTCGCGCGGGCGGTCGCGAAGGTCACCGGACAGGCGCTGGGCCCCTGCCAGAGCGCCGTCGTACGCATCGGCTTCGCCGCGACCTGGCTGTTCTTCCTGCTGCGGGAGTTCCCCCACCGGCACGAGCTCTACGGCCCCGACGGGCCGTGGAGCTGGCAGCTGGCCGAGCGGCTGATCGCCTCGAACCGAGCCTTCACGGTGCTGATGTGGTCGGACTCCACGCTGTGGTTCGAGGCCGTGTACGCGCTGTCCCTGCTCGCGAGCGCGCTGCTGGTGCTGGGCTGGCGGACGCGGGCCACGTCGGTCCTCTTCATGATCGGCGTGCTGTCGCTGCAGAACCGCAGCGTGTTCATGGGGGACGGCGGGGACAACGTCATCCACCTGATGGCGGTCTACCTCGTACTGACCCGCTGCGGGCAGGTGTGGTCGCTGGACGCCCGCCGGGCCCGGCTGCGGGGCTCGGCGACCGCCGGGGCCGCGGGGCCGGTGCTGTGGGCGCTGCTGGGCGCCGGGTTCGCGTACGGGGCGGTGAGCGGGCACCTCGGCACGCTCTGGCTCGTGGTCCTCGGGACCCTGTGGACCGGGACGGCGCTGTGGTGGCTGGCCGACCGGTACGAACCCGGGGGCGAGCGGCGGGCGACCCTCGACGTCCTCGCGAACCTGCTGCACAACGCCGGGATGCTGGTGATCACGGCCGAGGTGTGCCTGATCTACGCCACCGCCGGCTGGTACAAGATCCAGGGCTCGCGGTGGCAGGACGGGACCGCGCTGTACTACCCGCTGAGCCTGGACTACTTCACCCCGTGGCCCTGGCTGTCGGAGCTGGTGGCGTCCAGCGGGCCGGTGGTGATGCTGCTGACGTACGGGACCGTGCTGGTGCAGGTGGCGTTCCCGTTCACGCTGTTCAACCGGCGGGTCAAGAACGTGCTGCTGGCGATGATGATGCTGGAGCACGCCGGGATCGCGGTGCTGCTGGGGCTGCCGTTCTTCTCCTTGGCGATGATCGCCGCCGATGCGGTGTTCCTGCCGACCGGGCTGCTGGTGTGGGCGGGGGCCGGGGTCGCTGCCGCTGCCGGGGGCCTGCGGCGCTGGTCCCCCACCCGCCCTTCCCCCGTTCCCCGAGCTGCGCCCGGACCCCTGCCGGGGGCTCCGCCCCCGGACCCTCGCACCTCGAACGCCGGCGGGGCCGAGATCGCCGGCCGGGGCGGGACGCCGTCTGCCGGGGCTTAGGGTCGGGGGATGGGTGAGCAGTGGAGTGTGCAGTGGGAAGAGGCCGCCGGGCGGGATGACGTGGTGCTGCTCGACGGGTTCCACGCGCTGAAGCACGCCCTGCGGTTCGGGGCGCAGGTGCTGGCGGTCGTCGCCGACGAGCCCGAGCACGTACGGGAGCTCGCCGCCGGGCTGGCGCCCGACGTGGAGGAGCGGGTGGCCCGTCTCGTGCGGCGGGCTCCGCTCAAGGAGCTGCTGCCCCGCGTGCACCCCACCGGGGTCGCCGCGCTCGCCGTGCGACCCGGCCGGGAGGCGGGACGGGCCGCGCTGGCGCGGATTCCCCGGCCCGCCCCCATCGTGGTGCTCGACAACCCCCGCAACCTCGGCAACGTCGGCGCCGTCGTCCGCCTCGCCGCCGGCTTCGGGGCCACCGGGGTGGTGACCCGGGGCGACCTCGACCCCTGGCACCCCAACGTGGTCCGCGCCGGAGCCGGCCTGCACTACGCGACCACCGTGGACCGGCTGGAGCTGGAGGAGCTCCCGCCGGGCCCGGTGTACGCCCTCGACCCGGAGGGCGAGGACATCCGTGCCCTCGTCCTCCCGGACGACGCCCTGCTCGCCTTCGGCTCCGAGCGGCACGGGATCTCGCCCGAGCTGCGCGCCCGGGCGGACCACCTCGTGTCGCTGCCGATGCGGCCGCAGGTCTCCAGCTACAACCTGGCCACCAGCGTGGCCATGGCCCTCTTCCACTGGGGCGGCCCCAAGGCCTAGTGCCGTGCACTGGCCCGTCTAGGCCTGGCGGCGGACCTCCACCACGCGGAAGCGGTTGGCGACGAACGCCCCGTCGCACAGCGCGGCGTTGGCGGCCGGGTTGCCGCCGGAGCCGTGGAAGTCGGAGAAGGCCGCGGTCTGGTTGACGAAGACCCCGCCCGTCAGGTTCAGCGACAGCTGCGCCGACTCCTCCAGGCAGACCTCCTCGATCGCCCGCTCGGTGTCCGCGGACGTGGTGTACGCGCCCACGGTCATCGCGCCCTTCTCCCGCACCGTACGGCGCAGCAGGTCGAGGGCGTCCGCCGTGGAGTCCACCGCCACCGCGAAGGAGACCGGGCCGAAGCACTCGGACAGGTAGGCCGCCTCCGGGTCCGGCTTGCCGGCGTCCAGCTTCACGATCACCGGGGTGCGCACGACCGCGTCGGGGAACTCGGGGTTGGCGACCTCGCGGGAGGCCAGCGCGACCTCGCCGAGGCCGGCCGCCGCCTCCAGCCGGGCCTTGACGCCCGGGTTGACCAGCGCGCCCAGCAGCGCGTTGGCACGGGTGTCGTCGCCCAGCAGGCCGCCGACCGAGGCCGCGAGGTCGGCGACGACCTCGTCGTACGACTTGTGGCCGGCGTCCGTCGCGATGCCGTCGCGGGGGATCAGCAGGTTCTGCGGGGTGGTGCACATCTGGCCGCTGTAGAGGGACAGCGAGAACGCCAGGTTGGACAGCATGCCCTTGTAGTCGTCGGTGGAGTCGACGACGACCGTGTTGACGCCCGCCTTCTCCGTGTAGACCTGCGCCTGGCGGGCGTTGGCCTCCAGCCAGTCACCGAACTCGGTCGACCCGGTGTAGTCGACGAGCTTGATCTCGGGGCGGACGGCCAGGGTCTTCGCGATGCCCTCGCCCGGCCGCTCGACGGCCAGGGCCACGAGGTTCGGGTCGAAGCCCGCCTCGGCCAGGACCTCGCGGGCCACCTTCACGGTCAGCGCCAGCGGCAGCACGGCGCGCGGGTGCGGCTTGACCAGGACGGCGTTGCCGGTGGCGAGGGAGGCGAACAGGCCGGGGTAGCCGTTCCAGGTGGGGAAGGTGTTGCAGCCGATCATCAGCGCGATGCCGCGCGGCACGGCCGTGAAGGTCTTGCCGAGCTCCAGCGGGTCCTTCTTGCCCTGCGGCTTCGACCAGGCGGCCTGCCCGGGAACCCGGGTCTGCTCCTCGTACGCGTAGGCCACCGCCTCCAGGCCGCGGTCCTGCGCGTGGGGGCCGCCCGCCTGGAAGGCCATCATGAAGGCCTGGCCGCTGGTGTGCATGACCGCGTGCGCGAACTCGTGGGTGCGGGCGGAGATCCGGGCGAGGATCTCGATGGAGACCAGGGCGCGGGTCTCGGGACCGGCGTCCCGCCAGGCGGCGATGCCGGCCTTCATCGCGGGCAGCAGCACGTCCGGGTCGACGTGCGGGTACTCCACGCCCAGCTCCGGGCCGAACGGCGACACCTCGCCGCCCGCCCAGCCGTCGGTGCCGGGCTGCCCGAGGTCGAAGCGGGTGCCGCGGACGGCCTCGAAGGCGGCGAGCCCGTCGGCCGGGGCGCTCTCCCCGTAGGCCTTGGGGTGTTCGGGGTGCGGGGACCAGTAGGCGCGGCTGCGGATGGCATCCAGCGCCTGGTCCAGGGTGGTCCGGTGCTTCTCGGAAAGCTGGGGGACGGTGAGCTCGGCGGCCATCAGGGACCAACTCCTCGTTGAGCCGGGCAGGATCAGGCTGGTTCGCAGACTGGGATCAGGCTGGAGTCAGGCTGGGATCGGGCTGGGGCGGGTGAAGAAGAGCAGACTGGAGTTAGAGTAACCGAACGATCGGTCGGTACAAGAGGGCCCGGCGGACCTGTGGACAACCGCGTGCGGGAGGATCAGGACATGACAGCAATCGAGCGGGCTCGCACTGTGGCGGTCATCGGCGCCGGAACCATGGGCCAGGGCATCGCCCAGGTCGCTCTCCTCGCAGGTCATCGCGTACGCCTCTACGACTCCGTGCCCGAGCGGGCCCGCGAGGCCGTCCAGACCGTGGCCGGCCGGGTCGAGCGGCTCGTCGCCAAGGGCCGGCTGGACCGGGCCGAGGCCGACGACGCCGTCAGCCGGATCGACTCCGCCGAGACCCTGACCGGGCTCGCCTCCGCCGCCCTGGTGATCGAGGCGATCGTCGAGGACGTCGCCGTCAAGCGCGGGCTGTTCGCAGCCCTCGAAGGAGTGGTTTCGCCGGACGCGCTGCTGGCGACCAACACCTCCTCCCTCTCCGTCACCGAGCTCGCCGCCGGCCTGGCGCACCCGGGCCGCTTCCTCGGCCTGCACTTCTTCAACCCGGCCCCGCTCCTCCCCCTCGTCGAGGTGGTCAGCGGCTACGCGACCGACCCGGACGCCGCCGAGAGCGCGTACCGCACCGTCCTGGGCTGGGGGAAGACGCCGGTCCGCTGCGCCGACACCCCCGGCTTCATCGTCAACCGGATCGCCCGCCCCTTCTACGCCGAGGCCTTCGCGGTGTACGAGGAGCAGGGCGCCGACCCCGCCACCATCGACGCCGTCCTGCGCGAGAGCGGCGGCTTCAAGATGGGGCCCTTCCAGCTGACCGACCTGATCGGCCAGGACGTCAACGAGGCCGTCACCCGCTCCGTCTGGGACTCCTTCTTCCGGAGCCCCAAGTTCACCCCCTCGCTCGCCCAGCGCCGGCTGGTCCAGGCGGGCCGCCTCGGCCGCAAGTCCGGACACGGCTGGTTCCCGTACGCCGAGGACGCGCAGGCCCCCGCCCCGCACACGGCCGCCCCCCAGGACGCGCCGGAGAAGGTCACCGTCGTCGGCGACCTCGGCCCGGCCGCCGGCCTGGCCGGCCTCATGGAGGAAGCCGGGATCGCGGTCACCGCCACCGAGCACGGGGGCCCGTACATCCAGCTGCCCGGTGAGGGCCAGCTCGTGCTCGCGGACGGCAAGACCTCCGTCGAGTTCGCCGACGTCGTCTACTTCGACCTCGCGCTCGACTACCGCGACGCGACCAGGATCGCGCTGTCCGCCAGCGAGGACACCACCGAGCGCACCCTCGCCGAGGCCGTCGGCCTCTTCCAGAAGCTCGGCAAGAAGGTCTCCGTCATCGGCGACGTCCCCGGCATGATCGTCGCCCGGACCGTCGCGATGCTGATCGACCTCACCGCCGACGCCGTGGCGCGCGGGGTGGCCTCCGCGCAGGACATCGACACCGCGATGCGGCTCGGCGTGAACTACCCGCTCGGCCCCGCCGAATGGCACGACCGCCTCGGCCGCGACTGGGCGTACGACCTGCTGCACCACCTCGACGAGCGCTGTCCGGGCGGCCGCTACGCGCCCTCGCTGGCGCTGTTCAAGCTGGGCTACCAGGCCGGCGAGGACGAGGACGGGGAAGAGGAGGGGACCGAGTGACCACGGCCAGGCGGGACACCTACACCCCGGAGACGCTGCTGTCCGTCGCCGTGCAGGTCTTCAACGAGCGCGGCTACGACGGCACCTCGATGGAGCACCTCTCCAAGGCCGCCGGGATCTCCAAGTCCTCGATCTACCACCACGTCGCGGGCAAGGAGGAACTGCTCCACCGGGCCGTCAGCCGGGCCCTGGACGGCCTGTTCGGGATCCTGGACGAGCCGGGCGCCGTACGCGGCCGCGCGGTCGAGCGCGTCGAGTACGTCACGCGCCGCACGGTCGAGGTCCTGGTCGCGGAGCTGCCGTACGTCACCCTCCTGCTGCGGGTGCGCGGCAACACCCGCACCGAGCGCTGGGCCCTGGAGCGCCGCCGGGACTTCGACCACCAGGTCGCGGAGCTCCTCAAGGCCGCCGCCGCCGACGGGGACCTGCGCGCCGACGTGGACATCCGGCTCGCCACCCGCCTGCTGTTCGGCATGGTGAACTCGCTGGTCGAGTGGTACCGCCCGCACCCGGGCACCACCCCCGACCAGCTGGCGGACGCGGTGGTCAGCATGGCCCTGGACGGCCTGCGCACCAAGACGGCGTAGCCCGTCCGGCCCAGTCGCCCGGCCCCAGTCGTCCGGTCCGGCCTTCGTGGCCGGCTGTCCGGTCGTCCGGCCTGCCGTCCGGCCGGCCCGCTCAGTCCTCCGTGAGGGCGGGGCCGGACGACGGGCCCGGGTCCAGCAGATCCGTTTCCTCGAACACCAGCAGCGTGCGCGTGGACAGCACCTCCGGGATGGCCTGGAGGCGGGTCAGGACCAGCTCCCGCAGCGTGCGGTTGTCCGGCGTGTGGACCAGCAGCAGGACGTCGAAATCCCCGCTGACCAGCGCGATGTGCGCCGCACCCGGGAGCTCGCGGAGCTTCTCGCGCACCGTCCGCCAGGAGTTCTGGACGATCTTCAGCGTGATGTACGCCGACGCGCCCTGCCCCGCGCGCTCGTGGTTGACCCGGGCGGTGAAGCCGCGGATCACCCCGTCGTCGATCAGCCGGTTGATCCGCGCGTAGGCGTTGGCCCGGGACACGTGCACCTGCTCCGCCACCGACCGTATCGACGCGCGGCCGTCCGCCTGGAGCAACCGCATGATCGAACGGTCGATGGGGTCCAGGGGGCGTGGCGGCACCGGTGGGCCTGAAGGTGCGCCCCCCGGCGGGACCGGTGCGGAACCAGCTCCGGCCATTTGTTCATCCGGCATTGCCCACTGCCTCCCTCTCCTGGACGTCCTGCACCCATCCCACGGCCCCGCCGCCACTTTGTCCACAGCCTGGAGCCGCCTGTAGCCAAATTGCGCCAACGACCGAACAATCGGTTGGTGAGGCGCCTCACACCCGGTGGCGCCCCCAGCCCGCTTCCCACGAGGAGGTGTACGCCGCCATGACGGTCCAAGAGCTGCACGGTGCCGGTGCGTCGCACCGTGTCACCCCGCCGCCCGCCTGGAGGCCCCGTATGGAGGCCGCCCCGCTGCTGCCGGACCCCGAGCCCTACCGGGTGCTGGGCACTCCGGCGGCGGAGGAGCTCGACCCCGCGCTCATGCGCCGGTACTACGCCGAGCTCGTGCGGGGCCGCCGCTACAACGCTCAGGCCACCGCGCTGACCCGACAGGGCCGTCTCGCCGTGTACCCCTCCACCGTCGGGCAGGAGGCCGCCGAGATCGCGGCCGCGCTGGTCCTGGAGGAGCAGGACTGGCTCTTCCCGAGCTACCGCGACACCCTCGCGGCCGTGGCGCGCGGACTGGACCCCGTACAGGCGCTGACGCTGCTGCGCGGCGACTGGCACACCGGGTACGACCCCCGCGAGCACCGCATAGCCCCCCTGTGCACCCCCCTCGCCACCCAGCTTCCGCACGCGGTGGGCCTGGCGCACGCCGCGCGGCTGCGCGGCGACGAGGTCGTCGCGCTCGCCATGGTCGGCGACGGCGGCACCAGCGAGGGCGACTTCCACGAGGCGCTGAACTTCGCGGCCGTCTGGCAGGCCCCGGTGGTCTTCCTCGTCCAGAACAACGGCTTCGCGATCTCCGTCCCGCTCGCCAAGCAGACCGCCGCGCCCACCCTGGCCCACAAGGCCGTGGGATACGGGATGCCCGGCCGGCTGGTCGACGGCAACGACGTCGCCGCCATGCACGAGGTCCTCACCGAGGCGGTGAAGCGGGCCCGCGCGGGCGGCGGACCGACCCTGATCGAGGCCGTCACCTACCGGATGGAGGCCCACACGAACGCCGACGACGCCACCCGCTACCGCACCGACGCCGAGGTCGAGGCCTGGAAGGCGCACGACCCGGTGCAGCTGCTGGAGCGCGAGCTGACCGCGCGCGGGATCCTCGACGCCGAGGGCATCCAGGAGGCGCGCGACGCGGCCGAGGCGATGGCGGCGGACCTCCGCGAGCGGATGAACGCCGATCCCGTGACCGACCCGATGGACCTCTTCGCGCACGTCTACGTGGAGCAGACCGGCCGACTGCGCGAGCAGGCCGCCATGCTGCGCGCCGAGCTGGAAGCGGAGGGAGAGTGATGACGACCGTTGCCGCGAAGCCCGCGACGATGGCGCAGGCCCTCACCCGTGCCATGCGCGACGCGATGGCCGAGGACCCCACCGTCCACGTGATGGGCGAGGACGTCGGAGCGCTGGGCGGTGTCTTCCGCATCACCGACGGGCTCGTGAAGGAGTTCGGCGAGGACCGCGTCACGGACACCCCGCTCGCCGAGGCCGGAATCCTGGGCACCGCCGTCGGCATGGCCATGTACGGGCTGCGGCCGGTCGTGGAGATGCAGTTCGACGCGTTCGCCTACCCCGCCTTCGAACAGCTCATCTCGCACGTGGCGAAGATGCGCAACCGCACCCGGGGCAAGATGCCGCTGCCGATCACCATCCGCGTGCCGTACGGCGGCGGGATCGGCGGCGTCGAGCACCACTGCGACTCCTCCGAGGCCTACTACACGGCCACCCCCGGGCTCACCGTCGTGACCCCGGCGACGGTCGAGGACGCGTACGGGCTGCTGCGCGAGTCGATCGCCAGCGACGACCCGGTGGTCTTCCTGGAGCCGAAGCGGCTCTACTGGTCCAAGTCGCAGTGGTCGCCGGAGGCCCCCACGGCCGTCCCGGGCATCGGCAAGGCCCTGGTGCGCCGGGCCGGTACGAGCGCCACCCTGATCACGTACGGCCCCTCGCTGCCGGTCTGCCTGGAGGCCGCCGAGGCGGCCCGTGAGGAGGGCTGGGACCTGGAGGTCGTCGACCTGCGCTCCCTCGTCCCCTTCGACGAGGAGACCGTCGTCGCCTCCGTACGCCGCACCGGGCGCGCGGTGGTGGTCCACGAGGCCGGCGGCTTCGGCGGGCCGGGCGCGGAGATCGCCGCCCGCATCGGCGAGCGCTGCTTCCACCACCTGGAGGCGCCGGTGCTGCGCGTGACGGGCTTCGACATCCCGTACCCGCCGCCGATGCTGGAGAAGCACCACCTGCCCGGTGTGGAGCGCATCCTGGACGCCGTGGCCCGCCTGCAGTGGGAGAACTGATGGCGCAGGTAATGGAATTCAAGCTCCCCGACCTCGGTGAGGGCCTGACCGAGGCCGAGATCGTGCGGTGGCTGGTCGCGGTGGGCGACGTCGTCACCATCGATCAGCCGGTCGTCGAGGTCGAGACGGCCAAGGCGATGGTGGAGGTGCCCTGCCCGTACGGCGGTGTGGTCACCGCCCGGTTCGGCGAGGAGGGCGAGGAGCTGCCGGTCGGCGCGCCTCTGATCACCGTGGCGGTGGGTGCGCAGTCGGCGCCCGCCGGGGCCGCGGAGGGCGCGGGCGCCGAGGCGGACGCCGAAGGTGCAGGCAACGCGCCCCGGCCGCTGATCGGCTACGGCTCGGACCACTCGCGCCCGGCGCGTCGGCGGCGGGTGCGACCCGTCACCGCCGCGGTGTCGGCGCCCGTGGCGGCCCCTGCCCCTGCCCCGGCCCCGGTACCGGCCGCTCCGGCGGCTCCGGCGGCTCCTGCCGGGCCGGTGCCCGTCATCTCGCCGCTCGTGCGCAAGCTGGCCCGGGACAACGGGGTCGACCTGCGGGCGCTGCGCGGGTCCGGGCCGGAGGGCCTGATCCTGCGGGCCGATGTGGAAGCCGTGCTCCGGTCCCCCGAGCCCGTGGCCGCCCCCGTGGCCGCCCCCGTGGCGGTCGCCGCGCAGGGCGAGCGGATCCCGCTCAAGGGGCTGCGGGGCGCCGTGGCGGAGAAGCTCTCGCGCAGCCGGCGGGAGATCCCCGAGGCCACGTGCTGGGTCGATGCGGATGCCACCGAGCTGATGGCGGCGCGGGCCGCGATGAACGCCGTGGACGGGCCGAAGATCTCGGTGCTCGCGCTGCTGGCCCGGATCTGCACGGCGGCGCTCGCCAAGTACCCCGAGCTCAACTCCACGGTGGACCTCGCGGCCAACGAGATCGTCCGGCTTCCGGGCGTCCACCTGGGCTTCGCCGCGCAGACCGAGCGCGGTCTGATGGTCCCGGTGGTCCGGGACGCCCACACGCGCAGCCCGGAGTCCCTGTCGGCGGAGTTCGCCCGGCTCACCGAGCTGGCCCGGGCGGGGAAGCTGGCCCCGTCGGACCTGACCGGCGGGACGTTCACCCTCAACAACTACGGGGTGTTCGGGGTGGACGGCTCCACGCCGATCATCAACCACCCCGAGGCGGCCATGCTCGGCGTGGGCCGGATCATCCCGAAGCCGTGGGTCCACAAGGGCGAGCTGGCCGTCCGTCAGGTCGTGCAGCTCTCCCTGACCTTCGACCACCGCGTCTGCGACGGCGGGGCGGCCGGTGGCTTCCTGCGGTACGTGGCCGACTGCGTCGAGAACCCGGCCGTTCTGCTGCGCGGGCTGTAGGGGGTTCCGGGGGCCGCTGCGCGGAGCGGCCCCCTACCCGCCCTTCACCCGTTCTCCGGGGCGCTGCCCCGGACCCCGGAACGGGCGCTGCGCGCCCATCGCGCCCGTTCCACGCAGCGGTACACCCCGCCTCAGACCGTCAGGAGCAGCTTGCCCACGTGGGTGCTGGCCTCCATGACGCGGTGGGCCTCTGCCGCCTCGGCGATCGGGTACGTCGCGTGGACCACCGGGCGGACCCGGCCGGCGGCGACCAGGGGCCACACGTGCTCCCGGACGGCCGCCACGATGGCCGCCTTCTCCTCCAGCGGCCGGGCGCGCAGCGACGTCGCCGTGATCGCCGCCCGCTTGGCCAGCAGGGTGCGCAGGTCCAGCTCCGCCTTCACCCCGCCCTGGAGGCCGATGATCGCGAGCCGGCCGTTCGTGGCCAGCGCGTCCAGGTTCCGCGCGAGGTACTTCGCGCCCATGATGTCCAGGATCACGTCCGCCCCGGCCCCGCCCGTCGCGGACCGCAGCTCTTCCACGAAGTCCTGCTCGCGGTAGTCGATCAGGACGTCCGCGCCCAGCTCCGCGCAGCGCGCCAGTTTCTCCTTGCCGCCCGCCGTCACCGCCACCCGCGCCCCGACGGCCTTGCCCAGCTGGATCCCCATGGTGCCGATTCCGCTGGAGCCGCCGTGCACCAGGAGGGTCTCGCCCGGGCGCAGGCCCGCCACCATGAAGACGTTCGACCACACCGTCGCGACGACCTCCGGCAGCGCGGCCGCCGTCACCAGGTCCACGCCCGTCGGGACCGGCAGCAGCTGCCCCGCCGGGACGGCGACCCGTTGCGCGTACCCGCCGCCGGCCAGCAGCGCGCACACCTCGTCGCCCACCGCCCAGCCGGACACGCCCGGCCCGAGCGCGACGATCCGCCCGGAGCACTCCAGGCCGGGATACGGGGAGGCGCCCGGCGGCGGGTCGTAGAAGCCCTGCCGCTGCAGGACGTCGGCGCGGTTCACGGCACTCGCCGCGACCTCGACGAGCACCTCCCCCTCGCCCGCCACCGGATCGGGTACTTCTGCCCAGACCAGGGCCTCGGGGCCGCCGGGCTGCTCGATCGTGATCGCATGCATGGCCCGGAATCTACCGGTGCTACTCGGCCGGGCCCAGGGTGACCTGGGGCCCGGTCGGCGGGACCGCCCGGACGATGGTGATCAGGCGGTCCGTCAGCTGGAGCGGGCTCGCGTGCGGATCGTCGTACGGGAGCAGCCGGTGCCCGCGCAGGACGCTGACGACGAGGTCGCCGGTGTCGCGGACGCTGCGGCCCACCTCCGACTTGCTGACGGGGCGTTCGATCAGGTCGAGGCCGCTGCCCTGCTGGATCAGGTCCTCCATCACGGTGCCCGCGCTCGGGCTGAGCACCGACAGGCCCAGCAGCCGGCCCGCCGCGCTCGCGCTGGTGATGACCGCGTCCGCGCCCGACTGCTTCAGCAGCGGCGCGTTCTCCTCCTCGCGGACCGCCGCCACGATCTTCGCGCCCCGGTTGAGCTGCCGGGCCGTCAGCGTCACCAGGACGGCGGTGTCGTCGCGCTGGGTGGCGATGATGATCTGACGGGCCTTCTGGAGTTCTGCCCGCAGCAGCACTTCGGAGCGGGTGGCGTCGCCGACGACCCCGGTGAAGCCCTCCGCGTTGGCGATGTCGATCACCTTGGCGCTGGGGTCGACGATGACGACCTGCTCCCTCGGGAGGCCGGTCGCCAGCAGCGTCTGCAGGGCGGAGCGGCCCTTGGTGCCGAAGCCGACGACGACCGTGTGCTCACGCAAGTTCTTCCTCCAGCGGTTGAGCCGCCACTCTTCGCGGGTGCGTTCGGTCAGGACCTCCAGGGTGGTGCCGACCAGGATGATCAGGAACAGCACGCGCAGCGGGGTGATCAGCAGGATGTTGACCAGCCGCGCGCTGTCGCTGTAGGGGACGATGTCGCCGTAGCCGGTGGTCGACAGGGTCACGGTGGCGTAGTAGACGCAGTCGAGGAAGTCGACCTTCTCGTTGGCGTTGTCGTGGTAGCCCTCGCGGTCGAGCCAGACGATCAGCACCGTCAGGCACAGCACGAAGAGGGCCATCAGCAGCCGTCGGGTGACCTGCCGCAGCGGCTTCTCGATCACCCGCTTGGGGAGTTTGACGCGGCGTGAGACGAGCTTCTCGTCCGCGCCGCGCGCCATGGCGTCCTGACCGTGAAGTTTCACGTGAAACATCCCCCGGAAGCCCAGGGCAGGTCCAGGATCTCCAGCTCCTGCCCCGACCGCGCGCCGTGCTGCGGTACGACGGCCAGCGCGTCGGCGCCCGCCACCCCGCGCAGCATCGCCGGGCCGTTGTAGCGCAGTGGTACGGCGTGTTCGTCGGTCAGCAGTACCGGCACGAGCCGGGTGTCGTACGGGTGGCCGGGCACGTCGCCCTCCACCGGAACCGTGTAGCGGGGCCGCTGGCGGCGGCCCGCGAGGGCGCGCAGCAGCGGTTCGGCGAGGGTCAGCAGCCCGGACACGGCGGCGAGCGGGTTGCCGGGCAGGCCGACCACGTGGCGGGGCCGCTCCGGGTCGCCGATGCGGGCCAGCAGCATCGGATGTCCCGGGCGCACGGCGACCCCGTCCACGAGCACCTCGGCCCCGGCGCGCTCCAGGACGGGGTGGACGTGGTCGACGGGGCCGGAGGCGGTGCCGCCGGTGGTGACGACGACGTCGGCCGTGGAGGAGGTGACGGCCTCCAGCAGGGCCTCGGCCCCGGCCGGGTCGTCCCCGAGCCGGCGCGTGCCGATGACCTCGGCGCCGAGCCGGGTGATCCAGGGGCCGAGCATGGGGCTGAGGGCGTCCCGGATCAGGCCGTCGTGCGGGCGGCCCTCGGTGAGCAGTTCGTCTCCGAGGACCAGGATCTCCACGCGGGGCCGGGGCCGGGTGACCAGCTCGTCGTACCCGGCGGCTGCGGCGAGGCCGAGTACGGCCGGGGTGACGAGGGAGCCCACGGGCAGCAGCAGGTCGCCGGAGCGGCACTCCTGGCCGCGCGGGCGGATGTCCTGACCGGTGTTCACGGGCCGGTCGGAGTACAGCTGGGTGCCGGACTCGCGGGCGTGTTCGCTGCGGATCACGGCGGTGGTGTCGGTGGGGACGCGGGCACCGGTGGCGATCCGTACGGCCTCGCCGTCGGCGAGCGGGGCGGGCGGTTCGTCCCCGGCGAGGATCCCGTCGCCGGGGCGGACGCGCCAGGGGCCGGGGCCGGCGACGGCCCACCCGTCCATGGCCGAGGTGTCGAAGGAGGGCAGGTCGCTGAGGGCTTCGAGCGGTGCGGTCAGCACCTCGCCGAGCGCGTCCGCGAGTGGTACCCGGTGGGTGCGGGCCGGCACGGACGTGCCGGCCCGGGCGGCGGTCTCGCGGGCGCGCAGCCAGGGGGCGGCACGGTGGCCGCCGGCGCCGCCGGGGTCGGGGTTGCGGCTGACCAGGGCGAGGGCCTCGTCCAGGGCGCCGTCGGCGTCGGTACGGGTCATCCGGAGCCGGTCTCCTCGGGGTGTGGGGGCTGGGCTTCGGCGGCCCAGCGCAGCGCGAGCGCGGCGGCCTTGCGGGAGGCCTCGGCGACGGCCAGGGCGGGGTCCGCGCCGGTGGCCTCGGCGCGGGCGGCCGCGTAGCCGACGAGGAACGTCGTCAGCGGTGCCGCGGGCCGGGCCACGCCGTGGGCGGCGTCACGGGCGAGGTCGAGCAGGGTCGCGACGTCGACGGGGACGTCGTCGATCCCGAGTTCGTTCTTGGCGGCGGTGATCCAATGCTCCAGCACGTTCCCATGCTCCCTGATCCGGGCGCGGGCCGCTGCCAGGTCCTCCCAGGTGTCGCAGTCGAAGGAGGCGAGTGGCTCAGCGGCGCCGATCCTGGCCAGGTCGAGCTCGCCGGTGAGGGCGCGCAGCGGGAGGCCGTGGAGGGTGCCGTGCTCGGTGGCGAGCAGGGCGATCTCGCGGCGCAGGGGCTCCGCGCGGTAGGCGGCGACGAGGGGTTGGTCGCGTCCGTCGGCGTCCCGCAGCAGGGCCCCGTCGCGCGGGCCGCCGTCGGGGGTGGTTGCGACGGCCGCGGCGAGCAGGGCGCGGACGGTGTCCCGGTCGAGGAAGGGCAGGTCGGCGGAGAGTACGAGGACCAGCGGGGCGGTGGTCCGGCGGATCCCGGCGTCCAGCGCGGCCACCGGGCCGCCGCCGGGCGGGTCCTCGCGGGTCCAGTGGACGGGGCGGGCCGTTGCCCTGCGGGTGCCGACCACGACGGTCTCGGCGGCGTCCGGGCAGGCCGCGAGGACCCGGTCGAGGAGGGTGCGGCCGCCGACGTGGAGGGTCGGCTTGTCGGCCCCGCCGAGGCGCCGGGCGGCGCCGCCGGCCAGGACGATGGCGTCGTAGCTCATGCCCCTGAGTATGCGCGGGCCATCTCCGCTGCGCGGCGGCCCACTTATGCGCCGTTTACGCTGCCGCGGTGCCGGTGCCGGTGCCGGTGCCGGTGGGTGGGGCGCGCCGCCTGGGGGCTGCCGCTGCGCGGAGCGGTCCCCTACCCGCCCTTCGCCCGTTCCCCGGACTCCGCCCGGACCCGCGCCTCAAACGCCGGCGGGGCTGGAATTTGGCTGCGCTGGGCGTTCGGGTGCGGGCCGTTCCCGGGGGCCAGCCCCCGGACCCTCCCCCAGCTACCGCTGGGAGGGGCGATGGGCGCGCAGCGCCCATGCGGGGTCAGGGGCAGCGCCCCTGGGAACGGTGGAAGGGTGGGTCGGGGACCGCTCCGCGCAGCGGCGATCACCCGCAGGCGACGGCCCACCTCGGCCACGGGAACCGGCCCCGCCCGGGAGTCGCCGGACGGAGTCCGGCGCAGCGGCGCGAAGCCGGTGAGGCGCCCCGGCGCCGCACCGCGCGAGCGGCGCAGAGAGTTAAAGGTACGGGCCGGAGCGGACCGCGCCGTGGGGGCCGTCTTCGTCGTCGTCGTGGGAGCTGCCCGGCGGAAGGGCTCGGCGCATCTGTTCCAGCTGGGCCCGCGCCGCCATCTGCTGCGCGAACAGGGCCGTCTGGATGCCGTGGAAGAGGCCTTCCAGCCACCCCACCAACTGCGCCTGCGCGATGCGCAGTTCGGCTTCGGAGGGGACCGCCTCCTCGGTGAACGGCAGGGAGAGCCGCTCCAGTTCCTCCACCAGCTCCGGCGCCAGGCCGTCTTCGAGCTCCTTGACCGACGCCGCGTGGATGTCCTTCAGACGGACCCGGCTGGCCTCGTCCAGAGGAGCTGCGCGGACTTCTTCCAGAAGTTGCTTGATCATGCTGCCGATGCGCATGACCTTGGCGGGCTGTTCGACCATCTCCGTCACCGGGACCTCGCGCGACTCGTCATCGGTGCCGCCGACCGCCATCCCGTCCTGGCCCACGATCAGCACGTGCGGGGGGCTGTCCTGCGACCGTTCACTCCTCGGCATCTCCATGCCGTCATTCTCTCGCACACCTGCGTACTCACACGGTGTGCCCCCGTACGGGCGTGATCCACCCTGTACGGGGGCACCGGGATCAGCCCGCCGCCCGCCGGGCCTGCGCACCGCTCGACCTGGTGACCAGCGCGGCCAGCAACGCCGCGCCCAGCGGGACGAGGACCAGCAGGCCGGCCAGCGTGTCCCACGGCACCGCGATCGGGACGTACAGCTCGGTGTCGCGCGCCGAGGCGTACCCCATGTCGAGGGCGCTCTGGATGAGCCGCCGCTGTTCCCGCTCCTGGGTGAGGCGGAGTCCGACCGCCGGCAGGATGCCCGCCGCCGAGCCGAGGACCACGCCCATCAGGGCCACCACCCCGCACTGGAAGCCGCTGAGGGTGCGCCGCACGCGCGGGGCCGCGCCGACCGCCGCGAGGGTCTTCAGGTCGGCTTCCGAGTCGGCCTGCGCCAGACCCGTCGCGATGCCGGCGGCGCCGATGGTGACGAGCCCCGCGAAGACGCTCAGGGCGAGCAGGCCCAGGGTGTTCTGCTCCTTGTAGCCCTCCTCGATCCTGACCTCGGCGTCGGCGCCCGTCCGGTCCATCTCGCCGTCCAGCCGCTGCCGCTCCGCGGTGGCGGCCTTCCGGTCGAGGCTGAAGAAGGCGCCCGCCGGGGCCGTGGCGATTCCGGAGGCCCGGACGGCGGCGGGCGGCAGGACCAGCTCGACGCCCCAGGCCCGGGCGGTGTCGGGCGCCTGGTGGACGGCGAGCACCTTGTCCTGGCCGGGCGGGTCGGCGCGCCGGTCGGCGGCCTGGTCGGCGGCGGCCTGGTCGGTGACGAGGCGCAGGGTGACCTTCCCGTCCTTGACCTGGTTGGCGTTGAAGGAGACGGGTCGGCCCTCCTTCAGCGCGGCCGCCGAGCCCGGGTCGGAGACCGCCAGCACCGTGAGCAGCTTCTCGTCGGCGACGACGACGTCGAAGGGGGTGTAGCGGCCGCCCTGTTGCTTGCAGCGCGGGTCCTGCCGCAGTGCGCGGGCCTGGTCGGGCGTGAAGGAGGACGGTCCGTGCTCGGCCTCGGACAGCGGGCAGCGCTGCTCCTTGGGGACGATGACCTCGACCCGCCCGCACCCCGGGGCCGACGAGCGCGGGGAGCAGTTCGGGTTGCCCACGACCAGCCGGTCCACATCGGCCCGTACCGCCACCGGCAGGTTCTTCGAGACGGCGTCGCGCAGCGCCGGCACGTCCCTGTGGGCGGCGGTGTCATTGCTCGTCAGATAGCCGGCGTTGTCGGGGAGTACGGCCTCGTACTCGTGCCGGTACTGGACGTCCAGGCTGTGCTGGTACGTGGCGACCGCGACCGTCCCGGCGACGGCGGCCAGTACGGCGGCCACGGCCGGGGCGGTGCGCCCCCGGTTGCGGACGGCGTCGCGCAGCGCGAGCCGCGGTGACAGCGGGAGCCACCGCCCGAGCCGCCCGAACAGGCCGACCAGCAGCGGGGTGAGGGCGACGACGCCCAGCTCGGCGAGGGCGCTGCCGCCCATCACGAAGGTGGTGTTGACCCGGAACCGGCTCCCGTACAGGACGATCGCCGCGCCGCCGGCGACGGCGAGGATCCCGATGACGGGCAGCACCCGGCCGGCGCGGCGCACCCCGCGCCGGCCGGTGAGGGAGGACAGGACGGTCTGCCGGGACGCGGTGACGGCGGGGGCGACCGCGGCCAGCAGGCCGGTCACCACGGCGAGCAGGGCGATGCCCAGCAGCTCCGGCGGGCGGACTTCGAAGCCGCCGAAGCGGGCGCCGAGCTGCTCCTCCAGTACGGGCCGCAGCCCGACGGTGAGGGCCGCTCCGATGGCCGTGCCGATGACCGCGGCCGCGGCGCCGAGCACGATGCCGCCGGAGAGGACGACGGCCCGGATGTGCCGGCGGTCACCGCCGTTGGCGCCGACGAGGCCCAGCTGGCGGCGCGAGCGCCGGGCGCCGACCGCGAAGGCGGGTCCGGCGAGCAGGCAGATCTCCAGCATGGCGAGGCCGATGACGGTGACCAGGATGGCCTTCTGCGTCACCAGGCCCCCGTCCGGCATGCCGAACGTGTTCTTGGGCTGCTGCTTGAACAGGGGGACGTCGGAGTCGGCCGGCGGGTGCAGGGCGACGGTACGGGAGAGCACGAGCGCGCCGTGCTTGTTGGCCTCCTTGACCATGTTCCACGTGAAACCATCGCCGCCCACCGCGACGAGGTAGGCGGGCCGGGGGCTGATCCCGGGTGCTCCGGTGGCCTTGAGCGCCTTGTCGAGGGGGTCGAGCAGGGCGCCCGGCAGGGCGAGCAGCTCGGTGCGCGCGAGCCTGTCGGGTATCTCGTACGCGCCCACGATCCGGTACGAGGACGTGCCGCCGCGCGGGGTCGCGGTGGAGCCCACGTACAGGCCGGAGGCCTTCAGGAAAGCGTTGGTGGCGATGACCTCGCCCGGCCCCTGGGGCATGCGCCCGCGGTCGAGCGTGAGCAGGCCCCGGGTCAGCGGGTCGCGCACGTCGAGCTCGCGCAGGTCCGTCCCGAGCAGCCCGTGCGCGGTGTGCACCTTGGCGAAGCCGCGGCGGTCCTCGACGGACCGGATCCCGGGCGGCAGCGCGGACTTCAGCGGCTGCCGGTCCTCCTCGCGGCCCGGGCGGTACTTGTCGTAGCCGCCGACCGGGGCGTACTGCTCGCCGTTGGGGTGCTGGTAGACCGGCGCCTGCAGGCCCGCCGGGCTGATCCGGGCGTCGGCGGCGCCGAGTTCGCGGGTCATCCGCTGGTCGGTGGAGAGTTCGGCGCTGCGGTAGGTGAGGTCGATGGCGCTCATCCCGATGATGGGCAGGGCGAGCATCGCGAGGACGAGGGCGCTGCGGCCCTTGGCGCGCCACGCGTCGCGGCGGGCGATGCGCAGGGCGGCGATCCAGGAGTGGTACCAGGCGGTGAGCGGGGAGGTCACAGGCCGGCCGCCCGCCCGTGGAGCAGCGAGTCGGCCTGGCTGCGCATGGTCTCGTCGACGACGCTGCCGTCGCGCAGGAAGACGACCCGGTCCGCCCAGGCGGCGAAGCGGGGTTCGTGCGTGACGAGGATGCCGGCGGCGCCCGCGTCGCAGCGGGTGCGCAGCAGCGCGAGCACGGACTCGCCGGTCTCGGAGTCGAGGGCGCCGGTGGGTTCGTCGGCCAGGACCAGGCGGCGTTCGCCCACCAGGGCGCGGGCGATGGCCACGCGCTGCTGCTGGCCGCCGGACATCTCGTCGGGGAAGCGGTCGGCGAGCTGCGGCAGGCGTATCTCCTCCAGCGCGGCGAGGGCCGCGCGGCGGGCCTTGCGGGCGGAGGTGCCGTCGAGTTCGAGGGGCAGGGCCACGTTCTCGGCGGCGGTGAGGGCCGGGATCAGGTTGTAGTCCTGGAAGACGTAGCCGATGCTGCGCCGGCGCAGCGCGGCCAGCTGCCGGCGGGAGGCGGTGGTGATGTCGACGCCCTCGACCAGGACGCTGCCGCTGGTGGGGGTGTCGAGCCCACCCGCGAGGGTGAGCAGCGTGGACTTGCCGGAGCCGGACGGGCCCATGACGGCGACGAGTTCGCCGGGGCGGACGCTGAGGTCGACCCCGCGCAGGGCGTGCACCTCGGTGGCGCCGCTGCCATGGGTGCGGACGAGGCGGTCCAGCCGGAGTACGGGGTTCGAGCTGTGCTGGTCGGGCATGAGGGATCCCCCCTGGAGCGTTCGTTCAGCCGCGCCGCGTGCGGGCGGCGGGCCTGGTCGTGCCGGTGGTACCGGTGGCGCCGGTGGTGCCGGTGGCGGGTGCTGCTGCCGGACCCGGGGTGCCGGCCGGACCGGGCGCGTCCGCCGGGCCGAGCGCGGCCAGCCTGACGAGCCGGGACTCGGAGTGGTCGAGCCAGCGCACCTCGGCCTCGGTCTGGAAGATCAGCTGCTCCAGGACCAGCAGCCAGGCCAGGTCGTCGCGTTCGCGTGACTGCCCGCTCTCGATGGCGGCGAGGGCCCCGGCCTTGAGCCGGGTGTAGTCCTGCATCGCCTTGAGCGTGGCGTGCCGCTGGGCCTGGATGACGGCGCGGATGTCCACGCCGGGTGCGCCCACGGCCATGGCGAGCTTGATGGACAGCTCGTCCCGGGGCGGGTTGGTGCGGTCGACGGGCCGCTCGTACCAGGCGCGCAGCTCGGCGCGGCCGTCGTCGGTGATGGCGTAAAGGGTGTGGCCGGCGTGGTCCTCGCCGCCGGGTGCGACGAGCCCGTCGCGCTCCAGGCGGGCCAGTGTCGTGTACACCTGCCCGACGTTGAGCGGCCAGGTGGAGCCGGTGCGGGATTCGAACTCGGTGCGCAGCTGGGAGCCGTAGCGGGGGCCCCGTTCCAGCAGTGCGAGAAGGCCGTGACGGATCGACATACTCAGTATGTATACCGAGTATGCTCTTCGTTGCAAGCGCCGCGGCCCGGGGCGGCGGCCTCTACCGGCCCCGCCGCAGCCGCATGCCCATGTAGCCGATCCCCACCCCCATCAGGGCCAGTCCGGTGCCCAGCGGGAGCAGGTGCGCGGCCAGGTCGGCGGCCCGTTCGTTGGGCTCGGTACCGAGCGCGGTGACGGGCGCGGTGGCGGGCGCGGTGTCGGACGGGGCGACGGGCCCCGACGGGCTCGGCACCGCGTCCGGCCGCGGTGCGACGGCCTCCGGCCGCTCCTGCGTCGGCTGGAGCGGGTGCGCCGGACGCGCCGGGTGGACCGGGCGCACCGGCCGGGAGGCGGCGGCGAAGGCGGGGTCGGGGGGCGCGTCGGCGGGCCGTCCGGGGTGCTCCCGCGCGACGCCCGCGGCGCTGCCGGCGAGCTCCTCGTACGCCTCCTGCGGTACTCCCCCGGCTACCGCCGGGAGGGGCCCCCAGGCCGCCCGGCCGGGGAGCGCGGGCGCGGCGACGGCCGGGGCGCGGGCGGGGGTCGCGCTCGCGGGCGCGGCGGCCAGCAGTGCGGCGGCGGCCAGCGAGGCCCCGGCGGTCCAGTGCGGCGGGCGGAGGCGTCGAGTCACGGGGTGCCCCTCCCCTTCCGTGCGGCCCGGACGTCCGGTGTCGGAGCGCCGCACTCAGGTTCACATGCTGGGGCAAAGCGGGCATCCCGGGCGGTCCGTCGGAGTGCCCGGGACCCCGTTTCCACCGGGCCGGCGGTACGGCGGCCGAAGACGAAGCGCCCCCGGCCGAGCGATGTCGGCCGGGGGCGGGTGCGCGGGCGCCTGCTGGCGGGTTCCTGCGCGGGCGCCTGCCGGCGGGTGCTGCGCGGCTGGCGGGTGCTGCGCGGGTGCCTGCGCGCGGGCAGCCTGCGCGGGTGCCTACTGGGGGTCGCCGGTGGAGACGACCAGCGTGAACTGCGTGCCCTCCTTGGGCACGTCGGTCCCGGACGCCGGCAGCTGCTCCAGGACGGTGTCCTGGCCGTAGACGGTCTCGTCGCGGTTCTGGATTTCGAACCTCCAGCCCGCGGCCTGGATGCACTCCTTCACCGAGCGCAGGTTCTTGTACCGGAAGTCCGGGGCCACGACCTTGGTGGCGTCCTTGTAGGACTTCGTCGGGCTCTTGCACTTCTCCAGGTCGATCGTGCGCGACGCGTCCGGCCCCTTGTGGCCGGGCTTCGCCGAGCCGGACGCGGACGCCGAGGCCGAGGTGGCCGGGGAGGCGTTCTCGTCCTTCTTGTCGTCGTCGTCCATGTTCAGCACCGCGATCAGACCGCCGATGGCCAGCAGGGCCACCGCGATGGCGCCGACCACGACCGGGGTGTTCTTCTTCCCGCCGCCCGAGGAGGCCGCCCGGGCGGGCGCCGGAGTGGGGGAGATGGTGAACGGCGGCGGGGTCTGCGGGGCGTACTGCTGCTGCGGCACCGGCGGCGGGGTATGCGGGTACGCGTAACCGCCCTGCTGCTGAGGCTGCTGGGCCTGCTGCGGCTGCTGGTGCGTCTGCGGCGCGTACGGGGACGGCGGCGTCTGGGCCTGGTACGGCTGCTGGAGCGACTGCGGCGGCGGCGCCTGGAAACCGGAGTCCACCGGCGGGAAGACGGCCGAGCCCACGCCGGCCCCGCTGCCGCCGGCCGCGGCGCCCGGGACGATGACCGGGGCGCCGGTCTGGCCGGCCGACATCACGCGCATGATCTCGTCCCGCATGGCAGCGGCCGTGGGGAAGCGCTCGTTCGGGTTCTTCTTCAGCGCCCGCGCAACCAGTGCGTCCATCGCCGGGGTGATCGACCGGTTGACGGTCGACGGAGCCACCGGCTCCTCCTGGACGTGCGCGTACGCGATGGCCAGCGGGGAGTCCGCGTCGAAGGGGATCCGGCCCGTCAGCAGCTGGAACAGCATGATGCCGACGGAGTACAGGTCGGAACGGGCGTCCACGCCGCGTCCCAGCGCCTGCTCCGGGGAGAGGTACTGCGGGGTGCCGACGACCATGCCGGTCTGCGTCATCGAGGTGACCCCCGACTGCATGGCGCGGGCGATGCCGAAGTCCATCACCTTGACCACGCCGCGCTTGGTCATCATCACGTTGCCGGGCTTGATGTCGCGGTGTACCAGGCCCATCTCGTGGCTGGTCTCCAGCGCGGCCAGCACGTCGGCCGTCACCTTCAGCGCCTTGTCCGCCGGCATGGCGCCGTACTGGCGCACGTCCGCGTCGAGCACCGAGCCGAGGGGCTGGCCCTCCACGTACTCCATGACGATGTACGGCATGACCGCTTCGTCCCCGCCGCCGGAGCCGAAGGTGACGGTTCCCTCGCCGGTGTCGAAGACCGAGACGATGTTGGTGTGCGACAGTTTCGCAACAGCCTGCGCCTCGCGCCGGAAGCGCTCGCGGAAGGACGCCTCGCGCCCGAGTTCGCTGTGCAGGGTCTTGATCGCGACCTGGCGGTCGAGTGCGGAGTCGTACGCGAGGTAGACCGAGGCCATGCCCCCCTCGCCCAGCAAATCCCTTAGCTGGTAACGGCCACCGGCCAGGGAGCCGCCTGCGTACCGGCCCTGCGTGCCGTCCTGGCTCATGACTGTTGCTTCCCCTCGGGCTGTTTCCCTACGCGTCTGGCTGAGCGCATGTCGCGCCCAGTCTGCCGGAGGGCAAGCACACGTCAAGCCGGTGCCCGCTGCGTGACCACAGGCCTACGGGGCGTCTGTAGCCGAACGGTGACGGGTTCAGAGGCTGTAGCGTTCAGTCGGAGCACCCGATGAGGACCCACCGCTAGAGCGGACGAGAGAGACGACGGCGAGGACTGATGGCACCCGAACCCGAGGGAAACGGCGCCGGGATGACCGACGGTCCTGAGCACTGGGGCGCCGGTGGCCTCGTGGGGGACGGCCGCTACCGGCTGACGCATCGCCTGGGCCGCGGCGGCATGGCCGAGGTGTTCGCGGCCGAGGACGTACGGCTGGGCCGCACCGTGGCCGTGAAGCTGCTCCGCGCCGACCTGGCCGAGGACCCGGTGTCCAAGGCCCGCTTCACCCGTGAGGCACAGTCGGTCGCCGGCCTCAACCACCACGCCGTCGTCGCCGTGTACGACTCGGGCGAGGACCGGGTCGGCCCGAACGTGGTTCCGTACATCGTGATGGAGCTGGTCGAGGGCCGGACCATCCGCGAGCTCCTCATCAGTGCCGAGGCCCCGGGGCCCGAGCAGGCGCTCATCATCGTGTCGGGCGTGCTCGAAGCGCTCGCCTACTCGCACCAGCACGGCATCGTGCACCGCGACATCAAGCCCGCCAACGTCATCATCACCAACAGCGGTGCGGTGAAGGTGATGGACTTCGGCATTGCCCGCGCCCTGCACGGCGCCCAGTCGACGATGACCCAGACCGGCATGGTCATGGGCACCCCCCAGTACCTGTCGCCCGAGCAGGCCCTCGGCAAGGCCGTGGACCACCGCTCCGACCTGTACGCCACCGGCTGCCTCCTCTACGAACTCCTCGCGCTGCGGCCCCCCTTCACCGGCGAGACCCCCCTGTCGGTGGTCTACCAGCACGTCCAGGACGCGCCGGTGCCGCCCTCGCAGCTGCCCGAGGGCGGCTCCATCCCGCAGGAGCTCGACGGACTGGTCATGCGCTCCCTCGCCAAGGACCCGGACGACCGGTTCCAGAGCGCCGAGGAGATGCGCGGGCTCGTCCAGTACGCGCTCCAGATGCTCCAGGACCAGGGGCCGAACACCGGCACCTGGAACACCGGCCCCGTCACGATGGCGCTCCCGCACGGCCAGCCGGGCGGCGCGCCGACCACGGCGATGGCGCCCGCCCAGAACGGCGGCCCGCGCCAGCAGTACCCCTCGCACGCCACGACCTCGCAGTTCCAGCAGCCGATGGTGCCCCCGCTGAACCCGGACGACGGCACGGCCTTCCCCGGCGGCGGCAACCACGGCGGCGGCCACGGCGGCGGCCACGGCGGTCACGGCGGTCACGGCGGCTACGACCCGTACGACAACGGCCGGCGCGGCGGCGCGTGGAAGGCGTGGCTCTTCGCGGTGCTCGCGGTCCTCGCGATCGCCGGCGGTGTCGCGTACGCGGTCAAGAGCGGCGGGCTCGGCGTGGGCGGCGGCGGCAACAAGCCGAAGACCAGCACCAGCACGCCCGCGCCGTCGCAGAGCAGCGGGAGCACGCCGGAGACCCCGTCGACCTCGCCGAGCCCGGAGACCGGCTCGCACACCGAGGAGACGTACCGGCCGACTCCGAGCCGCAGCAAGTTCACGCCGAGCACCACCCCGTCGGCCCCGTCGACCGCGCCCTCGACGCCGAAGACCACCCCGCCGGTGGATCCGACGCCGAAGACCACCCCGCCGACGGACCAGCCCACCAAGCCGACGCCGCCCACCAGCGGCGGGAGCCCCGCGAGCGAGGTCTGACGGCCGACGTCCGGCAGCAGGTCAGAGGGCGTGCTGGTACGGGCGGTCCGCGGAGCCGCCGCAGGTCTCGGCGGCCGGGTTCCCGGGCAGCGTGTGCACGGTGACGAGCTGCGGTTCGATGCGCATGTAGACGGGGTAGAACACGTCCCCGTCCACGAAATGCGGCCCCGGACCGAACAGTTCCAGTTCTGCCGTGGTCGGTTCGACCAGTTCCGCCGTACCGGTGAACTGCACCGTCCACAACGTGGCCTCACCGGAATTGAAGTTGTCCGCCCCGTAGGCGACGACACTGCCGGCGCACGCCTGGTGGTACCCGAAACCGCTGTGCATTCTCAGCACCACCCTGCCGTCCACCACGATGTGGCGGGCGACGGCGAGGAAGGGGAGCGCGCGCATGCTGGTGGCGACCCGGCCGTAGGGCACGCGGCGCAGCAGTTCGATGGCGTGGAGTTCCTCTGGGGACATGCAGCCACTCTCGGGCACCGACGGAGCGCCGGACAGAGGATCCCGCCCCGATGACCGGGGACGTTGGTCCCGAATTGAACAGTGCGCCCCGGGGCATCACGCGGCCACGGGGCGTCACGGTCGAGAACCGCTCGGGGAACGCTCGAAGCTAGCGCTTCTCCGCCTGCAGCCGGGCCACGTACGCGGCGGCCTGGGAGCGGCGCTCCATGCCCAGCTTGGACAGCAGGCTGGAGACGTAGTTCTTGATGGTCTTCTCGGCCAGGTGCAGCCGCTCGCCGATGACCCGGTTCGTCAGGCCCTCGCCGATCAGGTCGAGGATCCTGCGCTCCTGGTCGGTCAGGTTGGCGAGCCGGTCGTCACCCTTGCCGTTCTTGCCGTCGCGCAGCCGTTCCAGCACGCGCGCGGTGGCCACCGGGTCCAGCAGCGACTTGCCGGCCGCAACGTCGCGCACGGCGCTGAGCAGCTCGTTCCCGCGGATCGCCTTGAGGACGTAGCCGGAGGCGCCCGCCATGATCGCGTCGAACAGCGCCTCGTCGTCGGCGAACGAGGTGAGCATCAGGCACTTGACGTCCTCGTCCTGCGAGCGCACCTCGCGGCAGACCTCGACACCACTGCCGTCCGGCAGGCGTACGTCGAGCACGGCGACGTCGGGGCGGGTGGCGGGAATGCGGACCAGGGCGTCGGCGGCGGTACCGGCCTCACCGACGATCTCGATGTCCTCTTCGACCGACAAAAGCTCATGAACGCCCCGACGTACCACTTCGTGGTCGTCCAGGAGAAATACCTTGATTTTTCCGTCTTCGCGCACAAACTCATCTTCACACACTCACCTCTTCCCTGCCGCGGTTACCCGGGATAACGTGCCGTTGTTCCGGCCCCCTGCAAGGCTGTGACCAGTGGATGTTCCCCAGGCGGCCGATTTACTTGGATATCCAAGCAAAATCGCAGGTCAAATGGGGTTTCGCAGTTATGCGTCGCACTGGGTAACGTGCTGTGCGCAGGGCACTCGCCGGGGCGCCTGTCACGCCTGAATCCGTTACGCGCCGTGCACCCACCCCGTGCACGGGTACGGATACAGGTGAGCCGCACTGGTCCCCGGAGAACCCGGGTGCCGGACCGACGGAGGAGCACACGTGACCGTGGAGAGCACTGCCGCGCGCAAGCCGCGACGCAGCAGCGGCACCAAGCGGGCGGCCGGCGCGGCGAGCGCCCGCAAGACCGCCGCTGCCACCGCACAGCCGCACGACGCCGAGCCTCAGCTCGTACAACTGCTGACGCCCGAGGGTGAAAGGGTCGAGGTCGAGGGCAACCCCGACGTCGCGGAATTCGCGCCCTTCGTCGCGGACATCACCACCGAGGACCTGCGGGCGCTGTACCGCGACATGGTCCTCACCCGCCGCTTCGACGGCGAGGCGACCGCGCTCCAGCGCCAGGGCGAGCTGGGCCTGTGGGCCTCGCTGCTGGGCCAGGAGGCCGCGCAGATCGGCTCCGGCCGGGCGCTTCGCGACGACGACTACGTCTTCCCGACCTACCGGGAACACGGCGTGGCCTGGTGCCGCGGCGTCGACCCGACGAACCTGCTCGGCATGTTCCGCGGTGTGAACCACGGCGGATGGGACCCGAACACCAACAACTTCCACCTGTACACGATCGTCATCGGCTCGCAGACGCTGCACGCCACCGGCTACGCCATGGGCGTGGCCAAGGACGGCGCCGACTCGGCCGTGATCGCGTACTTCGGCGACGGCGCGTCCAGCCAGGGCGACGTGATGGAGGCCTTCAACTTCTCCGCCGTCTACAACTCCCCCGTGGTGTTCTTCTGCCAGAACAACCAGTGGGCGATCTCCGAGCCGACCGAGCGCCAGATGCGCGTGCCGCTCTACCAGCGCGCGCAGGGCTTCGGCTTCCCGGGCATCCGCGTCGACGGCAACGACGTACTGGCCTGCCTCGCGGTCACCCGCTGGGCGCTGGACCGCGCCCGCCGCGGCGAGGGCCCGGCCCTGATCGAGGCGTTCACGTACCGCATGGGCGCCCACACCACCTCCGACGACCCGACCAAGTACCGGCTCGACGAGGAGACGGCGGCCTGGGAGGCGAAGGACCCGATCCTGCGCCTGAAGGCCCACCTGCTGGCTTCCGGCGGCGCCGACGAGGCGTTCTTCGAGGAGCTGGAGACCGAGAGCGAGGCCCTGGGCAAGCGGGTGCGCGAGGTCGTGCGCGCCATGCCCGACCCCGACACCATGGCGATCTTCGAGAACGTCTACGCGGACGGGCACGCGCTCGTCGACGAGGAGCGAGCCCAGTTCGCCGCCTACCTCGCGTCCTTCGAGGAGGGTCACTGATGGCTGTCGAGAAGATGTCGATCGCGAAGGCGCTCAACGAGTCGCTCCGCAAGGCCCTGGAGACGGACCCCAAGGTCCTGATCATGGGCGAGGACGTCGGCAAGCTGGGCGGTGTCTTCCGCATCACCGACGGGCTCCAGAAGGACTTCGGCGAGGAGCGGGTCATCGACACCCCGCTCGCCGAGTCCGGCATCGTCGGCACCGCCATCGGCCTGGCCCTGCGCGGCTACCGGCCGGTCGTGGAGATCCAGTTCGACGGGTTCGTCTTCCCCGCGTACGACCAGATCGTCACGCAGCTCGCGAAGATGCACGCCCGCGCCCTCGGCAAGATCAAGATGCCGGTCGTCGTGCGCATCCCGTACGGCGGCGCGATCGGCGCCGTCGAGCACCACAGCGAGTCCCCCGAGACGCTCTTCGCGCACGTGCCGGGCCTGAAGGTGGTCTCCCCGTCGAACGCCAGCGACGCCTACTGGATGCTCCAGCAGGCGATCCTCAGCGACGACCCGGTGATCTTCTTCGAGCCGAAGCGCCGCTACTGGGACAAGGGCGAGGTCGACACCGAGGCCATCCCGGGCGAGCTGCACAAGTCGCGCGTCCTCCGCTCCGGCACGGACCTCACCCTGGCCGCGTACGGCCCGATGGTGAAGGTCTGCCTGGAGGCCGCCGCCGCGGCCGCCGAGGAGGGCAAGTCGGTGGAGGTCATCGACCTGCGCTCGATGTCCCCGATCGACTTCGACGGGATCCAGGCGTCGGTGGAGAGGACCCGCCGTCTGGTCGTGGTCCACGAGGCGCCGGTCTTCCTCGGTACCGGCTCGGAGATCGCCGCCCGCATCACGGAGCGGTGCTTCTACCACCTGGAGGCGCCGGTGCTGCGCGTCGGCGGCTTCCACGCCCCGTACCCGCCGGCCCGCCTGGAGGACGAGTACCTGCCGGGCCTGGACAGGGTGCTCGACGCCGTCGACCGCTCGCTGGCGTACTGAGGAGATCAGCGCGATGACGATCCGCGAATTCAAGATGCCCGACGTGGGCGAGGGCCTGACCGAGGCCGAGATCCTCAAGTGGTACGTCCAGCCGGGTGACACGGTCACCGACGGGCAGGTCGTCTGCGAGGTGGAGACCGCGAAGGCGGCCGTGGAGCTGCCGATCCCCTTCGACGGGGTGGTGCACGCGCTGCTCTTCGAGGAGGGCGTGACGGTCGACGTCGGCCAGGTCATCATCTCCGTGGAGACCGGTGCCTCCGGCGGAGCCGGGGCCGAGGCCCCGGCGGAGGCCGCCGCTGCCGCCCCGGCGGGCTCGGAGGCTGCCGGCGCGTCCGGCGCGTCCGGCGCGTCCGGCGCTCCGGCCGAGGAGCCGGCGCCCGAGGGCCGCCAGCCCGTGCTGGTGGGCTACGGGGTCTCCCAGGCCTCCACCAAGCGCCGCCCGCGCAAGGCCCCCGCGGCCGCCGTCGCGGCCCCGGTGGCGGCCGTCCCGGCCCCGGCCGCGCCGGTCGCGGCCGTGGTGCCCGCGCCCGCTCCCGCGGCGCAGAACGGCACCGCGTACGCCAACGGCAACGGCGTGGCCACCGGCGAGCGGCCGCTGGCCAAGCCGCCCGTGCGCAAGCTCGCCAAGGACCTCGGCATCGACCTGGCCGCGGTGGTCCCCACCGGTGACGGCGGGGTCGTGACCCGGGAGGACGTGCACGCCGCCGCCGCGGCCGCGCTCGCCCCCCAGGCCCCCGTCCAGGCCCCGGCCCCGGCGGCCGCGCCCGCACCGGTGTCCGTACCGGCCCCGGCCGCGGCGCCGTCCGCGCCGGCGTCCGCGGCGGGTGCGCGGGAGACCCGTATCCCGGTCAAGGGTGTCCGCAAGGTCACCGCGCAGGCCATGGTCGGCTCCGCGTTCACCGCGCCGCACGTCACGGAGTTCATCACCCTCGACGTGACGCGCACGATGAAGCTGGTCCAGGAGCTCAAGGAGGACCCGGACCTCGCGGGCCTGCGGATCAACCCGCTCCTCCTGATCGCCAAGGCCGTCCTCATCGCCGTCCGCCGCAACCCGGAGGTCAACGCCTCCTGGGACGAGGCGGCCCAGGAGATCGTGCTCAAGCACTACGTCAACCTGGGGATCGCGGCGGCCACCCCGCGCGGCCTGATCGTCCCGAACATCAAGGACGCCCACGCCAAGAGCCTGGCCGAGCTGTCGACGGGCCTGTCCGAGCTGGTCGCCACGGCCCGCGAGGGCAAGACCTCCCCGGCCGACATGCAGAACGGCACCCTCACCATCACCAACGTCGGCGTCTTCGGCGTCGACACGGGTACGCCCATCCTGAACCCCGGCGAGTCCGCGATCCTCGCGGTCGGTGCGATCAAGCTCCAGCCGTGGGTCCACAAGGGCAAGGTGAAGCCGCGCCAGGTCACCACCCTGGCCCTGTCGTTCGACCACCGCCTCATCGACGGTGAGCTCGGTTCCAAGTTCCTCGCGGACATCGCGGCGGTACTGGAGCACCCGCGCCGGCTGATCACCTGGTCGTAGCGGAGCCCCGGGTGTGAGACCCGGGCAGCGAACCCCCCGATGGCCGGTCCCTCCTCCGCGGGACCGGCCATCGGGCGTTCCTCCGGCCCCGTCCGTGAGGAAATCCCCTGGTCAAGGGCGAGGCCCGATGTGATCATCGGGCGGATGAGATTTCGCGCTGCCACCGCAGACCCCGCAGACCTCGACCGCGCCCTGGCCCACCCGGCCGACGGCCCCGTCGCCGCCCTGACCCCCGACCGGATCCGCGAGGAGTTCGCGGCGAACCGGATGCGCCCCGAGTGGACCTGGTCCGCCGAGGACGCGGACGGCCGGGTCCTGGCCCGCGCCCTGTGGTGGGGACGCGCCGACAGCGAGCGGCCCGTCGCCCTCGACTGCCTCCAGGTCCGCGCCGGGGTCGCCGACCCGGCCGGCCTGGCCGCCGCCCTGCTGGAGGCCGGCCACTCCGCCTTCGGCAAGCGCCCGGGCTACAACGTCTCCCTGCCCCGCGACTGGCGGGCCCGCCCGGACCTGGCCGCGGCGGTGGCCTGGCGGCAGGAGGCCGCGCACCGGGCCGGTCTGACGCGGGAGATCGAGCGGCTGCGCTACGAGTGGACGCCGGCCGCCGGGACGGCGGAGCCGACCGGCAGGCTCGTCTTCCGCGAGGGCACCGACGAGGAGTTCCTCGACGCCTTCGCCCGGCTCTCGCGCGGCAGCCTCGACCTGAACACCCAGGACGAGCTGCGCAGCATGACCGAGGAGGAGTTCGCCCGCGAGGACTTCGCGTTCTACCGCGACTGCCCCGGCGAGCGCTCCTGGTGGCGCCTGGCCCACCTCCCCGACGGCACCCTCGCCGGGCTGGCCATCCCCTCCGCGACCCCCTACCACCGCAACGTCGGCTACCTCGGCGTCGTCCCCGAGCAGCGCGGCAAGGGCCTGATCGACGAGGTCCTCGCCGAGATCACCCGCTTCCACGCCGGCGAGGGCGCCGAGCGGATCACGGCGACCACCGACACCGTGAACCGCCCGATGGCCGCCGCCTTCGACCGGGCCGGCTACGAGGTCACCGAGATCCGTCTCGTCCTGGAGACCCCGCCCGGCAGCTGAGGCGGTAGCCTCCCGGCCATGCCGTTCGCCGAGTTGCAGGTGTATCGCGTGGAACAGGCCGACGTCACCGGCGGGGTGTGCCTCGTGCGGTGCGTCGGCGGGACGGCACGGGCCGGACAGGCGTACGCGGCCGGGGAGTCGAGGCTCTGGCTGCGCGGGATAGAGCGCCACGGCCGCGGCGCCGCGTCCTTCGGCGCCGGCCACACCGCGCGGGTCCGCCTCGCGGGCGCCGTCGTCGCGCTGCTGAGCCGGGGCCAGCTGCTGACCCGCGTACCCCCGGACGGGCACGGCCTGGCGGAGCTGGAGGCCTGGCTGGCCACCGGGCCGCCGCTGACGGACGAGCCGCACCCGCGCACCCTGCGCGGCCTCGCGGTGGGCGGGATGCAGGACGACCTGCTGCCGGACGCGGCGCGGCTGCGCTGGGGCCGGCTGGCGGTGGCGGCGGCGTACCGCTGCGCGGCGGCGGAGGGCGCGTCCGACCTGGTCCGGGGGATCGAGCTGGCCTTCGTACGCGGCTACCTGATCCGGGAGTTCGGACCCGGGCGCGGCGGTGATCCGGCCGCCCTGTGCCGGGAGGCGCTCGCGCTGGTGGACCTCACCCCGGCGGAGGCGGCCGCACGCGCGCGCGTCTGGCGGGAGCTGCCGCGCGCGCAGATCGTGCACCTGCGCCACCTCAAGAACCTGCTGCGGCGGACGGGCGCGGCCCGGCCGTACCTGGTGGACGGCGACCCGCTGGCGGTGGCGCTGGACGCCTGGTCGCGGGTGCGTCCAGGGCTGCCCTAGGCACGCTCCGGGGCAGGGTCGTCATCCGGCCCGGTAGGCGCGCGTGAATGCGGCCACCCCGCCGGTGAGGAGCCGTTCGGTCTCCTCCTCGGGCAGGGGCAGCAAGCCGTAGTGGGACTGCTGCACGATCTGGTGCGCGGTCAGTGCCGTGAAGTGGACGCCCGCCAGTTCCGCGTCACCGTGCACGTCGATCAGCCCGGCGGCGGCGAGCCCCTCCATGGCCTCGGCGAGGGCGCGGGCGACGGGCCGCGGCCCGGCCTCCTTCCACGCCTCCAGCACCTCGGCCGGCACGTGGTTGACCTCGGCGTGGATGTGCCGGACCAGCGCGAAGTGGTCGGAGTGCTCGAACATCACGCGGACCAGCGCGCGGGCGAGGGCCGTCAGATCGCGTTCCAGGTTGTCCGGGTGGGGCGGGCGCTCGGGGTCGAACAGGGCGCGCACCTTGGCGATGTGGGTGTCGCGGACCTCCCCCGAGGTCCAGGTGACGACGGTCGCGAAGAGCTCCGCCTTGCCGCCCGGGAAGTGGTTGTAGAGCGTCCGGGTGGAGACGCCCGCGGCCTCCGCGAGCGCGTCGACGGAGGCGCGCGCGTACCCCTCGCGGCCGAATACCCCGCAGGCCGCTTTTGCCAGGGCGATCCGCTTCGCCAGCTTCCGCGGCGGGATCTCGGGCTGTACCTCTGCTGCCCGGGTGTCCGATGCCCGGGTGCCGTTGCTGCCGTCCACACCAGCCTCCTCAATTTTTTACAACGGGCGTTGCAGTTTCTACAACGCCCGTTGTAGTTTACCGGAGCGGAGGTCGCACCGGGCGGCCGGTCCGCTGTCCAAGGGGGATCATCATGTCTGCCAACGAAACAGTCCTGGACGAGCCGCTGCGCGTGGCCGTCGTCATCGGCAGCGTCCGCGAGGGCCGCCGGGGCCCCGCCGTCACCGACTGGTTCCTGAGCGCCGCGGCGGGCCACCACACCGGCCTCGACTTCGACGTCATCGACCTCGCCGACGTACCGCTCCCGCTGGCCATGCCCGACTGGGGCGGCACCCCGGACCCGGCGGCCGCCGCCGCGCTCGCGGACGTCAGCCCGCGCCTGGCCGCCGCCGACGCGTTCGTCTTCGTCACCCCCGAGTACAACCACAGCTTCCCGGCCGTACTGAAGAACCTCATCGACTGGCACCGGCCGCAGTGGCTGGCCAAGCCCGTCGGCTTCGTCTCGTACGGAGGGGTCGGCGGCGGCCTGCGCGCCGTGGAGCAGCTCCGGCTGGTCTTCGCCGAGCTGCACGCCGTGACCGTACGGGACTCCGTGAGCCTGCACGGCCCGTGGTCCGGGCTCGGACAGGACGGCGCCCCGCGCGACGCGGCCGTCACCGAGAGCGCCGCCAAGAACATGATCGGCCAGCTGGACTGGTGGGGGCGGGCGCTGCGGACGGCGCGCGCGACCCGGCCCTACGAGGGCTGAGGGAACCGGACGCCATGACCACCGCACCCGCCTCCGCCTCCGCCTCCGCGGCACCCCGCGAGGCAGCGCCCGCCGGCCCGGGGGCCTTGGGGAAGACGATCGCCGTCGTCATCACCGGCTCGGTGATGGCCGTCCTCGACATGACGATCGTCAACGTGGCCCTCGGCCGGCTCTCCGAGGCCTTCCACGCCCCGCTGGAGACCATCCAGTGGACCGCCACCGCCTACACCCTCGCGCTCGCCGCCGTCATCCCGGCGGCGGCCTGGGCCATGGGCCGGATCGGCGCCAAGCGCACCTACCTGACCGCCCTCGTCCTCTTCACCCTGGGCTCCCTGCTCGCCGCCTGCGCCTGGAACGCGGGCAGCCTGATCGCCTTCCGGGCCGTCCAGGGGCTGGGCGGAGGCCTGCTGATGCCGGTGGGCATGACCATGGTCATGCGGAACGCAGACCGGGCCCGGATGGGACGGGCGATGGCCCTGCTGGGACTGCCGATCCTGGTGGGCCCGGTCGCCGGCCCGATGCTCGGCGGCTGGCTCGTGGACTCCGCCTCCTGGCAGTGGATCTTCCTGGTCAACCTGCCCGTCGGAGCGGCCGCCCTGGCGCTCGCGGCGAAGCTCCTCGTGCCCGACGCCCCCGCCGACCCGGCGTCGGCGCCCCGGCTGGACGTTCCCGGGCTGCTGATGCTCTCGCCCGGCCTGGCCCTGCTGCTGTTCGGACTGTCCCGGGGCGGCGAGGGCGGCGACTTCACCGCTCCCGGCGCGCTGCTGCCCACGCTGGCCGGAGCGGCCCTCGCCGCCGCCTTCGTACGGCGTGCCCTCAAGGTGCGCGAACCGCTGCTGGACCTGCGGCTGCTGCGCGACCGCACCTTCGCCGCCGGCATCGCCACCCTCGCCTTCTTCACCTGCGGCTACTTCGGGTCGATGCTGCTGGGCCCGGTGTACTTCCAGCAGGCGCGCGGTCTGAGCGCGAGCGCGGCCGGCCTCCTCGTCGCCCCCGCCGGGCTCGCCGTCGGCGTGACCATGCAGATCGCCTCCCGGCGCGTGGACAAGGTCTCCCCGCGCCGGCTGATCCCGGCCGGGGCGCTGGTGGGGGCCCTCGGCATGGCGGCCACCGCCCTGCTGACCGGCACCGAGGGGGTGCCGGTCTGGCTGGTGGTCGGCGCGGGACTGGTCATGGGCGTCGGCGCCGGGATGGTGCTGATGCCGACGATGACCACCGCCAGCCGTGAGCTGCCCGGCGGGCGCATGGCCGCGGCGAGCACCGCCCTGAGCATCAACTCCCAGCTGTGGGCCTCGGTCGGCACGGCCCTGCTGTCCGTCCTCCTCGGCGGGGTGGGCGTGGGCCCGGCGGGCTTCCGCCTCGCCTACGGAGCCGCGGCGGTACTCCTGGCCCTGGCCGCGATCCCGGCCCTGCGGCTGCCCGGGCGGCGCTAGTCCTTCGCCTTCGCGGCGTTGCCGAGCACCTTGGACGGGGTGATGCGCACGACCACGCGCACCGCCCCGTCGGAGGCGTCCTGGTACTCCTTGCCGCCACCCGGGCCGAGGTACTCCTCGGCGATCCGGACGGCGACGGCCCGGCCGGTGTCCTCGGTGACGGTGGCGGTGCCGCGGATCTCGGCGTAGAGGTAGGGGTTGGCGAGGTCGAAGACGGTGAGGCCGACCCGCTCGTCGCGGGCGATGTTCCGCTCCTTGCGGCGGCCGCGCTCGGTGGAGACGAGCAGGTCGTCACCCTCCCGGGACACCCAGACCACCGAACTCTGCGGACTGCCGTCGGGGTTGAGGGTGGAGAGCACCGCCGGGTGGGGGGAGTCGAGCAGCCGCCGTACGGCATCGTTCAGCGCAATCGTCATACCGCCGAAGGTAGTGGGACCGGCCTGCGAACTCATCCGTGTTTCCGGCGGCCGGGCCGTACTACCCGAAGTCCCCTCTCACTCCCAGGGGATGTTCCGGTACGGGGAGGCCGGGTCGGTGGTGAGGGTCAGGTGGGTGGCGAGCGAGGACCCGTACCAGCGCCCGAACTCCTCCTCGTCGAAGTGCAGGCAGCGCCCCAGCGAGTACCCGGCGGAGAACTCCTCCCACGAGCGGTACGCCCCCCGGGCCGACGCGCTCGCGCGGAGCACGGCCCGCTCGGCGTCCTCCAGGGTCCCGTAGCGGGCGGCGACCCCCCAGCGGGCCATCTGCGAGGCGCGGCCGAGGTCCCAGGCGTGCACCGAGCGCACCCAGCCGTCCTCGGGGAGCAGCCCGTCGGCCCGGAAGCGCTGCTCGTAGCGGGCTATCCGGCCGATGAGCCGCCGCACCCCGGCGATCTCCCCCTCGACCTCCGCCAGGGGACGCGGGGCGGCGACGGTCACCCCGTCGGGGGTGAGCTGCGGCTCGGCCGCCTTCTCGGCGCCGTGCCGCAGGCTCGCCTCGGCGGCGTCGCGCCAGTGCTCCACCTCGACCGGCCCGGCGAATTCGGAGGACAGCAGCCGGCGCACGCGCAGCGCGTACTCCCATACGGGGCTGACGATCTCGGCGTTCAGCATCCGCTGGAGCACCTCGAACCAGCCGGCGGTGTCCGTGACGCCCCAGGACCTGCGCAGCCGGTCGCGTTCGTGGGCGTAGCCGTTGCCGTGGTGGGCGAGGGAGTTCCAGAACTCCCCGTTGGAGACCGCGAGGTGGGTCCCGACGGCCAGCCCGTGCGCGACGGGGCCGTGCAGCGGCCCGCCGGTGTGCAGGGCGTGCAGCGCGCCGGGGGTGAGGCCCCAGGAGGGGGCGGCGTCCCAGTGGGCGCGCCAGCGGGCGCGGTCCGCGGGGGTGGTGGTGAGGTACGCCTCGGCGGGCGTGCCGGGGTTCACGGCGAGGTGGGCGGGGTCCCGGTGGTCCCAGGCGTTCGCGAACCAGGCGAGGCTCTGGCGCAGGAACACGGTGTCCGGGCCGGGGGCCGGGAGCATGCCCCGGGTGTAGACGGCGAGGCCGGCGGGGCCGGGGTGGAAGCGGGCCGCGCGGGGATCGGCGTCGACGTCGGCGCGGGCCTGGGGCAGGAACAGCTCGGCACGCGCCAGGGCGTCGAGGTAGCCCGGCCAGTCCCCGCGCCGCTTGGCCTCGTACAACTCCCTCTCGATCGCACTCGGCGCCGTCCAGCCATCCATACGGGGGACCTTATACGGGCCCCGGGAGCGCGCACTCGGCCCACACGGTCTTCGCGACCACTCGCTGTGACGCCCCCCACCGCTGGGCCACGGCCTCCACGATCCGCAGCCCGCGCCCGTACCGCTCCTCGCCGGACACCGCGTGCCCGGCACAGTGGCGGTCCGGGACAGCAAGCGGACGGACGGCCCGGTCGACGAGGACGGCAACGAGACCGTTCCCACGGTCCGCGTCGTCTCCGCCTCGGGCGCCGGATCGGTCACGGCCAACCCCTCGCTCGCCCAGGTGCGGCAGGCCCTCGCCGGCTGAGCCGCCGGTTGAGACCTTCGTGAGACTCCGCGCGATCGTCCCGCTCGTAACGTCAGTGGTGTCCACCTCTGACGTCAGGGGGCAGAGGGATAGTGAGGGGAAATCATGATGCGAGGGATGCGTACCGCACTGGTCGGGGGAGCGCTGGGGCTGGGCGCGATGCTGTTCGCGGCGGTTCCGGCTTCGGCGGCGACCGGGCCGGCCGAGAAGTCCGAGAAGGTCACGCTGGTGTCCGACGCGAGTGCCGCGCGGACGGCGGCTCTGGCCTCCGACTGCCGGTACGGCGGGTACATCATCTACTCCGACGGCACCGTGGTGCACGTGGTCATCTGCGGTGAGTGACATCCGCGGCTGACGCGTCGCTCCGGGAGGCCCCAGGGTCTCCCGGAGTGATCGGAACGCCCTCTTCAGCGGCGGCCCCGGCCCTATCATCGTCTGCCAAACGGTGACCAGAGGGTGGGGGGATCCCGACGTGGAAAGAGCACCGTCCGAGCCCGCGTTAGCCAATTCCGGGCAGAAGGCCGTCCGGGACGAGGTGACGGCGCTCCTCGCGGGGGCGGAACGGCCCCTCGTCATCAGCCTCTTCGGACCCCTCGGGTCCGGGAAGAGCACCGTCCTGGGCCAACTCGCCGACGGGCGGCCGGTCCTCAGCGCCCGGGGCGACGACCCGGGAACCGCCCTGCGCGGTGCGCACGAGGGCGCACATCCCGTCGTGTACGTCGACGACGCCGACGAGCCCGGTTCCATGGGGGTCCTGCGGAGCGAACTCCGCCGGTCCGGGACACGGACGCACGTCGTCCTGGCGAGCACGCGCCCGTTACCCGGCACGTCCACCGTGCCCGTACCCCGGTGGACGGACGCGGAGGTCCGCGGTCTGGCGGTCGCACTCGGCGTGACGGCCGGCCTCGACCTGGTGGTGGATCTGGCCGGCGGGCTGCCGCTGGTGGCGGGCGGGCTGAGCCGGGCACTGCTCGCGCCGACACCGCCGGACGTGCCGGGAGCCGTAGCCGACCGGGCGCTGCGCGAGCTCCTCGCGGACGTTCCGCTGGACCGGCACCTGTCCGACGTACTGGACGCGCTGGCCGCGGTGGGCCGGGGGGACGAGGAACTGCTGTCCGAGCTGGTCCGGCCACCGGACGGACCCGACTGGTTCGCCGCGCTCACCGACCTCGCGCTGATCACGGCCACCGAGTGCGGTCCGGCGGTGGTCGAGCCGTTCCGGACCCTCCTCGACCTCCGGCACCGATGGCGCCGGCCCGTGGCGCACCGCGCCGCGATCACGCGGGCCGCCTCCCGCAACCTCCGCCTGCTGGCCGCGACCACCGACGACGGACGCCGCCAGGCGCTCGCGGAGCATTCGCTCTACCTCACCGACGACCCGGTCGTCCGGCGGACGCTGTTCCCGCCCGCCCCGAACGTGCCCGCCGTACGGCGGGCACGGCCCGACGACCACGAGTGGATCGCCGGGCTCGCCGACCAGTGGGCGCGCCGCGGCGGACACAGCACCGCCCGTACCGGACGGCTGCTCGACGGCTGGCTCCGCCACACCCCCGACGGCTTCCGCGTGGTGTGCGACCCGGACGGCCGGCCGGTGGGCATGAGTTACACCCCGCTGCTCACCGACCGTTCGGCGGCCGTGATCGAGCCGGTGACCCGCCAGCACACCGACCGGCTGGCCGTCGGGTCCGGCGGGACGTTCATCGGGATGGCGGCGTGCGAGGACGGACACCCGGACGCGCACTCGGCGCTGCTGCGCCGGATCCTGGCCGATGGGATAGAGCAGCGGCGCATGGTGGTCGCGACACCTTCGCCCGACTACCAGCTGCTGGTCCGCAGGCTCGGCTTCGGCTTCGTCGGAACGGCCCGCCACGAGCCGTCCGACGGCGGGCAGCACGCGGAGATCCACGAGCTGGCCCTCACCACCCCGGGCGGGCTGGCCGCATGGCTCGGCCGCATAGCCGCCACCGGGCTGGCCGGGGGATCCGTCCCACCGGACCTCCGGTGGTGCGTGGCGGAGGTCCGCAAGGCGCTGGAGAACCTCCACGATCCTCTCCGCCTCGCCCGGAGCGCGCTGCTGGCCTCGCCCGAGTTCCCGGCACCGAAGGAGCTGCGGGCGGCGCTGGTCGACGCGATCGGGGTGCTGATCACCTCCGGCGACCCGCCCACCGCCCAGGCGGGCCGGATCCTGGACGCCTACTACCTGCGCCGCCGGGCCGACCACGTGGGCGTGGCGAACCGCCTGCACCTGAGCAGGGCCACGTACTTCCGTCGGCTCGACCACGGCCTGACCCGGATCGCCGAGCAGGTGCTCGCCGGCTACCGGGCGTCCTGAGCCCGGGGGTGTTGTCAGTGGCCCCTGTTAGCTTGCCCGTTGGGACAGAGGCCGGTCGGAGAACCCCAGAGGTCCGCGGTCAGGGGGGGTGGGTACAAAGGGTCCCCGGCAGCCGGCTCGGGACCTATGACGGTCCCCGATCCCACCCCCCTCCCCTCCCCCCGGACAGGACCGGCCTCAGCCGTGCCTCGGAGAGGTCGGCTTGTGGCCCGGGTAGACGTGGTCCGGGGTGACGATCTCCGTGATGGCCTCGCCGAAGAGGGTGCTGGGCTCCTGGCCGTCGTGCAGGGCGTCGGTGTTCAGGATGACCACCAGGGTCGCCCGTTCCTCCGGCAGGTACACGCCGAGGCTTTCGTAGCCCGGGAGCGAGCCGTTGTGGCCGATCCAGCCCTGGACGTCGAACAGGCCCAGGCCGTAGCCGGCGCCCGGGATGCCGACCGAGGTGGTCTTCAGGCGCTCCGCCTGGGTCGCGGGCTTCAGGAGGGTGCCGGTGGCGAGGGTCCTGGCCCAGCTGCGCAGGTCCTCCAGGTCCGAGATCATCGCACCGGCCGCCCAGGCCCACGAGGGGTCCCAGTCGGTGGCGTTCACGATGCCGCCGGACGCCGACTGGTCGGTGTAGCCCTGGGCGTGCGGGGAGGGGAAGGCCGCGTTGGTGGGGAAGAGGGTGTGGTGCAGCCCCGCCGGGTCTATGACCTGCTGCTTCAGGACCTGCTGGAGGGGCTGTCCGGTGAT
This sequence comes from Streptomyces sp. NPDC033966, assembly GCF_055575955.1. Lineage (NCBI taxonomy): Bacteria > Bacillati > Actinomycetota > Actinomycetes > Kitasatosporales > Streptomycetaceae > Streptomyces > Streptomyces sp. NPDC033966. The sequence continues at coordinate 381,588 of NZ_JBVIRQ010000005.1, read as the reverse complement.
CTTCTCGATGACCAGGCCCAGCAGGATCAGGTTGGTGTTGGAGTACTCGAACTCGGCGTTCGGCGCGAAGTTCACCGGGTGCTTGAACGAGTAGGCGAGCAGCTGCTGCGGGGTGAAGGGCCGCGTACCGGCCGTGGTGAGCGCCTTGTCGAAGGCGTCGTCCTCGCTGTAGTTGAACAGACCGCTGCGCATCCCGGCCAGCTCGCGCAGGGTGATGCGGTCGCCGTTCGGGACGCCGGAGACGTACCTGCCGATGGGGTCGTCCAGGCCCGCCTTGCCCTGGTCGACGAGGCGGAGCAGGGCGGTGACCGTGAAGGTCTTGGTCTGGCTGCCGATGCGGGTGTAGAAGTCCGTGCGCATCCGGGCGCCGGTCTCCTTGTCGGCCACGCCGAACGTCTTCACGTAGCTGCCCTTGCCCGGGGCCCACAGCCCCACGATCACGCCCGGCACCTTCGCCTCGCGCAGGGTGTCCTGGACGGCCTTGTCGAGCTTCGCGGCCACCTCGGGGGTGAGCTGCGGGAAGTCCCCGCCCGTGTCGGGGGAGGGGGCCGCCGCGGCGGCGCGGGCCGGGGCGGGCGCCCCGTGCGCGGGACCGGCGGCGGCCGGGGCGAGGAGTACCCCGGCGGCGGCCACGGCCGTGCAGGCCCGGCGCAGCCGGATACGGGCGGTCGGCGTCATGGCGCGGCCTCCTGTCGTCCCCGAGGAGCGAAGGACAAGGCCCACCCAGCGTAGGTCCGCACCCCCGGGGCCGCCCGGCGGGCCTCAGGGGCCGGCGGTGCGGGCCGCGTCGCGCAGCCTGCGCCAGGTGCGGCCGACGGAGGTCAGGCCGGGCCGGGCGGCGGCGTCCCAGGTCCGGGCCGTCTCCGCGAGCGGCGGCGCGGGCTCGGCCGGCCGTCGCGCCCGTGCGGCCCGCGCGGCGAGCCGCAGGTCATCCGGTCCGGCCGTGTCGAGCACCGTCCGGGCGCGCCCCAGGAGGGCGGCGCAGGCTTCGGTGATCGCCGCCTCGCCCAGCGGGCGGGCCGGCAGGTCCAGCCCCTCGGTCAGCAGCTTCTCCAGGGCGGTCCGCAGGTCCTGGAGACCGACGTCGCGGATGGTCAGCGACAGGTGCGCGGACAGCCCGGCGGCGCCCACCGCCCGGTGCGCGAAGCCGCGCGGGACGTAGAGCACGGCGCCGGGTTCGAGGACGCTGTGCAGGAGCCGGGGGGAGTACTCGTCGTCCGGGAGCTCGCCGGGCTGCCAGTCCGCCACCGTCGGCGCGTCGTGCACGTACCAGGTCTTGCTCCCCGCCACCTGGAGGACGAACACGTCGGCGTCGTCGCGGTGCACCGCGAGGCCCTGGCCGCCGACGGGCGTGACGAAGAAGAACGCCTCCACCCGCCGGTCGAGCTCCTCGGACAGCCGTGCCACCAGATCGCCCGTCGGGCGGTGCCACTGGTCGACGCAGCGCAGCAGCAGCGTCGCCCCGGCGCGCAGCTGGGCGACGACCTTCGCACGGTCGGCGAAGCCGGTGTACGTGATGCCGTTGACCACCCGGGAGACGGTGTAGGCGTCGGGCGGCACGACGACCTTGTTGGAGCGGACCATCTCCAGGTAGGGGGTGCGCAGCAGGCCCGAGTCGAAGGCGGCGTCCAGCTCGTCGAGGTCGAACGGCGGGGCGGGCGACGAGGGTGTGAAGACGGCCGGCTCGCGCTGCCACCGGCGTTCGGCGAAGCTCGCGACGTCGCCGACCCAGCCGGCCAGCGTGGGCGATTCCATGGTGTGTCCCCTGGTCGTGTCGTCGGTGTCGTCGGTGTCGCCGCCGGGGGCGGTCATGCCCCGGTTTCCGCTTCGAACCGGACGGAGAGCAGGGAGCGCAGGGGGACGTGCGTCTCCCCGCCCGGGGTGCGCAGCGAGATCCGGTTCTCGAAGGCGACCTCCAGCAGGCGTTCGGCCAGCGGCACGACCAGGTGTTTGGCCCAGCAGCGGGCGCCGTCGAAGCCGAACGGCATGAACGCGGGGGTCTTCTCCGGATCCGCGACGCCCGCCCACCGCTCCGGCTGGAACTCCAGCGGGTCGGACCAGAAGTCGGGGTGGCGGTGCATCAGCAGCGGGAAGAGCGCGACGTCGTCCTCGGCCCGGATCTCCGGATGCAGTGCGGTGTACGCGTCCCCGCCCTTGCGCCACAGCATCCAGGCGGGCGGGAGCAGCCGCAGCGTCTCCCACAGGAACGGGGTGAGGCCGGGGCGGGCCGCCCGCTGCTCCCGGGCCGGCCCCATGAGCCACAGGGCGTTGCCGGCCAGGGCGGCCACGCCGTCGCAGAGGGTGGCGCTCGCCCGCCGGTACAGGGCGATGGCCTGCTTCCGTTCGTGGGCGCCGTGCGCGTCGCGGATCTGCCCGGCCAGCGCGCCGGCCGTGCCCCGGGGGTCCGAGCCCGGCCAGACGGTGACGGCGCGGTCGACGAGCCGCGAGAGGGCGTCGGAGCCGGTGACGCCGCGCTTCGACAGCAGGGAGATCGGCAGGGGGTCGGAGGCGAAGAGCCACCGGCGCAGGTAGGAGGTGGCCGCGTACGGCCAGGCGCCCGCAAGCCCGCGCGCCGGGGGCGGCGGGTTGCGGATGGCGGCCATGACGTCCTGGCCCAGGGCGCGGATCGTCCGCGTCGCGCTGTCGTGGGGGATGTCGGCGCCCGCGGCGGGCTTGTAGACGGAACGTTCCGCCGACAGGACGGGGCGGGCCGCGACGACTTCGGCCATCAGGGCGGGGTCACAGACGCCGACCGTGGCCGCGTCGATCCGGAAGACCGTTTCCTTCCTGGCCAGCAGGTCCTGGATGCGCGGGGCGTAGACGACGCGATGGCCGCCCGCCGGCTTCGGGGCCGTTTCTGCCATGGGGATCCTGCCTCCGGGAGAAGGACGTGGGGCGCCGGCGCGCGGGACGCGACAGGGGGATGCCGCGTCCCGCGCCGACTGGGGTGGGTCAGATGACGTGCAGCACCCACGCGTGGTTGGCGAGCTCCTCGTCCTTCTTGAACTTCTTCACCAGCGCCATGATCATCTTCATCTGCTGCTCCCTGTGGGGATTGAGGATTCGATGGGTGCCGTCGCGCAGGTCGGTTGACCTGCGCTGACCGGATTCATGCTGGTCGGTGCCGCTGACGTTCGACTCACGCATCGCTAACGCCCACCCGTGGCCGGTCCGCCCACTACGGTGGTCGTCCCAGGGCAACTCGGCTGCGGTAGGGGGCTGTTATGCGGGGCGGGACGGTAGCGGTGGTCGGCGGGAGCATCGCGGGGTGCGCGTTCGCCTCCGCCGCGGTACGGGCCGGGGCCGACGGGGTCGTCGTACTGGAGCGCACGCGCGGGCGGCTCGCGGACCGCGGGGTCGGCCTGTGCGTGCACGACGGGCGCGCCGCCGAACTGGCCGCCGCCGGGGCGCTGCCCGGCGGGATCCCCGCGCACCGGTTGCTGCGCCGGCGGTGGGTGGTGCGGGATCCGGAGGCCGGGCCGGGCGGGCGGATGATCTGGGAGCAGCCGTTCCCGTTCCACTCGTACCACTGGGGACTGCTGTGGCGCGGGCTGCGCGAGGCGACGCCGCAGGAGGTCGTGTACCGGCAGGGCGTGGCCGTCACCGGGGTCGCCGGGGACGGGGGCGCGGCCGAGGTGCGGCTCGGGGACGGCTCCGTCGAGCGGTACGACCTGGCCGTCGGCGCGGACGGGTACCGGTCGGTGGTGCGGGAGGCGGTGGCCCCGGGGGCGCGGCCGCACTACGCCGGGTACGTGTGCTGGCGGGGGAACTTCGACGCGGGGCTGCTGGACGGGGAGGAGTCCTTCCCCGAGGCGGTCACCACCGTGTGCTTCCCCGGCGGGAGCTGCGTGATCTACCGGATCCCCGGGCCGGACGGACCCCGCGTGAACTGGGTGCTGTACGCGCCGCCCCCGCCGGACGGGCGGCTGCGCTTCGACGACCCCACCAGCTTCCCGCCGGGCGCGCTGACCCCCGAACTGCTGGACCACCTGCGGGCGTTGCTGGAGCGGGAGTTCCCGCCGTACTGGGGCCGGGCGCTGGGCCTCACCGACCCGGCCGACACCTTCGTGCAGCCCATCTACGACCTGGAGACCGCGAGCACCACCGCCGGCCGGCTCCTCCTCGCCGGGGACGCCGCCACGGTGGTGCGCCCGCACAACACCAGCGGCGCCGCGAAGGCGCTCCAGGACGCCACCGCCTTCGGGGCGGCGTGGGCCGGGGCGGGCACGTGGGAGGAGCTGCTGCGCGACTACCAGGCGGCCAGGGGCGCGGCCGGGCGGGAGCTGGTCGCGCTGGCGCGGCGGCTGGGGCGGGCGCAGGTGGAGCGGACGCCGGAGTGGGGGCGGATGAGCGGGGGCGAGGTCGAGGCGTGGTGGCACGGCCAGTTGGGCGGGGCCGCGGGTATCGGGGGCCAGGCCATGACCCCGTAGGTTCCGAACCCGCGTACGACCCCCGTGCCACCGCGCGACCGCCCGGCCCCCCTTGACGGGGGGAGGCGGCGGGGAGACGCTCCCCGGGCTCACGACCGAGGGTTGCAGCTGGGGGGCCGGGGATGCCGGAGGAGTCTGTCCAGACGGTGGGGGAGCTGCGGGCGCAGCTCATGGAGCACGGGGCGCGGTGGACCGTCAGCGAGCACCTGGCGGACGCGGAACCCGTGCCGAGGCCCGCGCTCGGCCTGGAGCCGGGGGTCAACCTGACGCCCGCCGCCGAGGCGGGCTCCGTGGACCTGCGGGCGCTCGTGGGGAGGACGAGCGGCAACCCGCACCTGACCCGGCGGCGCGCCGCCAACGGGCTGCTGGCCGGGACGGGGCCGGCGCCGGGGAGGCCCGCCGCCGTCGACTGGCGCGGCCGCTGGGGCTGGCCCTGGCTGACGAAGGTCAAGGACCAGAACCCCTGCGGCTCCTGCTGGGCCTTCGGCGCGGCCGGGCTCGTCGAGTCGATGGCCCGGATCGAGCACGACGTATGGGCGAAGCGCTCCGAGGGCGACGTCCACGACGGACTGAAGTCCACCTGCGGGCAGGGGGGCAACCCGGAGACCGCCCTCGACTGGATCAAGGACAACGGCGGCCTCGCCGACCCGGACTGCTGGCCGTACAGCACCCCGCCCCCCGGCCTCCCGGCCGAGCGGCGCGACGCCTGGCGCGCCGAGTACACGCCCAGCTGGGACCGCTCGGGCCGGACCGTCCGCATCGGTGACTACGTACGGCTCGGCGACGTCGAGCAGCAGAAGGTGTGGCTGGACACGGTCGGCCCGCTGACCGCCTGCTTCGACGTCTACGACGACTTCTTCGGGCTGGGGGCGGGGGTGTACCACCGCACCAGCGACCGACTGGCCGGCGGGCACTGCGTACTGGTCGTCGGCTACGACGACGCGGCCGGCTGCTGGCTGTTCAAGAACTCCTGGGGGCCCGGCTACCACGTCGGCGGCTACGGCCGGATCGCGTACGGCGAGGTCAACATCGACTACTGGGCCAAGTGCGGCCTGCGCGGCACCAACATCGACCCCTGGAGCAAGCGCCGCCTGCACGCGGGCAGCGTCTACGAGAGCGGCAACGGCCGGGCCCACCGCAACTTCGAGATGGCGGCGACCGCCGGCGGCGGCCGGCTCCAGCACTGGTGGCGCGAGGGCGACGCGCCCTTCGCCTGGGCCCGGGGCCGGACCTTCGCCTCCGACGCCTCGGGCCAGCCCGCGTTCACCGGTTCCACCTACAACCGGAACATGGAGTCCCTGCACGTCACCACCGGCGGCCGGCTGCGGCACTGGTACTACGAGCAGGCCGTCGGCGTCTGGCGCGACGGCGGCGCCTTCGGCCCGGGCGACGCGGCCATCGGCTCGACCCCGGCCTTCGTCCAGAGCGACTACGGCAAGCCCGGCAACTTCGAGGTGGTCGTCCGCACCGCCGACGGCCGCCTCAACCACTGGTGGCGGATCAACGGTGCCCCCTGGACCTGGAACGACGGCGGCCGCTTCGCCTCCGGCATCGCCCACTACGGCCCCGCCCTCGTGCAGACCCGCTCCCGCACCCTCGACCTGGTCGCCGCCCGCACCGACGGCCGGATGCAGCTGTGGTGGCGCGACGACCCCAACGGGTTCGTCTGGCGGGCCGGGGAGGTCTTCGGCAGCCGCGTCAACTCCGCGCCCTGCCTGATCGAGGGCCAGTACGGGGCCGCCGACGAGGACACCGCCGGGAACTACGAGCTGTGCGTGGCCGGCGCCGACGGCCGGATCGAGCACTGGTGGCGGGGGAACGCGGCCGGCGCGCCCTGGGCCCGCAGCGCGGTCTTCGGGCACGACGCGCTCGCCGTCACCGGGATGCTCCAGGGCAGCTTCGGGTTCAACCTGGAAGTCCTCGTGCTGCGCACCGACCGGCTGCTCCAGCACTACTGGCGCGACGGCGCCGGCTGGCACGAGGGCGCGGTGATCGGGCCGGCGTGAACCACGAGGGAGGCTGCCGGTGGAGGTTCGCGGCATCGCGCTGCGTGCCGGGGAGTCGTACGAGCTGCGGCTCACCGGGCGCGGGGCGCGCGGGTACGTGTGGACCTGGCAGGTCAGCGGGAACGCCGACGCCGTCTCCGTGGCGGAAGTGCCGGACCCGTCCCCGCCCCCGTCCCCGCCCCCGTCCGCGGAGCCCGGCGCCCCGCTGGCCCGGACGTACGTGGTGCGCGGCCGCTGTCCGGGCGGGCGGGCCAGGATCCGCTTCGCGCAGATCCGGCCGCCCTACCCCGAGGAGGCCCCCTACGACGAGTTCGTCCTGGACGTCGAGGTCACCGGCGGGTCCTGAGCGCCCAGTGCTGCACGGCCTCCAGCGGGCCCCGGCCGAAGCGCCGCAGCCACAGCCGGGACGCGGCGACCAGGACCAGGCTCACCGCCGCCCACAGGCCCATCACCCACCACGGCCCGCTCCCGCCGAACCGCTCCGCCAGCCCGAGCCCGAAGCCGTAGCAGAGCAGTACGCACAGCAGGTTCTGGCCGACGTAGCAGGACAGGGCCGTGCGCCCGACGGAGCCGAGCGCCGCCGCGCCGGGGACGGCGAACCGGTCGAGGGCCCACGCGATCAGGCCCATGTACCCGACGGCGACGAGCGGGGCGATGCCGTAGCGGCCCAGGACGAAGAAGTCGGGGCCGGCCAGCTCGGCGGCGATGCCCAGCGGCAGCCCGAGGCCGAGTCCCCAGGCGGCCATCCGGCCGCGGATCCGGCGCCCGGCGGCGGTCGGGCCGAAGGCGCCGGCGCGGTGGAGGCGGACGCCGAGGAGGAAGAGGAACACCAGCATCCCGAAGGTGAAGACGGGCTCGATGCGCAGTGCGAGGGCGTTGTCGAGCCGGAAGCCGATCTGCTCGGCCCAGCTGCCGTGCGCGTAGAGCCGGACGGCCTCCGGATCCGGGGTCTTGGGGGTGTCCGGGGTGACCGCGTCGCCGAGGGTCACCAGGGCGACCAGCGTCAGGTGGACGCCGGCCGCGACCCACATCGCGACCCGCCGCACCCGCTCGGAGCGGGCCAGCAGCCAGGCCACCAGCAGCGCGGTGACGGCGTACCCCATCAGCACGTCCCAGGCGAAGACCAGGACGAAGTGGACGGTCCCCTCCAGGAAGAGGAACGCGGCCCGCCGCGGGTAGCGCCCGGGCCACGGCTCGCCCCGGCGGGCGGCGGAGTCGAACTGGATGGCCAGGCCCACGCCGAACAGGACCGTCAGCAGGGAGAGGAACTTGCCGTCGGCCAGGAAGCGGAAGGCGGTCTCGGCGATGGTGGCGGCGGAGGGGTCGGCGATCGGGTCGGGCAGGCTCAGGCCGCCCTGGAGGACGCTCCACTCGGAGCCGGGCGAGGCGAAGATCCAGACGTTGGTCATGAGCGTGCCGAGGATCGCGGCGCCGCGCAGGACGTCGAGCAGGGGCAGCCGGGCCGCGGTCGTGTCCGCGCGGGGTGTGAGGAGGATGTCGGCCATGCCTCCAGATTCCCGGGGCGGACGGCCCGCTTCGTCCTGCCGGTGGAGGAACGCGGGCTACATCCTTCGATGCAGCCGTGGGCGCCCGGCGTCCACATCGCGGACGGGAGGATCGTTGCACCCTTCATGTATCTATCCTGTGCGCATGCCATCAGCCACCCGCGTCACCACCGCCGCCGACCGCGTCTACCGGCACGTCAAGGAGGGCGTACTGGACCGGCGCTACGAGGGCGGGACCCTGCTCACCGAGGGCGAGCTCGCCGGGGCCGTCGGCGTCTCCCGCACCCCGGTCCGCGAGGCCCTGCTGCGGCTGGAGACCGAGGGCCTGCTGCGGCTCTACCCGAAGAAGGGCGCGCTGGTGCTGCCGGTCTCCGCGCAGGAGATCGCCGACGTGGTCGAGACCCGGCTGCTGGTCGAGGAGTTCACCGTGCGCAGGGCCGTGCCGGCCCCGCCCGCGCTGCTGGAGCGGCTCACGGAACTGCTGGCGGAGCTGCGGCTGTACGCGGACCGGGGCGACCTCGCCGCGATGACCACCGCCGACCGGTGCTTCCACGCCGAGATCGTCCGCCACGCCGGGAACGAGATCCTCAGCCGGCTCTACGACCAGCTCCGCGACCGGCAGCTGCGGATGGGCGTGGCCCTGCTGCACGCCCACCCCGACCGGGTGGAGCGCACCCTCGACGAGCACGCCGAGATCCTGGACGCCCTGCGCGCCGGGGACGCGGAGGCGGCCGCCGCGGCCGTACGCGGCCACGTGGGCCGGGTCGGCGCACTGGTGCGGGGCGGTGGCGGTGCCGGCGGCGGTGCCAGTGCCGGAGCCGGCGACGCCCGTGACGCCCGTGACGCCCGTGACGGCGGTGGGGCCCGATGACCGCCGAGCCGCCCGGCGGCCGCAAGGCCGTCGCCGTCTGGTGCATAGGCGTCGCCGTCTACTTCGTCGCCGTCATCTTCCGCACCAGCCTGGGCGTCGCCGGCCTGGAGGCGGCGGACCGCTTCCACGTCAACGCCTCGGCCCTGTCCACCTTCTCCCTCCTCCAGCTGCTGGTCTACGCCGGCATGCAGGTCCCCGTCGGCCTGATGGTCGACCGTCTCGGCACCAAGAAGGTGCTGACGCTGGGCGCCGTCCTCTTCACCGCCGGGCAGATCGGCTTCGCCCTCTCACCCTCGTACGGCATGGCGCTGGCCGCCCGCGCCCTGCTGGGCTGCGGCGACGCGATGACCTTCATCTCCGTGCTCCGGCTCGGCACCCGCTGGTTCCCCGCCCGGCGCGGACCGCTGATGGCGCAGCTGGCCGGGCTCGTGGGCATGGCGGGCAACCTGGTCTCCACCCTGGTGCTGGCGCCCGTACTGCACGGCCTCGGCTGGGTGCCGGCCTTCGCGGGCAGCGCGGTGGCGGGGCTGATCGTCCTCGTCCCGCTCGTGCTGTTCCTGCGCGACCACCCCGAGGGGCAGGGCCCGGCACCCGTCACCCGGGGCGCGGGGGGCTTCGTACGCCGTCAGATCCGTGACTCCTGGCGCGAGCCCGGCACCCGGCTCGGCCTGTGGGTGCACTTCACCACCCAGTTCCCCGCGATGGTCTTCCTGCTGCTGTGGGGCATGCCCTTCCTGGTCGAGGCGCAAGGGCTGTCACGGACCACCGCGGGCGGGCTGCTGACCCTGGTCGTCGCCGCGAACATGGGCTTCGGCCTGGTCTACGGGCAGCTCATCGGCCGCCGGCCGGGCGCCCGGCTCCCGCTGGCACTGGGCACGGTCGGCGTCACGGCCCTGCTGTGGGCCTCCGTCCTGGTGTACCCCGGCGACCGGGCCCCGATGTGGCTGCTGGTCACGCTCTGCGTGGTGCTCGGCACCTGCGGGCCCGCCTCGATGATCGGCTTCGACTTCGCCCGGCCCGCGAACCCCGCCGAACGGCAGGGCACCGCGTCCGGCATCACCAACATGGGCGGCTTCCTCGCCTCCATGACCACCCTGCTGGCGGTCGGCGTCCTGCTCGACGCCACCGGGGACGACTACCGGACCGCCTTCTCGTCGGTGTTCGTGGTGGAGCTGCTCGGCCTCACCCAGGTCCTGCGGCTCGCGCCCCGCGCCCTGGCCCGCGAACGCGAGGCCCTCGCCGTCCCTACGGCCGCCGGCACCGCGGCGGCCGACAACCTGGCCCACACCTGAGCAGCCTCCCTCGGGACACCGCGCGTTCGCGCGTGAAGAGGGGGACGCCCAGGTGCGGGCGGCGGTTCTACGGAGTCCCGTCTACGGAGTCACGGCGAACGCCCCGAGGACGGCGGTCGCCAACTCGGCGTCGCCCTCCACCTTCAGCCGGTCGGCGACGGTGTGCGGCCGGACCCGGCCCGCGGCGAGCCGTACGTACGTCTCCCAGTCCATGCCCAGCGACACGTCCGGGCCCAGCGAGGGGGTCTTGTCGAGGGTGGCCCGGCCCGCCGCGTCCACCCGCACCGTCCGCAGGAACTCCACCGGCCCGTGCACGTCGATGACCACGGCCGAGTTCGGCGGCGCGCCCGCGCCCTTCGCGACCACCTTCGGCAGCCCGGCGAGGAGGATGTCCCGCGCCACGAACGCGCCCGGCGAGTCCCAGTTCCCGGGGACGCCCAGTGCCGCCCGCAGGTCCTGCTCGTGGATCCAGGTGTCGAAGGCGCGCAGCCGCAGCGCGAACTCCAGCGTGATCTGGTTGCCCTGCGGCCCGCGCACCATCGTGGTGGCCGGATCACGCTTCTCGTTGCGCAGCTGGCGCTGGCGGCGGATGACCGTGTACTCCAGCTCCGAGGTCATCTCCGGGGCGGTGTGGTGGCGGCGGACGTCAACCGGCACCTCCATGTACCGGGTGAACTCGTCCACCACGTGCCGCAGATCGCGCGGCAGGGTGTGGATCGGCCGCGGGTCGCCGAGCTGTTCCAGCTCCAGGCCGATGAGGTGGGAGACGATGTCGCGCACGGACCAGCCGGGGCAGGGCGTGGGCAGGTTCCACTGGGCCTCCGGGAGGGGGAGTACCAGCTCGGTTATCGCCTCGATGGAATGCGTCCACGCGTCGGCATAGGGCTCAAGGCTGGGATGGACGGTCAACGGGACCCCTCGCTGGCTGTTCAGTGGCGCGTTGTGGACTATTCCCAAAACTACGCTGCCGATGAGCACCCCGACAGCGCTTTCGTGTGACGATCGTAGGCCTTGACTTGACCGGCTGACATGCCAGGACGGTGGTAGTGTGCGCGCCTCGCTGATCCAAATCGCGGTGAACGATGGGGAGTCGGTGGCTTCCCGGCGGCAGCGGGCCGCCGAACTCGTCAGGGAGCAGAGCGGCTCCGATCTCGTCGTGCTGCCCGAACTGTGGACGGTGGGCGCCTTCGCCTACGAGCAGTTCGAGACGGAGGCCGAGCCCCTGGACGGCCCGACCTTCGCGGCCATGTCCAAGGCGGCGGGCGACGCGGGGGTCTGGCTGCACGCGGGCTCGGTCGTGGAGCGCGCCGGCGACGGCTCGCTCTACAACACCGCGCTCGTGCTCTCCCCGTCCGGCGAGCTCGCCGCCACCTACCGCAAGATCCACCGCTTCGGCTTCGACCAGGGCGAGGCCGTGCTGATGTCCGCCGGGGACTCCCTGACGACGGTGGCCCTGCCGGAGCAGACCCTCGGCCTCGCCACCTGCTACGACCTGCGCTTCCCCGAACTGTTCCGCGGACTCGTCGACGCGGGCGCCACCACGATGGTCGTCTCCGCGGGCTGGCCGGCCCGGCGGCGCGAGCACTGGACCCTGCTGAACCGGGCACGGGCGGTCGAGGACCAGTCGTACGTACTGGCCTGCGCGACGGCCGGTACGCACGCGGGCGTCGAACAGTCCGGGCACAGCCTGGTGGTGGACCCCTGGGGCGAGGTGCTGGCGGAGGCGGGCCCGGGCGAGGCCGTGCTGACGGTGGACCTGGACCCGGCGAAGGTCGCCGACACCAGGGAGCAGTTCCCGGCCCTGAAGGACCGCACCCTGGGCCGCCACCCGTAGCCCTCCGGGGGCTCCGGCCTCACCCGTCGGAGTCCCCGTCCTCCCGCTCCTTCTCGGCCATTCTGATCACGCAGACGGCGAGCGCCACCAGCAGCGCCGCGTCCGCGTCCTCCCGGACCGCGTCGACGGCGTACGTCTCGCGGATCCGGTACCACTGCCGGGACACCAGCGCGAGCAGCTCGCCCTCGTACTCGACCTTGAACTCGCGGTCCAGGATCCGCCCGCTGACGTCGAGTTCGGTCCCCTCGGCCATGGTCACGCGGAAGTGGTTGCGCAGCAGCGAGAGCCGCTTGCGCCGGACCACCGCGAGTCGGACCCCGTCGCGCTCCAGGGTCATCGCGTCCCGCAGGGTGAAGAGCTTCTCCCGCAGGGTGAGCAGGATCCGCCCCTGCGGATCCTTCAGCTCCAGGGTGTCGCGGAAGCGCAGCGCCTTCCCGTCGACGAGGAAGGCGTGCCGGCCGTCCTCGTCCTCGATCCAGTAGTCGTCCCCGATGGCCAGCAGTTTGTCCCGAACGAGGTATTTCATGCGCTGATCGTTGCCCGGATAGCTTTGCCGCATGCCGACGAAGCCCCGCACCCGCCTCCTCTACGTGACCGACCTCGCCTACCCCGCGCGCGGCCGCCGCTACTGCGACGAGGACATATTCCTCACCGCCCGCCTGCGCGAGCACTTCGACCTGGCGCTGTGCCACCCGCTGGAGGCGCGGGCCCTCATGCCGGGCTTCGACGCCGTCGTCGTCCGCAACAGCGGCCCGGTCCTCGGCTACCAGCAGGCCTACGACGACTTCCGCGCCGCCGCCCTCGCCGCCGGAACGCCCGTCTACAACCCGCTCACCGGCCGCGCCGACATGGCCGGCAAGCAGTACCTCCTCGACCTCACGGCCGCCGGGTACCCCGTGATCCCCACGGTGGACGACCCGGCGCACCTCCACCGCCTGCCGCGCACCGCCACGTACGCGGTCAAGCCCAAGCAGGGCGCCGACTCCATCGGCCTCACCTTCACCGCCACCCCGTCCGGCCCGGCGGGTGAGGTCCTGATCCAGCCGCGGATCGACTTCGCGTACGAGGTGTCCTTCTACTTCGTCGACGACGCCTTCCAGTACGCCCTGTACGCCCCGGACCCCGCCCGCCGCTGGGAGCTCACCCCGTACGAGCCGACCCCCGGGGACCTGGCCTTCGCCCGCCGCTTCATCGACTGGAACACCCTCGGCCACGGCATCCAGCGCGTGGACGCCTGCCGGGCCCCGTCCGGGGAACTCCTGCTGGTCGAGCTGGAGGACCTCAACCCGTACCTGTCCCTGGACCTCCTCCCGGAACCGGTCCGGGACTCCTTCGTGGCCGCCCTGGTCCGCTCGCTGCGCGCCTTCGCCGACCTCTCCGCCGGCCCCTCCGCCGACCCCTCCTAGAGCCCGCCGGTGCCGTCAGGCGCCCGCCCGGGAGCCCGTGCGGCCGGGAGGGCGGGAGGACGGGATGGCAAGCTTGAAGGATGAACGATGCTGCCCCGGCGCCCACCCCCGCGCCCGCGCCCCGCCGTGCCCGTGTCCGTGCCCCCGAGCTGATCGGCAAGGGGGGCTGGCTGAACACCGGCGGGAAGGACCTCACCCTCGCTGACCTGCGAGGACGCGTAGTGATCTTGGATTTCTGGACGTTCTGCTGCATCAACTGCCTGCACGTCCTCGACGAGCTGCGGGAACTGGAGGAGAAGCACCGGGACACCGTGGTGATCATCGGCGTGCACTCGCCGAAGTTCGTCCACGAGGCCGAGCACGCCGCCGTCGTCGACGCCGTCGAGCGGTACGAGGTGCACCACCCCGTGCTCGACGACCCCGAGCTCGCGACGTGGAAGCAGTACGCCGTGCGGGCCTGGCCCACGCTCGTGGTGATCGACCCCGAGGGGTACGTCGTCGCGCAGCACGCCGGTGAGGGGCACGCGCACGCCATCGCGCGACTCGTCGAGGAGCTGGAGGCCGAGCACGAGGCCAAGGGGACCCTGCGGCGCGGGGACGGGCCCTACGTGGCACCCGAGCCCGTCGCCACCGACCTGCGCTTCCCCGGCAAGGCGCTCGTGCTGCCCTCCGGGAACCTGCTGGTGTCCGACTCCACGCGGCACCAGCTGGTGGAGCTGGAAGCCGACGGGGAGACCGTCGTACGGCGGATCGGCAGCGGCGAACGCGGCTTCGGGCCGGACGCCTTCAGCGAGCCGCAGGGGCTCGCGCTGCTGCCGGACGGGCGGGTCGTGGTCGCCGACACCGTCAACCACGCGCTGCGGGTGTTCGACCCGGAGACGGGCGCCGTCGAGACCGTCGCCGGGACCGGGCGCCAGTGGTGGCAGGGGTCCCCGACCTCCGGGCCGGCGCTGGAGGTGGACCTGTCCTCGCCGTGGGACGTCGCCTGGTGGCAGGGCCGCGTGTGGATCGCCATGGCCGGGGTGCACCAGCTGTGGACCTGGGACCCGGAGACGGGCACCGTCGGGGTCGCCGCCGGGACGACGAACGAGGGGCTCGTCGACGGGCCCGCCGCCGAGGCCTGGTTCGCGCAGCCGTCCGGGCTCGCGGCCGCCGGGGACCGGCTGTGGATCGCCGACTCCGAGACCAGCGCCCTGCGGTACGTGGAGCGTGAGGGGGAGGACGGGTACGCCGTGCGGTCCGCCGTCGGGACCGGGCTGTTCGACTTCGGGCACAGGGACGGCGACGCCGCCCAGGCGCTGCTCCAGCACCCGCTGGGGGTGACCGCGCTGCCGGACGGCTCGGTCGCGGTCTGCGACACGTACAACCACGCCCTGCGGCGCTACGACCCGGCCACCGGGCAGGTGTCCACCCTCGCCACCGACCTGCGCGAGCCCAGCGCCGCCGTGCTGGCCGGCGAGGACATCGTGGTCGTGGAGTCCGCCCGGCACCGGCTGACCCGCCTGCGGCTCCCGGAGGAGGCCGTACGCGTGGACGCGGTCGCCCACCGCACCCAGCGGGCGGCCACCGAGGTGGCCCCCGGCACGCTCCGCCTGGACGTGGTCTTCCAGGCCCCGGCCGGCCAGAAGCTCGACACCCGCTACGGCCCCTCCACCCGGCTGCTGGTCTCCTCGACCCCGCCGGAGCTGCTGGCGGAGGGCGAGGGGGCCGGTACGGACCTGTTCCGGGACCTGGTGCTGAACCCCGCCGTCACCGAAGGGGTGCTGCACGTCTCGGCGATGGCCGCGTCCTGCGACGACAGCTCCGCCGAGGAGGCCAACGAGTACCCGGCCTGCCACGTCCACCAGCAGGACTGGGGCGTCCCGGTCGTGGTCACGGCCGCGGGCGCGGCGCGCCTGCCGCTGGTGCTGGCGGGCATGGACGCCTGACGGGGCGGCCGGGCCTGGAGGGCTGTCGTCAGCCCTCCAGGAACGCCAGCAGGGCGTTCGCGAGGAGGAACGGGTCGTCGGAGCCGCAGAGTTCGCGGGCCGAGTGCATCGACAGGATCGCCACGCCGATGTCCACGGTCTGGATGCCGTGGCGGGCGGCGGTGATCGGGCCGATCGTGGTGCCGCACGGCATGGAGTTGTTGGAGACGAAGGTCTGCCACGGCACCCCGGCCCGCTCGCAGGCG
Organism: Streptomyces sp. NPDC033966; assembly: GCF_055575955.1. NCBI lineage: Bacteria > Bacillati > Actinomycetota > Actinomycetes > Kitasatosporales > Streptomycetaceae > Streptomyces > Streptomyces sp. NPDC033966. The sequence continues at coordinate 366,071 of NZ_JBVIRQ010000005.1, read as the reverse complement.
GCCGCGAACACCGCGCGGCCGCTGCCGTCGGTGGCGTAGCGCTGGTTGACGTTGACCTTCAGGATGGGGCCGCCGTTGGCGCGGGGGTGGTGCGAAGGGTCGTGCCGCTCGGAGTAGTTGGGGTGGACCGCGTGCCCGGTGTCCGAGGAGAGGCAGATGGTGCCGGCGAAGGCGCGGGCCTTGTCCTCGTACGTGCCGCCGCGCGAGAAGACTGAACGTTCCAGCACGTTGCCCAGGAGGGGGCCGTCGGCGCCGGTGTCCGACTGGGAGCCGTTCTCCTCGTGGTCGAAGGCCGCCAGCACCGGGATGTGGTCCAGGCCCTCGGAGGTGGAGACCGCGGCGAGGGCCGCGACACCGGCGTGCACCGACAGCAGGTTGTCCATGCGCGGGCCGGCCAGCAGCTCGCGGTCGCGGCCGAGGTAGGCGGGCGGCTCGATCGAGTGGACCATCAGGTCCCAGCCGGCCACCGAGCCCTGCGGCAGGCCCTCTTCCTCCTCCAGGAAGGCGATCAGGTCGCCCTCGCGGGCCTCGCCCAGGCCCCAGATCGGCTGCATGTGCCGCTGCTTGTCGAGCTTGAGCCCGTCGGTGTTGACCGACCGGTCGAGGTGCACGGCGAGCTGCGGGACGCGCAGCAGCGCGCGGTCCACGTTCACCAGGCGCTCGGTGCCGTCGCGCAGGGTCAGCCGCCCCGCGAGGCCGAGGTCGCGGTCGAGCCAGGTGTTGAGCAGGGTCCCGCCGTAGATCTCCACCGCGACCTGGCGCCAGCCCTGCGAGCCCGTGTCCGGTACGGGCTTGACCCGCAGGTTGGGGGAGTCGGTGTGGGCGCCGATGATCCGGAAGGGGGTGTGCGCGGCCGCGCCCTCGGGCACGTACCAGGCGATGAGCGCGCCGCCGCGCAGGACGAACCTGCCCCCCGTGCCCGAGTCCCAGGCGTCCGATTCCGACAGCTGCCTGAAGCCCGCCTTTTCCAGCCGCTCCGCCGCGTTCGCCACTGCGTGGTACGGCGACGGACTGGCCGTCAGGTAGGTCATCAGATCGTCGGTGTGGCCGCGGTCGAAGCGGGCGGGAGAGCTCATGTGGTTCACCTTAACGACGGTCGTGTTCGCCTTGGCCGGACTGCGGCGGATAGCCGAAAGGACGAGGACCGCGGGGGGTTTGCCCCGCGATCCCGTCGTTCTCAGCCCGGCGGACGCTCGAATCTGCGCTGCAGTTGTCTGCGCTCGCCCCGGCGGATGCGCGGGAGCATCTCGGGGGTCTGCGCCGGGCGCTGCGCGCGTCTCTTGCGTCCGGCGCAGAAGATACAGGCCTCGCCCGGAGGGGCATCGGGGTCGATCGGTGCGCCGGGGTGCTCGGAGCATCCCGACGCGTTGCGCGGCCGCGACAGTTCCCGGGCCACGATGAAGGCGCGGTGGAGGTCGTCCGCGATGCGCACGAAGTCCTGGTCGGCGGAGCCGAGCGTGAGGTGGAAGCGCTGCTCGTCGATCACGCGCAGGTAGTGGCGCAGGACGTCGAGGGTGTACGGGGGCTCGGGGACGGGGTACCCGAGGCGCCGCTGCTCGCCTGCGGGGGCGGGGCCCGCGGCCCGGCCGCCCTGGAGGCGCCGGCCGAGGCGGCGGCGGTCGTTGCAGATGAGGCAGCGGCCCCAGCCCTCGGGCGCCTCGGGGTCGAGGGCGCCGTTGGGGTGCTCGGGGCAGCCGGTGTAGCTCTTGGCGGGGGCCAGGCCCGCCGCCGTCTGGAAGGCGACGTACAGGGCGTCGGCCACGGGGTCGTACTCGGCGGGGTGGGCGCCGTCGTAGAGGTCCTTGATCCGGTCGCCGAGCGCGCCCACGTTCGCCTGGAGCTCCTTGAGGGCGTACGGGCGCCCCGTGGGGACGGAATACCCCCTGCTGCCGTGCTGCTCCTGTGGACTCATGTCTACGAGCGTGCCACGAACCACCGACAACGGCCGAAACGGTCCGACAGCAGTGGCCGGACCCCCGACAGGGAGGGTCCGGCCACTGTGCGTACGTACACCGCTGGGGGCGCCCCCAGCGGTAGCTGGGGGAGGCTGGTCGGCGGGGCGCGTTTCCTTAGAAGGCGGCCTCGTCGAGGTCCATGAGGGAGTTGTCGACGGCCTCGGCCAGCGCGCGCTGGACCGAGACGCCCGGCAGGACCTGGCCGGCGAAGAACTTCGCGGCGGCGATCTTGCCGGTGTAGAAGGCGGCGTCCTTCGCGGAGGCGCCCGCCAGCTTCCCGGCGGCCACGGCCGCGCCCTTGAGCAGCAGGTATCCGACGACGACGTCACCGGAGGCCATCAGCAGGCGGGTGGTGTTCTGGCCGACCTTGTAGATGTTCTTGACGTCCTCGCCGGTGGCGGTGAGGTCCACGATCATCTGGCCGACGATGGCCTCCAGGTCCACGGCGGCCTTGGCGAGGGCGTCGCGGGCGGGGGCGAGGTCCTCGCCGCCGGGGCCCTCGGCGAGGAACTTCTTGATCGTCTCGGAGAGGATGTTCAGCGAGGCGCCCTGGTCGCGGACGATCTTCCGGAAGAAGAAGTCCTGGCCCTGGATGGCCGTGGTGCCCTCGTAGAGGGTGTCGATCTTGGCGTCGCGGATGTACTGCTCGATCGGGTACTCCTGCAGGTAGCCGGAGCCGCCGAAGGTCTGCAGGGACTGGGCGAGCTGCTCGTAGGACTTCTCCGAGCCGTAGCCCTTGACGATCGGCAGGAGCAGGTCGTTGAGGCCGATCTCGGCGGAGGCGTCCTCGCCGGCGGCCTGCTTGACGGCGATCTCGTCCTGGACGGAGGCCGTGTAGAGCACCAGGGCGCGCATGCCCTCGGCGTAGGCCTTCTGCGTCATCAGCGAGCGGCGCACGTCGGGGTGGTGCGTGATGGTGACCTTGGGCGCGGACTTGTCCATGAAGTTCGCGAGGTCGGGGCCCTGCACGCGCTCCTTGGCGTACTCCAGGGCGTTCAGGTAGCCCGTCGAGAGCGTCGCGATGGCCTTCGTGCCGACCATCATGCGGGCGAACTCGATGATCATGAACATCTGGCGGATGCCGTCGTGCTTGTCGCCGATCAGCCAGCCCTTGGCGGGGTGCTGGTCGCCGAAGGTCATCTCGCACGTGTTGGAGGCCTTGAGGCCCATCTTGTGCTCGACGTTGGTGGCGTAGACGCCGTTGCGCTCGCCCAGCTCGCCCGTCTCCCAGTCGAAGTGGAACTTCGGGACGAGGAAGAGGGACAGGCCCTTGGTGCCCGGGCCGTGGCCCTCGGGGCGGGCGAGGACGTAGTGGAGGATGTTCTCCTCCATGTCGTGCTCACCGGAGGTGATGAAGCGCTTCACGCCCTCGATGTGCCAGGAGCCGTCCTCCTGCTTCACGGCCTTGGTGCGGCCGGCGCCCACGTCCGAGCCGGCGTCCGGCTCGGTGAGGACCATGGTGGAGCCCCAGCGCTTCTCCACGGCGATCTGCGCGATGCGCTTCTGGGCCTCGTTGCCCTCCTCGTGGAGGACGCCCGCGAAGGCCGGGCCGGAGGAGTACATCCAGATGGCCGGGTTGGAGCCGAGGAGCAGCTCCGCGTAGGCCCAGATGAGCGAGCGGGGCGAGGTGGTGCCGCCGATCTCCTCGGGCAGGCCCAGGCGCCAGTACTCCGAGTCCATGAAGGCCTCGTAGGACTTCTTGAAGGAGGCCGGGACCGGGGCGGTGTTGGTGGCCGGGTCGAAGACCGGCGGGTTGCGGTCGGCGTCCGCGAAGGATTCCGCGAGCTCGTTCTCCGCGAGGCGGGCGATCTCGGACAGGATGCTCTTGGCGGTCTCGGTGTCCATCTCGCCGAACGGGCCGGTGCCGTACAGCTTGTCGCGGCCGAGCACCTCGAAGAGGTTGAACTCGATGTCGCGGAGATTCGACTTGTAGTGCCCCATGGCGACGGCTCCGTTAAGGCTCGGGGAGACAGGTTCCTCGTACATACCAATCGGTAACGTCATGATGCTACCCACCAGTAATAAGAAGCAACCCTTCGTCGGCCACTGTGACCAGCATCAAGCGGGAATCCCTGGAGGGTGCCTGGGGACGGGGGCCGCTCGGTAGGCTTCGGTCCATGTACGGCTACGACCAGAACGTGAGCGCAGGGCAGCAGCAGTACGCCGCCCCGCAGCAGATGGCCGGCGGGTACGGCGAGCAGCCGCTCTACCCCGAGCCCTCGCCGCCGTCGCTCGCCGACGCGGTCCGGGCCTTCACCACCGGGTCGCTGTCCGCCGAGGACTTCCAGCAGATCTTCGCGACGTCGAAGGTCTACTGCCCGCGCGGCGACACCCCGGGATTCCTGGCCCTGCACAACACCCAGCAGCCGGTCATCCCGATGTTCACCACGCTCAAGGAGCTCCGCCGGTACGCCGGCAAGGAGTCCAAGTACTTCGTGATCACCGGCGCCGAGGTGATCGACCTGCTGCCGACCGGGTACGGCTTCGTCCTCGACATGGAGGGCGACCACCGGATGGTGTTCGACGCGAAGGCCGTCGAGCAGATGGTCGACTTCGCGATGCGCCGCATGTATGGCTGACCTGTCGTAGTGGTGCCGGCGCCGGGGGTGGGTGGGCGTTGCTGAGGGTGCACTTCACGGCCGAGGACCTGTTCAACGTCACCTTCGCCGCCGAGCCGTTGCCGCTGCTGGAGCTCGCCATGGCCCTGGTGGCCTGGCAGCGCACCGACGAGCCGGCGGTCTTCGGCCCCTGGCGCCGCCGCGTCTGCCGCGAGCTGCCGGGCCGGGCCCGCCCGCTGCTCGAACTGCTGCGCCCGGACGGCCAGAACCCCCAGTTCGTCGAGCCGTACGCGGCCACCCTGGAGGAGGGGCTGGCGGCCGTCCGCGAGGCGGGCGCGCGGCTCACCGGCGAACAGCTGGCCGCCGCCGCCGCCCGCGCCCCCGACGGCCGCGACTCCTGGCTGCGCGCCCTGTGGGACCAGGACCGCGGGGCCTGGGACCAGTTGGGCGGGGCGATCGGCTCCGCGTACGAGGTGGTAGTGGCCCCGTACTGGCCGCACATCCGGCAGTCCTTCCGGGCGGACGTGGCCTGGCGCACCCGGCTCCTGGCCGCCCACGGCATCAAGGCCTGCCTGGCCGGCATCCACCCGGCGGCCCGCTGGTCGGGCACCGTCCTGGAGGTCGACGGGCCGCCCGGGTACGAGGTGCACCTCGGCGGGCGCGGGCTGCTGCTGATGCCGTCGCCGTTCTGGACGGGCCGGCCGCTGCTCGCGGAGGGCCCCGACGGGCCCGGCGGGCGGCCCCTGCTCCTGTACCCGGCGCTGACGCCCCTGCCGCTGGTGGAGGCGGGCCCTGGCGGGGGCGGGCCGTCGGGGGGAGCGCTGGACGCGCTGCTGGGGCGGACCCGGGCGGCGGTGCTCCGGCTGCTGGTCCAGCAGCGGACCACGAGCGAGCTGGCCCGGGACCTGGACGTCAGCCTCCCGTCGGTCTCGGAGCACACCCGCACCCTGCGCGCGGCGGGGCTGATCACCACCGAGCGGGACGGGAAGGCGGTGCTCCACTCGGTGACGGGCCTGGGCGTGGAACTGCTGCGCAACGGCGGCTGAGAACCGGTGGAGGACCGCTAGAGGTTTCGGCCACCGCCGAAAGGATCGCCGGGGCGGCCCGTCCTCCCGCACCATCGGGAGCGGCGGGGGACCCACGGGGGAGGTCCCCCGCCCGTCTACCTCCGGCCGGCCGCCCGCCGCAGCCGCCACAGGGCGATGCCCGCGGCGGCGACCGCCAGGGCCGTCAGTCCGTACGCGTACAGCAGCGCGGGGTCGGGGCGGTAGGCCAGGGAGAGGCGGATCCCGGCGAAGAAGGGGATGCCGATCAGGCCCCAGCGGCCGTCGTAGTCGATCCCGGACGTCGCCCACTGCAGCAGCAGGGAGGCGAGGAACGTCAGCACCGCCCACGCGCCGAGGTAGGGCCAGGGCGAGCCGGGCAGCGGCTCCATCGGCAGACCGCTGGCCGCCCAGCGGTACACGGCGTACCCGGCGCCGGTCATCAGCGCCGTCATCGCGAGGGCCGGCCCGGTCACGCGCAGCCACGCCGGCGGGCTCCACTGCGGCTCGGGGCCGGGTCCGGTGCCGGGTTCGGGGTCGGGGTCGGTCCGGGGGGTGCTCGTCTCCATGACCCGGTAGACCGAGCCCGCCCTCCCCCTGGTTGTCAGGTACGGGCAAAAAACATGGCCCGAGGCGCAAACGGCCGAAAACGCCCGGCCTCCGCCCCCCGGGGCCGGGTGCGCCCGGCCGGGAATGCTCCGTTCGGGTGAGTTGTTCCGTGCGGTGTGGCAGAAAGTTCGAGTTTCAACTAAACTCGACGCAGAAGGAGGTCCTGACCATGCCCGCAGTGACTGTTGAGAATCCGTTGACGCTTCCGCGCGTGGCCGAGCCCCAGACGGCCGCCGCCCGCAAGGTGCTCGCCGTGACCACGGCTCCGGGGGGATTCGAGGGCGAGGGCTTCCCGGTGCGCCGGGCGTTCGCCGGGATCGACTACCAGTACCTGGACCCGTTCATCATGATGGACCAGATGGGCGAGGTGGAGTACGCGCCGGGCGAGCCGAAGGGCACCCCGTGGCACCCGCACCGCGGCTTCGAGACCGTCACGTACCTGCTCGACGGGACCTTCGTCCACCAGGACAGCAACGGCGGCGGCGGAGTCATCAACGACGGCGACACCCAGTGGATGACCGCCGGTTCGGGTCTCCTGCACATCGAGGCCCCGCCGGAGCACCTCGTCGTCAGCGGCGGGCTCTTCCACGGCCTCCAGCTGTGGGTGAACCTCCCGGCCTCCGACAAGATGATGCCCCCGCGCTACCAGGACATCGGCGGCGGCAAGGTCAAGCTGCTCACCACCCCCGACGGCGGCGCGCTGCTGCGCGTCATCGCCGGTGAGCTGGACGGGCACGAGGGCCCGGGCATCACCCACACCCCCATCACGATGATCCACGCGACCGTCACCCCGGGCGCGCAGCTCACCCTGCCGTGGCGCGAGGACTTCAACGCCCTCGCGTACGTACTGGCCGGGCGCGGAACGGTGGGCACCGACCGCAGGCCGGTCCACACCGGGCAGACGGTCGTCTTCGGCGAGGGCGGTTCCCTCACGGTGCGCGCGGACGAGTCCCAGGACTCCCACACCCCGGACCTGGAGATCGTCCTGCTCGGCGGCCGGCCGATCCGCGAGCCGATGGCGCACTACGGGCCGTTCGTCATGAACACCCGGCACGAACTCCAGCAGGCCTTCGACGACTTCCAGGCGGGCCGGCTGGGCCGGATCCCCACCACTGCCCGGGAGCGCACGGCCTCGGCGGAGCAGCACTCGTAAGGACGGCGGCGCGCCCCGGCGGGTGGCCGGCGCGCGCGGGTCGGCGAGGGCGACGGTTCGGCTCCCGGGGAGCCCTACTCGGTCTCGTCGGCCGGTTTGGAGCGCTCGTACAGCTCGAACCAGATCGACTTGCCCGCGCCCCTGGGGTCCACGCCCCAGGTGTCGGCGAGCATCTCCATCAGCAGTACCCCGCGCCCGCTGGAGGCCATCTCGCCGGGGTGCCGCTTGTGCGGCAGCTCGTCGCTGCCGTCGGCGACCTCCACGCGCAGCCGCCGGGTGCCCAGCTCGCCGGCCGCCTCCGCGACCAGCAGCGCGTCCCCGTCGGTGTGCACCAGCACGTTGGTCACCATCTCGGAGACCATCAGCTCCGCCGAGTCCACCTGCTCCGGGTCCGCCCAGTCGTGCAGCAGCTCCCGGATCTGCCGGCGGGCGCCCGCGATCCGCCCGGGTTCGGCCTGGGCCACCGTCAGCACCGTGCGCCGGGCGGGACGGGCCGGGTGCAGCGGGCCGGTCCCGCAGCCGCAGCCGGCGCCCTCGCGGCAGAGCAGCACCACGGCTATGTCGTCCTCGCGGCGGTCGGCGAGCGGCCCGGTGGTGTGGTGCGAGGAGGGCCCGTGCACGGCCTGGACCAGCAGGTCGGCGAGGCGCTCCAGGTGCCCGGCGGTGAGCCCGGCTGCGGCGTCCGTGCCGCCGTCCCCGCCGGGCCCGTACGTCTCGGCGTCGGCCTCCAGGATCGCCCGCAGCCGGGCCCAGCCGGTGTCGAGGTCGTGCCCGCCGGTCTCGATGAGCCCGTCGGTGCACAGCATCATCGTCTCGCCGGGTTCCAGGGTGAACCGGGTCGTCGGGTAGTCGGTGTCGGGGACGATCCCGAGCGGGAGGCCGCCGGCGGTCGGCCGCATCAGGACGGTGCCGTCCGTCATCCGGACCGCCGGGTCGGGGTGCCCGGCGCGGGCCACCTCCAGCGTGCCGGTCCGGGGATCGCACTCCACGTACAGGCAGGTCGCGAAGCGGGGGCTGAGGTAGTCGGACTCGCCGCCGGGGCCGCGTCCGCCGGCCCCCGCCCCGGCTTCCTCCTCCTGGGAGGAGCAGAGGCCGGCGAGGAAGCGGGAGGCCCGGGAGAGCACCGCGTCGGGCCGGTGGCCCTCGGACGCGTACGCCCGTACGGCGATCCGCAGCTGGCCCATCAGGCCGGCGGCCCGTACGTCGTGCCCCTGGACGTCGCCGATGACCAGCGCGAACCGTCCCGAGGGCAGCGGGATCATGTCGTACCAGTCGCCGCCGACCTGGAGCCCGCCGCCGGTGGGGACGTAGCGCGCGGCGATGGTCATGCCGGGGATCTCGGGCCCGAGCTGCGGCATCATCGACCGCTGGAGTCCGGTGGTGAGCTCGCGCTCGGACTCCGCGACGCCGGCCCGCTGGAGGGCCTGCGCCAGCATCCGGGCGACCGTCGTCAGCACGGACCGCTCGTCGGGCGAGAAGGTCACCGGCTGTTTGAAGGCGGCCATCCAGGCCCCCATGGTCCGCCCGGCCACGATCAGCGGGAGGAAGGCCCAGGAGGCCCGGCCGAAGGGCTCGGCCAGCGGCCAGGTGACGGGGAAGCGCCGCTCGTAGTCCTCCGGGGTGGGCAGGTAGATCGCCCTGCCGGTGCGGACGACCTCCGCGGCCGGATAGGCGGTGTCCAGCACCATGTCCGTGAAGGGGGCCTCGTCGCCGGGGGCGTGCCCGTGGTGGCCGATGACCGACAGCTTCTCGCCCGCCACCCCGAACACCGCCAGCCCGTCGGGGCTGAAGCCCGGCATGGACAGCGAGGCCGCCACCCGCAGCACCTCGGCCGTGGACCGGGCCTCGGCGAGCGCCCGGCCGGCGTCGAGCAGGAAGGCCTCGCGGGAGCGCCGCCAGTCGCCGGTGATGGGGGTGTGGACGGCGGTGGTGCCGGGCTGCGGCTCGGCGATCTCCTGGATGGTGCCGATCAGCTCGTAGTCGACGCGGCCGTCGGCCGACCGGTTCTCCAGGGGTTTGGAGCGGCTGCGCACGGTGCGCAGCACGCGCCCGTCCTCGTCCATGATCCGCAGCCGGGCCTCGGCGAGGGTGCCCTCGGCGACGGCGAGGTTGACGATGCCGTTGATCTCGTTCCAGTCGACCGGGTGGAAGCGCGAGCGCACCGCCACCTCGGGCAGGACCACGGGCTCGGCGGGCAGGCCGAGCAGCCGGGCGGCCTCGCCGTCGAGGGCGACCGTCCCGGAGGCGTTGTCCCATCGCCACAGGCCCGTCGCGATGGCGGCCAGGACGTCCTCGGTGCGCACCCGGTCATCTTTACAGGTGATCCCGTCGGCCTGCCTGTTCGGGAGCCTGCCCGGGCACGCCCGCGCGGTGCCCCGCCCGGACGGTAACCTTGGGACGGTTGAATCCACCCTGGTATCGCGTAGAACTGGATGACTGATGCATCGGTACAGGTCCCACACGTGCGGCGAGCTCCGTGCCTCTGACGTCGGCACCGACGTCCGGCTGAGCGGCTGGCTGCACAATCGTCGAGACCTGGGCGGCATCCTCTTCATCGATCTGCGCGACCACTACGGCATCACGCAGCTCGTCGCCCGCCCCGGCACCGCGGCCGCCGACGTCCTGGACAAGCTGTCCAAGGAGACGGTCGTCCGGATCGACGGCAAGGTCGTCTCCCGTGGCGCCGACAACGTGAACCCCGACCTGCCGACCGGCGAGATCGAGATCGAGGCCGCCGAGGTCGAGGTGCTCGGCGCGGCCGCCCCGCTGCCCTTCACGATCAACACCGACGACGGTGTGAACGAGGAGCGCCGCCTGGAGTACCGCTTCCTCGACCTGCGCCGCGAGCGCATGCACCGCAACATCATGCTGCGCTCGGCGGTCATCGCCTCCATCCGCTCGAAGATGGTGACCCTCGGCTTCAACGAGATGGCGACCCCGATCCTCACCGCGACCTCCCCCGAGGGCGCCCGTGACTTCGTCGTGCCGTCCCGTCTGAACCCGGGCAAGTTCTACGCCCTGCCGCAGGCCCCGCAGCAGTTCAAGCAGCTGCTGATGATCTCGGGCTTCGACCGGTACTTCCAGATCGCGCCCTGCTTCCGTGACGAGGACGCCCGCGCGGACCGTTCGCCGGGCGAGTTCTACCAGCTCGACGTGGAGATGTCCTTCGTCGAGCAGGAGGACGTGTTCCAGCCGATCGAGAAGCTGATGACCGAGCTCTTCACCGAGTTCGGCGGCGGCCGCCCGGTCACCTCGCCGTTCCCGCGGATCCCGTTCCGCGAGTCGATGCTGAAGTACGGCAACGACAAGCCCGACCTGCGCGCCAAGCTGGAGCTCGTCGACATCACCGACGTGTTCGAGGGCTCGGAGTTCAAGGCGTTCGCCGGCAAGCACGTGCGTGCGCTGGCCGTCCCGGACACCGCCGCGCAGCCGCGCAAGTTCTTCGACGGCCTCGGCGAGTACGCGATTTCGCTGGGCGCCAAGGGCCTGGCGTGGGTCCGCGTCGGCGAGGACGGCTCTCTGACCGGCCCGATCGCCAAGTTCCTCACCGAGGAGAACGTCAAGGTCCTCACCGAGCGTCTGGGCCTGGCGGCCGGGCACGCGGTGTTCTTCGGCGCGGGCGAGTTCGACGAGGTCTCCAAGATCATGTCCGGCGTCCGCGTCGAGGCGGCCAAGCGCGCGGGCCAGTTCGAGGAGAACGTCTTCCGCTTCTGCTGGATCGTCGACTTCCCGATGTACGAGAAGGACGAGGAGACCGGCAAGATCGACTTCTCCCACAACCCGTTCTCCATGCCGCAGGGCGGCATGAAGGACCTGGAGGAGAAGGACCCGCTCGACATCCTGGCCTGGCAGTACGACATCGTCTGCAACGGCATCGAGCTGTCCTCCGGCGCCATCCGCAACCACGAGCCCGAGGTCATGCTGAAGGCCTTCGAGATCGCCGGTTACGAGGCCGAGACCGTCGAGCGCGAGTTCGCGGGCATGCTGCGCGCGTTCCGCCTCGGCGCCCCGCCGCACGGTGGCATCGCCCCGGGTGTGGACCGCATCGTGATGCTGCTGGCCGACGAGCCGAACATCCGCGAGACCATCGCCTTCCCGCTGAACGGCAACGCCCAGGACCTGATGATGGGCGCGCCCACGGTGCTGGAGGAGTCCCGCCTGCGCGAGCTGAACATCGCCCTGCGCAAGCCGGTCGAGACGAAGGCCGCGGACGCCAAGCCGGTCGCGGAGGCCGTCCACCCGGACGCCGCGCGCTAGTCGCCGCCGCTCCTGTAGCGGGAAGGGCCCGGGATCGAGGATCCCGGGCCCTTCCGCGTTCCGTTTGCTTCCGGTGGTCAGAACCGGTCGAGGATGCCCTTGAGGAGGGCGGCGGAGGTCAGCTCCGCGGGGGCCGGGCCGGCGTGGAAGAAGCCGGCGTTCTCGGCGTCCAGCTTGCGCAGGAAGTCGAAGGCCTTGGCGTCGTGGTCGCCGAACGCGACGAACTGCCAGTGGATGCCGGGGGCGGCGGCCGCCGCGTCGGTGATGGCCTGGCGGGCCGGCTGGCGGTTGTCGGGGGCGCCGTCCGTCTGGAACACGACCAGGGCCGGGCCGGTGCCGCCGTCCTTCTGGTAGCGCTCGACGACCGCTTCCACGGCCACGTGGTAACTGGTGCGGCCCATCCGGCCGAGCTCGGCGTGGCGGGCCTCGACCCAGGTCGCGTCGTGCGCGTCGAGGGTCAGCTCGGCGGTGCCGTCGAGCTCGGTGGAGAAGAACACCGTGTGGACGGTGGCCTCCTCGTCCAGGTGCGCGGCCAGGGCGAGGGCGTGGTCGGCGAGGTGCTGGGCGCTGCCGTCCTTGTAGAAGCCGCGCATGGAGCCGGACCGGTCCAGCACGAGGTAGACCTTCGCGCGGGCCCCTGCCTTCCCCTTGGCCCGCAGGACCTGCCCGGCGGCCTTGTACGCCCCGGAGACCCCGGCGGCCCGCCGCCGGACCGCTGCCGCGGCGATGGCGGGTCCCTCCGCCGGGTCCGCCTGCGTGTCCGCCTGCGGCGACGCTCCGGGGGCTACGAGGGCCACGCCCTCGGGCTCCGGCTCGGCCTCCGGCTCCGCCTGGGCGGCGAGGGGCTCGGGCTCCGGCTCAGGCTCCGCGACGGGCTCGTCCTGCGCCTGCGGCGTGGTGGCTCCGGCGGCGACGGGCTCGGGCTCGGCCTCCGGCTCCGGTGTGGTGGCTTCGGCGGCGACGGGCTCCGGCTCCAGCGTGGTGGCTTCGGCGGCGACGGGCTCCGGCTCCGGCTCCAGCGTGGTGGCTTCGGCGGCGACGGGCTCCGGCTCCGGCTCCGGCGTGGTGGCTTCGGCGGCGACGGGCTCCGGCTCCGGCTCCGGTGTGGTGGCTTCGGCGGCGACGGGCTCCGGCTCCGGCTCCGGCGTGGTGGCTTCGGCGGCGACGGGCTCCGGCTCCGGCTGCGCGGCGACGGGCTCGGGCTCCGCTTCTGCGGCGGGTTCGGCCTCGGCCTGCGGCGCGGTGGCGGCCACCGGCTCCGGGTCCGCGTCGGCCTGCGGCTGCGGCGCGGGAGCCTCCGGCTCCGCGTCGGCCTGCGGCGGGGTGGCCTCGGCCGGGGCCTCCGGCTCCGCCTCTGCGGCGGGTTCGGGGTCGGCCCCGGCCTGCGGCGCGGTGTCTTCGGCGGCGGCGGCCGGCTCGGGCACGGCCTCGGCTTCGGGCTCCGGCTCGGCCGCGGCGGCGGCCTCGGGCGCGGCAGCGGTGTCCTCGGCCTCGGCGGTCGACTGCGCCGGCACGGTGGCGGAGGACGGGGGCTCCGGGGCCGCTGCTCCGGGGGTCGCGGGATCGCCCGTACCCTCCGAGGCCGCCGGAGGCGACGGACGGCGGGCCTCCGGGACCGTGGGGTCCGCCGTGGGGGCCGGGGCGGCCGGGGCGGCCGTGAGGACCGTACCCGGCTCGCGGTCGCGCGGCGCGGACTGCGGCGGGACCGTGGGGTTGTCGAAGGACGCCGCCACCAGCTCGGCCGCCACGTCCAAGGGCGTGCGTTCGGCCTGGCTCGGAAGGGCCGCCGAAGGGGCGTCCGCCGTCTCGGGGACCGGCTCCGCAGTCCGTCCGAACACCTTGCGCAACAAGCTCCGAATACCCATGGGCCAGGCCTTTCGCATGAGTGCGTGCGTCATTTGTCCGTGCTGTGCGGTTGATCCCTGCCCAGAGTGGACACGTAAGGTTATCGGCCCCTTGGCTGGAACTTCGGCAGGGGCGCCTTTCGTGGCGCCCGCCCGTCCACACAACCGGACCCCTTGTCCTAACTGCCCCTCCGCCGTGCCGGGTTCATCCACCGTTCATCCCCACGCCGCCGCATCGGCGCAACCCTTGCCTACCGTCGCGGCTGGATTCGTACCGACACGTCGTCGGCGCCGTGCACTTACCGGAGGACACCTCGTGCGCAAGCTCCTGCCGCTCATCGGCAACCCGCATGGCAGCGGCCGTTCCGCTCTCACCTGCCGCTACCGCTGCGGCGACGCATGCTTCCACGAGGTGCCCAACACCAGCGACAACGAGTACGTCGGCGACGTCATAGCCCGCGCCTACTCCCGCCGCTCGATGCTGCGCTCCGCCGCGATCGTCACCGTCGCGACGGCCGCCGGCACCGCCGTCACCCTCGGTGCGGGCGGCGGCCAGACCGCCAGCGCCGCCCCCTCCGCCGACGACGCCAAGCGTACGGGCGAGGCCGCCCGCGGCCTGCGCTTCAAGGCCGTCGCGCCGAACACCGACGACAAGGTCACCGTCCCCGAGGGCCACGAGCAGAACGTGGTGATCCGCTGGGGCGACCCGATCATCAAGGGCGCACCGGCGTTCAATTCGGACAAGCAGACCGCTGCCGCCCAGGCCGGTCAGTTCGGGTACAACAACGACTTCCTGAGCCTCCTCCCGCTCGGCGGCAAGTACGAGCGCCAGCAGCTGCTCGTGGCCAACCACGAGTACACGGACGAGAACCTCATGTTCCGCAACTACGACCCGGCCAACCCCACCCGCGAGCAGGTCGAGATCGCCTGGGCCGCGCACGGACTCGGCGTCGTCGTGGTCCAGGAGGACCACCGCTCCGGCAAGCTGACCGCGGTCAACCGCCACCAGCTCAACCGCCGCCTCACCGCGACCAGCGAGTTCAAGCTCTCCGGCCCGGTCGCCGGCAGCGCCCTGGTGAAGACCTCCGCCGACGCCACCGGCACCAAGGTCCTCGGCACCCTCAACAACTGCTCGGGCGGCACCACCCCGTGGGGCACCACCCTGCACGGCGAGGAGAACTTCAACCAGTACTTCGCCAACGCCGGGCAGGTCACCGACGCCACCCAGGCCGCCCGCCTCAAGCGCTACGGCGTGTCCACCGGCGCCACCGAGCGCAAGTGGGAGCGCTTCGACAAGCGCTTCGACGTGCTGCAGGAGCCCAACGAGCCGAACCGCTTCGGCTACGTCGTCGAGCTCGACCCGTACGACCCGAACTCCACCCCCCGCAAGCGCACCGCGCTCGGCCGCTTCAAGCACGAGGGCGCCCAGCCCCGCCTCACCGAGGACGGCCGTCCCGTCGTCTACATGGGCGACGACGAGCGCTTCGACTACTTCTACAAGTTCGTCTCCTCGAAGCAGATGAAGAAGGGCGACTCGCGCGCCGCGAAGGAGCACAACCTCACGCTGCTCGACGAGGGCACCCTCTACGTCGCCAAGCTGACCGGTGACTCCCCGGCCGCCGAGATCGACGGCTCCGGCAAGCTCCCCTCCGACGGCCGGTTCGACGGTTCCGGCGTCTGGATCAAGCTCGCCACCGCCTCCCCCTCCGGCAACGTCTCGCACGTCGAGGGCATGACCGCCGAGGAGGTGTTCGTCTTCACCCGCCAGGCCGGCGACAAGGTGGGCGCCACCAAGATGGACCGCCCCGAGGACATCGAGCCCTCGCCCCGCACCGGCCGCGTGTACGTGGTGCTGACCAACAACACCGACCGCGGCAAGGCCGGCAAGGCGGGCGCGGACGAGGCCAACCCGCGCAACCTGAACAAGCACGGCCAGATCCTGGAGCTCGCCGAGAACTTCGACGATCCGGCGGGCGACGGCTTCGCCTGGCGGCTGTTCCTGGTCGCCGGTGACCCGAACGACCAGGCCACCTACTTCGCGGGCTTCCCGAAGGACAAGGTCAGCCCGATCTCCTGCCCGGACAACGTCACCTTCGACCCGCACGGCAACCTGTGGATCTCGACCGACGGCAACCAGCTCGGCTCGCACGACGGCCTGTTCGGCGTCGCGACCGCCGGTGAGCGCCGCGGTGAGCTGAAGCAGTTCCTCACCGTCCCGCGCGGCGCCGAGACCTGCGGCCCGCTGGTCCAGGACAAGCGCGTGCTCGTCGCGGTCCAGCACCCGGGCGAGATCGACGGCGCGTCCGTCGAGAAGCCGCAGTCGGTGTGGCCCGACGGCCCGGGCAGGATCGTCCGCCCGGCCGTGGTGTCCGTGTGGCGCAAGGACGGCAAGAACATCGGCGTCTGATCCGCAGGCGGGCGGGGGTCACCCCGGCTCCGGCAGCCGGCCCACCGGCAGCCGGAGCGTCGTCAGCGCACCCCCGTCCGGGGCGTTGGCGAAGCCCAGCCCGATCTCCATCACCGCCGCCTGGCCCACCGCGATCGTCAGGCCCAGCCCGTGGCCGCGGCCGCGCCCGGGGTCCCCGGTGCGGAACCGCTTCGGGCCCTGTTCGATGAGCTCGGCGGGATAGCCGGAACCGTGGTCGCGGATCACCACCACCGGCCCCTCCACCGTCACCTCGACCGGCGGGCGCCCGTGCTTGTGGGCGTTGACCAGCAGGTTGGCCAGGATCCGGTCCAGGCGGCGGCGGTCGGTGAACACCACCGCGTCCCGCACGATCCGTACCTCGGCGGGCAGCCGGGTCCCGGCGACGGCCCGTTCCACGGCCCGGCCCAGCTCCACCTGGGCCAGGTCGGCCCGCTCCACCCCGGAATCCAGCCGGGAGATCTCCAGCAGGTCCTCGGTGAGCAGGTGCAGGGCCTTCAGCCGGTCGTTGATCATCTCCTTGGGCCGGCCCTCGGGCAGCAGCGAGGCGGCGGCCAGTGAACCGGTCAGCGGGGTGCGCAGCTCGTGCGCGACGTCGGCGGTGAACCGCTTCTCCGCCTCCAGCCGTTCCTGGAGCGAGGCGGCCATCGAGTCCAGCGCCTGTGCGACGTCCCGCACCTCGTCGTGGTAGCGGCGCGTTCCCGGTCCGGTGTCCGCGGGGAAGGCCACCCGGGCGTCGAGGTCCCCGGCGCTGATCCGGCGGGCGACGGCGGCGGTCGTGGTGAGCCGGCGGCTGATCCGGCCGGCGAGGAACACGCCGGCCAGGGCCACCACCCCGGCCGCGACCACCGAGGAGGCGAGGATCGCGGTGTCGACGTCGCGCAGCCGGTGGCGCGTGTTCGCGTACGGGATCCAGACCGCCAGGGCCTTCTGGTCGGCCGGCCCGGCGGCCCACATGACGGGCTTGCCGTCCTGGGTGCCGACCATGCTGCCGGTCCGTCCGCGGGCGACGAGCTCGCGCAGCGGGCGGGGCAGGCCGGGCGGGTCCAGGGCGACGTTCACGTCCCCGTGCGAGGTGCCGTACTCGTAGTGGCCGAGGGCGTGGTCGAGGTCCCGTTCGACCTCCTTGCGGACCTCGCCGACGACCTGCCGCGAGACCACGTTGTGCACCAGGATCCCCAGCGCGGCGGCCACCGTGCAGCACACCAGCGTGGTGGTGAGGGCGATCTTCCAGCGCAGGCTGCTCAGCGGGCGCATCGGGCCCGTCCCTCGCTCAGCGGGACGTCCGTGACGGCCGGGCAGTCGTCGAGGGTCAGCTGGGTCAGGCTCATGCTGCGTGCCTTCGGGTCCCACACGTAGTCGGAGACGGAGATGTAGGCGGGGTTCGAGGTCGGCTCGCGGACCGCCAGGTGCTCGGAGGCCACCTCCACCCCCTCCAGCACCCCGCGCCGGGCCAGGATCCGGGCGATCCTGCCGTCGTCCTGGACGGTGTAGACGCGCAGTTCGCCGACGCGGCCGTCCACGTCGAGGGCGGTGATCAGCTCGTCCTTGCCGTCCCCGGTCAGGTCGTGGAGGACGCCGGGGCGGACCGGGCAGTACGGGCCGCCGTCCACAGCCTGTGTGCAGAGCGCGAGCCGCTGGGCGGCCCGGGGGTCGACGAGCCGGCCGGTGCCGGCGTCCTCGGCGGTGGCGGAGGTGATGTCGGCCCGTACGACGGCCAGCGCGTCCACCCCGCGCATGCCCGGGCCGTCCGGCTCGGGGAGCCCGGGCACCACGGCGGCCGCCCCGGGCTGCTGACCGGGGCCCGGCGGATCGGGGTGGTAGTCCTTCCACAGGGTCTTGGGGGCGTGTGCGGTGCCCAGGTCGCCGGAACTGCGCAGCCCTTCCACGTCGGCGCAGCCGGCCGTGGCCGCCAGGAGGGCGGCGAGGGCCAGCGCGTGGGGGCTCCGCATGTACCGATGCTCCCCCGGCCCCGGCCTCCCGGCCCGGCCACTGCTCCATCCGGGGGTCCGCCGCCCGGCGAGGCTGAATCAGCCCCGTCGGCGTTTGAGGAGCGGGCGCGGTAGCCGTGCAGTGAGCGGCGCCGGCGCTGAGGCCTGGGGGTCCCCCCGGACGGAGTCCGGGGGAGGTTGAAGGGCGGGGAGGGGCCAGCCCCGCGCAGCGGCCAACGACCCGCACCCGACCCACCGGTCCCAGCCACCCGAACCGACCCCGCCCCGGCCCCGCCGGACGGAGTCCGGCGCAGCGGCGCGAAGCCGGGGAGGCCGCCTGCGGCCGAGCCGCGCGAGCGGCGCGTCAAGAAGGGGCGCGGCGCGTCAAGAAGGGGCGCGGCGCGTCAAGAAGGGGCGCGGCGCGTCAAGAAGGGGCGCGGCGCGTCAAGAAGGGGCGTCGGAGATGGCCCGGGCCGCCGCCAGTTCGTGGTGGACCGGGGCCAGGACGCTCGTCCCGGCGTCCTGCGGCGGTACGTCCACGCGGACCGGGGTGGGGCTGCTGCGGACGCGCTCGGCGAGTTCGCGGAGCTGCCGGGCGATCCGGTCGACCTCGCCTGCCGCGGGCGGATCGGCGCCGTGGTTGACGCGGACCCGGGCGGCGGTGGTGGCGTCCACGATGCGTTCCACGGCCACCACCAGTGGCCACCACGCGGCGGCCCGGTCCCCCGTCGGCGGCGGCTCGGTCAGGGCCCGCTGGAACTCGCTGCGCACCCCCGACAGGTCGCGGTAGATGCGGCGCCGGGCCTGGAGGCGGGACTGCCGGGCGGCGCGCAGCTCGGCGTCGTCCGCGACGGGGGCGAAGGCCCGCTCCACGTAGCGGGCGGCGTCGTCGACGGCGTCGGCGAGCCGGTCCCCGATGCGGGTGTGCCAGCTCTCGGGCCACAGCAGGTAGCCGGCGACCAGGACGATCGCGCAACCGATCAGGCTGTCGAGCAGCCGGGGCAGGATGAGGTCGAAGCCCTCGTGGTTGAGCTGGTCCGAGAGCAGCAGGATCACGGGGGTGATGGCCGCGGTCTGGAAGGCGTACCCCTTGGCGGAGAACACCGGGATCAGCGCGGCGAGCACCACCATCACCGGTACGTCCCACCAGCCGCGCGGCACCTCGGCGAGGACGGCGGCGGCGAGGACCAGCCCGGCCGCCGTGCCCAGGGCGCGCAGGACCGCGCGGGAGAAGACCGAGCCGAAGTCCGGTTTCAGGACGAAGGTGACGGTCAGGGCCACCCAGTAGGAGCGTTCCACCTCGATCAGGGAGACGAGGGACTGGGCGAGGCCGATGCACAGGGCCAGTCGCAGTCCGTACCGCCAGGAGGCCTCGGACAGCATCATGTCGCGCACCCCGCGCCGGGCCCGGACGCGCAGGGCGGCGGGCCGGCCGAGGCGGTCGTCGACGTTGTACGGGTCCGGTTCGGCGAGGTGGACGATGGCCGCCGCGTGCCGCAGCGCGGAGTCGATGGCCCGCTCGGACGGGGTGTGCGGGGCGGGCAGGGTGAGGACGGGAGTCCCGGTGCGGCCCTCCTCGACCGCCCCGGCCAGCTCCCGTACGGCCGCCGGGATCTCGGCGGGCAGCGGGCGGCCCCGCAGGTGGGCGGCGGGCGCGGCCTCCGCGAGCGGGATCAGCACGTTCAGCTGGGCCAGCATCCGCACCAGGGAGGGGCTGCGGCCGTGCACCCGGGCCCGGCGGCCGAGGACGAGGTCGTAGGCCTGGTTGAGGGCCTGGGTGACCTGGCGGCGGCGTTCGTCGTAGACGTCCTGGGGTCCGCCGCAGGCTTCCAGGGCGTCGGCCAGCGCCCGGTAGGTGGCCGCGACGGCGGCCCGTTCGGGCTGCCGTCCGCGCAGGGGCCAGGCCAGCAGGGTCAGCGCGAGGACGAACAGGCCGCCGGCGGTGAGCAGCAGCGGCGCGGTCCACCAGGGCTGGGGCATCGGCAGGCCCGCTCCGACGACGGCGTTGAGCAGGAGCAGCAGTCCGGACACGGAGGCGACCGTGCCGATCGAGGAGATCATCCCGGAGACGAGGGCGATGAGGGTGAGGACGGCGACGGCCAGCCAGCCGCGCCCGTAGACGAGGGTGCCCACGGCCACCCCGATGGCGCCGAAGGCCTGCGGGACGGCGATGTTCAGGACCCGCATCCGGTAGGCGTCGGCGGTGTCGCCGAACACCCCGGCGAGGGCGCCCATGGCGACGAGGGCGCCGTACTCGGGCTCGTCGAGGGCGAAGCCGACGGCGAGGGGGACGGCCATCGCGATCCCGGCGCGGGCGGCCGCCGCCCAGGGGACGGGCGCGCTGCTGGGCCGCAGTCCCGCGAGCAGCCAGGTGGGGGGAGCCAGGGGGTGGGGCCGGGGCCGCCCGGACGGTATGTGCTCGGTGCGTCGTTCGGTGGTCATTCCGCTTCCGTGTCGCCGCTCGCGAATCGGTCGTTCTGGGGAGTTCTGCGGAGGATGGGTACCTTCCGAGCTTATGGGGTGCGGCGTAGCCGGCCCACCAGCCATGCGGCCAGCGCGGTGGCCAGCCCGACGGCGAGGACCACCCAGGCGGTGGTCCGCAGGAAGGCGGTGAGCGCGTCGTACACGGCCGCGGCGGCGGGCCGGTCGACGTCGGAGGGCAGGTCGTCGAGCGTGATGCGGCGGCACACGCCCACCGCCGCCCACAGCAGTACGGCGCCGACCGCGAGCCCGGCGCCGGTGGCGAGGACGGCCCGCCGGCGCCGGACGGCGACGGCCACGGCCGCCACCGCGAGGAGCACGGTCAGTACGGGAAGCCAGACGCCGGCGATCTGGAGCACGTGGAACCCCTCCCGGAGCGCGCCGAGGTTGTCGTATTCCATGACCTTCACGGAGAGGTGGGTCTCCGGGATGCGGTCGGCGAAGGGCACGTCGTCCGCGATCAGTTCCTCTTTGACCTGCGCGATCACGGGTGCGAGGTCCACGGTGACGGCGTCCCCGTGACCGGTGTTCAGGGCGTCGAGGAAGGCGGTGTGCGCGGCGCGGTTGGCCGTCTCCCAGGCCGTCCGGTAGGCGGGGGTGCCGGTGAAGGAACGCAGGGCGTCGCCGAGGAGGGCGTCCACGGCGCCCTGGAAGGGGCCCGCGTCGATCTGCCCGGAGAGGGCACGGGTGGCCTGGTCGACGACCACCTCCTGCACGGCCGGGTCCTTGGCGAGCGGGGCCATGGCCGCGGTGTAGTGGTCGGCGTCGCCCAGCCGGCGGTCCGCCCAGTACGCGACCGCGCTCGCGGGTACGAGCAGGGCCACGAGCACGATGAGGGCCGCCGACAGGTAGGTGCGCACGTCACCAGGGAAAGCCGGGTGCGGTGCGGGGCGCCACCCCTGCTGCTGCGTCCGGGGGCCCGGATTCCCTCCGGGAGCGCGGTCCGCACCGTCCGGACGAGTGATCCACTTGCCGCTCCCGGGTGCCGGGTGTGCCCTTGAGGGTGGAAGAGAGGAGCCCCGCCATGGCACATGCGGCACCCACCGTCCCCCGGCGGCACCGCCCGATGGCGTCGGCGGACGCGGACCGGCACACCGACCGGAACCGCCTGACGCGCGCGCTGCTCATGGGCCTCGTCTACGGGGTCTGGGCGGCCTTCATCAAGCGCCAGATGGGCCCGGTCGACGCGGGCAACGTGTTCTACGGGATCCTGTGCGGCGCGATCTTCGCGGCGATCATGTTCACCCTCGCGAAGGTCGGCCCGAGGCTGAAGCGGGAGCTGCACGCCGCCGCGTACGGGGTCTTCGCCGGCATCGCCGCCGGCTACCTCCACAGCCTGACCAACGAGTCGGTGCTCAAGGCCACCGTCATCGGCCTGTTCGTGGGCCTCGGCGTCGGGCTCGGGGCCTTCTACCGGTACTACACGCGGGAGGACTGAGCCCGGCGGGCGGGACCGGCGCCGGTCCCCGCACCCACGGCGGGGTGCGGGGACCGGCGCCGTCGCCTGTCGTTACGCCGCCGAGCCGGCGGGCTGGTCCTGCTGCGGCTGCGGCTCCTCGCTCGCGGAACCGGACTCGGACTCGGACTCGGGCTCGGCGGTGGCGGGCTGCGGGACGGTCCGGTCGGCGCGGGTCCGGTCCGGGCGCGGGCGGTCCTGGCCCTCCTTCCGGGCCGGCGGGGAGAAGCGGGCGGCCTCGGCGCGGATCATGGCGTTCAGGGCGGCGTACGGGTCGATGGGCATGGCGGAACCTCACGGTGCTTCGGGGGTGTGGGGGGGTTGCGTACGCTGCTCGGCCCGCTCAGCAGCGCAGGACCACACTCCGTACCGTCCGGCCGGACAGGGCCGGTTCGGCCGCCCCGTGGGGGGCCACGCGGGCGGGTTCGCCCGCGTGTTTCACGTGAAACATCCGGGGTGTCAGATGGCGTACGGCCGGCGCCGCGCGTTCGACCGTACGCAGTGCCGAGCGGCCTACGGGATCCCCGGCCGGCTCCGACTGTCCCTCGGTGGGATCGGCGGGCGCCGAGGAGGCGGGGCGGGGCTCCGCGCCGGCCGTGGCCGTGGCCGCCGGACCGACGCCGAACAGGCACAGGAGAGCCACGCAGGCCACCGTCAGGGCCCGCGTCAGCGCCGTCCGCGCGCACCGCGCACCGTTCATGGGGCCTGCATGCCCCGACACGCCGGGCAACTTTCCGCGGACGCCCGAGAAGCCCCCGACCGGGGGACGAAGACACCCCCCACGGATGACTCAGCCGCTGCGCAGCGGCCCCGTCAGCCGGGCCAGTACGGAGGTCTCGCCGCTGACCAGCCGCAGCCGGGCGAGGCCGGTGTCCCCGGCCGGCGCCGTGACCGCGTGGGGGGAGACCCGCTCGACGGTGAACACCGCCGTACGGTGGTCCGCGCGCGGGATCTCGATGACACGGCCCCGCCGCAGTCCGGCGAGCGGCAGCCCGTCGCCGGTGACCACGGCGGTGCCGGCGGAGCCGGGAGCGGGGCCCCCGGTGTCCCAGCCGGCCTCGCCCCCACCGTCCCGCGGGCCCCTCGCCAGCGGGAGGTCCACGCCCAGACTGGGGATGCGCAGCCGCAGCGGCCGTGATGCCCGCATCGGCGGCGCGGACACCGTCCGGCGGTCCGCGCCGGGACCGTGCGCTCCGGACTGCTCCAGCCCGCGTACGAGCCGGCGGTGCCCGGACAGGCCCAGGGCCCGCGAGGGCAGCGCGTCGGTGACGCTCGCGGCGGCGGGCTCCGCGCCCGCGCTGCTGCGCAACAGGGCGACACCGGTGCAGAGCAGAGTGACCGTCAGCGCGGCGGCGGCCCACTGGGCGCGGGACATGGCGTTCCTCCTGTCCGGCTCGGGCGGCCGGTTCCTGGAAGCAGTGGACCGCTCCCCGTCCACCCGTACATCGCCGCCCGCAGGGGAAATGACGGCGCGTCACGTGCTCTCCGGGTCCTGGCGTCCGTGTCCTCCCAGCTGGCGGCGGGTGCGCGGGCGGTACACGCCCGGTCGGGCTGCTACCCCCGAACGGGTGAGGAGGTGACACCTCCCTGGAGCGGCCGGGCCGGCCAGTCCAGCAGGCGCGCGCCGATCACGGCCGTCTGGAGGGTGTACCGCTGCACGGGGTCCCCCGGGTCGGTCCCCGTCAGCCGGTGGATCCGCTCCAGCCGGTAGGTCAGCGCCCGCACGCTGAGGTTCAGCCGCCGGGCCGCCTCCGCGGCCACGCACCCCGAATCGAAGTACGCGGTCAGGGTGTCCAGCAGCGGTGCCGCCCCGCCGCGCCCGGCCCGCAGCGGCCCCAGCGCGGCCAGCACCAGCTCGGCCATCGCCTCCCGGTCGCGGGTCAGCACCGGGAAGACCAGCAGGTCGGCGGCGCGCAGCAGCGGGCCCCCGAGTCCGAGCCGGTCCGCGACGCCGAGCGCGTCCAGGGCTTCCGCGTACGAGGTCGCGGCCCCGGCCGCGCTGGGGTGCGGGCGTCCGAGCGCGACGAGCCCCCGTCCTTCGGACTCCGCGTGCGCCAGCCGGGCGAAGCGCACTGGTATCTCGTCCCGCCGGCCCGGTGCCACGCAGACCAGCCGCCCGTCCTTGGTGGCGAGCAGGAAGTCCCGGTCCCCGAAGCACCCGGCCAGGGCCGACTGGAGCCGGCGTTGCTCCGGGCCCCCGTCCTCGTACGGCACGGGGCCGTGCGCGACGGCCACGGCGTGCGCCGGTGCCGGGTCCATCCCGAAGCGGGCGGCGCGTTCGCCGAGGCGGCCGGGGTCGCCTCCGCCGAGCAGCAGGTCGTCGACGAACTCCCGGCGGGCGGCCGCTTCCCGGTGCGCGGCCGGCCCGTGGGCCCGCTCGTACCCCTCGGTGAAGGCGTCCACGGCCTGCTCCACCACCGCGAGCACGTGGTCGGGGGCGAGGCGTCCGCCGATGGCGGTGCGGGTGGCGGCGAGGTGTGCGCCGATGAGGCTCCGCAGCCCGTATCCGGCCCCGGCGGCCTGCTCGCCGAGCGCGCGGCGGGCGTCGAGCTCCTCGCGGCCGGGGCGCCGGCCGGTGGCCGAGGCGTCCGCGAGCATGCGTACGTACCCGTCCAGGTACTCCTCGGGTATGTCCCGCCCTGACTCCACACCAACTCCTCGGTCGGCTCCGCTCGAACGAACCGCCATTCTCCCCCGCACCAAGATCAACTCGACCGGGAGGGCGGCGGGCGGCGGGAAGGGGGCTGGAGCCGAGGAGGGGTCAGACCACCACCAGCGCCACCGCCGCCGCCCCCATGAGGGCGGCGGCGAGGTGCATCACGGGGTGGCCGTAGTCCCCGAACCAGAGCTGCCGGGCCAGCCCGCCGAGGGCGGCCAGGGCGCTGATGACGCCGATCTGGGCGAGGAGGGTGGCGGCGGTGAAGGGGGCCAGGACCAGCAGTACCGAGTTCAGCCAGAACGGCGCGGCGCCGGTCCAGCCCCGCCATTCCCGGATCGCGTACTGCATCGCCGGATCCCACCTCCACACCTGTCACATGCGCAACAGGCGTCGCGCTCAACTCATTGGCTGTACAGCCTCCTTGGGTGCGGCGGACGGGGCAAGAGCGCGTTCGGCTAGAAAACCGAAGGCCAGGCCGAAAGTCGTCCACAGCGCTGCCTGGATGGCCAGCGACGCGAGACGGAACTGCCAGATCAGCGCGGCCGGGAAGTCGGCGGGCACCTCGTTGATCCCGGGCAGCAGCGCGTACGAGACGCCCACCGCCGCCACGAAGGCCAGCGAGGCCGCCACCGAGGCGTTCCAGTTGCCCAGGCGCGGCGCGAGCCGCCGCCCCAGGATCAGCGCGGCGGCCGCCAGCAGCCCGCTCAGGGCGATCATCAGCAGGTAGAGGGCGGTCCGCCGGGCGGCCGTGTCGGGGTCCCCGACGGCCGGCGGGTTGGCGGGGTACTTGAAGAACGGCACCAGGGTCACGGTGACGAACAGGGCACCGGTGACCAGGGCCGCCGTGGCCCGGGCGCCGAAGCGCCCGATCCGGCCCAGGGCGAAGCAGTAGACGAGCGCGGCGATGCCGCCGAGGGCGGCCCCGTACAGCAGGACGCCGGTGCCGAGGCCGGCCGTGGCCTGGAGGGCCCGGCTGACCGGAGCGTCCTCGGCGCCGTGGTCATGGCCGGCCGCGAGGTGGCCGGCCTCCTCGATGGCGATCGCCGCGTCCACCTTGGACTCGCCGAGGAGGTACGCGACGAGGAAGGCGGCGACGCCCGCGAGCAGGCCGGCCAGCATGCCCCGCACCAGAAGGACGCGGGGGGAGACGGTGTTCACGCATGAACCCCTTGGTGATCGTGAGGGAGATCGGAAGGGGGTCAGTGGCAGGGGAAACCGAGCAGGTGGCGGCCGTCGTGCAGCCACTCGTGGACGGTCTCGCCCTGGAAGACGGCGGTGGCACCCTGCTCGATGCCGACGAAGTACAGCAGGACGAGGGCCAGGACCGCGGCGAAGGCGGCCCAGGGAGCCAGCGCTGAAAGGGAGATGGGGGCGACGGCGGCGGGCGCCGAAGCGGACACGGCGGTGTGGGCCATTGCAGAACCTCCAGGGGGAACACGCGTCCCGGTCAGTGGTGCTCTGTTCGAAGGAGGCGGGTCTGACTTCCCTCCCCGGGTGCCGCGGGAGGATTCACAGTGGCGCGACCGTGCCGGATTCTCACCGGTGCTTCCGTCATACCTTCGTCATGTCGTCCGAGACCGTACCGCGCCCCTGGCTTGAACACCACGGCGCGTGGCCGACGTTTCACGCCCTGGGCGTGCGCTCTACGCTCCCCGCATGCCATCCGTACGCGTACACCTCGCCACACCCCCGCTCGACGACGCCGCCCGCCAGGGGCGGTTCGGGTACGGGGAGCCGTGCCCCGGCCACCCGGGCCTGGCCGGGCCCGCCATGGGGGACTGGGCGGGCCGGACCCTCGAAGAGGTGGCCGCCGAGGACCCGGAGGGCATCCGGCGCTGGCTCACGGACCCGCGGTACGCGCCCCCGGGCGGCGGGGAGCCGGTGGCGGCGCTGATCACCCGGACGGGTGAGTACCTGGCGGGCCTGGGCCCCGGCAGGCACCACGCGGTGGTCGCGCAGGCCGTCGTACGGGCGGCGGTGGTGGCCGTGCTGGAGCTGCCGGCCGCGGCCTTCTGGCGGCTCGACGTGCGGCCGGACACCGTGACGTCCCTCAGCGGGCGCGCGGGCCGCTGGAACCTCCTCGTGGGACAGCCCCGGTAGCCGCGGCCGGGAACGCCGGACGAGCGGGAACGCCGAACGGCCGGGAACGCCGGACGGCCCGGACCCCGCGACGCGGTCCGGGCCGAACGGAACGGCTGGGGCGGTGGACCTAGGCCGTGATCCAGTCCGAGGTCGCGATGACCGGCTGTACGCCGTCACGGTGGACGGTGCCCTCGATCAGGCCGTACATGCGGTCCGCGGCGAAGTAGACCTCGTTGTCGTTCTTGAGGCCGAAGGGCTCCAGGTCGACGAGGAAGTGGTGCTTGTTGGGCAGGTTGAGGCGGACCTCGTTGACCTTGGGGCAGTTGTCCAGCACCCGCTCGGCCATCTGGTTCAGGGTCTGCTGGAGCGAGTAGGAGTACGTCTCCGCGAAGGCCTCCAGCATGTGCTTGCGGACCTTCTTGTACGACTGGTCCCAGTCGTACGCGGCGTCGTCGCCGGCCAGCGCCGAGTGCGCCCAGCGGGAGGTGACCTTGGTCGCCAGGATGCGGTCGTACGCCTCCTGGAGGGTCGTGTACTTGTCCTTGATGAATCCGTGGAACTCGGAGTTGGTCGAGTTCATCACCGTCAGGTCCTTCAGACCCGAGATGACCTGGAGACCGGTGGTCTCGCTGTAGGTGATCTGCGCGGTGCGCACCTCCTGGCCCTTGCGGACGAAGGAGTGCTGCTCCTTGCGGGTCGGGACGGGGATCCGCTCCCAGGCGAACTCCTCGATGCGGATCTGCGCCTCGCGGATCGGGGCCTGAGAGGAGACGAAGTGCTTGGCGAGGAGGATGCCGAAGGCCTCGGGGGAGGCGATGCCGTGCTCCTTGCCGAAGGCGTACACCGTGTTCTTGGTGGTGTCGGTCGGCAGGCAGTTGGCGTTGTCACCCGTCAGGTGGACGTCGCGGAACTCGCCGCGCAGCGCGACCGAGACGTTCAGGTCGCGGATCTCGGCCCAGGAGCCGTCGCTGCCCTTGCGGGTCACCACGACGATGCGGTTCTCGGCCTTGCCGTACTGGTTCTGGCCCAGGACGTGCTTGCTCATGCTGTCTTCCTTCGGGTACTCGGGAACACGGAGTCCGTTGTTCTGGATCCCGTACGCCCGGCGTCCAGCGCCCGCCCTCCTGGAGGACGTCCCGCTCCCCGCCGTTCGGCCCCGGAGGACCGCCCCGGGACTGACGTGCATCCCGGTCCGTAGGTGCTGATTCGTACTGAAGTACTGACGGGATTGCACCATGTGTACGGCGGGGTGACCACCGCACGGAACATCCGAACACCAGCACCCACGGATTGGGCGACCGCACAAGACCGCAGGTCAGACCATGTGCGCATCCGTGACCGACAGGGCCTCGTCGAGGATCGCCAGCCCCTTGGCCACGTCCTCGGCCGAGATGTTGCAGGGCGGGGCGACGTGGATGCGGTTCCCGGCGAGGAGCGGCCACAGGCCGCCCTTCTTCAGGGCCGCGCCGAAGGCGGCCATCGGCGCGTTGTCGGCGCCCGACGCGTTGTACGGGACCAGCGGCTCGCGGGTCTGCGCGTCCTTCACGAGCTCCAGGGCCCAGAAGGTGCCCATGCCGCGGACCTCGCCGACGGAGGGGTGGCGCTCCGCGATCTCGCGCAGCCCGGGGCCCAGCAGCTCGGCGCCCGTGCGCGCGGACTGCTCGACGATGCCCTCCTCGGCCATGGTGTTGACCGTGGCGACGGCGGCGGCGCAGGCCAGCACGTGCCCGGAGTACGTCAGACCGCCCGGGTAGGGCCGGCGGGCGAAGGTCTCGGCGATCGCGGCTGAGATGGCGACGCCGCCGAGCGGCACGTAACCGCTGGTGATGCCCTTGGCGAAGCAGAGGAGGTCGGGGGTGACCTCCCAGTGGTCGGCGGCGAACCAGGCGCCGGTGCGGCCGAAGCCGACCATGACCTCGTCCAGGATGAAGACGATGCCGTAGCGGTCGCAGAGCTCGCGCACGCCCTTGAGGTAGCCGGCCGGGGGCACGAGCACGCCGGGGGCGCCGCCCACGGTCTCCAGGATGATCGCGGCGATGGACTGCGGCCCCTCGAAGACGATCGTGTCCTCCAGGTGGCGCAGGGCGCGCTCGCACTCCTCGGCCTCGGTGGAGGCGTGGAAGGGCGAGCGGTAGAGGAACGGGCCCCAGAAGTGGACGACGCCGGCGGTCGCACCGTCGTTGCCGAAGCGGCGGGCGTCGCCGGTGAGGTTGATCGCGGTGGTGGTCGCCCCGTGGTACGAGCGGTACGCGGACATCACCTTGGGCCGGCCGGTGTGCAGCCGGGCCATGCGTACGGCGTTCTCCACGGCCTCGGCGCCGGCGTTGGTGAAGAAGATCTTGTCGAGGTCGCCGGGGGTGCGCTCGGCGATCAGGCGCGCCGCCTCGGAGCGGACGTCGACGGCGAAGCCGGGCGCGAGGGTGCAGAGCCTGGTCGCCTGCTCCGCGACGGCGGCGGCCACCTTGGGGTGCTGGTAGCCGATGTTGGTGTAGACGAGCGCACTGGAGAAGTCGAGGTAGCGGTTGCCGTCGTAGTCCCAGAAGTACGAGCCCTCGGCCCCGGCCACGGCGAGCGGGTCGATGAGCTCCTGAGCCGACCACGAATGGAAAACGTGGTTTCGGTCTGCTTCTTTGACTGCGTCTTTCACGGCCGCGAGGGCGTCGGCTTCTGCGTTCATATATCGAGGGTAGTTGTCCAGGATGTGGACGCCGGGGTGCCTGGGGTACGACACCCCGCCCGGGCGACTTGACGGACCCCGGGGCGGGTCCTCGACGGGTCCGTACGGCCCGCATAGCGTCCGTCGGACCGGCCGCTCCACGGGGGAGAGCGGCGGAAAACCCATGGTGGGAGCCCTGTGCGGCCCCGCGTAGCGCGCCGGGGGCGGCCCCGGGCCGCCCCCGGCGCGCCCCTGATCCGCCGCCCCGCGGCCCGTGGATCCGCCTTCGAGGCCCCTTCGAGGCCGGCGTTGCCCGGCGTTGCCCGGGCGGGCGGCTGAGGGGCACTCCATGACCTCGTACGGCCTCGCCTGCACCCCTCGCCGCCGCGCATCACGCTTCGGGCGCCGACTCGGCAGTAGCGTGGGGTCCGCGCGGGATTTGTCCGTCCCGGCCGGGGGTAGGTGCGGCGCCGGGGGGAGCGGCGTCGGAGACGGGAGGGCCTGTGGCGGAGCAGACGCGGCGGCTGGTCCTGGGCGGCGCCACGGCAGGGGTCGTGGCCCGGTGCCGTGACTTCACCCGGCGGGCCCTCACCGACTGGCTCTGGCCCGAGGGATCGGAGGCCGGGGAGGACCTGCTCCTGCTGGTCTCCGAGGTGGTCACCAACGCCTGTCTGCACGCGGGCGGCCCGCGCGAGCTGGTGCTGCGGCACGGCCCCGGCCTGCTGCGGGTCGAGGTGAGCGACGACAGTCCCGAGGAGCCGGTGCGCCGGGTGATGCGGGACCGCTCCCGGCCGGGCGGCCACGGACTGGTCCTGCTGGAGCGGCTCGCGAAGAACTGGGGCTCCCAGCCGGCCGCGGACGGCCGCCCCGGGAAGACGGTCTGGCTGGAGGTGACGGCCCCCGAGCCCCCCAGCGGCCTCCCGGGCCCCTGACCCAGCGGCCTCCCGGGCCTCTGACCCAGCGGCCTCCCGGGCCCCTGACCCACCGGCCTCCCAGGTCGTCCCTGATCCGCACTGACCCCTGACCCGCCCGCCCCCCGACCCCTGATCCCCCGCCCTTCGTCCGCCCGGGCCCCCGAGCAGCCCGGGCCGCTGCCCCGAGTGCCCCCGAGTGCCCCGAGCCGCCCGGCCGGGGCCTACGCCTCGGTGAGGAGTCCTCCGCGCAGCCGGGTCAGGGTGCGGTTCAGCAGCCGTGAGACGTGCATCTGGGACAGGCCCAGCCGGGCTCCGATCTCGGACTGGGTCAGCTCCTGCCCGAACCGCAGCGACAGCAGCTCGCGCTCCCGCTCCGGCAGCCCGGCGAGCATGGGCTTGAGGGACTCCAGGCACTCGATCCGGTCGTACGCGGGCTCCTCCTCGCCGAGCGAGGCGCGCTCCGCGGCCGGGTCGCGCTCCGAGTCCTCCTGCACGGGCGCGTCCAGGGAGCGCGCGGAGTACGCGCTGGCAGCCTTACGGCCCTCGCTGAACTCCTCCGGCGTGACGTCCAGCTCCTGCGCCATCTCGGCGTCGGTCGGCTCGCGGCCGAGGTCCTGCTCCAGCGCGTCGTGGGCCTTCGCGCTGTCGATCCGCAGCTCCTGGAGCCGGCGGGGAACCTTCACCGCCCAGCTGGTGTCGCGGAAGAACCTCTTGATCTCCCCGCTGATCGTCGGCATCGCGAACGTCGTGAACTCCACCCCGCGCTCCGGGTCGAACCGGTTGATGGCCTTGATCAGCCCGATCGTGCCGACCTGGACGATGTCCTCCATCGGCTCGCTGCGGCCGCGGAAGCGCCGGGCGGCGTACTTCACGAGGCTGAGGTTCAGCTCGACCAGGGTGTTGCGGACGTACGAGTAGTCGGCCGTCCCCTCGTCCAGTTCGGCCAGCCGGTGGAACAGGGCCGTGGAGAGGGCTCTGGCCTCGAGGGTTGCCGCGTCCATGCGGTCGGTGTGGTCCGCGCGGTCGGTGCTTCCGCCGCCGTCGCGGCCCTTGAGGGGGGTGTGGTCGCGCTCGGTACGGTCCATCGCTCTGCGCTCCTCAGACGGAGGCCCCGGGTCGCGGTCCCAGGTCATGAGCTGTTGGGGCCGTCACCGTCCAGGTGGATATACCCCCCGATTCAGGTCGATACCCGTGCTTTCTCTCGCGCCATGTTTCACGTGAAACCACCCCCGGCCCGAAATTCCTGGTCACAGGGGTGGGTGCGGCCTGCCTCCGCCCTGATCTCCGTCCGGCCCCCGGCACCACCTACGCTGCGGTGCATGGAGTCCTACACGATCGGCCAGGCGGCGCGGCTGCTCGGCGTCAGCAGTGACACCGCCCGCCGCTGGGCGGACGCCGAGCGCTTCCCGACCCGGCGGGAGGGCAACCGCAGGATCGTCGACGGGCCGGACCTGGCGGCGTTCTGCGTGGAGGTGGCCCAGGAGGCCGGTGAGGACGAGGAGGCCCCGTACACCTCGGCCCGCAACGCCTTCCCCGGCATCGTGACCGGAATCAGGCTGGGCTCGGTCAGCGCGCAGGTGGAGATCCAGGCGGGTCCGCACCGGGTGGTGTCGTTGCTGACCCGTGAGGCGGTGGAGGAGCTGGGCCTGGAGGTCGGCATGCGCGCCACCGCCCGGGTGAAGTCCACCAGCGTCTTCGTCGACCGCACCTGAGGCCCGGGCCTGGTGCTGTCCGGCCTCGGTACTGTCCGGCCTCGATGCGGCCGGCCCTCCATGCGGTCCGGCCCTCCATGCGGCCGGCCTCAATACGGCAGGCCGACCAGCCCCCGCCCCCGGGCGGCGGCGCCCGTGACGACCTCGCCCCACTCGCGCATCAGCGCGGTTGCCCCCTCGAAGGTGTCGAGCCGGCCCGGCCAGCGGAAGTCCGTGGCGTCGAGGGGTCCGCGCAGTTCCGCCAGCCGGGGTGCGACCCCCTGCCACGCGCGGGCGAGCGCCGGCACCTCGTCCGGCGCCCGGCCCAGCAGCAGCTGCGGGCGCCACGGCTCGGGGTCGTCCGGGAAGCCGCGCAGGGTCGGCGGGTCCTCGGCGTCCGGGTCCTCGGCGTAGTCCGGGCCGTCCCACACCAGGCCGCCGAGGAAGACGTCGAGGCCGTCCCGGAGGCCGGGCTCGGCGGAGCCCCTGGCGCTCTGCCAGATCTCGGCCAGCCAGAAGTGCCAGGCGTAGGTGCCGGTCGTCCCGGAGAAGCGGTACTCGGCGCACCACGAGACCCCGCGCGGCGAGGCCCAGTCGCCCTTCACGGCGCGGTCGGCCTCGTCGCAGGCGTCGCAGCAGAAGTACGGGTGCACGGCGTCGGTCAGGGCGTCCAGACGCTCGCCCGCCGGTATCCGGGCGAGGTGCTCCCAGTCGGCCGCGACCACGGTGATGTCCAGTCCCATCGCCGCAGGCTAACAACCAGCGCCGACGGCTACGGAGTCCGTACGAAGGCCCCCGCGCGGGCCGCCGCCACCGCCGCCGCGGCCGCCCGCCGGGCCGCGGCCTCGTCCAGCGGGGCGTCCGTGGTCAGCAGCCGGTAGTACAGCGGGGCGGAGACGGCGCGGACCACCTCGGCCGCGTCGGTGCCCTCGGGCAGCTCGCCCCGCTCGACGGCCTGCCGGACGCAGGGCGCCCACTCCGCGACCCGGACCTCGTAGAACCGGTGCAGTGCCTCGGCCGTCCTGGCGTCGCCCGTGGCCGCGGCGATGACGGCCTTGAACAGGGGGCCCTGGCGCGGGTCGGACAGGGTGCGCCGGACGAGCCCGGCGTTGGCGAGCAGGTCCTCCTCCAGCGAGCCCGTCTCGGTGCGCGGCAGCGACTGCTCGGCCATGTCCGTCAGCAGGTCGGCGACCAGGCCGGCCACGGTGCCCCAGCGCCGGTAGACGGTGGTCTTGCCGACCTCGGCCCGCCGGGCGACCTCGGCGAGGTCCAGCCCGTGGAAGCCCTGCTCGGCCAGCATGTCCCCGGCCGCCTCCAGTACCGCGGCCCGCACCCGGGCGGTCCGGCCCCCGGGGCGCACGGTCCCCGGCTCGGCGCACATGTCTCCCGCGCCCTCCGGGGCCTCACTCGGCGAAGTCATAACGGGTCTCCGGTTCCATTAATGGTGATCGGCTGTTACGTTGGGATCACCTTAAAGGGTCTGC
Organism: Streptomyces sp. NPDC033966; assembly: GCF_055575955.1. NCBI lineage: Bacteria > Bacillati > Actinomycetota > Actinomycetes > Kitasatosporales > Streptomycetaceae > Streptomyces > Streptomyces sp. NPDC033966. The sequence continues at coordinate 332,873 of NZ_JBVIRQ010000005.1, read as the reverse complement.
GGTGCCATTACCGCTTACGGGAGGAGTCCGTCATGGAATACAGGCAGCTCGGCGCGTCCGGCCTCAAGGTCCCGGCCCTCGGCTTCGGAGCCGGCACCTTCGGCGGCCGGGGTCCCCTCTTCGGCGCCTGGGGCAGCACGGACGCCCAGGAGGCGCGCCGGATGGTGGACATCTCCCTGTACGCCGGCATCACCCTGTTCGACACCGCCGACGTCTACTCGGCGGGCGCCTCGGAGGAGGTCCTCGGGCAGGCCGTCAAGGGCCGCCGGGACGAGGTCCTCATCTCCACCAAGGCGGGCCTGCCCACCGGCGACGGCCCCGGTGAGTACGGCACCTCCCGCTCCCGCCTGATCCGGGCGGTCGAGGACGCCCTGCGCCGGCTCGGCACCGACCGCATCGACCTCTTCCAGCTGCACGGCTTCGACGCCGCCACTCCCGTCGAAGAGGTGCTGTCCACCCTCGACCAGCTCGTCCGGTCCGGCAAGGTCCGCTACACCGGCGTCTCCAACTTCGCGGGCTGGCAACTGATGAAGTCCCTCTCGGCCGCCGAGAAGCACGGCTTCCCCCGCTACGCGGCCCACCAGGTGTACTACTCCCTCGTCGGCCGCGACTACGAGTGGGAGCTGATGCCGCTCGGCCACGACCAGGGCGTCGGCGCGATGGTGTGGAGCCCCCTCGGCTGGGGCCGCCTCACCGGCAGACTGCGCCGCGGCCGCCCCCTGCCGGCCGGCAGCCGGCTGCACCAGACCGCCGACTACGGCCCGCCGGTGGAGGAGGAGCACCTCTACGACGTGGTCGACGCCCTCGACGAGGTCGCGGAGGAGACGGGCCGGACCATCCCGCAGGTGGCCATCAACTGGCTGCTGCGCCGCCCGACCGTCTCCACCGTCCTCGTCGGTGCCCGGAACGAGGAACAGCTGCGGCAGAACATCGGGGCCGTCGGCTGGGAGCTGACCCCCGGGCAGGTGGCCCGGCTGGACGCCGCCAGCCACCGGCCGGCGCCGTACCCGTACTTCCCGTACGAGCGGCAGGAGGGCTTCGCGCGCCTCAACCCGCCGCTGCTCGCGCGCAATTGACCGGTCCCGCCCGGCGCGTCAGATCCAGTCGCGCTGCGCGGCCCGCAGGCCCGCCTCGAAGCGGCTGCCCGCGCCGAGGCGCTTCATCAGCTCGGCCATCATCCGGCGCACCGTGCGCAGGGACAGCCCCAGTTGGCGGCCGGCGGCCTCGTCGGTGAGGCCGCAGCCCAGCAGCTTCAGCAGCTCCCTCTCCTGCCGCGTCAGGCCGTGGTCGTCGCGGTCCCGGCTCGTTCCCAGGGGCGTGGCCGACTCCCAGACCCGGTCGAAGAGCCCGGCGAGGCCGGCGATCACGCCCGGTTCGGCCAGCTCCACCGCGCCCTTGCGGGTGTTGTCCGGGTCGGCCGGCACGATGACGGTCTTCCGGTCGAAGAGCAGCATCCGCACGGGCAGTGTGGGAACGGTGCGGACCTCACCGCCGAGGTCGGTGAGCCACTCCGCGTACTCGCGGGTCACCGCGTCGTTGCAGACGCTGTCGAGGTAGACCGTCCGCATCCGGACGCCCCGGCCGAGCGTGTCGCGGTCCAGGGCCCTGCTCGCCTCCAGGCTGGCCCGGGACTGGGCGCCGCCCGGGTTGAAGGTGAGGCACTCGGAGCCGGTCTCGGCGGACAGCTCCCGGATCCGGCTCTGGACGGATTCCACGCCGAGGAACTGGCGTGCCACACGCCGGCTCTGACCGGTGTACAGGTCGGAATAGGTGCTGAGGGCCGCGGCCATGTCGGCCTCGCAGCGCTCGACGGCCTCCTGCCGCCGCTCCAGCTCGCGTTTGTGGTGGTTGAGGAGTTCGCGCAGGCCCGTGGCCGGGTCGCTGGGCCGCAGTTCGTCGTCCAGCGGGGAGCGGTGCAGGAGCTTCAGTTCGGTGAGCTTGGCCAGGGAGTCGCGGACTTCGGCTGCCGGCACCTCCAGACGGGAGGCGAGTTCGGTCTCCCCCCAGGTGCGGTCGGCCAGTACGAGCTGGTAGACCGCGGCCGTCCCGGCGTCGAGCCCCAGTAGTTCCAGCATGGGTGTTCCCCGTCCGGTCCCCCGCGCACTCTTCCTGCCCGAGCCGCGCCGAAGCGTCCAACTTATGAGACGCCCGGGTTCGACCGCCAGTTCGGGCGGTTCCGGGAGGGCTGGCACCGACCTGCCAGGCGGTTCTTCCTGCCCCCGGATCCGCTTCCGCCCGGAGTCCCCCGTGGGCCAGGCTGGGTGCGGAGACAAGGAGACGAAACCCGTGGAGAAGACCATCGCCCGCCCCGGCGTCCGCCCTGCTGTCCGCCCCGCCGTCCGCACCCGGCGGGAGCAGCTCCGCAACGGCGGCAGGGGAGCGCTGATCGGTACGGCCTTCGGGCTGATGTGGTTCGCGCTCGGCCAGCCGGCCGTCCAGGGCGCCGCCCGTCCGGCCGTACTGGGGGCCGGGCTGGTCCTGCTGGCGGCGAGCGCGGCCGCCGTCGTACGCCTCTTCGTGCTGGCGCGGCGCACCCCCGCCGAGGAGGCGGGCCTGCCGACGGCGCCCGCCCCGGCCGGCGGGCCGAAGTTCCTCACCGTGGTGCTCGTACAGGCCGTCGCGCTCGGAGTGGGCAACGGCTTCGTGCGCAACTCCCTGCACCGGCCGGAGCTCATGCTGAGCTGGTCGGCGCTGGTGGTCGGGGCGCACTTCTTCCCGATGGCGCGGAGCCTGAGCGCGCCGGTGCTGCGGGTGGTCGGCGTGGCGATGATCGCCACCGTCGGCCTCGCGGCCCTGGCCGCGCTGCTGCCCGGGGCGACCGCGCACGTCTGGCAGGCCGTGCCGGGAGTCGGCTGCGCGGCCGTGCTGTGGACGGCCGGGGCGGTGACCGGCCTGCGCGCGGGCCGGCGTCTCACCCCCTAGGCCCTGTCCGGGCGGCGTGGGCCCGCGAAGATCGCCCGGACAGGGCCTAGCGGGTCAGGGAGTCCAGCCAGGCGGTGAGGCGGGCGCCCTCGCGGGTCATGACCTCGGGCTCGCGCAGGGCGTTGGCCAGGAGCGACATGCCCTGGTAGCCGGCGACGAGGGTGAGGGCGAGACCGTCCGGGTCGGGCAGGTCCAGGGACCGGAACTGGAGGCCGGCCCAGTCCAGCAGCCGCCGGATGACCGCGCCCGCCTCCGCGTCCAGCGTCCCGTCCGGCCGCTTGTCGAGTTCGACGGCCAGGGTGCCGGTGGGGCAGCCGCGCCGGGCGGCGGTCTCGCGCTGGGAGACCCAGGCGGCGACCAGGCCCTTGAGGCGCTCCAGCGGGTCGGACAGCTCGTCCAGCCGCCGGGTGAGTCCGTCCAGGTGGGAGCTCTGTTCGGACAGGGCGGCCCGGACCAGGTCGTCCTTGGTCTTGAAGTAGTAGTAGACGTTCCCGACGGGGACGCCGGCCGCCTGGGCGATGTCCGCGAGGGTGGTCCGTTCGACGCCCTGCTCGTGCAGGACCCGCGCGGCAGCCTCGGCGAGGCGCCTGCGCTTCTCGGCCGCCCGTGCCGTGCGGGATCCCGGTGAGTCAGTCACCCGACCGACTATAGGGGCCCCGCCGCCGGGCGTGGCGGGGATCGTCACGCGGCCGGCCACGGCCCGCGGACCCCTCACCGCGCGGCGCGGCTGAACGCCCTGCGGTACGAGCGCGGCGGCACCCCGCGCCGCCGTACGAACTGCTCGCGCAGCACCGCCGCGCTGCCGAAGCCGACCAGCCGGGCGATCTCCTCGACCGGCAGGTCGGTGGTCTCCAGCAGCTCCTCGGCACGGCTGAGCCGCAGCCCCAGCAGCCAGGCGTGCGGGGTGGTGCCGGTCGAGGCCGCGAACCGGCGGGCGAAGGAACGCCGGCTCATCAGCGCCCGGCGGGCCAGCTCCGCCACCGGCAGCGACTCGTGCAGGTGCTCCCGCGCCCACGCCAGCACCTCGGCCAGCTTCTCGTCCCGGCAGTCCTCCGGCACCGGCGTCGCCAGGTACTGGGCCTGGCCCCCGTCGCGGTGGGAGGGCAGCACCAGGTCCCGGGCTATGGCGTTGGCCGTCGCGGCCCCGTACTCCCGCCGCAGCAGGTGCAGGCACAGGTCGAAGCCGGCGGCGGCGCCCGCGCCCGTGACGACCGCCCCCTCGTCCACGTACAGGGAGTCCGGTTCGACGCTGATCCCCGGATGGCGTTCGGCCAGCAGGCCGGCGAACCGCCAGTGGGTGGTGGCGCGGCGCCCGTCCAGCAGCCCGGCCGCCGCGAGCGCGAACGCCCCGACGCAGTGCGCCGCCACCAGCGCGCCCCGCCCGTGCGCGGCGGCCAGCGCCTCCAGCACCGCGGCCGGCGGCGGCGTGCGGAAGTCCGCCCAGGGCAGGGCGATCACGAGATCGGCGGAGGCCAGCCGGTCCAGGCCGTGCTCCACCATCAGCGGCAGCCCGACATCGCTGCGCACCGCCCCGGGCCGGTCCGTGCAGAGGGCGAAGTCGAAGCGGGGCAGGCCCTGCCCGCGCTCGTCGAACACCTCGGAAACGATCCCCGCCCCCAGCATCCCGACACCGGGAGGGGCGTACGCGGCGACGGACACGAAGGGCGGCATGCGCGCAGTCTGGCACGTGCCACCGCCGCGGCGGTGGCACGATTCCCGCGATCAGTGGCAGTACGGCCACTCGTGAAGGGGCCCGCCACGACGAAGACTTGGGGCCATGACGAACACACCGCTCGACGCCACCGCCCGCTTCCGCATCCTGACCACCGGCTACACCCTCTCCACCGGCCCCGGCGTGGCCGCCACCGTCTCCTACGTGGGCGACGGCGCCCGCCACGTGATCGTCGACCCCGGCATGGTCGCCGGGCGCGACCGGATCCTCGGCCCGCTCGCGGAGATGGGGCTCGGCCCCGACGACATCACCGACGTGGTGCTCAGCCACCACCACCCCGACAACACCATGAACGTCGGCCTCTTCGGCCACGCCCGCGTCCACGACCACAAGGCGATCTACGAGAACGACCAGTGGACCGACCGCGACGCCGAGGGTCACGAGCTGAGCCCCTCGCTCCGGCTGATCCGCACCCCGGGCCACAGCCGCGAGGACATCACGCTGCTGGCCGGCACGGACGAGGGCGTCGTCGCCTTCGTGGGCGACCTGTGGTGGCGCCCCAACGGCCCGGTCGACGACCCGGTCGCCCCCGACCACGACGTCCTGCGGGCGTCCCGGGAGCGGGTGCTCGCCGCCGCGGACGTGATCGTCCCCGGCCACGGTCCCGCCTTCCCGGCGGACGACACCGCGCCCCTGTAGGCCCTGTCCGGGCGATCTTCGCGGGCCCACGCCGCCCGGACAGCGCCTGGGCGGGACGGTCAGACGGCGGCGGCGGTGGCCGCCACGCGGACGGCGGCCCGGCGCGCGGTCACGTAGGCGTACGGGGACCCGCCGTAGGCCAGCCGGAACTCGCGGCTGAGCTGTCCGGCCGGCATGTCCTCACCCCGCGCGAGGGCCAGGACGTCCAGCGGCCGCGCGTACTCCCGGTCGATCCGGTCGCGCACCCGGCGCAGCCGCACGAGCGTCCTCAGGTGCTGCGCCTCGGTGAGCGCGCGCGCCCACCCGGGGCGGCACATCAGCGCAGTTCCTGGATCCGGACCAGGTTCCCCGCGGGGTCGCGGAAGGCGCAGTCGCGCACGCCGTACGGCTGGTCGGTCGGCTCCTGGACCACCTCGGCGTCGGTGGCCTGCACCTTCTCGAAGGTGCCGTCCAGGTCGGGGGTGGCCAGCAGGATCCAGCCGTAGGTGCCCTTGGCCATCATCTCGAGGATGGTGCGGCGCTCGTCCTCGGTGATGCCGGGGTCGACGGCCGGCGGTGCCAGGAGGATCGACGTACCGGGCTGTCCGACGGGGCCGACGGTGATCCAGCGCATCTTGCCCTGGCCGACGTCGCTGCGGACCTCGAAGCCGAGGACGTCGCGGTAGAACGCCACCGAGGCGTCCGGGTCGTCGTGCGGGAGGGCCGTGGTGTGAATGGTGATGTCCATGCCCGCCACGTTAGTTGCGGGCCACGGGAGGCGCTTCTCGAATCCTGACCGGTTCACTTCCCCCCGCTCGGGGCCCTGGAGTTCGCCTTCCGCCGCCCCCACGAGCACCCCAGCCACAGCAGCCGCACCGCGGTGGCCACCCAGACGCCGGCGAAGAGCCAGAGCAGGGCCGGCGCGCCCGTCGCCACGGCCCGTACGAAGAGGCACGCGCAGCCGAGGACGAGCAGCGCGGTCCACGTGCCCGCCCGGCTCCAGGTGCCGCTCCACGGTCCGATCCCGCGGCGCAGCGTACGGAGCCTGCGGTCGAGGCGCTCGTCGGACCGCAGGTCCCCCTCGATGCCGGCGAGGATCATGCGCTCGCGCTCCGAGAGCTCGGGGCCGTCCATGGCAGACCTCCCGGGATGTCCGGCGCCCGCGACCGTCCGCGGCACTCTCCGCGGCGCGGGCGCCCGCTGCGCCTACCCTCCCGGCCGCCGTCCACACCCTCAGGGGGTGTCCAGCTGGTCGGTCAGCCGCTTGAGGGCCTTGGCGCCCAGCGGGTCCACCAGGGGGTGCAGGGCACGGTCCAGCAGCCGGACGCCCGGGATCCGCAGGGCGCCGAAGAAGGCGAAGCGGGTGCCGTCCCCCTCGGGCACGGCGGCCATCCCGCCCAGGACGAACCGGCTCTGCATCAGGCACCAGCCGGGCCGCAGCACGATGTCGAAGCGCGCCCGCATGCCCAGCGGGCTGCGCGCCCTGGCCTCCAGGCGGTCGCCGCGGGCCGAGGTCACGGTGAAGGCGCTGATGTCGGTGATCAGCCGGGGCAGCTGCTCCTCCAGGTCGGAGGCCAGCCCCCAGACCCGGTCGAAGGGTGCCGGGACCAGGTGTTCCGCGTAGCTGGCGGCCGGAGTGGTGCGGGCGACGACCCGCAGCCTGCGGACCGCGTCGAGTTCGGCGACGGGCCAGTCCTCGTTCAACGTCCCCACGCCTTCCTGAAGTTGCGGCGGGCCCGGAAGAGCCGGGTCCGCACGGTGGGCTCGGGTACGCCGAGCAGTGCGCTGACGGAGTGCTCGTCCATGCCCTCCAGGTCGCGCAGGACCAGGACGGCGCGGTGGGCCGGGGTGAGGCGCTCCAGCACGTCCCGTATGTCGGCGGCGAGCTGGGGATCGCCGGCGGCGGGTACGTCGTCGAGCGGGTCCGGGACGGTCCGGGCCGCCGACCGGGCGACCCGGACCGCCTCCCGTACGGCGATCACCCGTACCCATCCGAACAGGGCGGCGGGCTCGCGCAGTTGCCCCAGCTTGCGGAAGACCACGATCAGCGCCTCCTGTGCGGCGTCCGGGCCGTCCTGGAGGGCGATGGGCCCGCACAGCCGCCCGACGTAGGGGGTCAGCAGGTCGAGCAGGTCCTGGACGGCCATCCGGTCGCCGCGCTGGGCGGCGCGCACGAGCTCCGCCACGTCCGCGTTCGCCTGCGTGTCCACGGCCGTGCTCGCGGTCGTGCTCGCGGCCGTTTCCGCGGTGCCGGTTCTGCTCACGGGATCCCCCTTGCTTCCTCCTCGGCGAGGTCTCGGCAAGGAAGAGCACGGAGGGCCCCCGAACATTCCCTGTGACCCGCGTCACGTACGGGCCCCGCCGGGGGTCGCCGCGGCCGCTCCCGGGGGTGACGAGTCGGGAGTCCCGTCGTTGGCCTTCCAAAAAGATCATTTCGGAGGCCGGCAGTGAACGGACAGCGGACGAGGACGAGCGGGCGGCATCTGGTCCTGGACGACGCCGAGGACGTACGGACCGCGGCGGGCGCGCTCGCGGAAGGCTGCGCGGTGGCCCACGGGTTCGGGAACTTCTACGCCGTCACCGCGCGCGCCGACCGGGCCGCCGTCGAGCGCGTCAACCGGATGAAGGGCCGCCCCGACGGGCAGGTCGGCAGCGTCACCACGGTCCCCGAGCGGGTCCCGTCGCTCTTCGACTGGAACCTGCTCCCCCCGGCCCTGCCGCGCCGGCAGCTCCGCCAGCTCGTCGAGGAGCTGTTCCTGCTCGGCCCGTTCGGGTTCCGGGGACCGGCCGCCGCGCACGTGCCGCGGCATCTGACGGCCGTCCAGGACGGGGTCACGACCGTGCAGCTCATCGGCCCGGGCTACCGCTGCCCGTCCAACGGCTTCCTCGCCGAGGCGCTGGACCGCACCCGCGGCGCCCTGCTGTCCGTCAGCTCGGTGAACCGTTCCCGGTACCTGACCGGCGCGGAGCACGAACCGGCCCACTGGCGGGCCGAGGGGGTGATCGCCGACTTCGGCCACGAGGAGGACGTCAGGATCCTCGTGCACGACGACGAGCCCGCGGCCCGCCGCCGCCACCCGCACCACGCCCCGATGTCGACCACGGTGCTGTCCTTCCACCACGCACCCGGCCGCGGCCGCTCGGGCCTGCCCGTCCTCACCCTCGAACGGCACGGCTCCCTCTCGGCGGACCACACCCGGGCCGTCGCCGCCAACCACGGCTTCGCCGTCGTCCCGTCGCCCCGGGCGGCCCGCCGCCTGCACTGCCGCACGTACGCGGACTGACCGGGTCGGCCCGGGAGCGCGGGGTGGTCGGTGTATCCGTCCTCCCCGCCCACGCAGGCCCGGCCGTTCCGCCTCCGGGTGCGGGTCCCGGCGAAGGCGCGGATGCTGGTTGTGCCGGCCGCGCTCCGGGTGTGCCGGCGTCCGCGAGGAGGAACCCATGTCGATGCTCGACAAGCTCAAGAGTCTGCTGCAGGGCCACGAGGACACGGCGAGGCAAGGGGTCGAGAAGGCGGGCGACGCCTTCGACGCGAAGACCGGCGACAAGTACCAGAGCCAGGTGGACATGGCCCAGCAGAAGATCAACGAGCAGCTGGGAACCACCGAGAAGCCGCAGGAGCGCCCGCCGCAGGGCTGACTTCCCCGAAGCCCCCACCGGCCGCCGTCGCGTTCCTCCGGGCCGGCCGCCCGGCCCTCGCCGGCCGGGCCGCCGCCCGGGAACCCGGCGGCGGCCGGGGCTGTTTCAGGCGAGCCGGCGGCCGTCGCGCATGAGGTCGCGCGCGGCGGCGCGGTCGTCATGGGTGCCTCCGGCAAGTCGGGGCGGTTCGGGGCGGGTTCAGCGGGCCCGGTCTTCGCCGGTCACCTGCCGCCGGTTCCGTAGGCGGCCATGAACATGTCCAACAGGCCGTCGACCGCGCTCTCGTCGATGGGGCGGGCCGACAGCAGGCTGCGGTAGTACAAGGTGCCGCACAGCACTTCGGCGGCGAATTCCAGGTTCACGTCCGCGACCAGTTCCCCGGCGAGCTGGGCGCGGGTGAGCCGGAGCACTTCAGCCGCAGCCCCCGTCGTGTGACCCACGCCATACCCGTTTCCTGTCAGGAATCGGGGCGCTGTTCCGCTCAAGTCGCCGAAGCAGCAAGCAAAACCGACGGGAGCGAGACATGAAGCACCGCATCGTCGTCCTGGGTGCCGGCTATGCCGGGGCCTACGCGGCCGGGACCCTGGCCCGCCGGCTGTCGCCGGAGGACATCGAGATCACCGTGGTCAACGCCGAGCCGGACTTCGTCCAGCGGCTGCGGCTCCACCAGCTCGCGGCCGGCCAGGAGATCGACGCCCCGAAGCTCGCCGACGTCTTCGCGGGCACGGGGATAGGGCTGCGCCTGGGCCGTGTCACCGCCGTCGATCCCGAGCGCCAGGCCGTCACCGTGGCGGACGCCGACGGCGGCGGCGAGTTCGGCTACGACACACTGATCTACGCACTCGGCAGCCGCGACGCCGACCACGGGGTCCCCGGTGTGGCCGAACACGCCTTCGGCGTCGCCGGCCGGCCCTCCGCGCTGCGCCTGCGCGAGCGCCTGGACGGCCTGAGCCGGCAGGACGGCGGCGGCCGCGTACTGGTCGTCGGCGACGGCCTGACCGGCATCGAGACCGCCACCGAGATCGCCGAATCCCGGCCCGGCCTGTCGGTGACGCTGGTCGCCCGCGGCGAGCTGGGCGCCGCGCTCGCGGCCGGAGCCCGCGAGTACCTGCGGCGGGCCTGCGACCGGCTGGGCATCAGCGTCCTGGAGCACACCACCGTCGAAGCCGTCGAAGCCGGGCGCGTACTGTGCGCCGACGGCACCGTCCTCGCGTCCGACGCGACCGTGTGGACGGCCGGGTTCGCGGTACACCCCCTCGCGGCCGCGAGCGGGCTGGAGGTCACCGAGGACGGCCGGATCGTCGTCGACCGCACCATGCGGGCGGTCTCGCACCCGAACGTCTACGCCGTCGGCGACAGCGCCCACGCCATCGGCGACAACGGCCGGCCGCTGCCGATGTCCTGCGCCTCGGCCGGCTTCACCGGCCGGCAGGCCGTGGACGCGATCGTGGCCCACCTGACCGGCCGCGAGATCGCGAACACCAAGCTGGAGTACGTGGGCAACCACATCAGCCTCGGACGGGGGGACGGGATCCTGCAGATGGTCGACGACCAGGGGCGGGCGAAGCCCACGTACATGGGCGGCCGGAAGGCCGCACGGATCAAGGCGGGCATCGTGAGGATGTCGCTGTGGGCCACCTCGCACCCGACCTTCGGCCTGCCCAAGCGCAAGCACCGGCTGGCCGCCGCACCGCAGGGGGCCACCGCCCCGTCCAAGGCGTTCGTGTAGCGGCCCGGGATGATCAACGTGGACCGCACCGCGAGCGACCGCTTCGACACCAGCCGGTTCGAGGCCAGCCGGAACAGGCTGGCCTCGCTGGCGTACCGCCTGCTGGGCTCCGCCGCCGACGCCCAGGACGCGGTGCAGGACGCGTTCCTGCGCTGGCAGGCCGCCGACCGGCAGCGGATCGAAGTGCCGGAAGCATGGCTGACCAAGGTCGTCACCAACCTGTGCCTCGACCGGCTCCGTTCGGCGCAGGCCCGCCGCGAACGCACCGCCGGCGCCTGGCTGCCCGAACCGCTCCTCGACGGCGACCCGATGCTCGGCCCGGCCGAAACCTTCGAGCAGCGCGAATCGGTGTCCCTGGCGGTGCTGACCCTCATGGAGCGCCTGTCCCCGCTAGAGCGGGCCGTCTACGTCCTGCGCGAAGCGTTCTCCTACGGCCACGCCGAGATCGCCGAGATCCTCGGCATCACCGAGTCCGCGAGCCAGCAGCACCTCCACCGCGCCCGGAGCCGCGTCACCGCCGCGCGCCGCCGCGGCCCCGAGGTCGACCCGGCGTCCGCCCGCAGGATCGTCGAGGAATTCCTCACCGCTGCCACCTCGGGCCGCACCGAACGGCTGGTGGCGATGCTCACCGACGACGTGGTCGCGATCTCCGACGGCGCCGGCCTGTCCGAGAAGCTGCTGCGGTTCGACACTCCGCAGCGCGTCGCCGCCGTCGCACGGGGCGGCTTCAAATCCACGCCCGCGAAGCGACGGCTGGCCGGCGGCGCGGCCTCCGGCCATTACGCGCTCGTCAACGGCGCCCCCGCCGTCCTCTTCGTGGTCGGCGACCGGGTGGTCGGGGCGGTGACGTTCGACCTCACCAACGGCAAGATCGCGACCGTGCGCGGCATCGCCGCCCCCCTCCGCCTCGTCCGCCTCGGCGAAGCCTGGCGGCAGCACGGCCCGGACACACCGCTCATCGCCGAGTGGTGACCCGGGCCCGCCTCGGGAATCGGCCTAGGACTGTGCGTCGACCGCAGCGGGGTCGAGGGAGTCGACGTCCTCCATGAAGGAGAGCATCCGGGCGTTGACCACGTCGGGGTGGTCGATCTGCGGGCCGTGGCCGGTCGCGGTGATGATCTCGGCGCGGGCTCCGGGGACGAGGCGCGGCACCCGCTCCAGCTGCCGCTTGGGGTGCACGAGCAGGCTGTGCCTGCCCATGATGACGTAGAGCGGGGTCCGGATGGACCGCAGTGCGTCCTCGGCCAGTGGCAGCGGTGCGGGGCGGCGGATCCGGTACGCGCGGGCGCCGAGCTGGATCCACTTGCGCATCTCGGGGACGGCGATCACCGGCTGGTCCAGCCACTTGGCGAGCCGGGGGCGCAGCGCCTTCGGGGCGAAGGTGGCGAACAGGCTCACGAAGACCCAGGCGAAGAAGCGCAGGCCGACCTTCTCCAGGCCGCCGGGGTCGAGGGCGGTGACCGAGGCGAGCCGTCCGGGCCGCCGGTGGGCCTGGTTGAGCACGAGCCAGCCGCCGTAGGAGGAGCCGACGAGGTGGACCCGGTCGAGGCCGAGCGCGTCGAGGGCCTCGTCCATCCACTGCGCGGCACGCTCCGGCTGCCACATCGGCTCGCGGTGGACGCTGCGGTTCGCGTCGCCGGGGGTGTCGAGGGCGTAGACGGGGCGGTCGAGGCTGAGCCCGGGGGTGTTGGGGTACCACATCGCCGAGCTGTAGCCGGCGCCGTGGATCAGGACGATCGGGGTGCGGGACTCGGCCGCGGGGTCCGTGGGCCCGTACCGGTAGACGTGGGTGGTGCCGAAGCTGGTCTCCACGTCCGTCTCGGAGCGGATCGGCGCGCCCATCGCGTAGAGCACGTCGGCGGCGGCGAAGTAGCGGTCACGCAGGGCGTCGTCGATGTAGCGGCCGACATCGCGGCGTGCGCGGGCGGTGTTCTCGGGCACGGCGGCACCTCCTGTGAAGATCCGTGTTCGTGGTACGACCGTATCACTAATGTGGTACATCGGTATCATGAAAGGGTTCGGGCAGCGGAGCGCGAAACCACGATCGACGGGCGGAGACACGGGACCATGCCGAAGCGGGTGGATCACGAGGAGCGGCGCGCCCAGATCGCCGAGGCGCTCATCCAGGTCGCGGGGCGGCGCGGGCTGCATGCGATCGGCATGCGGGACGTGGCCGCGGAAGCCGGTGTGTCGCTCCGGCTCGTGCAGTACTACTTCGAGACCAAGGAGAAGCTGCTCTTCTACGGCCTCCGGCACCTGACCGACCGCTTCACCGCGAGGGTGGGCGCCCGCCTGGCCGCCGTCGGCCCGGACCCCGGGCCGCGCGCCACGGTGGAGGCGCTGCTGCTGGCCTCGCTGCCGACCGACGAGGAGAGCCGTACCTTCCACCTGCTCTACAGCTCGTACGCGATCCTGTCCGTGACGGACGAGGCGCTGGCCGCACAGCCGTTCATCGACAACCCCGACGCCGCGGAGAACGCCCTGACCGGGCTCCTGGAGCAGGCGCAGGAGGCCGGCCTGGCCGACCCGGACGCCGACGCCCGCACGGAGGCGATCAGCCTGCTCGCGATGGCGGCGACCATGGGCACCAGCATCCTCGTGGGCCAGCGGAGCCCGGAATCGGCGATCGCGGTGCTCCACCACCACCTGGACCGGATCTTCGCGACCGCCCGGGGGATTCACGATGTGAACAGCGCACGAGGACGCGTTTGATCCTGGGGGGATGCCGAGCCTCTACGGCTGGGCCTCTACGACTGGGCCTCTACGACTCGGTCGGACCGGAGGGCTGCACCCGCGCGATGCCGGACACCGGTCCGAGACGGGCGGGGCGGGGCGGGGCGGTCAGGTGGGCCGGGCGAGACCGAAGAGGAGGTCGTAGCCAGGTGGGAGCTGGAGCAGGGCCTCGCGGGTGAGCTCGTCTCCGGCCGCGGCGGCCACGGAGGAGAGGACCGCGCCGATGTCCCAGAGCGCGGTCTTCTCGGTGGCGCCTTCGATCCAGGCCGCGGCCGCGCGGACGAAGCGTTCGGGCGTGAGCGGTTCGGCGGCCTGCAGGGGATTGAGGAGGATCAGGGCGTACGTCTCGGGGAGCCGGGCGGCGAGTTCGGCTCGCACCGTGCCCACCAGGTGAGCGCCCAGTAGGGCCAGGACGACGCGGGCGGCTCGTTCGGCTTCTTCCCGAGTGCGGTATTCGCCGCGTTCCTGGACGTGCTCCAGGAACGCCTCCGGGCGCATCGGCATCTCATCACCTCCGGGGGAGGGGAGGGGAGGGGGCGGCGGAGGGGCGGGTGCCGGAGGGGGGATCGCAGCCGCCGTCCTCCGCCGTTGGGGGCCCTGCTGGTCAGCCGGAGATCTGCTTGCGGCCGGCCTCTCCACCGATGGCGATCTTCCGAGGCTTGGCGCGTTCGGCGATCGGGATGCGCAGGGTGAGGACACCTGCTTCGTAGTCGGCCTCGATGTGCTCGGTGTCGAGGGTGTCGGCCAGCATGACCTGGCGGGAAAAGACGCCCAGGGGCCGTTCGGAGAGCTCCATCTGTACGCCGTCGGACTGCTCGGCAGGCCGGCGCTCGGCCTTCACGGTGAGCATGTTCCGTTCGACGTCGATGTCGATGGCCTCGGTGCTCACGCCGGGGAGGTCGAAGGCGATCACGTACGCGTCGCCCTGGCGGTAGGCGTCCATCGGCATCACGGACGGCTTCGACCACGTGCCCGACGCACCCGAGAGCTGCTGAAGGATCCGGTCCATCTCGCGGAACGGGTCAGTGCGCATCAACATCGCGAAACACCTCCAGTTGGTTCAGGCAGGAACTGCCAATGCGCTTCAACGTCCTCCCGTTGTAACATGTCATCGGAACGATGACAAGCGACAGGTCATCTGGAGGATGACAGAGCGGAGACGTCATGAATGAAGCTGCCGAGCCGGCCACACCCGTTCCCTTTCCGGCCGCTGCCGCGGCGCTGGAAGCCATCGAGCAGACCGTGCGAGATGCGCGGCAATCCCCTCGGGGAACCGCGGCGGCCGGACCGCCGCCCATGGCCGACTCCGGCCCGCACCCTGCCCTGGCCGCACTGCTGATGCTGCGCGAGGTCCGCGAGCAGCTCGCCGGCTGGGAAAGCGGCTTGATCGAGGCCGCACGGGAGCAGGGTGCGAGCTGGGCGGATCTTGCCGGGCCCCTGGGGGTCGCCAGCCGTCAGGCCGCCGAACGGCGCTACCTGAGACTGCGTCCCGGCGTCGCCGGAAGCACCGGCGACCAGCGCGTCCAGGCCACCCGGGACAGGCGTGCAGCCGACCGCACCGTGTCGGCCTGGGCCCGCGACAACGCGGCGGACCTGCGTCGGCTCGCCGGCCAGGTCACCGCCCTCACGGGCCTGTCGGCCGACGCCCGAGGAGCGGTCGACGAACTGAACCTGGCGCTCGCCGACAACGACGCGGCCCACCTCGTCCGCCCCCTGACCGGCACCCGGCCCCACCTGAGGCCGGAGGACGTCGCACTCGCCGAGCGGATCGACGCCATGACCCGGCACACCGACAGGCTCCGCCGTGAAAGCGGTGACCGGCGCAGTACGTGACGCCGTACGTGACCCGATGAGCTCCGGAGCGCCGGCCGGCCGGAGCGGGCGCGGCGGTTTCAGGCCGAGGTCGGAGGAGTCTGCGATTCGGCGGCGCGGCGGTATTCCGCGTTGATGCGCTGGGCTTCCTCAAGCTGGTCTTCGAGGATGATGATGCGGCAGGCGGCTTCGATGGGGGTGCCCTGGTCGACGAGTTCCCGGGCCCGGGCGGCGATGCGCAGCTGGTAGCGGGAGTAGCGGCGGTGGCCGCCCTCGGAGCGCAGCGGGGTGATGAGGCGGGCTTCGCCGATGGCGCGGAGGAAACCCTGGCTGGTGCCGAGCATCTCGGCGGCCCGGCCCATCGTGTAGGCGGGGTAGTCGTCGTCGTCGAGGCGGCCGAACGAGTCGTCTGCTGTCATTGAACCTCTCTCAGGGAACGCGTGGAGGGGCCCTGGTGCCGTATGGCACCAGGGCCCCGAAGGAACTACTACACCATCTGTCGGCCCTGGTACTGCGCCGACCTCCTGTTTCCGCGGACCCGACCTGGCTGCTGTCGGGTGTGCGGGGATCGCGGTTGCTTGACCGGAGACCACCTCACTATCGATGTCCTGCGGTACCCGGGCCGGCTTCCCGCCCGGGCGATCCTGATGGTGCTGGGGCTCCTCCGTTCTTCCCTCGGTGATCAACTGCGTACTGCTGGTACTGCGTACTGCTGGTACTGCTGGTACTGCGTACTGCTCAGCGGCCTTGCCCAGCGCCGCTCTCCGGCAGCCAGCCCCGTCGCCCATCGTGCGTCTGCTCTGGCTTGGAACCCCACTGCCGAACTTCCCGGTGCGCGCGTCCGCAGCCGACGCCTTCACCGAGGTGCTGCTCACTGACTTCACTGCTGGGTACTGCCACTGCGTAACCGCGGTACTTCTCTTGGAGGCCCCTGATCACTGCGGGCCGCCCGGTCCGGTGGTCAGTCCCGTCGCCGTCCTGCAACAGCCATGGCTTCGACACTCCACCACCGCACCGCCCTGCTGAACTGCACCTACCTGTACTGCGGTACTGCGGTACTGCGGTACTGCTGCCCGGCAGTTCGTCTCTGCCGGGCCCTGTGATCTCTCTGGCTACGAGAGAAACCATAACCACGCCACGGCCCAATGTCTACTCCGGCCGAGATAGATTTTTGCGTGTCCGGTGAGGAGGTAATCGGCACCGCCCGCGATGGGGTCAGACGTGCGGGGGCGCTGCCGGGTGGGCGCCGACCACTGACCGCCGCCCGCCTGGGAACCCCCTGGACACGCGGAAGGGGCCGACCGGCACGTGCCGGTCGGCCCCTCATCGCTGTTTCGGTCGTCGGCTCGCGACGCCCTGCCGGTCAGACGGCCACTGGGGTGCCGAGCATCGCGGAAGCCTGCTGGAGCGGGCTGAGGGCGCGCGGGGCCACGGCGGCCGGAGGGAGGACGCGGCAGGTGAACCCGAGCTGGGTCATGGCCCGGAGGACTTCGCCGGTGCTGAAGTCGCGGCGGTCCTGGCGGGTGATGACCTGACCGACCTGCTTGGCGGGGTACGTTCGGCGGCCGATGATCACGGACGCCCCGGTGACCTCTTCGGGCTTGACGCCCTTCATCGACTCGAGGACACCGCTCTTGGTGAGGTCGAACGGGAAGCGGGCGATGACACAGCGCATGAGGCCTCACAGTCGGAAGAAGGGGGGGATGGTCGTGCCGGTGGGGCCGGTCAGCTGGCGCGGGCGAGAACTCCCAGGGCGCCGCCCTGCTCGTCGACGACGGGCAGGGCGTCCAGCCCGCGGTGGCGCATCGCGTGCTCGGCTTCGGCCGTCGTCGTCCTGGACGAGGTGACGAACGGTCCGCGCTCGCCGATCACAGCGCGCAGGCGGACCTGGTCCGTGTACGCCGAGCTGTCACGGACGGTGGCGAGCTGGGCCCGGGTGACCAGCCCACTGCACAGGCCGTCCTCGTCGCAGACGAGCAGACGGTCCGTGCGGGCACTGGACATGACGGCCAGGGCCACCTCGACCGTCATGTCGTCACAGACCTGCGGGTCGGCGGCGGCGATGGCATCGTCGTCCACCGTCCGGTGTACCGGGTCGGGACGTGCTGAGCGGGGCTGCATCCGGACCAGCGTCACAACGTGCCTCCTGCAGAGATGGGTCAGTCTTCTGATCACGTGGTTCTCATGCGGCCGCGTCGAAGGCGGGCTTTCGCGCACCTTCGCGCCGGCCGGCAGGAGCGGGGCGCCGCCTGCCGCGGGAGGCCGCACCGCGCTTGGCGCGTTCGGTGACCGGTGCCGTGATGACCACGGGGATCCCGGAGGGGGCCTGGGCGCCGGTGATCCGGCTGAGGGCCGCTTCGCCGGAGCGGACCTGCGTGGTCTGCGGCACGATCCCGGCCGCCAGCATGAGGCGGGTCATGTCGCGGCGCTGGTTGGGGGTGACCAGGGTGACGACGCTGCCGGACTCGCCGGCGCGGGCGGTGCGTCCGCCGCGGTGCAGGTAGTCCTTGTGGTCGGTGGGCGGGTCGACGTTGACGACGAGGTCGAGGCTGTCGACGTGGATGCCGCGGGCGGCGACGTTCGTGGCGACCAGAACGCTGACGTGCCCGGTCTTGAACTGGGCCAGGGTCCGGGTCCGCTGGGGCTGGGACTTCCCGCCGTGCAGGGCCGCGGCGCGGACCCCGCTGTTGAGGAGGTCCTGGGTGAGGCGGTCCACGGCATGCTTGGTGTCGAGGAACATGATCACGCGGCCGTCGCGGGCGGCGATCTCCGTCGTCGTGGCCTGCTTGTCCGCGCCGTGGACGTACAGGACGTGGTGCTCCATCGTGGTCACCGCACCCTGCGAGGGGTCCACCGAGTGGACGACCGGGTCGGTGAGGTACCGGCGCACGAGGAGGTCGACGTTGCGGTCCAGGGTCGCGGAGAACAGCATCCGCTGGCCCTCGGGACGCACCTGGTCCAGCAGGGCGGTGACCTGCGGCATGAAGCCCATGTCGGCCATCTGGTCGGCCTCGTCCAGGACGGTGATCGCGACCTGGTTCAGGCGGCAGTCCCCACGGTCGATGAGGTCCTTCAGCCGTCCCGGGGTGGCGACGACGACCTCGGCGCCCGCCTTGAGCGCATTGGCCTGACGCCTGATGGGCATCCCGCCCACCACGGTCGCCAGGCGCAGCTTCACGGCGCGGGCGTAGGGGGTGAGGGCGTCGGAGACCTGCTGGGCCAGTTCACGGGTCGGGACCAGGATCAGGGCCAGCGGCTGACAGGCTTCGGCGCGCTGTCCGGCGGTCCGGGCCAGCAGGGCGAGGCCGAAGGCGAGGGTCTTGCCGGAGCCGGTCCGGCCGCGGCCGAGTACGTCACGGCCGGCGAGGGAGTTCGGCAGCGTCGCGCCCTGGATCGGGAACGGCACCGTCACACCCTGCGTACGCAGTGCGGCCAGCAGCTCGGCCGGCATGTCGAGGGCGTCGAAGGTCTCGACGGGCGGCAGCGCCGGGGTGACCGTCTTCGGCAGGGCGAACTCACCCTGCACCGCGGCGGGCCGGCGGCCGTAGCCGCCTGAGCGGCTCGGACCGCCGGAACGGCCCCCGGAGCGGCTCGCGGAGGGCGACCCGAAGCGGCCGCCCCGCTCCGCGCCGGCGCCGGCGCCGAAAGCGGGGCCGCCGGTGCGGCTGCGGGTGCGGGCGGAGCGGTTGTTCGTGCGGATGGGGTTCATTGAGAACCTTCCTTGATACGGCACGCACCAAGGAATTCCCGCAGCAGAAGAGCAGTGCAGAGAATCGCAAGAACGAGCCGAATGGAATGCGATAGCGCGGCTGGCCCGCAAGGAAACTGCACGGGCGTGGCGCAGGCGCTGGAATGGGGGGCGTCGTACGGACGCGAAAATCGTGAGAATTGCTCGGGTGTGGACCTTGAGGAGGGGGCGTCCCCTCCGTGCCGTGTCCAGGTGACACGCCCGCGGGAAATGCGTGCAGCTGGGGCCCGCACCCCGAGGGATGCGGGCCCCAGCTGCAAGATGCGCGTCAGTGTCAGGCGGGAAGGATGTTCTCGGCCGTCGGGCCCTTCTGGCCCTGCGCGATGTCGAAGCTGACCTTCTGGCCTTCGTGCAGCTCGCGGAAACCCTGGGCGGCGATGTTCGAGAAGTGGGCGAAGACGTCGTCGCCGCCGCCGTCCTGCTCGATGAAGCCGAAGCCCTTTGCCGCGTTGAACCACTTGACGGTGCCAGTAGCCATGTCATATCTCCTTCGGGGGCAGTACACCAGCGTCCGCAGGTGCGGATGCCGTGTCGCCGCGATGATGCCCCGCCCGGAGAATGATCCGGGGAATGCAAAGCGCCTGCGTGTGGCCTCGGAGGCCGGCGAAGGCGCTTGAAGTTTATGGGTACCAAAACTGCAACCGAGATCGACAGTAGCATGCTGCGGGGGTCTGCGTGTGTTGAATATTTTCGCCCTGCGCGGTGCGGCGAAAACTCTTCCTGCGGGGCCCGTTAAACTCTTAGACCGCCGCAGCAGATATTGACTCACCCCGAGTGCAGTGTTTCGAGAGGACGGGTGTCCGCATTCCGGATGTGGGCACGTCATCGGAGCGTGCCAGTCCGGGACGGGGCCCCTGCGACGTTCGGAACCCGCCCCCGCTGGGCGGGGCCGCTACCTTGCCGTCCGCGGTGATCGGCCTGGGGCCGATGACCGGGGCGGGCATCTTCGCGGCCCCGGCCCCGGCCCCGGCTCCGGCGGCCGGGACGGCCGCGTCGGGGGCGGCCGCTCGGCCTGGCGCCGGCCGCCGTAGTGGCGCACTGCAACGCGATGTCATCAGCGCACACGTATCCGGGGTGGTCAGCCGGTGCGGCGGGAGCGGGTCAGAGCCCGCCCGCCCAGGACGGTGCCGGCCAGCCCGAGCAGCAGGGCCACGTAGGCGCCGCCGAGCCCGTTGCCGGTGCCGAGTCCACCGTCAGCGGTGGCCGCGACCAGCCCGCCGAGAGCCATGGCGATCGGCCCCGCGGCCAAGGCGGCCGTGGCGCCGAGCGACCCGGTGGCAGTGCCGAGACGACCGGCGGGCCGGGTCAGCGCCAGCACGGCGATCACCACGGCGGCCAGCCCCAGCAGCCCGCCGGTGGTGGCTCCGAGCCTTCCGAGGCTGAAGTCGGTCACGCCGGCGGCGACAGGCTGGACCGAGGCGTGCGCTGCCGCTGGTGTGGCAAGAGCAAGACCGAGACCGAGACTGAGACCGCCGAGCAGGGCGGCCGCGGAAGCGGCGAACAGGCGACGAGCGGATATCGCGGATATCGCGGAGATGGCGGACATCAGGTGCTCCTTCTCTTCCCACGACTGGATGTGCTTCGAGCATGTCGGCCGGGCCCCCGGCAGGTCGTCCAGCAGGCGCAGACACTTCGCGCTACCACGGACGCGGCAGCTGCCGCGGAGCTACTGCGTGCGTGGTAGTCGGCGGCTGGTCCGTGAGCGGGATTCGCCCGTGGCGGCCTCCGGTTACGGTGCGCGTATGAGCAATGGACGGTTCCGCGTTCGGGCCGGTGTCAGAGACTGGCTGATCGCCGTGGGCGTGGCGGCTGCGCTGCTGATCACCGGGCTGTCCGGGCAGCACTCCGCCACGGGCCTCGGCCTGCTCGGCTACGTGCTGCTGGCGGTGGGCGGCCTGGCGCTGGCCGGGGGCCGCCGGGCTCCGGTCGCCGTCCTCGCCGTCACGGGGCTGTGCGCGGTGGGGTACCAGGCGGCAGGGTTCGATGTGGCTGCCGTCGCGTTCCTCTTCGCGGTGTACGCGGCCATGCGGGCGGGACACCGCATCGTCACGGGGGCGGTGAGCGTGGCCGTGCTGGCAGCGCTCCCCCTCGCGGCCCTCGCCTCGGGCCTGCACGACACGGGCGCGGCGTTCGCTCAGGCCCGGGGCGCCCTCCAGATCGCCTGGCTCATCGCCGCCGGCGCCGCCGGTGAAGCCCTCCGGCAGGCCGAGCAGCGGGCGGACGAAGCCGAGCGCACCCGCGAGGAGACGGCGCGGCGCCGTGCCGACGAGGAACGGCTGCACATCGCGCGGGAGTTGCACGATTCGCTCACCCATCAGATCTCGGTGATCAAGGTGCAGTCCGAAGCCGCCGTCCATGTGGCCCGCAAGCGCGGCGAAGAGGTCCCCGGGGCCCTGCTGGCCATCCGGGAGGCCGGCCGGGAGGCGTCGCGCGAGCTGCGCGCCACCCTGGAGGCCCTGCGCGACGACGACACCACCCCGCCGCACGGCCTCGACCACATCCCCGAACTGGTGGAGCGCGCCGGCAAGACCGGCGTGCAGGCGACGCTGACGATCCAGGGCCGGCAGCACGGCGTACCGGCCGCGGTGGGCCGTACCCTCTACCGGATCGTGCAGGAGTCCCTCACCAACGTCGCCCGTCACGCGGACGCCACCACGGCATCGGTCCACATCGACTACCGCCCCGACGCCGTCGCCCTCCGGATCGACGACAACGGCAAGGCCACGCCGGACACCGACCCCGTGCCCGGCATCGGACTGCTCGGGATGCGCGAACGCGTCACCGCTCTCGGCGGTCGCCTCCGGGCAGCACCGCGCGACGGGGGCGGCTTCACCGTCCGGGCCGAACTCCCCGTGGAGCGTGCCTCGTGATCCGTGTCCTGCTGGTCGACGACCAGCCGCTCATCCGCAGCGGATTCCGCGCGTTCCTCGACCTCGAAGACGACATCGAGGTCGTGGCCGAAGCCGCCAACGGCCAGGAGGGCCTGCTGCTCGCCGCAGAACACCTGCCCGACGTCGCACTCATCGACATCCAGATGCCGGTCCTCGACGGCATCGAGACGACCCGGCGCATCGCGGCCGACCCGGCGCTGGCCGGCGTCCACGTCGTCATCCTCACCAACTACGGCCTCGACGAATACGTCTTCGACGCCCTGTCCGCGGGCGCCGCCGGATTCCTCGTCAAGGACATCGTGCCGGAGGACTTCCTGCACGCCGTACGCGTGGCCGCGCGCGGCGACGCCCTCCTCGCACCCTCGATCACCCGCAAACTGATCAACCGGTACGTCACCCAGCCGCCCCCCACCGGCACGGGCACAGGTCTCGAAGGCTTGACCAGCCGAGAACGGGAGGCCGTCGTCCTGGTTGCGCACGGCCTCTCCAACGACGAGATCGCGACCCGCATGGTGATCAGCCCGTTGACCGCGAAGACCCACGTCAACCGGGCCATGACCAAGCTCCACGCCCGCGACCGCGCCCAGCTCGTGATCCTCGCCTACGAATCCGGCTTGGTGGCTCCGCGCAGCTCGCCACCCCGCCCCGGGTAGCCGAGTGCCTCTTCGGGGCAGCGAATTCGCGCGGACGCGGGCCTTCACCCGAGTCGGGCACGGCCTTCGGCCGGAAGTGCCCCTGCACGGAATCACACTCTCCGGCGAGTTGGCGGAGTGGTCCTGCGACGGGGCCGGCTGTCTCGCCGCGACCGTGGCCGACTCCGCCGCCCGCATCGGAATCCGTACGCCGGTGCTGTTCACCGTCGCACGGGCCTGACCCTCCGGAGGGGGGCCGGGGTCTTTCATTCCCTGTACGGCAGCCAGGCGTTGTTGTTCTCGTTGTACCAGTAGCTGTGGCCGGCGTTCAGGGCGACCGTGCGGAACGGGCGGCCGTGGTCGTCGATGCGGGTGGTGCCCTTGCGGTCGCCACTGCTCCAGGCCAGCTCCAGGTACCAGCTGACGTCCTGACCGAGTGTGGCGGCGTCGATGTTCAGCACCTGGGGGTCGGTGGCGGAGACCTTGTACGGGAAGTCGGTCGAGGCCGTCAGC
Source organism: Streptomyces sp. NPDC033966 (assembly GCF_055575955.1). Lineage (NCBI taxonomy): Bacteria > Bacillati > Actinomycetota > Actinomycetes > Kitasatosporales > Streptomycetaceae > Streptomyces > Streptomyces sp. NPDC033966. Next base: position 309,904 of record NZ_JBVIRQ010000005.1, on the reverse strand, counting down.
CGCTCGCCCTCCTTGCCGGGTACGGGCCTGGCCCTCGGGGAGGCGTCGTCCAGGTCCACGGCGAAGGACGCCGGCACCAGCGCGCCGCCGCAACCGGCACCCATGGTGTACGCGTTCCAGCCGGGAGCCTTGCGGCCGCTCACGACATGGACGTACAGCGCGTGCAGGACCGCGGCCTTGCCCTCGGTGCCCTGGACGGTCAGCTGCATGCGCAGGTGCCCCGCCGGGACGGCCTGCAGGGCCCGGGCCCACCCTTCGGTCGCCTGCCCGGCGGGGGGCGGGGGGACCGTGCCGGGTGCCTTGTCCAGGGCGAACCACTGGTCGCAGGGGCTGTCCCAGTTGTCGGGCAGGACGTTGACCGTGAACGGGGCGGCGGGGGAGGCCCCCTCCTTGGCGGTGGCCGGCGAGGTGGACGCGGACGTTGCCGGGGTGGACGCGGACGCTGCCGGGGGGGACGACGTTCCGGGGCTGGACGGGGGTGCGGAATCCGCTGTGGGCGTGGGTGACGACGACCCGCCGGACGGCCCGGCCGGGCCCGCCGCCGCCCGCTCGCGCGAGGACGGCTGGGCGGCGCCGTGGCGCGTGTCCCCGTGATCCGTCTCTCCCATGGCGGAGACGGCGGCGGCGGTCCCCGCCACCGCAACGGTGGCCACGGCGGCCGCAAGGGCGAGCAGCAGCCGAGGACGCCGGGCCCCCGGTACGGAGGTCCGGGCGGGGCCCGGCTGGATGAGGGCGGCGGGGGCACCTGCGGGTACCTCCGTCGCCGGTGCGGGGGCGGGGTCCTCCGCCGGTGCCGGCGCGGCAGCGGGGGTGGACACCGGGGTGGGTGCCTCGGCGGCGTCAGGTCCGGGCGCCGGGGCGGGCCCGGCCGCGGACGCCGGGGCCGGTGCGGGGTCGGTCTCCGCCTGCGGCGGGACCTCCGAAGCCTCCCCAGCCACCACCGCCGCCGATGCGGGCGGCACCTCCGGCGCGGCGTCACCGCCCCGCGGCGCCGCGGAGTTCGCCGGCCCCGACCCCGAGGCCTGCCCCTCCGTCACCCCCCGCCGCCGCTCCACCAGCGCCAGCAGCCACTGCTGGTGCAGCGCGACCAGTTCGTCGGCCGAGGCGCCGCAGACTCGGGCGAACCGCTCCACCGGGGCGTAATCCGTGGGCACCGCCGCGCCGCTGCAATAGCGGTGCAGCGTCGAGTTGCTGGAGTGCAGACGCTTCGCGAGCGTGCCGTAGCTGCGCCCCGAGCGCTCTTTGAATCCGCGCATCAGCTCCGCGAACCGCTCCGTCTCCGTGGCCATTCCACCCTCCCCCTCATCCCGGAAGCACGTTCCAGGGTCGCCCGATCGCCCAGGTGAGAGGGGTCGGGAGCGTTCCAGGGTTCCAACTATCCCGGTCCGGACGCCACTGGGACGAAACCGGCCCCACAGTTGCGTCATCAGCCGGTCGGTCCGCCATCGGACCGGCGGTCGGATTCGGCGGTCGCAACGGGAGGGCCCCCACCCGCCCCGGCGACCGCCCTCGGCCGCCTGCGGCAGCAGCCGACCGGAACAGCAGCCCCACCCAACGTCTCGTCAGACGGGAAGCGGAAGCCTCCGTCTGACGACCGCACCGACACGGAGAGTTCCCCATGCGCACCCACCGACTCCGCACCACCGCCCTGGCCGCCGCGACCGCCGGCCTCGCTCTGGCCCTGACCGCCTGCGGCGGCTCGGACAGTGCCGGCGGGCCGGCCGGGAACCCCGCCGCGACCAAGAGCGCGGACAAGCCGGTCTCGACCGGGACCGTGACGCCGTCCGGGGAGGGCGCCTCCGCCGCCCCGTCCGCCGGCAAGGGCACCGGAACCGGCACGGCCACCACCACCCCGGCGAAGGCCGGTTCGGGAGGTAAGGGCACGGGGGGCACCACCGGTGACTCCTACGCCTACACCCACCCCTGCTCGGCCCGCGACCTGACCGTCAAGGTCACTTCCCCGACGGGCGCTCCGGCCACCGTCCGCGTCATCACCGTGACCAACAACGGTTCCAGCTCCTGCGGTCTGGACTACTTCCCGACCGTCGGCTTCAGCGCCAAGGGCGGCGCGCTCGGTCTCCAGGCCGCTGCCCCCGGCGGTCTGGGCGGCGCCCCGGCGTACCCGGTGCACCCCGGCGCCACCGCGTACGCGGCCGTGGACCTCAACCCGTCGGGTGGCAACGGCCCCGTGGCCGACGAGGTCAACATCCTGGCCGACAAGGAGCACATGCCGAACGCGGACGGCGTCAGCCTCCAGCTGGCCAAGCCGGGCAGCGTCGCCGACCCGAAGGTCGGCCTGTACCGCACCAACACCCGCGACGCGCTGAGCGCCTTCTGAACGGAGTCCCGGGGCCACGGCCCCGGCCGTCCCACGGGGTGTGTCGCCGGGCGGTGCGGCGGGTACGAGAAGGCCGGCCGTCTAGCGGCCGAGGAACCTCTCGATCACCGTCGCCAGGTCCCGCGGACTTTCGTCGGGGGCGAAGTGACCGGCGTCGTCGAAGACCTCGAGCTCGGCGTTCGGATACCACTGCAGCCACGTGGACCGCATGGTGTCGGGGCTCATCGCCGGGTCGTTCGCACCGGCCACTACGAGCACTGGCGTCGTGTTTCCCTTGACCAGCTCGTGGATATCGGGGCCGCGCGTCCAGGATTCGAGGTACGGGCGCAGGGCCGCCTGCGAGGAGCGTTCCGAGCCGTTCACCCTGGCGTCCAGCCACGCGTCGTCGTGCCGGCTGCCGGTGAGGGCGTCGAAGATCGTCCTGCGGTTGCCGGAATCCTCCACGGCCCCGGCGAACAGCTCCCACATCTCCCCTTCGAGCGGGAACCCGGACGCGGGCACGGGCGAGATGCCGATGATCGAGCGGATCCGTGAGGGGGCGTCCAGCAACATCTGCTGGGCCGCCTTGCCGCCCATGGAGTGGCCGATGACCGAGAAGGTGTCCCAGCCGAGGCCGTCGGCCACGGCGAGGGCGTCCGCCGCGATTTCCTCCATCGTGTACGTGCCGGGGGTGTCCATCGCCTCGCCGTACCCACGGCAGTCCACGAACGCGTAGCTGAACGCGCCTCCGTCCAGGTGCTGCCGCAGAGGGCCGAAACTCGACCTGTCGCTGAGCCAGTGGTGGAGTGCGATGACCCGCTCCGGACCGCTGCCCTGTACCTCGTACGGAATGACGTTTCCTGCTCCACGGTTTGCCACGGTGTTGGGTCTCCCCTGCCGGGCCGGGCCCGGAACCCCGCCGGCCGGCGGTTTCGCCCCAACGGCGTACGGGGTCGGGTCACGGCCTTCCGTCATCCGCGCCACTCGAACAGGACGAGCGTCGCGTCGTCCGAGGTGGTTTCGCCGCGTGCCCGCATGAGGGTGTGGGACAGGTCCCGGGCCACCACGCGGATCCCCTTGTCAGCCTGCTCCAGCTGGTTCACCCAGTCGATCAGCTGCTCCTCGCCGAACTGTTCCTGCCCGCTTTGGTGTTCTTCGATCAAGCCGTCGGTGAAGCAGAGGACGCGGTCGCCCGGTTCCAGTGCCACCGAGCTGACCTGGGGCTGGGCCCCTCCGAAGCCGACGGGGAGGGTCGTGGGGCTGTCCAGACGGCGTACGACGCGGTGCGCGCGGATCAGCATCGGCGCGGGATGCCCCGCGTTCACCCACTGGAGGCGGCCCGTGTTCGTGTCCAGGCGCATCATCTGCGCGGTCACGAAATGGTCCGGGTCGAACTGCTCGGCGACGGCCCGGTCCATGAAGAGGTAGATCTCGGACAGTTCGATGCTGATCCGGCGGGCGTGGCGGTACGCGCCGATGGCCACCGTGGCCATCGTGGCCGCGTCCAGGCCGTGCCCCATCGCGTCGACCATGGCGAGGTGCAGGACGTCGCCGTTCAGGGCGTAGTCGAAGCTGTCCCCCGCCACGGCGTAGGCGGGCTCCAGGACTCCGGCCACCGCGACGCGCGGCATCACCATCGACAGTGGGGGCAACAGGGACCACTGGATCTCCGCGGCCACGCTCATCGGTTCGCTGCGGCGGGTGCGGAAGAAGAGGTCGGTGTAGCCGTTCTTCGTCTCCAGCAGGTCGGCCGTCAGGCCCGCGATCCTGCGCAGGAGGCGGCGGGCGTCGTCGTCGATCCCGTCCAGGGTGACGGCCAGGACCCCCACCTGGTCGCCGCCGTCCAGCAGGGGCAGATGGACGCGTACGCCGTCGGGCGTCAGGACTTCGACGGGGCGTGACTCCAGGAAGCACCGGCCGGCTTCGGACCGGTCGATGGGCTGCGGATCACCTGCGGTCAAGCCGCCGGCGGACAGGGGGACCAGCTGTCGCTGTCCGTAGTCCTGGAGCAGGATCTGTGGTTCGCGGCCCCCCAGCCGGGCCATCGTCTCGGCGACGAGCGGGCCGACCATGTGCGGCGCCAGCTCGGGCGCCCGGTCCAGGAACACCCCGAGCAGTTCCTCCCCGAAGCTCTCCGAGCGGTCCGGGTCCCCGCGCCCTCCGACGGTCATCCTGATGCCTCCAACCGGCCGGCGGGCCGGCGTACGGCTGCATGGGCGGCCTGGCCTCCAGGATGCTCCCCCGCGACCGGGCCCGCCACACGGCTTCCGTGCCCGACGGCGTTTCCGGTTCGCCCGGCGTTCGCGTCCGCGCGCACATCGGCCGGCCCCGAACGCTCGTGATCAATACGTCAGGGCGTGCCTTTCGGATCAGTCCGGGCCCCCGGCCGTCCCTTCCTCCTCGGCCTCCATGCGCCGGATTCCCTCGTGGGTGAGGGTGACCATCGCGGGGGTGTTGCCGGGTTCCCAGTCGACGGTGATCAGTCCTTCGCCGGCCAGGTACGTGCAGGCGGCGGCCAGGTCCTGTTCGGGTACGTGCAGGTCGCGCCGCAGCTGCGCTCCGGTGATGCCGAGGAGGCGGTTGCCTTCGACGGCTTCGTACAGGACCCGGAGCACCTGTTCGCGGTAGGTCTTGCGTTCGCGCAGTGTGGCCATGACCGCGTCCTTTCGTGTGGGGTGCGCTCCGGGGCCCGCCGGGGCTCTCAGATCTCGTCGGAGTGGGTGCCGGTGCCGACGGGGGTCCGGCTGGCGGCCAGCCACGAGCGGGCGGCGGGGCCGGCGGGTGTTGCCGTGTCCACGGTGAGGTGCAGGCGGGTGTCGCCGTCGAGGCCGGGGTAGCTGCGCTGTTCCGCTCCGGCGAAGCAGCCGCGGAGGGCTTCCGCGACCGCGCGGGCGGCTTCGGGTGTGTGCGCGATGATCCGTACCTCGGCATGCCCGGGCGACGGCAGGGTCTGGGTCTCGATGTACTTCACGTGGGCGGGTTCCCTTCCGGGGAGGTGAGAGGCCGACGGGCCGGGGCGCCGTGGCGCCCCGGCCGCTGCCCCCGGTCGGAGGAAGGTCTGTTCCTCACCGGTCGGCATCCGTGTGGAGGGCTCGACGACTGGTGTCGTCCGGTAGGCCGGGAGGCCTCGGCAGGGGGTCGCTGAAGTGGTAGGCGGCGATCCGCGCGTCGTGCTGGGCGTTCAGCAGGTGGATCCAGCGCATTCCGATGGCGATCGCGAGGATGATCACCGCGATGAGGACGAGGGTCTCCACGAGGCTCACCTCCAGCCGTTTCCGGGCAGCGGGAGGGTGCTCCGGTCCATCGGGTTCCCGAAGGGGGACATGCATGCCCCGCCTTCGCCCTCCCAGGTGTCCTCCCCGCGACGGGCGTCGCGGATGCCGCGCCCGATGGCGGCTTCGTCGGCCATCAGCACGCCCGAGGTGAGGACGCTGCCCGGTATCGCCGCGGCGGCCATCAGCCGGGCCGCGGCTGCGGGTGCGGTCTCGGGCGGGATGACGAGGAGGTCCCAGCGGCCGACGGTGTAGGAGAGCAGGATCAGCTTGTCGGGGTCCTGTTCGGTGAACCAGCCCACGTGCAGCGTGCGCCCGTCCATGGGCACGGTGTGCGGTACGACGGGCCAGCGGGTGGGGTTCACGGTGACGCGGGTGATGCGGCCCCAGGGCTCGTCCAGGGCAGCCAGCAGCCCCGGGAGCTCGGTTTCGAGGTTGCGTGAGTAGGGCCACCAGGCGCCGTCCAGCTGGCCGGCGAGCGTGCTCTTCGGGGTGAGGGACAAGCGAGCCGGAAGCTCTGCGGCGAGGTCGCGGGGCGCGGTCCGTTCGAGGGTCGTGGTCATGATGTGGACCTGCCCCCGGACTGCCCGTCGGCAGCCCGGTTTTTAGGCGATCGCCGGAAATGACACCCGCGTGAAAGCCGGTGTGCGAAGTACTTCCGGTGCTTTCACTGTACGCCTGTTCGGCCGACTGTGACCGGCGTGACCAGGTATTTCCCGGCGGGCCGCGGAGCGGGTGGCGAGAGTACCGTGAAAGGATGGCAGGCCCGCGCACGTCGCCCGACGGCACGGCACTCGTGTCGGCCCGCGACGCCGTACGGCCGCACCCCATAGACGGGCGGATCCACATGGCTGACTCCGACACCCCCCACACGCCTCCACTGCTCCTGCCGGATGCGATCCACCGGGCGATCAAACCGGGTACGGCACTGCTGCGCCTGGAGACCACGAGCTCGCGGCAGGGGCGCCTGGATGGCGCGTGGTGGCCGCGCACCCGCGACATCGAGACGGAGCTGCCTGCGCTGATCAGCGTGTTGACCGGGCATCTCGGGCCGATCACACGGGTGGGCGTGGACGCGTCCGCCTGGAACGGCCTCCCGGCCCGCCTGGTCATCGACGACCAGATCGTGCACCTCGACTCCGACCCGGTCGGCGACGACACCGTCCTCATCACCCGCGGCCACAACGACCACTTCGCCCTGCTGGTGGTTCCCCCGGACACCACCGCCGACGCGGCCCGCGAAGTGATGGCCCGCGCCGTCCGCGCCGACAACGTCACGCAGGCCGCTCAGCTCCTCATCGCCACCACACCCGGATCCGAGGACAGCGACGCCGATGGGGCAGGCTGACCCCGAATCCTCACCGGCCGAGCCGGGAGCGCGGCGCCACCGTGGCGGGCGGCTCCGTCTCCTCCGGCGTCGGGCGGGATGCCACAGAGCCCGGCCGGAGTGACTGTGGACCGGCCGGGCTCTGGGCGTGTGGGCGAGTCGTGCGCTGGTCAGAGCCCCTCGTCGTGCAGGTCCTCTTCGCGCAGCAGGTCGTCCTCACGGCGGCGTGAGGTCTCCTTCGGGCCGGACTTCTGTCCCTTCTCGCGGGACTTGCCCGGCTGGGGCTGCGCGGGGTCTCCGGGGCGATGGTGCTCCTGCGCCTCGTGGCCCTTGCCCGGCTCCTGACGCTTGTCCTGCCTACCGTCCATGACGGCGACTCCTCTTGATGAGTGGGGGGCGGATTCCTCTCGGATCACGCTGACACGCACAGCGACGGCCCGCATCATGTCGGCCGCGAAGCGAGGCACACGGATGAGGCCCCTCCCCAGCGGCCGGCGTCGAAAGGCCGGCCATCCCTCCAGCGCCGAGGAGGACGCGATTCGGGGCACGCGGTGGAAGGCCCCTGCCGGTACTACCGAAGGTGGCTGCGACGCGAGCGCCGGGACCGTCGTGTGGCGATGAAGGCCACGTCGGCCACGACGAGCAGGATGGCGATGATCAGGAGATAGAGCATGCCTTCCGCGACCACGCCGATGAGCCCCAGAACGACGGCCACGAGAAGCAGGAACAGGAAGATCGCCATAGGGGAGAACACCTCCTCCGGCGCCGGGCCCGGGCGGTCAGCGGCGAGCGAGTTGCCGTTCACCGCCGGCACCCGGCTGGTAGGCCATCTCGTAGTGCTTGAAGATCGCTTCTTCCTGCTCGGCGGGCAGGATGTCGTCGGTACCGATGGCCGGGGACTTCTTCACGACTGCCTTCGCGTGCGCGACCTTGACGTAGCCCGGTCCCAGGATCGCCTCGTCGAGAGGAACGAAGACCAGGCGCCGGCGGCCGGGCAAGCCGGTGAGGACGGTGGCCATGGCCGGTTCGTCGGTAGCGGTGTTCACGTAGATCGCTTCCAGCGAGCCGATCCTGTGTCCTTTGGGGTCGACGACGTCGCAGCCGCGCCACTCGCGGATATCGGCTGAATGGGTCATGCCCCGCTCCCTGCGGCTACGAGGGTGACACAACGGCCCCGACACATTCACACGCCGGGGCCGCCCTTCCGGGCGCTGCACGTGAGAGTGCACCGACCCATTCATCATGGTATGCCCCTGGCGCTTCTCCGGCATCAGTGACTTTTCCCGGCGATACGGGCCGGACAGCCGACGTGGTCAGGTCCTCCCCCGCACCGGAGGTCTCCACGACTAACCTCCGCATCATGCTGCGTATCGCCGACAGCCGTACCGGCCGCCTCGTGGAGACCCCCTCCGCACACCGCCACCTGCTGCGCATCTGCGTCCACCTGCCGGTCACCGACACCGGGATCGGCGCGGTGCACGTGCGGGCGCCCCTGGTCGGTGACGTACTGGCGCGCACCGCGGAGCTGCACGGGCTGCAGTCCGTCACGGTCCTCACTACGCCGGACCTGCCGCCTGAGCCGGCCCAGACGCTCGAACGGGCCATGGCTGTTCTCGGCATCCACCCGCCCGCGACCGTCGGCGTCCAGCATCTGACCGAGACGATGTGCGCCGCTGCCGACGTGCACGTGCTCGCGTACGGCACCGCCGTGCAGGACGCCGTGGGCGGGGTCCGGATCGAGGTGGGCCAGGTCAGCGCAGTACCACCGGACGGGGGCGTCCCGGACGAGGGCCACCTTCTCGTCTCTGGTCTCCCGGACGCATGCGCCCGAGAGGGGACCGATCCGCTGGCTCTGAGGATGCTGTTGCTCGGCCATGCCTACCGCACGCCGGTCACGGTCACCAGCGACGCGCTCGTCGAGGCCCGGCGGATGCTGAGGCGCTGGCGGCAGCAGGTGGCCGACTGGGCGCAGGAGCCGTCCAGGCCGATCCCCGCCGACGTGCTGCGACAGGCCCATGCCGCGCTCGCCGACGATCTCGGCGTCCCCGCTGTCCTGGACATGCTGGACAGCGTGGCGAAGCGCGCCGACGTGCCGGCGGGTGCCAAGTTCGAGGCGTTCGCCTTTCTCGACCGCGTCCTCGGGCTGGACCTCGCGCGCGAGGTCGGCCACCAGCACCAGGCGACGCCATGACTCCGGGCACCTTGCGGCGCCTGGCCGTCCTGCGGCACGCCACGTCCGCCTGGCCGCAGGACGTGGCGGACTCCGAGCGGCCACTTGCCCCCGGGGTGTGCGAGGTCGTCCCTGTTCCCAGGATGGGTCCGCCCTCTGGCTGTGGCTTCCCAGGCGGGACGGTCCTACCGTGGAGGAACAGCGACCAGACCTCTGGAGCGTGCCATGCTCGTCATCCTCGGACTCGTCCTCCTGATTGCCGCGCTGGTCGTCGGCGTGGCCGGCGTCCTCACCAATGACGGCACCGCCCACCAGCTGACCGGCGGATTCTCCGTATTCGACTACCATGTCACCGGCTCCACCGGCACCCTCTTCCTCTACGGCATCGTCGTCGGGGCCGTGGCCCTGCTCGGGCTGAGCCTCGTTGTGGCCGGTGCCCGCCGTCGACGTACCTCTTACCGCAGCAATGACGTACGCCCCGGACGCACGGCGCGCCCGGGGGCAGCCGCCGGCAACGACCGTGCAGACGTCGTAGACCAGCGCGGCACCGCTCGCCCAGAGGCGACGGGTGGGCGTGAGCCCGACCCGGACGGCGAGCACCGCAGGGGGCTCAACCCGTTCAAGCACCGATCGGAGCCCCGGTAGGCCGCCACATCTCGGCCCACGACTTACGAAGGGTGGCCACGGATGAGTATCGGCAAGAAGATCGCGCACAAGGCCGAGGCGGTCAAGGGCGGCGCCAAGAAGACCGTCGGCCGTGTCACCGGCAGCTGGCACCTGCGGGCCGAGGGCCGTGGTGACCAGATCAAGGGCAACGCCAAGCAGGCGGGGGCGAAGATCAAGGACGCCTTCAAGCACTGACCACTGCGCCCGCCCTGCCGGCCTCACGGCAGGGCCCCGGAGGTGCCAGGCATGGCCATCAGAAAGGGTGCCGCCCAGGCCAGGTCCCAGGGGCGGCGTGTGTCCAACAGCCGCGCCATGGAGGTCCTGTCCAGGGTCGGACTCTGCGCGCGGGGTGTGATCTACGTGCTGGTGGGGCTGCTGGCCGTGCAGATGGGCTTCGGCGGCGACAGCGGCAAGGAGGCCGACCGGTCCGGTGCGGTGCGGACCATCGGTGAGCAGCCGTTCGGCCGGGTGCTGCTGTGGGCGCTGGTGGTGGGGCTGGCGGCGATGGCGCTGTGGCGGCTGTCCGAGGCCGCGTTCGGACAGGCGGTGACGGGCGGTGACAAGTGGACCCGGCGCCTGGGCTCTCTGGGGTTGGCGGTCTTCTACACCGTGATCTGTATCGGCGTGGTGCAGACCGCGCTGGTCGGCGGGTCCGCCGGAGGTCGTCCCGGCGATGAGACGTCGAAGGAGTACACCGCGAGGGTGCTGGACTGGCCCCTCGGGCGGGTGCTCGTCGGCGTGGTCGGAGCCGTCCTGGTCATCGTGGGCGTGGTGATCGTGGTGCGCAGCCTGATGCGGAAGTTCGAGGAGAATCTCCGGACGGGCGAGATGAGCGGGCCGACGCGGCGGGCCGTCGCGGGGCTGGGCATCGTCGGCGGCGTGGCGTGCGGCGTGGTCGCGGCGGTGGCCGGGCTGTTCGTCCTGCTGGCCGCGGTGCAGTTCGATCCCGGCCGAGCCAAGGGCATGGACGAGACGCTGCGTTCGTTCGCCACCACACCCGCCGGACCCGTGCTGCTGATCGCCGCGGCCGTGGGCCTCCTGCTGTTCGGCCTCTATTCGTTCTGCGAGGCCCGCTGGCGCAAAGCTCCTGAGCACGGCGCCTCGGCAGAGCAGCCGACCGAGGCCCCGGGCTCGGGGACACGCTCAAGTGCGCCCTAGCGAGGGCATCTCGTCCGATGCCGGAGGCCGCTTCTCGCCGCTCGGTCGCCTGCGCAGCGTGATCCGCCGCGCGCGGGCCGGACGCCGGTGGGGGTGGGGCAGTGATCTCGACCTGTTGCAGCGTTCACTGGGATTCGCGGCGCTCGGGTTCCTGACCCTGGTGCCGCTGCTGATCGTCGTGTCCGCGGCCGATCCGGCGGGCGGACGGGGGTTCGCGCAGTGGCTCGGGGACGGGCTCGGTGTCTCGACGGCCGCCAGGCAGGAGATCGAGGGATTGTTCGCTCTGCCGGGCCAGGCGTGGCGGACCACGACAGCGTTCGGTCTCGCCGTGCTCGCCGTATTCGGTCTGTCGTTCGGTGCGGCGGTGCAGAGCGGCTACGAGGAGATCTGGGATCTGCCCCCGGCCCGCTGGTGGGCCAGGTGGCGGCACGTGATGTGGCTCGCCGTCCTCATCGGGCTCCTCTTCCTCTCCGCGATCACACCCCTGTGGCGTGGATCCTCGGCCCGCGGGGTGGTCACCGTGCTGAGCGGCACCCTGTTCTTCTGGTGGTCCCAGCGGCTCCTGCTCGGCGGCCGGGTCGCCTGGGCCACCCTGCTGCCCGGGGCGGTCGCCACCATGCTCGGGCTGCTCGGCCTCAGGCTCTTCTCCCGGCTCGTGTTCTCACCGCTGATCGCATCCAGCGCCGTCACCTACGGCCCGTTCGGAACCGTCCTGGTCATCCAGTCCTGGCTGGTCGGCGTGGGCGTCGTCGTGTTCGGCGGCGCCCTGGCCGGCCGACTGCTCCACAACGAGTTCCCCCGCCTGTCACGGGCGTTGAAACGGCGGGGGTGAGGCTCGGATCTACCGTTCTGCTGGGGCCTTCGAGCAGCGATCTGGGCTCAACCTGCCTGTGCGTGTGATCCGGCACACGCCGCCGGGAGCGATGACTTCGCCTCTTGCCGTCGGTCGTACAAGCGAAACCACCGACTGGAAGAAGGCCCGCCATGACCCACACGCCGACCGCCCCGCACGACATCGTCTCCCTCGCGCCCGCATCGCGCCCGGCGGCGCGGTGGGCGGTGACCGGCGGCATGGTGGCGGGCCCGCTGTTCCTGGCGGTTGGACTCGCCCAGGGCTTTGCGCGGGACGGCTTCGACTTCACCCGTAACGCGATCAGCCAGCTCGCCCTCGGCGAGGCGGGCTGGGTCCAGACGGTGAACTTCCTGCTCGCCGGCGCGCTGTTGATCGCCGGCGCGGCGGGACTGCGACGGGTGCTGCGCGGCGGCGCGGGCGGCACGTGGGGGCCGGTCCTGGTCGGCGTGTTCGCCGTCTCCTTCTGGGTCGCCGCGGTCTTCCCGGCCGACGCCGGGGCGGGCTTTCCCGTCGGCGCCCCCGACGCGACCGTGATGAGTGGGCACGGCGCCGTCCACATGTTCGGCGGGATGGTCGGCTATCTCGCCCTGTGCGCCGCGTTCGTCGTCCTGGCCCGTCCGCTCGCCGCCCTGGGCCTGCGGGGCTGGGCCGTCGCCACCCGCCTCGTACCGGTCGTCGTCCTCGCGGGCTTCATGGCCTCGGCCGTCTCCGTCCTGGCTTTCACCGCCGGCGCGGGACTCGGCCTGCTGTGGCTGACCGGGGTGACGGCCCGGCTGGCCCGAACCCCGGCGAACCGCTAGCGGACCGCCTCTCCTCGCCGAGAACAGCGGTCAGTGAACGCGATCGTGGTCCCGCCGTCCGGCCGGCGGCAGATCACGTGACGTCTTCAAGGAACCGATGGAGTACGTGCCGCAGGACGTCCGTCCGCTCCAGATGGACGTCGTGCCCCGTCCCGGCCACACTCAAGGCCACGGTCTCCGGCCGTCGCCGGAGCATCTCGTCGATCTCCGCAGGCGCGATGATGCCGGTCTGGCCGAGGACAGCCAGGGTCGGGCACGTCACGTTCGACCACTCGTCCCAGAAGGACCGCTGGGCGATGTCCGCCAGCGACTCGACCATCACGTCGCGGTCGAAGTGCGGCCACCAGCCGCCATCGCGTTCCACCAGGCCGGCCGCCCAGCCCTCGCCGACCGGGCCGCCGCCGAGGAATTCGACGGCAGCTCCGCGCGACGGGAACGGCCTGGGCCACGAGTCGAGCCAACGCCCGATCTCCGCCTGCACCTGACGGTTCGGACCACCCGGCCCCGCCTCCACCAGGACGAGCGCACGGAAGAACCCGGGGTGCGCGGCAGCGGCGAGCATGGCGGTGTGCCCGCCCAGCGATTGGCCCACCAGGACGGGTTGGTGGAGGCCGAGCTGTTCGGCCACGGCGACGGCGTCCGCAACGTACGCAGCCCGGGAGACGTCCGCCGGACGGCGCTCGCTGGCACCGTGGCCGCGCTGGTCGACAGCGACGACCCTGTAGCGGGGGCTCAGGTCTTGGGCGATGGGGTCCCATTCACCGGCGTGGCCGGCCAGCCCGTGCAGCAGGACGACAGGTGCCCCTGATCCACCCCAGTCACGGCAGGAAATGCGGACGTTCTCACGGACGACGGTGCGCTCTGACCAGGTCATACAGGGTCCTTCAGGCGTTCAACGGAGGAGTCCGGGTCGATACGTGCGGGCAGGCCGAAGAGGGGGAACAAGCGCTCGGTGTCGCGGAAGGCGTGGATGCCGGTGATGCGGTTGCCGGAGAATTCGATGACTTGGAGTGCCCAGGGTTCGTAACCCGTTCCGTCCCGGCTCGGCCGGTACTGGCCGAAGGCGGGGGTGCCGTTCGCCGTGGTCGGGATCAGACGGGAGCCGCGGCAGCCGACGGCGGGGCCGGTCAGCCACGCCTGGATGTCGGGGACGCCGCGCATCCACTTCGCGTACGGGGGCAGGCACAGGGTGGCGTCGACGTGGAGCAGCATGTTCAGCTCCTCCATGTCGTAGCGGGAGAAGGCCATCGCGTACCGCTCGGCCAGCATCCGGCGGACGGCGTCGGGGAGCCGGGTGCCGGAGTCGTCGACGTGGCCACGGTGGGCGGTGAGTGTGGCTCGGGCCCGCTGGAGAGCGCTGTTGACCGAGGCAACGGTCGAGCCGTGCAGCTCGGCCACCTCGCGGGCCGAGAAGGCCATCACGTCCCGGAGGATGAGCGTGGCTCGCTGCTTGGGCGGCAGGTGCTGGAGCAGGGCGATGAACGCCAGTCGTACCGACTCGCCCGCCGTCGCCGCCGCCTCGGGGCCCCCGCCGGGACAGGGCCCGATCCACAGGGCGGCGTCCTCCGGGTCTCCTGGGGACGAGGCTCCGGACGAAGGCTCCAAGAGGTCCATCGGCAGAGCCCGCCGCCTGCCCGCGGCCAAGGCGTCCAGGCACACGTTGGTGGCGATGCGGTAGACCCACGACCGCAACGACGAACGTCCCTCGAACCGCTCGAAGTTCTGCCAGGCCCGGACCATCGTCTCCTGCACGGCGTCCTCGGCCTCGGCGTACGACCCCAGCATCCGGTAGCAGTACCCGGTCAGTTCTCCCCGGTACTCCTCAAGCCTGATCGTCGCCGTTGGTGCCACGGTGTCCCGCATGCTTCCCCCTCCCGGCCTCGTGCGGTCGGCTCCTCCCTGAGGCTGCGGCAACGATACGCACGACGACACTTTCGTTTACCTCGCCCGGCCGATCGTTACTACTGGGCACGGATCCGGCTCCCGGATGCTGAGGCTGTCGTGGCCTTCGGATGGCGGGAGTGGGTATGAAACGCGGTGATCGGACGCCCCCGGGCGACCATCGGGGCGTGCGCCGGAAGGTGCCGGTGGTCCTGAAGGTGATCGCGGCAGTGGCCGGCGTGGGGATCCTGTTGTTCGGTGTGCTCGGCTCTCCCAGCCGTGCGCTGTCGAGGTCGTCCGACACCATCGGCGAGCGGGAGATGGTGCGCATCACCGGCCCGTCCAACAAGACGGTCGAGGTGCTGGCGCTGATCGACACAGGTGCCACGGCCTCGTCGATGGACACCGTGCTGGCAAAGGATCTGGGTTTCGATCTCGCTCACGCGCCGAAGGTGACGGTCGGTTCGTCCCTCGGCCGGGAGGAGCGTCCCGTGGTCGATGCGGTGATGCAGCTCGCCGATCGGTCGTTCGTTTCCAAGATCAACGTCAACAGCCGTGCCAAGCGCGAGACACCGGTGCTGCTCGGACGCCAGGACGTCCAGGGACTCCAGGTGGCTGTCGGCAAGCGGCTGCTGACCCGGCCGGACACGACCACCGCGCCGTCCGCCCTGAAGATCTTGTTCGCCAAGGCGCCGGCGATCGACGCGGTGTCGCTGATGTCGCTGCTGCCACTCGCCGCCCTGCTGATCGTCGTACTGAGGGTCGTCGTCGGGCTGAACACCCTGGGCACGTTCAGCCCTGTTCTGCTGGCGATGGCGTACGCGCAGGCAGGGCTGACGTTGGGCATACCCCTGACGCTGGCGATGTTCGCGCTGGGATTCGTCGTGCAACCGCTGTTGCTCCGCCTTCACCTGCCGCGTGTCGCCCGGCTCGGCGCCCTGATCGGAGTGGTCACCACCTGCCTCATCGGGGCTCAGCTCGCGCTGGGCAGCGCGGGGCTCTCCGACTCATGGGGTATGGCACTGCCTGTCGTCGTCACCGCGATCATCATCGAACGACTGTGGGAGCAGTGGGACATCGACGGCGTACGGGCCGCGGCCGTCGGGGCCGCCCTGACCATGGGCACGGCGGTTCTGGTGGCGCTGCTCCTGCTCACCCCGTACGTCCGTCACCTCGCCGAGAGGGTGCCGCTGCAACTGGCGGTCGTCTGTGCCGTGTGGACGCTGATCGTCGGAACCTACCGCGGGCTGCGGCTGATGGAACTCCTCCGGTTCGCGCCCACCGCCCGGGTGCAGGACGCGGCGTCGTGATCCGGCTCCGCGGCTGGGACGACGTCATGGGGATGAACCTGCGCAATGCCCGGATCTCACGGGAGAACGCGTCGGCTGCGATCCGGCTCGTCAACGACAAGTACGCCACCAAAGAGGCGCTGGTGTCCGTGGGCGCGCCGACCTCCCCGACCCTGGCACTCCTGCGATCCCGGCGTGAGATCGCGGCACTGGACTGGGACGGTCTGCCCGACTGCTGGGCGCTGAAACCGAATCAGAGCCTGGGTGGCAGCGGCATCCTCCTGTCCTTCGGCCGGCGAAGGCGTGACTGGCTGTCCTCTTCGGGCAAGAGGATTTCACGGCCGATGGTCGCCGACCAGCTGCGCCGGATCCTGGACGGGGAGTTCTCACCGCGGCCGAACGACTGGGCCATGTTCGAACCGCTGATCCGTGCGGACCCTGCTCTGGCGCTCCTGTCCCATCAGGGGCTGCCCGACATCCGCGTCATCTGCATCGGCGACGAGCCGCACTTGGCGATGTTGCGGCTGCCGACGCGCTTCAGCGGCGGCCGGGCCAACCTGCACCAGAAGGCCATCGGTGCGGCCGTGGACCTGGCCACCGGCCGGATCACGTACGCCCTCGTCGGGAAGGAGCCGATCGAGGCCCATCCCGACACGGGGCAACCGCTGATCGGCGCGACCGTCCCGCACTGGACGGGGGTACTCGACGCCGCGCGCCGGTGCGCGGGTGCGACCGGCCTGCGGTACCTCGGTGCGGACATCGTCGTCGACGCCGACCGTGGTCCGCTGATCCTGGAGGTCAACGCCCGCCCGGGCCTGCAGATCCAGAACGTCACCGGCCACGGCCTGATCACCGCCACCACACAGCCGAGGAGGCATTGATGCGCTGGATCGCACTGTTGTTCAAGGTTGCCGTCGCGGGGGCTGCCGGCGCATTCCTGGCCGCGAGCGTCGCCGGGGCGAAGCCGCCACGGCCGGCCCCCGATCCCCAGACTGTCAAGGAGATACCCGTCACCCCGGACCGGGCGAAGGAACTCACCAAGCTGAGGAACACACCGCCCGGGTCGGCGGCTGTCTCGCCGGCCTCGCCGCGGCCCGAAGTCCCGCCCACACCGCGGGCGACGCACACCACGCGCCCCCGGCCGCCGGCGGCCGATCCGACCCCTCACCTCTCCAGCTCCCCCTCACCGGTCTCCACCGGCCCCGGTCCGGCGGAGAGCGACCTGCCCGTCGACGAAACCGAAGAAGTCGACGAAACCGAAGAAGGCGATGACACGCCGATCGACGACGAGGAAGCCGGAGCCGAGGGCGAACCATCCCCTACAGACGGTCCCGTTCCCGCTGAAAGATAGAGGCATTGGCCCTATGAGACACCCCATGAGAGACCCCACGAAGACCGCGCTGGTCGCGGCGGCCACGATGCTCGCCACACTGGCGGGCTGCGCGGAGCCGGCCACAGCCGGCAAGGCGCCCCCAGCCGCCGACAAGGCCCGGTCCGCCCCCGGCGGGGCAGTGGCCGAGTACCGGGGAGCAAAGTCCGATGCCGGTAAGGCCGAGCAGGGGCTGCTGGGAAAGAACAAGGTCCTGGAGGACTTCGCCCAGGCGCTCACCGAGTCCATCAAGCTGCCGCGCGACCTGCGGGTCGCAGCGGAGGACTGCGGCGAGGCCAACGCGTTCTACTCCGAGGAGGAGCACAAGATCCAGCTCTGCTACGAGTTGCTGACCTCGGAACGCCGGCAGTTCGCCAAGGACGGAACCTCCGGCGGGAGCCTCGACAAAGAGGTCGTCAACAGCGCGATCGGCACGCTGTGGCACGAGGCAGGTCACGCCCTGATCGGCGAGCTGGGCCTGAAATTCACCGGTCGGGAGGAGGACGTCGCCGACCAGCTCGCCGCCTACGTCCTCACCAAGGGAGACGAGTCCAAGGACGTACTGATCAGCGTCGCCCACTCCTACGCCCTGTCCGCGGAGGAGATCAAGAGGGTGAGCGACCTGCCGTTCTACGACACCCACTCACTCGACCAGCAGCGTTCGGCCAACTTCCTGTGCTACCTCTACGGCTCCGACGAGAAGACCTTCGCCTTCCTGATCGAGGAAGGACATCTCCACCCCGACCGGGCAGAAGGCTGCCAGGACGAGTACAAGAAGCTCGTCGACGGCTGGAGCGCACTGCTGAACCCCCACTGGAAGTAGCCCGCCCGGCGGCGGGTCACCGGCCGGGCAGGAGTCCGGCCTCGTGGGCCACGATGGCCGCCTGGACGCGGTTGGCGCAGTCCAGCTTGGTCAGCATCCGGCTCACATGCGCCTTGATCGTTCCCTCTCCGAGGTGCAGCTGCCTGCCGATCTCGGCGTTGGGCGCCCCGGCGGCGACCATCACCAGCACCTCGCGCTCACGATCGGTGAGAGTCGCGATCCGGTCCGGTCGCGGATCGGTGGGGCCCTTGTCGTTGCTGAGGAACCGGCCGATGAGCTGTCTCGTGATCTGCGGGGACACGATCGGCTCGCCGCGCGAGACCAACCGGACCGCCCGGATGAGCTCCTGCGGGGTGCTGTCCTTCAGCAGGAAGCCCGCCGCCCCCGCCCGCAGCGCCCGGGCCACGTACTCGTCCTCGCCGAACGTGGTCAGCATGACGACCCGCACCGAGGGTGCCCGTTCGGAAATCCGCTCGGCCGCCAGGAGTCCGTCGCTGCCGGGCATCTGGATGTCGAGGAGTGCGACGTCGACTCGGTGCGCTGCGGCAAGCCGGGTGGCCTCGTGTCCGTCGGAAGCCTCCGCGACCACGTCGATGTCCTCGGCGTGTTTGAGGACGAGCTTGATGCCGGCCCGGACCAGATCCTGGTCGTCGGCAAGGAGAACACGTATCACGACAGGGCCTCACTGAGCGGGTTGGTCCACGGCGAGCTCTACCACCTCGACGAGCCGGCCGGAGCTGAAGCAGTAGCGGTGCACGACCGCCGCCGGCGACGGCAGCCCGCCGGCGCCGACGTGGTAGTCACATGTGGTGCCGGCGGGCCGGACGGGCTCCTCCTCCTGGACGGCGGTCTCGGCGAGCGGATCGCTCGGACCGAACTCGCGGACGAACTCATCGTGCGAGACCCCGCCCTGCGAAGACTCCGGCGGCCCGTTCTCCGTCGGGTACGGGACGAAGGCCAGCGTGGCGAACTGCAGCGCGACGACGCCCACGAGCCCGAGCCCGAGCGCCGCGGCCGTCGCACCGCGGGTCAGCCACCTGGAGGTGGCCGCCTGCGCCGGCCGCCCGCCGCCCCCCAGCGGTGGCCGCCGCGCCACTCCGGCTGCCAGGTCGGTGCGGTCGTCCAAGGGGATGCACGCGCCGACGGCGAACCCTCCGTCCGGCGTGTGCCCTGCCCACAGCGTGCCGCCCAGCAGGCGAAGCCGCTCATGCAGGCCGACCAGCCCGAGACCGCTGCCGGGAAGGGGGTGCGCCGGGCGGTCGGCCGGCTCGGGGCCGTTGCGGATCTCGACCCGCACCTGCCGCGTTTCGCGCCGGACGGCAACCTCGACGGCCGACCCCGCGGCGTGCTTGTGCACGTTGGTCAGCGCCTCGCGGACCACCCGGTGCACAGCCCGTCGGGCGGAGGCGGCGGCCTCTGTCAGATCGTCCCCGGCCCAGTCCAGATGCACGGCGATGCCGGCCGCCCGGGAGTCGGCGACCAAGGCGTCGACGTCGGCCCGGGTGCCGGTCACACCGGTCAGGGGCTCGGACTTCTCCGCCGTCGGATCCCCGGCGCGCAGCACTCCCAGAACCCCGCGCAGCTCCTGCATCGCCTCCCGCGCCGAGCTGTGCACGAGCACCGCTGTCCGATGCATCTCGGGATGACCTCCTTCGCCGGCCATCTCCAGCCCGCCGGAGTGCAGCGCGACCAGGCTCAGCCGGTGGCCGAGCAGATCGTGCATCTCCCCGGCGATCCGGGACCGTTCCCGCAATCTGGACTGCTCCTCGGTGGCGCGGTGTGCCTGCTCCAGAGAGGAACTGCGCTCCCGCAGTGCCCTGACCAGCCGCTCGCGCTGGCCGACCAGCGCCCCGACCAGGCCGGGCAGCACGCCGCACACGACCCCGGTGACGAGCACCACCATGACCGAGTACCGCAGCAGCGGCGGGGGCCCTTCGGCCGCGATGAGAGCGGTCACGGCAGCCGGTACGGCCAGACACGCGGCCGGCAGGGCAAGCCTGCGCGGCAGGCTCGACCAGCGCAGACCCGCCGTATAGGCCACGATCGCCAGCGCGCCGCCGGTCAGCGGATCGACCCCCACCAGGCCCGCCACGACCACGACGGCGGCCGACGGTGCCCGTCGGCGGATCAGTACGGCCGACACGGCGCAACCGGCCACCGCCATACGGCCCGCCGACTCACCGAACAGCACGGCTGCGACGCCCCAGCTGTCGACCCAGCCGAAGAGAACCCACACGGTGGCACCCGACACGGCGATCAGGGTGAGGTCGGCGATGACCCGGTACGAACGGCCCCGCACGGCAGTCAGTCGCCGTTGCGGTAGTAGTCCATCGAGATCGTCACCGGACCGCTGTCGGCCACGGTGACCACTCGCACGATCGCGATGTCGTGAGTGCTGCGTGAGCGCACGCAGAAGGCGCGTCCGGCGGGCAGGTCGCCGAAGGCGAGGGCCGCCGCCGGCTGCCGGTCGATGGCCGCCGCGCACTCGGCCGGGGTCGGCCGGCCGCTGGGGGTGATGGAGGCGTCGCTGTCCGACGGGCTCAGGAACCCGTCGGCGTCGTGCCCCACGGCCCACGGGGTGGACCGTGCGGGTGTGAGCGTGCCGGTGGTGATGTCGAAGTCGTAGGAGTCGTCCGGTGCGGTCAGGACCGTCTCGGTGTACGCCGCGGCGTACGTGGCCGTGCTCGCCGCCGCGTCGGGGCTGGTGTCGTCTGACGATTCCGTGTTTTCGAGGGTCTGGTCGGCCTTGATGACGAGAACCACGCCGCTGGCCGCGCCGCCGAGCGCCATCACCAGCCCCACGACGAGCACCGTCTTCCAGGACGCGCCCTTGCGGCGAAGGCGGCGGCGGGGCTTGCTCTGCTCGGGTGGCGCCGGCGCGGCAACGGCCGCCGGCGGGGTGGGCAGCGGGGCGGTCGACATCCGGGTCGGGGGGTGCGGGGCGCCGAAGGAGCCGGGCGGTGCCTGGGCGGGAACGGAGGCGGGGGAGACAGCCGTGGGAAGGTGCTGCCGCAGGTCGCAGCGGCGGGTGATGTCGGTGCTGACCCCCCTGGGCAGCCAGTCGTCGGCGAAGCGCAACTGCCCGCCCACGGCGGGGTGGGTGCGGGCTGCCTCGATGATCTCGGCGGGAGCCGGCCGGTCCTCGGGCCGCTTCTCCAGGCAGCGCAGCAGCAGCGCGCGCAGGTCGGCCGGGACGCGGTCGAGCCCGGGTTGCTCGTTCACCACGCGGTACAGCACCGCGGTTTCCGGCCCCTCACCGAACGGCGGGGTGCCGCCCGCCACGTAGGCCGCCAGCGCGCCCAGCGCGAAGACGTCCGTCGCGGAGGTGGCCGGCCGGCCCAGGGCCTGCTCGGGCGCCATGAAGGCGGGGGAGCCGATCCGGAAGCCGGTGCCGGTCAGCGCGACGGCGTCGGCCGCGCGGGCGATCCCGAAGTCGATCACGCGCGGTCCGTCGGCCGCGAGCAGCACGTTGGCGGGCTTGAGATCCCGGTGCACCACCCCCACGCCGTGGATCGCCTGCAGTGCCTCCGCGACCCCGCCCATCAGGAGAAGCACCGTGCGCACCGGCAGCGAGCCGTGTTCCCGTACCACCTGCTGGAGCGACGGGCCCGGCACGTACGCGGTGGCCAGCCAGGGCACCTCGGCGTCCGCACCGGAGTCGATCACCTGCGCGGTGTACAGCCCGTGGATCCGCCGGGCGTTGGCCACCTCGTGCGCGAACCGCCGCCGGAACTCCGGGTCCTGTGCGAACTCCGGCCGGACCGTCTTCAGGGCCACCGGCCGGCCGCCGGGTGTGTAGGACAGGTAGACCCGCCCCATCCCGCCGGCCCCGAGCCGGGCGTGCAGCCGGTAGCCGCCCACTTCGCCCGGGTCGTCCGGCTGCAACGGCTGGAAGACCGCCCGCGCGAGCGAGGAGTCCGGGGTCAGATCGGTGGGCATGCGGAGGGTCTCCAGTGGTACGTACGAGCTGTGAGGTGGCTGTTCAGCAGGTCTTCCCGTCCGGGACCGGCTTGAGGTCGAGGAGGTAGGCGTCCACGGCGTCGTCGACGCAGGCGCTGCCGCGGCCGTAGGCGGTGTGGCCCGGCGCCCGGAAGGTGAGCAGCATGCCGCCGGGCAGCTGGGCGGCGAGGTTCTTCGACCACGCGTAGGGCGTGGCCGGGTCGCCGGTGGTGCCGACGACCAGGGCCGGGGGGAGGCCCTCGGCCTGGACGCGGTGCGGCTTCTGCGGTCCGGCGGGCCAGTCCTTGCAGATGAGCTCGGCGAGGACGCCCGAGGTGCCGAAGGCGCCGGCCTCGCGGTTCGCCCGGTCGAGCAGGTCCCAGTAGGGCTGCGGGTCCCCGGGGTGCGGCTGGTCGAGGCAGTTGACGGCGATGAGGGCGTCGGAGGAGTTGCCCGGGGGCTGGTCGTCGGTGGCGCCGGGACCGGATCCGGAGCCGTCGGAGCTGTCGGAGGTGTCGGAGCTTTCGTCCTGAGCCGATATACCGGGGTCGGCGATCTCGGCGAGTTTCGTCCCGTCGCCCTGCTGTGCGGCGCGAAGCGCCTCGGACAGGGGCTGCCACTGGGACTCGGGCGAGTACATCGACATGCTGACGGCGGTGTGCAGCATGGCCTGGTCGAGCCGCTCTTCGGTGCCCTTGATGCGCAGCGGGCGCTTGGAGACCCGCGCGTACAGGTCGGTGATCACCGTGCGGATGCCGTCCGGGGTGGCGGCGGGGCAGGCGTCCCCTGCCACGGAGGCGCATTGCCCGGCGTAGTCCTCCACCGACTTCCGGAAGCCCGTGGCCTGCTGGAGGGCGGCCTCGGACCAGTCGAGTGCGGGGTCGGCCGCGGCGTCCAGGACGAGGGCGCGGACCCGGCGCGGGAACAGCTCGCCGTAGACCGTGCCGAGGTAGGTTCCGTAGGACCAGCCGAGGTAGGTGAGCCTGTCGTCGCCGAGGGCGGCGCGCAGTACGTCCATGTCGCGGGCGGCGTCCAGGGTGCCGACATGCGGCAGGATCGCGCCGCTGCGGTCCTTGCAGGAGGCGGCCTGGCGTTCGGCGTCGGTGAGCGCGGCGTGACGTTCGGCGTCGGTCTTCGGATACAGGCTCGTCGACGTGTCGCCGGCGCCGGATATCGGCGGGTCCTCGGCGGCGGGGTCCGAGGACCCGCAGTCGACGGCCGGCTTGCTGCCGGCCACGCCGCGCGGATCGAAGCCGACGATGTCGAAGCGGGCGCGGGCCCGCTCGCTGAAGGACGACAGCCCGCCGGATTTCAGCTGGTCGACCCCGGATTCGCCCGGGCCGCCGGGGTTGAAGACCAGCGAACCGATGCGCCGGGCGGGATCCGCCGTGACGGCCTTGGCCAGCGGCAGGGTGAACGTCCGGCCGTCCTCGGGGTGTGCGTAGTCCATGGGGACGGTCAGCGTGGCGCACTGCAGCTCACCGCATCGCGTCCAGGACAGCTTCTGCCGGTAGAAGCCCTGCAGCTCGCGCTGCCCGGCAGGATCGCCGGATACGGCGCCGGCGGCGGGCGGGCGTGCGTCATCACCGGCCGGGCCGCAGCCGGCGAGTGCCGTCGCGGCGAGTGCGGCCAGGGCCAGGATCAGGCTGCCGCGCTTGCGGACCGGGTGGTTCATGGGAGTACTCCGTCGGGACTGGTCGGCGCCGGTTCACCGCACGCAGGGCACGGGCGTTCAAGCCGGTGCCGCAGAGCAGGAAGGCGGCCGCCTGCGGCCTGCCCCCCGGACGCGGAGCCGGGTGGGGGTGGGGGGCCACGCCCGGGGGTGTCTCAGGTCGCCGCGTGTTCGATTCCGCTGTGACCTGGATGGATGGTCCCCGAAGGAACCTGAGGATTTGATGAGGACGGGCCCGGGGTCCGAGGACCGGGGCCTGCCTGAAGGGCGGGCTATCCTGACCGCCGTGCGAGTACTGGTGGTCGAGGACGACGGCGATCTGCGGTTCGCGGTGTCCGCGGCGCTGCGCTCCGAGGGGCTGGCCGTCGACGAGGTCGCCGATCTGCCGGCCGCCGACGAGGCACTTTTCGTCACCGAGTACGACTGCGTGGTGTTCGACCGGACCCTGCCCTCCGGAGACGCCATCGACTACGTGGACCAGCTGCGGCGCGCCGGGCGAACCGTTCCGGTGCTGTTCCTCACGGCCCGCGACACCGTCGCCGACCGGGTCGCGGGGTTCGCCGCAGGCGGCGACGACTACCTGGTCAAGCCGTTCGCCGTGCCCGAGCTGGTGGCCCGGGTGCACAACCTGTGCCGGCGGGCGGGGGCAGCCCGGCCACCGGTGCAGCGCATCGCCGACCTGGAGATCGACACCGCCCGCCGGCAGGTGCACCGGGGCGGCGTGCTGCTGATCCTGACCCGCAAGGAGTTCGCGGTGCTGGAACTCCTCGCCGCCCGGGCGGACCAGGCCGTACCGCGCGGCGAGCTGATCGAGAAGTGCTGGGACGAGATGGCCGAGCCGAGCTCCAACGTCGTCGAGGTACTGGTCTCCCAACTCCGCCGCAAGCTCGGCGACCCACCGCTGATCCACACCGTCCGAGGAGTGGGCTACCGCCTGGCACCCCTCACCACCGGCCGCACATGACGGCCGCCGAGGCCCGCGCCCGTCGGCTGCGCCGACGGCTCACCGCTCTGTTCACCCTGACCAGCGCGGCCGGGCTGATCGCCCTCGCGGCGTTCGCCATCCGCACCGACGACAACTCCTGGCGCAACCGGCTCGACGACGCACTCAACCTCCAGACCAGCCGGGCGATCCCGCTGCTGGGCACCGACGAGAACGGCAAACTCGACGCCCGGGCCCTGGAAGAAGGGATCGACACCGAGTGCCCACTGCTCACCGTGGTGGCCACGACGGCGAACAAGCCCACCATCGTCTACCAGCCGCGCCGGGCCTGCGTAGGGCCGCGGAACGAGGACATCGAGGAGGCGGCCGCCGCAGCCGTGAAGGAGGGCGAGGCGATCGCCACGGACACCCTGAGCGAGGAAGGCCAGGAGATCCGGCTGGTTGCCGAGCCTTACACGGCAGCCGACGGTGCGGCACCGGAGGGCGCGCTGGTCGCCGCAGTGGACATGTCCGCGGACCGGGCCGCGCACCGTCGGCTGACGCTGCTCCTGATCGGCGGCTGCGCCGGCCTGGTGGCCCTGTCCGCCGCGGCCGGACACCTGCTCTCCGGACGAGCGATCCGACCCGCGCTGACGGCACTGCGCCAGCAGGAGGAGTTCCTCGCCGACGCGGCCCACGACCTGCGGACCCCGGCAGCCTCGCTGCGCATCCTCGCGGAGACCGCGCTGCGGGACGACGCCAGCCGGGACGCCGCGCTGGAAAGGACCGTGCGGCTGGCGGACCGGATGGGCGACCTCATCGACGGCCTGCTCACCCGCGCCCGGATGGCGGCGGGCGTCAGCGCCCCGGACCGCCGGCCCATGCGCCTGGACCAGCTCGTCGAAGCGGTCGTCGACGACACCGAGACCGGCGGGCACCGCGTGGTCGTACGCACCGAACCGGTCGTCGTGGTCGCAGACCCCGACCTCCTGCGGCGGGCGGTGGCCAACCTGCTCGGCAACGCCCTCGTCCACGGCCACGCCCCCGGCCGGCCTGCGGAGGTCGAGCTCACCGTGACCGCCGACGGCACGCTGACCGTAGACGACGCAGGGCCGGGGGTACCCCGGGAACTGGCCGACTCGCTCTTCCAGCGTTTCCGTAGCGGCTCCGCCTCCGGCTCCGGCTCCAGCGGCCTCGGCCTGTCCATCGCTTCCTGGGTCGCCCATGCCCACGGCGGCACCCTCGACGTCGCCACCAGCCCACGCGGCGGCGCCCGCTTCACTCTCCACCTCGTGCCACGGACGAAGTAGCGCGTCCCGCGTGGCGCGCCAATTCCGCATCCGCCGAAGGCGGTTCGGAGGGACGAAAAAGGCCCAGGTCGCTGACCTGGGCCTTGCCGACCTGGTCGAGCGAGCGGCCGATCTGGTGGAGCCGATCAAGCCGAAGCTACGAGGCTGGCTTCACGCGGGAATGGTCCCCGCATCGCTGGCCGCGGGCATCGTCCTCATCTGCCTGGCAGGGACACCGCAGGCCGCTCTGGTGTGCAGCGTGTACTCCGTCACCGCCTGGCTGCTGTTCGGGACGAGTGCCGTCTACCACCTCGGCACCTGGGGGCCACTCGGCGAGGCCGTTCTGCGCCGCCTCGACCACGCCAACATCTTCCTGATCATCGCAGGCACCTGTACCCCGCTGGCCGTGCTCCTCCTCCCCCCTGACCAGAGGTCTGTACTCCTGTGGATCGTGTGGACGGGCGCGTTGGCGGGAATCACCTTCCGCGTCCTGTGGGTCGGAGCTCCCCGTTGGCTGTACACCCCCTGCTACCTGGCGCTGGGCTGGGCACCGGTGCGTTACCTGTCCGACTTCCTGCACAGTGGAGGGGTGGCCGTACTCGCCTTGATCGTGACCGGCGGGCTCCTCTACAGCGCGGGCGGGGTGGTGTACGCCCTCCAGCGCCCCGACCCTTCACCCCGCTGGTTCGGCTACCACGAGGTGTTCCACGCCTTGACCGTGGCAGCCTTCACCGCGCACTACATCGCCATCTTCCTCGTCGCCTGCTGACCACGACGATGTCCTGCTGCGCGCCCGGCCGGCCCAGCGGGGCCGACGCGTTGCCGGTCGGCTCCTTCCCGCCGCGCTGGCATCTGAGGCGGCCCAGTTCACCGGCGCCGGAGCACGGGAACCGGCGACGCGCGTCGGCGGCGACACCTTCCCGAAGTGGATCTACCGTTCGGTGTCCACGCTCGCGTCGCCATCGGGTGAGCGGTTGGACTCCCGGGTGGCCGGCTTGCCATGCTTACCGACGGCATGCGGGCGCCGCGCTGTGGAGGTCGCCCCGCCCTCCTTTTGCCGCGCGCACGGGCGGTCTCCACCCCGCGCGAGGCCTCCCGGGCCTTGGTCGCAGACGTGGCGCGCGCTTACAGCGGCCGTCTCCAGGACGACGCCACGGTCACCTGCTTGGACTGGCACGGCACCCACCAGGACAAGCGCCGAGGCGACGGGCACATTCACCTCAGGCCGAGGCCGACAGAGAGGATGATTCAGCTACGCGGTGGTATTCGCTGTTGATGCGCTGCGCTTCTTCGAGCTGGTCCTCGAGGATCACGATGCGGCAGGCGGCCTCGATGGGGGTGCCCTGGTCGACGAGTTCCCGGGCGCGGGCGGCGGTGCGCAGCTGGTAGCGGGAGTAGCGGCGGTGGCCGCCCTCGGAGCGGAGCGGGGTGATGAGGCGGGCTTCGCCGATGGCGCGGAGGAAGCCCTGGGTGGTGCCGAGCATCTCGGCGGCCCGGCCCATCGTGTAGGCGGGGTAGTGGTCGTCGTCGAGACGGCTGAACGAATCGTCTGCTGTCATCGCACCTCACTGCGAAACAGGTGGAGGAAACGGGTGAGAACGCGCGGAGGGGCCCTGGTACGTACAGCACCAGGGCCCCGAAGGAACTGCTACACCATCTGCCGGCCCTAGTCCTGCGCCGGCCTTCTGTGTCCGCCGACCCGGCCAAGATGCTGCCGGGAGTGCGGGGATCGCGGTTGCTTGACCGGAGACCACCTCACTATCGATGTCCTGCGGTACCCGGGCTGAGACTTCCGCCCGGGCGATCCTGATGGTGCTCTGCTCCTCCGTTCTTCCCTCGGTGATCAACTGCTTACCCAACGGGAGGGACTGCTCACTGCGGGGTACTGCACTCACTGCTGTACTGCCGGAACTGCGTTACTGCTTGCCCTACTGGTACTGCGAACTGCGCTTACTACGGGTACTGCCACTGCGTTAACTGCGGTACTGCTCGTGGCGGCCCCTGATCACTGCGGGCCACCCGGTCCGGTCGTCAGCCCCGTCGCCGTCCTGCAACCGCTCTGGCTTCGGAACTCCACCACCGCACCGTCCTGCGCACTGCAACTGCGGGTACTGCTGCCCGGCAGTTCGTCTCTGCCAGGCCCTACTGTCTCTCTGCGTTACGAGAGAAACCATAACCACGCCACAGCCCAAAGTCTACTCCGGCCGACATAGATTTTCCGGTGTGCCGAGGCCAGCTGGACGTTCGCGGTCGGGCCAGCATGCCGTGAGCAGCCTGCATTGCAGGTCAGGCGCCCGGAAGGGCCGCAGCCGAAGGCGTGACGGATCCGGCCTCGCCGATTGGCGTCGTACTCTGGCGCCTCTTCGACCCGCTCTTGGAGACCTGAACCGGGTTGGCGCAACGAGGGGCGGGGCACAGGGGTCAGGTAGGCGAGGTCGGGCGCGCACGATCCAGAGACCAGGGTGACCCTGATGAACACGACGGCTGAAAGCTTCGCAACAAGTCGTTCCGTGGCGGTTGTTGCGGATGCACGCGATGCGGCGCGAGCCTTCCTGGATCGTCTGCGGCAACCGGCGATGGCCGCAGAAGCCGCGCACACCGTGGTCTTGGTCGTGTCCGAGCTCGTCACGAACGCCCTGCGCCATGGCGGAGGGACCTGCACCTTGGAACTGACGGCCCACGCGGAGGGCATTGAGGTGGCCGTCCACGACCCCAGCCCGCACGCGCCGCGCATGCGCACCCCTGACATGGACGGTGGCACGGGGGGTTCGGCTGGCCCCTGGTCAACAGACTCGCCCGAGCGACCGCGGTCACCCGTCGGGCCTCCGGCGGGAAGACGGTGAGTGCCCTTCTCGCCTGGTAGCGCGAGCGCTGGAGCGGGCGGAAAGGCCGGTGAATAGAATCAGCTCTCATGTCGAAGCCTGACCAGCTGCTCGTTGATGTCGCCACCCTGGTGGAGTCCGGGCAGAGCAACCAGATGTCCCTGACGGTGGTCACCAGCGGTGCTGTCATCACCGGTCGGCTGGCCCCCGAAGCCGTGTGGAGGAAGCGGGTGTCGGAGGTCCTGACGGACTCGGCCCGCCTGGCCGAGTTCTCCGCCATCTTCACCGCCACGACCCGCCGGGACGGGCCGCCGACCCATCTGCACTTCCACGTGGCCCGCATCCTGCAGGGCCCGGTGGGGATCCCGGAGACGGGTGGGATGTATCGAGTCTCGATCGCGGATGTCAGTGCCTGGACCGTGGGCGACTTCAGCTACTCCGACCACTGACCTGCGCCGCGCAGAGAAAGCCGTCGGTACGCAGGAGGGCCCGACCGGCACGTGCCGGTCGGGCCCTCGTCGCTGTGTCCGTCTCGGCTCGCGCCGGTCCCGTCGTCAGACGATAACGGGGTGCCCGAGCATCGCGGCCGCCTTCTGGAGCGGGCTGAGGACGCGCGTAGGCACGGAGGCCCGGGGGAGGCTGCGGCAGGTGAAGCCGAGCTGGGTCATGGCGCGGAGGACTTCGCCGGCGCTGAAGTCGCGGCGGTCCTGGCGGGTGATGACCTGGCCGACCTGCTTGACGGGGTAGGTGCGGCGGCCGATGATCACGGACTCGCCCATGACCTGCTCGGGCTTGATGCCCTTCATCGATTCCAGGACACCGCTCTTGGTCAAGTCGAACGGGAAACGGGCGATGACACAGCGCATGGATGCCTCACAGGGTGAAGGGGGAACGGTCCGACCACGGTGCGGTGGTTCAGCGGCTGAGGGCGAGGACGCCCAGGGCGCTGCCTTGTTCGTCCACGACGGGCAGGGCGGTGAGCCTGCGGTATCGCATCGCGTGGTCGGCCTCGGCCATCGTCGTCATGGGCGAGGTGAACGGCCCGCGGGCGCCGAGGACATCGCGCAGACGGGTCCGGTCCGTGTACGCCGCGCTGTCGCGGACGGTGAGCTGGGCAAGGGTGACCAGCCCGGTGCACAGGCCGTCCTCGTCGCAGACGAGCAGATGGTCCGCGCGGGCGCCGGCCATGACGGCCAGGGCCACCTCGACGGTCATGTCGTCGCAAACCTGTGGGCCGGCCGCTTCCATGGCGTCGTCCACCGTCCGGTGGACGAGGTCGGCATGGGCATCGGCATGCGCCGGGCGGGGCTGCATCTGGACCAGCGTCACAAGGTGCCTCCTGCAGAGGTGGGTCAGTGTCCTGATCACGTGGATCTCAGGCCGCCGCGTCGAAGGCGGTCTGTCGCAGGCGCGCGCGCCGGGCAGCCGCCGTGGGCCCGCGTCGACCGCGGGAGGCCGTGCTGCGCTTGGGGCGCTCGGACACCGGTGCGGTGATGGTGACCGGGATGCCGGAGGGTGTCTGGGCGCCGGTGATGCGGTTCAGAGCCTCGTCGCCCGAGCGGACCTGGGTGGTCCGCGGGGTGATGCCCGCGGCCTGCATCAAGCGCACCATCTCGCGGCGCTGGTTGGGGGTGACGAGGGTGACGACGCTGCCGGACTCACCGGCGCGGGCGGTGCGTCCGCCGCGGTGCAGGTAGTCCTTGTGGTCGGTGGGCGGGTCGACGTTGACGACGAGGTCCAGGTTGTCGACGTGGATGCCGCGCGCCGCCACGTTGGTGGCGACGAGGACGGTGACGTGTCCGGTCTTGAACTGGGCGAGGGTGCGGGTGCGCTGAGGCTGTGACTTCCCGCCGTGCAGGGCCGCGGCACGGACACCGCAGTCCAGGAGGTCCTGGGTGAGGCGGTCCACGGCATGCTTGGTGTCCAGGAACATGATCACCCGGCCTTCGCGGGCCGCGATCTCCGTCGTCATCCGGTGCTTGTCGGCGCCGTGGACGTGCAGGACATGGTGCTCCATCGTGGTCACCGCGCCCTGCGAGGGGTCGACGGAGTGCACGACCGGGTCGGTCAGGTACCGGCGCACGAGAAGGTCGACGTTGCGGTCGAGGGTGGCGGAGAAGAGCATCCGCTGGCCTTCCGGGCGCACCTGGTCGAGGAGCGCGGTGACCTGCGGCATGAAGCCCATGTCGGCCATCTGGTCGGCCTCGTCCAGGACGGTGATCGCGACCTGGTTCAACCGGCAGTCACCACGGTCGATGAGGTCCTTCAGCCGGCCGGGGGTGGCGACGACCACTTCGGCCCCGGCACGCAGCGCACCGGCCTGGCGGTGGATCGGCATGCCGCCGACCACGGTGGCCAGGCGCAGCTTGACCGCCCGGGCGTAGGGGGTGAGCGCGGCGGTGACCTGCTGGGCGAGCTCTCGCGTCGGTACGAGGACCAGCGCGAGCGGCTGACCCGGCTCGGCGCTCTGGCCGGCCGTACGGGCCAGCAGCGCGAGGCCGAAGGCCAGGGTCTTGCCGGAGCCGGTACGGCCGCGGCCGAGGACGTCGCGGCCCGCGAGGGTGTTGGGCAGCGTCGCGGCCTGGATCGGGAACGGTGTGGCCATGCCCTCACCGGTGAGCGTCGTGAGCAGCTGGGCCGGCATGTCGAGGTCGGCGAAGGCCTCGACGGCGGGCAGCGCGGGGGTGATCGTCTTCGGCGGTGCGAACTCGCCCTGGATCGCGGCGGGCCGGCGGCCGTAGCCGCCCGAGCGGCTCGGACCTCCGGAACGGCTCGGGCTCGACGAGCCGAAGCGGCTGCCCCGCCCCGAACCGGCGCCGGTGCCGAAAGCGGGGCCGCCGGTGCGGCCGCGGGTGCGAGAAGAGCGCTCGTTCGTACGGGTGGGGTTCATGCGGAACCTTCCTTGATGCGGCGCGTATCAAGGAATTACCGCAGCGTAGGAGCGGCGCACGGAATTGCGAGAACGGACCGAATGGAATGCGATAGCGGATCTGGCGGACAGGAATCTGTTCGGGCTCAGACGCTGAAATAAGGTGGCGTCATGTGGACGCGACAACCAAGAAACGAAATCTGGTGCAGCTCCGAGAGGGCCAGTCGGCCCGATCTCTCAATGCTTGATAGCGCGGGTGAACGCACCGCGGGAAATGCATGCAGCTGGGGCCCGCACCCCGAGGGATGCGGGCCCCAGCTGCAGAATGTGTGTCAGCGTCAGGCGGGAACGATGTTCTCGGCCGTCGGGCCCTTCTGGCCCTGCGCGATGTCGAAGCTGACCTTCTGGCCCTCGTTCAGCTCGCGGAAGCCCTGGGTGGCGATGTTCGAGTAGTGGGCGAACACGTCAGCGCCGCCACCGTCCTGCTCGATGAAGCCGAAACCCTTTTCCGCGTTGAACCACTTGACGGTACCAGTAGCCATGTCATATCTCCTTTGGGGCAATACATCAACGTCTGCACTGTGCGGACGCCGTGTCGCCGCGATGATGCCCCGCCCGGAAATTGACCGGGAAATGCAAAGCGCTTCTTGCGGTCCGAAGTCCGGCTGGAGGCGCTTCAAGTTCTTGGGTACCAAAACTGCAACTGAGATCGACAGTAGCACGCTGCGGCGGCTTGTGTGCGTTGAATATTTCTGGCTGCCGTGTGGCGGTAGAAACTCTCCCCGCGGGATCCGTTAAATTCTTAGGTCGCGGTGACAGATATTGATTCACCCCGAGCGCAGCGTTTTCAAGTGCTCGCCGTCGGCTGCAGGACGCGGCAGCGAGGTCGTCGCGAAGCGGGCTGGTTGAGGCCGTATCGGGGTGGGTGCTGACGCGGTGGACCGCTGGAACGGGGGCGCTGTGCCCTCGTGAACTGGTAACGCGGGCGGGGTGGTTGATCGTCCGCGCTACAGGGTGCGAACGGGCGAATCCGAGCGGGCCTGTGGTGCGGGTCGCGCGAAGTGCGTCTCGCGGTTCGAGACGGCATCGCGCTGCTGCGGTACAAGTGGCGCGTGAAGAGCCTTCTGGCCAGGACATTCCTGCGAGTTGGGGCACGCGGAGGGCACGGCGAGGGCTGAGAGGTCTAGGCAACGACGAAGCCCCAGGTCGCTGACCTGGGGCTTCGTTCAAGAGCGGATGACGGGAATCGAACCCGCACTATAAGCTTGGGAATCACTCGGCACTTGGGCCCGGCCAGCCCTGTTGACCTGCGGAAACGCCCATTCCCTGCCTGGTGTGGCTGCTTCCGGCGTAGCCCTTGTTGACCGCTGTTTGCCGTTCCTGCTGGCACGTTGTGGCACGGTCCTGCCGAGAAGGCGAGCAGCACGTGCGGGGCCATCCGGGTGCATTCCTGCCCTTTCATCTTGAAGCGACGCTATGGTCCGGGAATCGGCTTCTCGATGATGAGGACGCACTGCCCATGCGACGCGTTTTGGCCCTCGCCGCCACAGTCCTGCTCGTCTCGTCCCTGAGTGGGACCGTCCACGCGGAACCGGCACCCCCTGAGCCCCGTGCGGGCAAGTTCATTTGCCAAGTCAACGAGTACGCTCCGACGCTGGATGCCGAGGGGCGGATCTACGGCTATGCGGATCACACGTGCGACTCACGCCCTGACTGGGCCCCGAAGTGGCTGGAGGTCCGCCTCCTGAGCCGGGCTTGCGAGCGGTGTGCGGACCGTGAGGTGACCGTCTGGCGCCGAAGCGACCGCAAGGAAGACAACTGGAGGGTCTCCCGCATCTGGTTCGCCACGCCCTGCAAGAAGAGTTCCGCTGCCCGGTGGTACGTGACGGAGGCAAGGGCCTACGTCCAGAACGGTGTCTTCCATGGTGGCGGCAAGTCATCTCCGGCGAAGCTGGGGTGCTCGAATTGACGACGCCCACGTCTGGGGGGTTGGGGTGGCTCCGGCCGCCGGCCGACGGGCC
The DNA here is from genome assembly GCF_055575955.1 of Streptomyces sp. NPDC033966. Taxonomy (NCBI): domain Bacteria; kingdom Bacillati; phylum Actinomycetota; class Actinomycetes; order Kitasatosporales; family Streptomycetaceae; genus Streptomyces; species Streptomyces sp. NPDC033966. Next base: position 276,445 of record NZ_JBVIRQ010000005.1, on the reverse strand, counting down.
GGACGACGCCGTCTGGTTGTTCGCCGAGCAGACGCCCTCAGGGACGGAACTCCTCGTCGGATCCGTGGTGGCCGCGGATCCTGACCGTGCCCCGGAGCCCGTCTGGTTTGTACCCGGCGCGGACGCGGCACCGATCGTGGCCGACGAACTGACCCTTCTCGGCCCACCGCGGACCCGCCTGTCCCAGCTCATCCTCCCGGACACCCCCGGAAGCGCCGCCCGCATCCTGCTCCCCGACCGGGACGAGCAGTACACGCTCAACAGGCTCACCGAACCCGACGCCGAACCCGACATCAAACCGGGCGCCTTCCTGCGACTCCTGCTCCCGGGGGCTGTCGTGCACGAGGACACCGAGTGGACCGTTCGGCACAGCGGAGTCGTGTCCTCCCCCGGAGGCTGCCACGTAGCCGCCCACGCCGTACGCCGCCCAGGCGCACCCGACTTGCCCGACCCTTGGCCGCAGCAGCCCCTGAGACTCCTCTTCGAGCACGCTCCCGACATGGACGACCCCGAGGAAATCTCCGGCGGAGGCAGCGGCGCGCCCCCGCACTTCGATGAATACCGTGCCGTCACCGCCACCACGGACCGCCGACCGACCGCGGTCGTCCTCGTCCTGGACGATCCGACCCGTGAAGGCCCCCCGATCCGGCTGAGGCTCCCGCTCCCCGCAACGTGAGCATGCGGGCTCTGCGCTGCCCTGCCGGTCGGCCAGCTCGGCCACGCGTCCCACGGTCCAGTGATCCTCCACGGCGTCGACCATGCAGCCTGACGCCACGTGAGGGTCAAGAGCCCCACTCTCGGCAGCAAGAGCCGAACGCGAAGCGGCGGCCCGATGCGACTCCTGCAAGGCGGAGCGATGGTCTGGTTCGGAGAAGCCGGAGTGTCCGTGCCGGCAGTGTGTGCCGTAGGGACGAGCACAGTTGCCCGGCTCCTCCTCCGTGGGCGCGGGGACGGTGTCGTCTGGGTGCCGGATGCTCCCTCGCCGAGGCCGGCCCGACGACGTCGCGGCCCTGGTGGCGTGCCTGGTGGGCCCCTCCGCGTCGTTCATCACTGGGCAATCCGTCCACGTCGACGGCGGCCGGCTGCTGCACTGAGACCGTCAACAAGCAAGGAGACAGAACGAAATGAAGGAACGAGTCCGCGCCGTCCTCGTCACCGCCGACGACACGATGCTGGTCATCCGCCGAACCAAGCCCGACATCCCCCCGTACTGGGTGCTCCCGGGCGGCGGAGTCGAGCCCGGCGACGAGTCCCGGGAGGCCGCCCTCCACCGGGAGATCCACGAGGAGATCGCAGGGAAGGCCGACGTCGTCCGACTCCTCCACACGATGGAGTCCGACGACGAGCGCCAGCTCTTCTACCTCGCCCGCATCGCGACCTGGTCCTTCGAGGACCGCACCGGCCCCGAGTTCAGCGCCGAAGGCCGGGGCGAGTACGCGCTGGAGGAGATCCCGCTGACCGTCGAAGGCCTCGACGGCATCGACCTCAAGCCCGAGGAAATGGCCCACGTCCTGCGGGGCGCCATCAGCGCCGGGACTCTCGCCCTGCTCAGTCACTGAACGACCCGGGCGGGCTTCCGGGGAATACCTGCTGTGCTCCTGGAGGAACATGGCCGCCGCCAGTGATGTGGTGGACCGGTGCCCCCTGGCTCCGGTCCGCTCCCGCCACCCCCAGGGGCGGGTCGGCCAAGACACTCTTCCCCGCCGGGGAAGAGTGTCTTGGCCGATAACCAGCTCCAGCTGGAGCGGGGTGAGCGGTTCCGGCTGCTGCCGGTCGTTGGCGACGAGGGTGCGCTGCTCGTGCAGCGTGCGGGCCTTCGGAAGCGGGCGGTGCGGTAGGGCGACGACCGCGGGGAGGACGAGCGGCCCACCACGTGGTGTGTTCCGCGTGCCGAGCGGCTGAAGGAGACCGGCAAGACCACGACGGCGAAGGCCTGCCGGCTGCTGGAGGCGATCATGCAGACGGCGGTCGAGGACGAGCTGATCCGGCGCAACCCTTGCTCTATCCGCGGAGCCGGCCGCGAGGACGCCGAGGAGCGGCCCGTGGCCAGCGTCGAGCAGGTCTTCGCGCTCGCCGAGGCGATCGGGGTCCGCTGGCGACTGATGGTGCTGCTGGGAGCCTTCGCATCCATGCGACCGGAGGAACTGGCGGAACTGCGCAGAGCAGACGTCGACCTCGACACCGGCTCGGTACGGGTCCGGCGCGCCGCTCCGGAGCTGAACACGGGTCGCCGGGTGATCGGCGACCCCAAGTCCCGTGCGGGGAAGAGGGAGATCATGCTGCCGGGCTTCGTCCTCCTCGACGTCCGCCGGCACCTGGAGTGGTTCGCGCAGGACGGGCCCGAGGGCCTCGTCTTCGTCGGGGAGGGGGGCGCGCCCCTGCGCGGGACGAGCTTCGGCCGGAAGTGGCGCAAGGCGCGAGACGCCGTGGGCATGCCGAAGGAGTTCCGCTTCTACGACCTGCGCCACACCGGGAACACCCTCGCCGCCGACACCGGCGCCAAGCCGAAGGACCTCATGGTCCGAGCGGGGCAGTCCTCGGAGCGGGCTCAGCTGATCGATCAGCACTCCACCAAGGAGCACCAGTGCAGGCTCGCCGAAGACATCGACGCCACCGTCCGGCTCCAGCGGGTGCCCGGCGACAGCGGGCGGCCCGGCCCGGCTGGGGCCGGGCGTATGTTCGTGCCCGCTCCGCCGCCGTCCGGCCGGGCCGCCCGGGTGAGGTGATCCCCACAAGGGGCGCGACAGCAACCTGACGCCCCGTTAGGGCAGTTATGGCACGCGAATGGCACGCGGGCCCAGATGGGTCTAGACAACAAACAAGCCCCAGGTCGCTGACCTGGGGCTTTGTCGTGGAGCGGATGACGGGAATCGAACCCGCGCTATAAGCTTGAGTTGAGCGGTCACGTTGAGGGCCCTGTCGTGCAGGCCGGCGCTGTTCACGGGGATCTCAACTTCAACGTCGCGTCACCCGTCGGTGCGCATGACGCTGGCCAGGCTGCGTTCCTGGCGCGCCTTCGGGAACGCACGCAGGACCAATGGGCGGTCGAGGACGCTCAGAGGCGGCGGCGCGAGGCTGTAGCTGCTCAGCTTGCCCGTTCGCGGAGGAGGTTCCGGCGTCTGTGCTGGTCTGTTCTCCTCGTCGCAATTCCGTCGGGAGGTTTGTGGGCCAGAACCGAGAGCGGGCTCTGGTCAGCTTTGGTTCCGTCCCTTCTTGCGGGGTTGGGGTTGCTGTCCACCTACGAGCGTTGACTCGCCCTCTGAGGTGGTCGCCTCAGGGATACCGGCTCTCGCGTCTCAGAGGCGAGGTGCGTCGGGCGCGGGAGGTGGCACCCGTGCGGCGAGAAGCCACGGTCGCCCAGGGGACTCGTGCATGGCGGGAGCGTGCGGACGTACGTTAGCCGTCGGCCTTTGATCGTTGAGCGCCATGGGTAGGGTGGTTGACTCGACTGCTAGCAAGGGGGATGGGTGGAAGCAGAGTTGATGGCACTCGCTGCCGCAGGTGCAACGGCATTCGTTCAGCAGATGGCGACTGACTCGTGGGCACAGGCGCGTGATCGGATCGCCTTGTTCTTCTCGCGTCGCGGCGATGGCGAAGGAGTCGTGATCGAAGGCGAGCTGGAGACCTCGCGCGGGGAGCTCACGGCGGCGATGGAGGCCGGTGACGACCAGACGGTCTCGGACGTCGAGGCGGAGTGGCGTACACGACTGCGGCGCACCTTGATGGCCAACCCGACTGCTGCTTCTGAACTTCAGTCAGTGCTCGATGAACTTGCATCAAGGCGAGGCGATCAACAGTTCGCGGAGGTGCACAACACGATCAGTGGGGGTGTGCAGCATGGCCCCGTGGTCCAGGCTGGCAGTGTGGGCTCGCTCAGCTTCGGGACGCCTCCCGAAAGAGGTTGGGGCAGTACTCAGGCGTGATTTCGTATCGGGCCTTAACATCCGAGCGTGGACTCATCTCGTAGAGAAAAGTCGTCCGTTCAGCAGAAGACGGTCGACGTGGCCAACGGGCTCGATCACTCGACCGTGCACGGACCTGTGGTGCAGGCGCGAGACATCCAGCAACTGAGGATCACAGCCAGCACCTCAGCGCTACTCTCGGAGCGGTACCAGGCTTACGAGGGCTTCTGCGCCGCTTGGGAAGAACTCCAAGGGCAGATCCTGCGGGTAGCGACCTCGCTCTGGATCGTGAGGAGCTTCGATGAGTACCGGGACATGGTGTACCGCTCGGAATCCCTGTGCCGCGATCTTGAGCTGCGGCATCGTCGGATCTCGCTTCTGGACGGTGGAGATGCCCCGTCGCTACCCGTGCTGAAAGCCGCCAAGCAGGCTGTCCAGGCGGTTGGCCCCCACATGTACGCCTGGGGTCGAGGCAACGACGAAGCGCTGTCCAAGGCTGCGGCCTCCAACTTTGCGTCATTGATGAGTCTCAATGACGCGGAGGCTGCGTTCGAGAACTTCATGCAACGTGCGAGCGGCATGCTCCGTGGTGCAAATGGCAACGGATAGTCCGGTATGTCCATTTTAGGGAAGAATCTGCCGGTCCGGCAATGACTGTCGAAGAGGTTGACGCACCCGCCCGTGGGTCGGGTGCGCGATGACGGTCGTTCGTCCGTATTGCCGCGTACGGTTCTGGTCGGACCGAGGTCAAAGATTCCGCTTTCCCCTCGGTTCCGACAGGGGATGGCGGGAAGCGTTTAGGCAATACAAAAGCCCCAGGTCGCTGACCTGGGGCTTTGTCGTGGAGCGGATGACGGGAATCGAACCCGCGCTATAAGCTTGGGAATCAATGGTGCTCGGGGTGCCGGTAAGGCATCTGACCTGCGAAAACAGCCTGCCGGGTGCGCTTTTGCGAGGGTCCGCCCGCACCCGTACTGACCGCTGTTCACCGCTCCGAAGGGCACGGTTGGGGCACGCCCTTGGCGAGGCTGCCCCAGAGGCGGCGCCAGCTGCCCGGATCGCCGATGGGTACCTTTCGTCGATCGGGCGCTGGCACACAGGATTGCTGTCGCAAGCGGTCGGCTGGGTCGACCCGGGTGATGGGATCGGCTGTTACCGGGTCCGCCGGTCTGGTGGGGGTGTGGCCGGGCGGCGGCGTGCTCGGGTCACGAGTCGTGCGGCGAGGCCAGCGATCGTGGCAATGGCCAGGGCGACGAGGAGGGTGACGGCGTAGCCGGCCCAGCCGTCGTAGGGCAGCACACGATGGAGAGGGATCTCAAGCAGCCGTGACAGCAGGATGGCCACGACGATGAACGGCCACGACGGCACATCAGCAGGACTGTGCGAGTGGTCCTGGTGAGCTGCCCCGGTGTCCGGCTCGGAACCTTCCAGCCCGTGGGGGCGGGTGCGGTCGTCCGGGCTGTCGGGCATGGGGGTTTGTTCTGCTTCCACGGCTACTTGCCCTTGATGAAGCCTTCGCCGGCTCCCTTGACGAAGCCGCCGACCGCTCCCACCGCGGCGCCCGGTCCGCAGCCCGCGCCGGCTGCGCTGATCGCCCCGACCACGCAGCCGGCGGCCGCGCCCGTGACGGTGGACTTGTTGGAGTTCTTCAGCGCGGCCTTGCCGCGCTTCTTCATGCCTTCCCAGGTCGGGTCTGCCACCACGGGGAAAGCGGTCTGCTCGGTGACCGTGATGCTCTGCACCAGGGTGGCGCCCTCGATGCGGTAGGCGGTGGGGACGGGCGTGCCGTGGGCGTCCTTTGCCCACGGCGCCTGGAACGCGCCGATGGTTTCGCCCTGGCGGACGAGGATGACGCTGCCGTCCGGCTGGCTCTGGAGGGTGGCGCCCTCGGGCAGGTCGAGCCGGAACCGGTACTCCGTGGGTGCCTGGGCGTTCTCGAGGGTGACCAGGAGACGGATGCCCCCGTCGTCCAGGGCCTGGGCGGCGAGGCTGCCGGCCCCGGCGGCGCCCGGGTAGACGACCGTGCCGTTGGCGGTGGGGATGCCGACCGCATCCCGGGTGGCGGAGAGAGCGATCCCGACCGTGGAGGTGCTGTCGGCCGGTACGCGCGTCCAGGCGGCCGCGGTCGAGGCGAGCACACCGCTGTCGTCGGCGATCACGTCACCGGTGCCCGATGCCTTCTCCACCGCCGTCGCGGTCCGCGCCGCCTGCCCCGCCGGGGAGTGGTCGGCGGCCGAAGCGGGGTTGCCGGCGAGGATGACGGCCCCCGCGATCGCGGCGACCAGCACGGCGGCCGTCCGGAAACGGGCAGGGGCGAAGCGGGATGCTGCAGATATCACTGTGCGTACTCATTTCAGGGTCAATCACTGCCCCAGCACCATGGACCGCTTGGATGGGGGCCCGTGGCTGCCGGGAGAGAACGGCGCAGCACAACAGTGCTGTCGAGGCCGAAAGGCCACCGCGCCGCATCAGGACGATCTCCATCCTGGGCATCGCAGGCCGTCACCACTACCCGCCGACCAGCGGAAACGCACCCCGCCCACCAGCGGCCCGGCGCACCCCTCCCTGCACGGCACAGGACCGGGGCAGGCCGGTCGGCGGGAATCCTCGCGAGCGAGGGGTGAGGGCCTGCCGTGGGTGGTGCCGGGGCCGGGCAGCGGTGGGGGTGTATACCCGGCCCCGGCTCGCAGGGCCCGAAACGGGCCTGGCGAAGGGAGCCGCGCGAGGCGGTCGGGACTCCCCGAAGTCGCCCAAGCGGGCCCTGCTGGCGTCAGTGCCCCGCTGGTGGACGTGGGGAGCTGAGGTGGATCGGGACGGGGTGTCTCCGCGTTACGGCGATGGCTGTGGCGGACCACTGCCGTGCCGGACGGGCCGTCGCCAGGTGACAGGCCCGGGTGATGAGCTCCGGCAGGTGATGGCGGCGCGGCATCGGCTTGGATCCTCTCAGACACCCGGCCGGCCCGGCTGACATGAAGAAGCATGACCGGGGAGCAGGCCTGGCCGACAGTGGACCTTGGGGTCATGCCGACGGGGGCCGTCTTCTGCAACGCCCCCGGCATGGGGGCATAGTTCCGCGTGGCGGTGCTGGGCCAACAGGGCCGCTGCCAGCCGCGATGGCAACTGCAGTTTGGCCAAGACGTTGGTGAGGTGCTTCTTCACCGTGCGTTCGCCGATCCCCAGGCGGCGAGCGATGGCCCGGTTCGACACGCCGCCGCCCAGCAGCAGGAGTACCTGCCGCTCACGGTCGGTCAGCCGCGCCAGCGGTCGCGCCTTCCACTCTGATGGATCCGCGATGCCGCACGGACATCCGGTTGCTCCGTGCCTGTCCGACAGGCCCATCTCCGCCTCCACGTACATAGCCGTGCCCGCCTTCGGGTCCCGGACGTCCATCCGTCGTAGGCGAATGCGCCGTGTCCCCGCCTGCGCCCTCGCGTGCCGAGTTCCCTGGCAATGGGGGAGCTCGGGGAGGCCGCCGCACACACGACCGGGACCCGGCGGGTGGGACCGCCTCCAGCCGGGGTGGTCACTGACCGACCGGAGGCGGAGGTACTGCGCGGCCCCACCGAGGCAGGGCAGACCTGCCGACTCCGAAGTTCCGGAGTCCGGGCGCCGCGGATGCGGCCACCAGCCGACAGGTCATCCGCCAGTCCCGACACCCCCGTACGGCCTCGGGACGGACGACGACCTTGTGAGCCCACTCCCAGCAGGCCGGCCAGCCACGGCACCCGTACGGCCCCGGCATCCAGCTGGCCGGGCCCGCCCGGCCAACTTGCCGGCTTTCTGATCATTGCCGGTCCGGGGACCGCAGGCGATCCCGCGACCGGCCGGGGGTGACCCCGCCGACCGGCGCCCCTCAGCCGTCCTCACGGAGGATGCCTCCAGGGGAGGAACACGGCAGATACCTCCCGACCACCGCCCGCCCACGCAGCCGGGCCGCGGCGTTCCCGCCGCGGCAGGGAGCCGGCATCCTGTCAGCCCCGGGGGCGTTCCCACATCCGGCCGGCGCGGGCCTCCGGGGGGCGGCGGCCAGGGGTTCTCCCGCGTGGACCGGGACGTGTCATCGCGGCGAAGCAGCGTGGCTGGTAGTGCCGTTCGGCGCGGGGAAGGTCGCTGTCAGGACGTGGGAGCCGTCCGTCCCAGGGCGGGTATGGAGCCGGCCCCCGGCCAGTTCCGTCCGTTCACGTAGGCCCGGGAGGCCGAACCCGCCCTCGGGCAGGCCCAGGTGCGCTGCCCCGGGTGGGGGCGGGGAGTGGCCGACGGTCACCGTCAAGGGGCCCTGCCCGTCGTCCACATGGACATCGATGTCCGCGCCGGGCGCGTGTTTGGCCGCGTTGGTGAGGCCTTCCTGCACGATGTGGAACACCGCTTCGTGTACGGCGGCGGGCCAGGGCCGGGCGTCCGGGCCGCTCAAGGCGATCGAGGCGCGGAAGGTCACCGGCAGGGTGCTGGCGTCGATGAGGTGCGGCAGGTCCGCCATTACCGGTCGCCGGCTGTCCGCTTCACCGGCGACGGGCGTGCGCAGGACGCCGAGCAGCCGGTGGAGTTCGCCGAGGGTGGAGGCGGCGAGTTCCCGGAGGGTGCGGGCGGTGGTGCGGGTGGCGTCATCGGCCGTGGTGGCCTGCAGGGCCGCCGCCTGGACGCTGATGACGGCGACCTTGTGGGCGATGACGTCGTGCATGTCGCGTGCCATCCTCGCGCGTTCGACGATCTGGATCCGCTGCGCCAGGAGCTCGTGTTCGCGCTCTCGCACCGCCTCCAGCTCGGCGAGGCGGCAGGCGAGCTCCTTGCGTGCCTGGACCAGGAAGCCGACGGCCAGGGGCAGGGCACAGAAGACGGCGAACCACACCGACCAGTGCAGCCGCTGGAGCGGGGTGTGCTCGTGTGGGCCCAGGAGCAGGGGCGTGGCCGCGACGAGGCCGTAGCCGATCCACGTCTGCCAGCGGCCGCCGTAGTGGCGGGCGAGGCTGTAGAGGGCGATGTCGGATACGAGGGGCCAGCCGTCCAGGTGTGCCGCGGGCAAGATCGCGGTCAGCGTGACGGTCAGCGGGAGCCGGTCACGGGCCAGGAGCAGCAGGGCCTGCAGCGACAGGAGCGCTTCCCACGCTCCGAAGCCCTTGGGCGTATCCGCCGTCATCGCGATGTTCCACCACACGGCGAGGACGGGAAGGACCAGCAGGGCAGCGGTCTTCGCGGTCCGGAGGGCGAGGACTTTGTTCATGGCGCTGTGGTGCTGTCCGGTACAGCAGCAGCGGGTGGCCGGAGCAGGCCGGCCCGCTCGGCCAGGACGGCGGCCTGAACCCTGTTGGCGACGCCCAGTTTGGTGATCACCGCGCTGGCGTGGTCCTTGGCCGTGCTTGCGGACATCGATAGGCGGTTCCCGATCTCCGCGTTCGTCAGGCCCTGCCCCAGCAGGGCGAGAACCTCCGTCTCCCGCCGGGTCAGCCCGGCGGCCTCCACAGCATCGCTGGAGAGGCTGTGGGCGAGAAAGCCGTCGATGACCACCGGTACGACGGTGTCGGCCAGCGGGCGCAGGCCGCCGGCCAGCGCCCGCACGTCGCGGATCAGCTGCTCGGGTCCGCTGTCCTTGAGGAGGTAGCCGGCCGCGCCCTGGCGCAGTGCGGCGTGCAGGAGGTCACCGGTCGTGAAGGAGGTCAGCATGGCCACCACCGGCGGCGCGGGCAGCGCCCGTATCCGGGCCAGCACCGTCAGCCCGTCCACCCGCGGCATGCGGACATCCAGCAGCACGACATCCGGGGACGTCGCCACGACCGTGGCCAGGGCGGCCGGGCCGTCGCACACCGCCACGACGTCGATGTCCGCGGCCGTGTCCAGGACCATCCGCAGACCCGAGCGGACCAGTTCCTCGTCATCCACGACCACCACACGCAGCACGTCCCCGCGCCGCTCCTGGTTCCACTGGCCGTCCACCTGCCGCCGCCTCTCCCACTCCCCCTACCGACGGTATGACTGTACGGGGCATCTATCTGCGCTCGTCCCCTCCAGGGATGAACCCCGCCCCGCCGACCGGCGGGGTCGATCTCACCCGCCCGGCACAGCTGCCGAAGGCCACCCGTGAGCCCGGTGAGAGCCGCGCCGGTCAGGGCGTAGCCGGCGCGCGGGTCGGGGTGAGCAGAGGGCGCAGGTCGGTGATGTGATGCTGCTGGCTGCACAACCAGACACGCCGGCCGACAAGATCGATCACGAGGCCGTTCCGCTTACCGCGGTCATGGAGCGGCTGGATGTCGCCCAGAGCACCGCCGGTGAGTGCTGGGTGGCCCTCCAGGAGGGGCGGGCTGGTGGGCACGGTGACGGTGACGGCTCCGTACGTGGCCCCGAAGGGGTACCCCGCGCCGACTGGCGCGGGGTCTTCCTGGCAGCTGGCGGTGGATCCGGCTCAGCGCGGTACTGGGCTGGGGCAGCGGCTCTTGTTGCTTGCTGAAGCGCGGGTCGCCGAGCTCGGCGCCGCGCAGGTTGCCGTCGTGCTCGGTGCCGAGGACGACGACGCGTCCTCCTGCTACGCGACCCTCCTCGCTCTCGGGCAGGGGCCAATGGTGTCCCGCCTCTTCGTTCTCGCCGCACTCGGGCGGTGTCCGGGCCGCACAGCGGCCGCGGGTGCCGGTGAAGCGCCGCAGCGTCGTGCCCCCGGCGTGCGCATGTGTGTACCACCGGCCGGTCGGGTGAAATTGGATCTTGATGTCGAGGGCGGATCCTTTTGGCGGAGAATCCTTTCTTCATAAGGGAGGAAACGATCCGGCGCCAAGGAGGCCGCAGATCGACCCATTTTCGCCCCTTTACATGCCTTACCGGCAGCCTGTTGGGTCTGGCCTGTGACCACGCGCACCACGCCCAGGCACTGCGCTTCGCTGCTCCTGCGGAAACCCGCGAGTGGTTCGAGGAAGAGTCCGCCAAGCACGCGCTGAGGGCGCCGGGCCTCCATGGCCGGCGCCGTCACCCCCTGCACACCCGCGGTCTCTGAACCCCATACCGGCGCCACGGCACCTGACCCGTGCCCGCGCGACCGTGACCCGGCAGCCCATCACGTTGCCCGGCCGCTGGGCCCTGCTCCTGTTCGTCTGACCTGACCCATGAGGAGTCGAAGTGCGTTCGACCTTGCGTTACAGCTCCGCCGCGCTCATCGTGGCCGCCGCTCTCGCCGCCGGCCCGCTCGTGTCCGCCGAGGCCCGCACCGCGGTGCGGGCCGAGCCCGCGCCGCTGAACGCCAGCGCCAACGCGGTCGCCGGCCAGTACATCGTCACCCTCGACAAGGGCGTCGTCCCCGCCGATGTGGCCAAGCAGGCCCTCCCCGGTGTGACCACCCTGCACACCTTCAACACCGTCCTCAACGGCTTCGCGGCCAAGCTGACCCCGGCCCAGGTCGACAAGATCCGCAACACCCCCGGCGTGGCCGCCGTCACCGAGGACAGCGTCACCAGCGCCGACCCGGCCAAGGCGCAGCCGGCCGCGACCACCCAGGCCGCGGTGGCGGCGACCTCGTGGGGCCTGGACCGTATCGACCAGCACAAGCTGCCGCTGGACGGTCAGTTCAACGTCACCCAGAACACGTCCAACGTGACCGTGTACGTCGTCGACTCCGGCATCAACATCGCCCTGCCCGAGTTCGGCGGGCGTGCCACCCGCGGCTTCAACGCCGTCGTCGACGGGCAGCAGCAGGCCGACTGCTACGGCCAGGGCACCGCCGTCGCCTCCACCATCGGTGGCAACACCTACGGCGTGGCCCGCCAGGCCAAGCTCGTCGCCGTCCGCGTCCTGGGCTGCAACGGCACCGGCACCGCCGCCGGCCTCATCGCCGGCATGGACTACGTCGCGGCCCAGGCACGCCTCCAGAACAAGCCCGCCCTCATGGACGTCTCCGTCGTCCTCGCCAAGAACGCCCTCGTCGACACCGCCGCCCAGGCCGCCTCCGACCTCAACGTCCTTCCCGTGGTCGCCGCCGGAAACCAGACGCTGGACGCCTGCGCCTACTCCCCCGCCAGCGCCCTCCGCGTCGCGACCGTCGCGGCCACCAACAAGTGGGACGAAGAAAGCCAGTTCTCGAACTACGGCGAGTGCCTGCACATCTACGCCCCCGGTGAAGACATCACCTCCGCCTCCGCCGCCGGCGGCAGCGCCGTCCGCAGCAGCACCCAGATGGCCGCGGCCCACACCGCCGGCGCTGCCGCCCTCTACAAGGCCGCCAACCCCAACGCCACCTCCTCCGAGGTCGCCGAGTGGCTCGACTTCGAGAGCACCAAGGACGTCCTCCACAACCTCTCCAAGGGCGCCTTCAACCACCTGCTGTACACCGGCGGCCTCTAACCACTAACCACCCCGGGCGTCCTGCGCCCTGATCGAACCGGTTCGTAGCCTGGGGGCCGCCCGCCCGTGCGGGTGGCCCCCAGGTGCTGTCATCGCGGCCAGGGGGAACCCACAGCGGCCGGCTCAGCGGCGCCGGGTGTTGTAGCCGGTGTCCTTGATGGCCGGCTGCGTGGTGGATGGGGGGACGGGGACGCGGCGGCGCAAGCTCGGGGAGTGCACGGTTACGGGGTCGGCGGGTAGGTGCGCGAGATCGAGCCGAGGGAGCCGACGGCCGTGAGGCTGATCGCCCACCCGGCGCAGGCCGGCCGGAGCATCAGCAGTTCGCCGGAGACGATGAAGGCGTCGAGGGTGGCGGTCCAGGCCCACTTTCTTGCGGGGGAGCGGCCCAGGCCGTGCTGTCCGGCGACCTCGGCGAGGGGGTGGCAGAGGCGGGCGAAGCGGATGCACTCCAGGGGTGTGGTGAAGCGGTCGCCGAGTACGGCGCCGTGAGGGTGAAGACCCGTCCACCTCGTCCCGTGCCTGGTCAGGGCAGGTACGGGTGGCGGGGTGGTACGCGTCGGACCCGTCCCGGCCGGTCGTGTGACGTCCCTGTGCTGGCCTCGTCCGGTACGGGTGGGACGGGCGCAGGAGGTCGGCCGGGCGGCGGGGCGCGTCGGCGGGCTGAGGGCCTCCGCGCGGGTGCAGGTACGGGTGGATCCGTCCCAGCCCTATCAGTCGTCCCCGGTCCGACCTGCGGGCGGTGATACGAGTGGGACGGGTCGGTGGGGGTCAGGCCCCGGGGCGCGGTTGCGGCGCCGAGTTCGGACCGCGGCCCGTGCGTACGGCCTCGTGCGGCCGGATCAGCCGGCTTCTGGGACGGGTGGGACGGCGACTGACGACGAGCTGATCCGCCGCAATCCGTGCCGCATCGGGGGCGCGGGCAGCGAGCAGGCCAAGGAGCGTCCGACCGCGACCGTCGCCCAGGTCGACGCCCTCGCCGAGGCCATGGGCCCGCGCTGGCGGCTGATGGTCCACTTCTGCGCCTACGGCCCGATGCGCCCGGAGGAGCAGGCAGCCCTGCGCCGGACCTCGGTCACCCTGGACCCCCTCGCCGTACGGATCATCGAGGCGGCCCCGGAGCTGAACACCGGCCGCCGCGCCGAGGGCCGTGCGGGAGGCGTGAACGCCTCCCCAGCCCTGGACCGGCTCGCCGGGCGGGGGCCGGGCCTCCTTGAAGGGCTGAGGCAGGTGCCCCGGCCGGATGTTCAAGGTGCAGGGCCCGGTGGCCGAAGGAGGGGGTAGCCGCTGTCCCCGACGAAACGGAGTTCCCCGTGCGCCCGATCCTGCGTCCTGTCGTGGCCGCCGTCCTGCTGCTCGGCGCGCCCGTCGCCCTCGCCCCCGCCGCGTACGCCGCCCCGTGGGTGGCGCCGGTGAGTGCCGAGGAGGGCGAGGGCGGGCCGTACATCGTCACCCTCGCCCCGGGCGCCGATCCCGAGCAGGTGATGCGCGAGACCGGCGTCGTCGAGGCCCGGTACGTCTACGCCAGCACGGTGTCCGGCTTCGCCGCCGACCTCGACGGCGGGCAGGTGGCCGCGCTGCGGGTGCGCCCCGACGTCGTCGCCGTCGAGCGGGACGGGGAGGCCGTCGGGGCGCCGGTGGGGCCGGGGGCTACAGGCCGCCGGTGAAGAGCAGGGTGTTGGGGCTGCTCTTGCTGATGCTCTTCAGGACGTCCTTGGTGGATTCGCCGTCGAGGAACTCGTTGATCTCGCCCGGGTCCGCGTTCGGGTGCGCCTGCTTGTAGAGGACGGCGACACCGGCGACGTGCGGCGCGGCCATCGAGGTTCCGTCGAGGGCCACGCTGCCGCCACCGAGCTTCGCGGAGACGATGGCCTGCCCGGGGGCGTAGAGGGAGACGCAGCTGCCGTAGTTGGAGAAGTCGGTCTCCTCGTCCCACTGGTTGCTCGCGGCGACCGTGAGCACGCGGGCGGCGGACGCCGGCGAGACGTAGCAGGCGTCCTTCGAGCTGTTGCCCGCCGCGATGACCGGCAGGACGCCCGCGTCGGACAGGGCGGTCGCGGCGTCGTTCACCGCGGTCGACCTGTCCCCGCCCAGGGAGCCGTTCAGGACGGCCGGCTGCTTGGCGTTCTTCGCCACCCAGTCCATGCCCGCGATGATCCCCGACCAGGTGCCCTTGCCGTCGCAGCCGAGGACGCGGACGCTGACCAGGCTGGCCTTGCGCGCCACGCCGTACGTCTTGCCGGCGACCGTGCCCGCGACGTGCGTTCCGTGGCCCTGGCAGTCCTGGCCGTTGCGGCCGTCGCCGACGGCGTCGAAGCCGAAGGTGGCACGTGAGTTGTCGGGCCCGCCGAACTCGGGGTGGCTGTAGTCGATGCCGGAGTCGAGGATGTACGCGGTCACTCCGGCGCCGTTGCCCTCGGCGGTGAAGGTGTTGTCCAGCGGCAGTTCCTTCTGGTTGATCCGGTCCAGGCCCCAGGAGTTCGACGGCGCCCGGGTGCCGGGCGTGGTGGTGGGCTGCGGGACGGACTGCACCTTCGCGTCCTCCTCGACCGCCTTCACTCCCAGGGTGTTGCGGACGATGGTGAGCTGGAGCGAGTTCAGCGGCACCGCGAAGCCGTTCAGGGCCGACGTGTAGAGGAAGGACGGCTTCAGGCCCAGCTTCTGCGCGGTCTTCGCCGCGTCCACCCCCTTCGCCAGGGTGACGATGTAGTTGCCGGGTACCGGGTTGGCCGCGGTGCTCAGGGGCGCGGGGGTGGGCTCCGGTGCGGCGGTGGACGGCGAGGCGGCCGCCAGCGGGGCGGCGAGGGCCAGGGCGGCGGTGGCTGCGCTCGCGAGCACGAGCTTGGCACGAGTGATCATGCCGAGGAGTTGATCATGCAGAAACAATCACGACCTACGACATTCCCTCGCAATTCGACAGGCGCCCGAAGCACACCTCGAATGCGCTCCGCCAACCGTGTGCCTCCACCTCCCCACGGGATTCCCGTGGGCGAACACGTCCGCATCGGCCGGCCCCCGGCTCCTCGCCTCCACCTCTACGACGGCACCGGCGACCGCACCGGCCGGGTCCACGTCGGGTACATCGGCACCCACCTCCGCACCACCCACACCAACTGACCTGACCGGGTGGGCGGTTGCGGCCCCGGCTCGGTGGAGACGAACACGCGAATCGGGGACGATCTGTGGCGCAGGTCAAAGGAAATGCGTCTCGCGATCCGAGGCGAGTGTGCGCTCAGGTGGTGGAAGTGGTGCGGGGGAGGACCTCCGGGCAGGGCATTCCTGCGAGTTGGGCACGCGGGGGGCACGGCGAGGCCCGAAAGGTCTAGACAACGGCGAAGCCCCAGGTCGCTGACCTGGGGCTTCGTGGAAGAGCGGATGACGGGAATCGAACCCGCGCTATAAGCTTGGGAAGCTCATGTTCTACCATTAAACTACATCCGCGCAGTGGTCCAGCTGCCTGGATCCCTACCGTTGCACACTGTACCCCATGATCGACCCCCGGTGAATTCTCCCGTCGCGGTCGTCGTCGTTTCCGCGGCGCAGGAGGGTTCGTGGGGGCGGGAGTTGGGGCGTACCGTGGGGGTGCGGAGCGGCGGCTGGAGTGGGTCCCGATCATCCCCTAATGTGGCGATTCATCGCGTTACGGCTCGTTGGGGAAAGGGACTCGATGGAGCACACAGTCGTCCGTTGTGCCGAAGGGCATGTTTTCAACACCGCTTCGTTCCCGTTGCAGCACCTCGGTGCCGGCCGGATCGGGCCCGGGCGGCTGCTGCGGTGTCCGCGGTGCGCGCGGCTGAGGCACGCGGTGCCCGTCGGCGGCGTCAAGCGGTAGGGCGCCGGGCGGCAGGACGGTAGGCGGTACGGGCGCGCGGGAGCCTTCTCGATTGGGGGTGGCCCGCGCGCTCTGCGTATCCTCGGGACGTGCTTCTCTCCGACAAAGACATCCGGGCCGAGATCGACAGCGGACGGGTTCGCATTGACCCGTTCGACGAGTCGATGGTGCAGCCCTCCAGCATCGACGTACGCCTCGACCGGTTCTTCCGGGTCTTCGAGAACCACCGCTACGCGCACATCGACCCCGCCACCGAGCAGCCCGACCTGACCCGCATGGTCGAGCCCGAGGGCGACGAGGCGTTCATCCTGCATCCGGGTGAGTTCGTGCTCGCCTCGACGTACGAGGTCATCTCGCTGCCCGAGGACATCGCCTCCAGACTGGAGGGGAAGTCCAGCCTGGGCCGCCTGGGTCTGGTGACGCATTCGACGGCCGGATTCATCGACCCGGGGTTCTCGGGGCACGTGACCCTGGAGCTGTCGAACCTGGCCACCCTTCCGATCAAGCTGTGGCCGGGCATGAAGATCGGGCAGCTGTGCATGTTCCGCCTCAGCTCGCCCGCGGAGTTCCCGTACGGCAGCGAGCGGTACGGCTCCAGGTACCAGGGGCAGCGCGGGCCGACCGCCTCGCGCTCCTTCCAGAACTTCCACCGCACCCAGGTGAGGCACGAGGCATGAGCGAAGTACGCGAGAACCTGACGTACGAGGGGTTCGGCCGCGCCGTCCGCGAGCTGGCGCAGACCATCGCCGACGACGGCTACGAGCCGGACATCATCCTGAGCATCGCCCGCGGCGGGGTGTTCGTCGCCGGCGGTCTGGCGTACGCGCTCGACTGCAAGAACATCCACCTGGTGAACGTCGAGTTCTA
Source organism: Streptomyces sp. NPDC033966 (assembly GCF_055575955.1). Classification (NCBI taxonomy): domain Bacteria; kingdom Bacillati; phylum Actinomycetota; class Actinomycetes; order Kitasatosporales; family Streptomycetaceae; genus Streptomyces; species Streptomyces sp. NPDC033966. Next base: position 259,531 of record NZ_JBVIRQ010000005.1, on the reverse strand, counting down.
CACCGGCGTGGGCACCACGCTGGAGATGCCGGTCATGCTGGCGCCCGTGCCCGAGGCGATCGACTTCACGAACAAGAAGGTCCTGATCGCCGACGACGTGGCCGACACGGGCAAGACGCTCAAGCTCGTCCACGACTTCTGCCTCGGCCACGTCGCCGAGGTGCGCTCCGCCGTCATCTACGAGAAGTCCCACTCGCTCGTCCAGTGCGAGTACGTGTGGAAGCGCACCGACGACTGGATCGAGTTCCCCTGGTCGGTCCAGCCGCCCGTGGTCAAGCGCGAGGGCCAGGTCCTCGACGCCTGAGCGAGCAGGACGGACGGATACGGGAAGGGCCCGCCGCGCGACCGCGCGGCGGGCCCTTCCCGTACGTGTCGGCTAGAGCGTGCCCAGCTTGATCATCGAGAGCAGTGCGACCAGCTGGATCGAGGACGCGCCCAGGGCCTTCTGCCAGGGCAGGTCGTGCGACTTGCTCACCATCGAGGTGAAGAGCGCGCCGGCCGCCAGCCAGGTCACCCAGCCCAGCACCTGCACGAACATGTTGTCGCCGCCCAGGAACACCGCCACCAGCAGGCGCGGCGCGTCCGTGATGGACATGACCAGCATCGACAGGCCCACGGTCGGCTGCCACGCCCCGTCGCCGCCCAGCTGGCGGGCCAGGGTGTGGGTGACCGCACCGAGGATCAGGCCGCACAGGACGAAGGCCACGCCGGCGCTGAGGATGATCGGGATCACCTGGGTGAGGGTCGCCTTGATGGCGTCCTCGCGGGCCTTGTCGAAGCCGAAGACCGCGAGCATGCCGTAGACGAAGGTCACGACCAGCGCAGGACCCCAGACGGCGTAGTCGCGCATCTGGTGGAAGGTCGGCCCCGGTCGCAGCACCATGCCGCGCAGCAGGTCCTTCCAGTGCAGCCGCGGCCCGGCGGGGGCCGCGGGGGCCGCGCCCGCCTGGTACGTCGCGCCCTGGCCGTACGGGTCCTCGCCGACCGAGAAGGCCTGGGTGTACCCCGGGTCGTTCGCGTACGAGGCCCCGTGCGGGCCCGCGTACGGGTCCTGCGGCGGCTGCGGGTGCGGGTGGGAGTACTGGCCGTGCCGGCCCGGCTGGGCCTGCTGGCCCGGCTGGCCGTACGGGTCGAAGTACTCGGGCTCGCCGTGGTCGCCCGCGCCGCCCTGGGCCGGCCAGTGCTGCTGCGGCGGCGGGCCGGCGGGCGGGTAGGGCTGATGGCCGTACGGTGCCTGCGGCGCTTGCTGCTGCTGACCGTACGGCTGCTGCCGCGGGGTGTGCGGGGGTTGCTGCGGAGGGTTGTTGTCGTCCCTGCCGCGTCCGATCCTGAATCCAGCCACGTGATCGAAAGTACCTGCTCCGCCGGGCGGCCGTGGCCGGGCCACCGGAACGGGCGTCCTTTGCGGCTGACCTGTGACATCCCCTAGGGGGAGCCGGGGGAGGGTGGTTTACACGGTTGCGTCGGTGTCTGTGGTGGTTCGTTACGTAGCCGACGGAATGTGTACGTATCGGGCCCGTAGCTTCGTGAATGTCGCCGCCACGGAGTCACGAACCAGAACGGAAACCCAAGACATGCGCCGTACCCACCGCAGCACCACCCTTCGTACCGCCGCAGTCCTCACCGGCGCGGCCGCCGTGCTGGCGCTGCCCGTCGGATCCGCCTTCGCGGACTCGCCGACGGTGCCGGAACCCGAGGTGCTGCCGGGGATCGAGCAGCCGGGGATCGAGCAGCCGGTGGTGGACCCGTCGGTGAAGCCGTCCGAGAAGCCCGTCGAGAAGCCCGTCGAGAAGCCTTCGAAGGGCCGGGCGTACGTCACCACCGTGAAGCTGGCCGACGGGTCGGTCGCCAGGGTCTACAAGCTCGGCGACGGTCACTTCGAGGCCGACGTCTTCGCCCGCGGCACGAAGCTGGACACCCTGGTCAGCAGGGACGGCAAGCCGGCGTACGGGCAGAACAACGGCCTGCACGTCGTCCTCCAGCCGAACGGCACCGTGACCTCGTGGATCGAGGGCGGCACCCGCAAGCCCTCCGAGAAGCCCTCCGAGAAGCCCTCCGAGAAGCCCTCCGAGAAGCCGGAGCCGCGGGTCAAGAAGGAGACCTCGGTACGGATCACGATGCCGGACGGGCGGATCGCGCGGCTGACCGACGGCCCGAAGGGCAAGCGCGTCGAGATCTCCATGCCGAACGGGAACCTGCTCGGCACGATCGACATGAAGAACCGGAGCGCGCTGAACGACGGCTGGACGTACAAGCTCGTCCAGGACCGGAAGCACGTGAAGTTCGTCGTCATCGACGGCAAGGGGGGCGGGGACAGCTGGGTGTACGACTTCTCCACCGGCAAGCTGATCGAGCGGTACACGGCGGAGAAGCCGGCGAAGACGGAGACGTCGAAGGTCGAGCGGGTCCTCCCGAAGGGCGGAGTGAACGCCGGCGGCGGCCAGGGGGCCCCCGCCCCGCAGGCCGGCACCCCGATGCTGCTGGCCGCGGGCGGCGGCATGGCCGCGACGGGCGCCGCGGGCCTCGGCTTCGCGCTGCTCCGCCGGAACCGCACCGACGGCTGATACGCGGAACGGCCGGTCCCCCGTGGGGGACCGGCCGTTCCGTCCGTGCTGTTCGGCCCGGGGCTACCGGGACTACTTGGCCGCCTCGGGCTTCGCCTCGCCCTCGTCCTCGACCTTGTCGTCGACCTTGTCCTCGGTCTCGGTGGCAGCGTCCGCCTTGGCCTCGGGCTCGGCCTCCGCCGGAGCCTCGTCCTCTGCCTTGGCCTCGGCCGGAGCCGCAGGCGCCTCATCGGCAGCCTCGGTCTCCGCGGCGGGCTCGGCGTCGGCCTTCGGCTCCGCGGCGGGCTCGGCGTCCGCCTTCGGTGCCGCCTCGGCTTCGGCCTCTTCCTCGGCCGGAGCCTCGGCCTCTTCCTCGGCCGGAGCCTCGGCCTTGTCCTCGGCCGGAGCCTCGGCCTCGGCCTTGTCCTCCGCGTCGGTCTCCGGCTTCGGCTCGGCCTCGGCCTCGGCCTCGGCGGCGGCTTCGGCGGCGGCCTTGGCCTCCGCCTCTTCCTTGGCCTTCGCCTCCGCAGCGGCAGCCGCCTCGGCCTTGGCCTTGGCTTCGGCCTCCGCCTTGGCCTTCGCCTCGGCTTCCGCAGCCGCCTTCGCCTCGGCTTCCGCAGCGGCAGCGGCCTCGGCGGCCTCGGCCTCCGCCGCCAGCGCCGCGAGCTCCTCCTCCGTCGGCTCCGGGGCCTTCACGGACTCCAGCAGCAGCTGCGCCACGTCCACGACCTGGACGGATTCCTTCGCCTGGCCGTCGTTCTTCTTGCCGTTCACCGAGTCGGTCAGCATCACCAGGCAGAACGGGCAGGCCGTCGACACGATGTCCGGGTTCAGCGAGAGGGCCTCGTCGACGCGCTCGTTGTTGATGCGCTTGCCGATCCGCTCCTCCATCCACATCCGCGCACCACCGGCGCCACAGCAGAAGCCCCGCTCCTTGTGGCGGTGCATCTCCTGCTGACGCAGCCCCGGCACGGCGGACATGATCTCGCGCGGCGGCGTGTAGACCTTGTTGTGCCGGCCCAGGTAGCAGGGGTCGTGGTACGTGATCAGGCCGTCCACCGGGGTCACCGGCGTGAGGCGGCCCTCGTCGATCAGGTGCTGGAGCAGCTGCGTGTGGTGGATGACCTCGTACTCGCCGCCCAGCTGCGGGTACTCGTTCGCGATGGTGTTGAAGCAGTGCGGGCAGGTGGAGACGATCCGCTTCGCCGACTTCGGCTTCTTCGTCGACGGGTCGTCGTCGTCCTCGCCGAACGCCATGTTCAGCATGGCCACGTTCTCCTGGCCCAGCTGCTGGAACAGCGGCTCGTTGCCCAGGCGGCGCGGCGAGTCACCGGTGCACTTCTCGTCGCCGCCCATGATCGCGAACTTGACGCCCGCGATGTTCAGCAGCTCCGCGAAGGCCTTCGTGGTCTTCTTCGCGCGGTCCTCCAGGGCGCCCGCGCAGCCGACCCAGTACAGGTAGTCGAACTCGGAGAGGTCCTCCGCGTCCTTCCCGATGATCGGGACCTCGAAGTCGACCTCCTTCGTCCACTCCACGCGCTGCTTCTTGGCCAGACCCCAGGGGTTGCCCTTCTTCTCCAGGTTCTTGAGCATCGTGCCCGCCTCCGACGGGAACGCGCTCTCGATCATCACCTGGTAGCGGCGCATGTCGACGATGTGGTCGATGTGCTCGATGTCGACCGGGCACTGCTCCACGCACGCACCGCAGGTCGTGCAGGACCACAGTACGTCCGGGTCGATGACGCCGTTCTCCTCGGCCGTGCCGATCAGCGGACGCTCCGCCTCGGCCAGGGCCGCCGCCGGGACGTCCTTGAGCTGCTCGGCGGTCGCCTTCTCCTCGCCCTCCATCGTCTTGCCGCCGCCCGCGAGCAGGTACGGGGCCTTCGCGTGCGCGTGGTCGCGCAGCGACATGATCAGGAGCTTCGGGGACAGCGGCTTGCCGGTGTTCCAGGCGGGGCACTGCGACTGGCAGCGTCCGCACTCGGTGCAGGTGGAGAAGTCGAGGATGCCCTTCCAGGAGAACTGCTCGACCTGGGAGACGCCGAAGACGTCGTCCTCGCCGGGCTCCTCGAAGTCGATCTCCTTGCCGCCGCTCGTCATCGGCTGCAGGGCGCCGAGCGCCGTCGAACCGTCGGCGTTGCGCTTGAACCAGATGTTGGGGAAGCCGAGGAAGCGGTGCCAGGCCACACCCATGTTGGTGTTGAGCGAGACCGTGATCATCCAGATGAAGGAGACGCTGATCTTCACCATCGCGGTGAAGTAGATGGCGTTCTGGATGCCGCTGAACGAGAGCCCCTTGAAGGCCAGCACCAGCGGGTACGAGGCGAAGTACGCCGGCTCGTACGACTCGACGCCGTGGATCGCGCCCTCGAGGCCGCGCAGGGCCAGGATCGCGAGGCCGATGGTGAGGATGACGTACTCGACGAAGTACGCCTGCCAGGCCTTCGAGCCGGCGAAGCGCGACTTGCGACCGGCCCGCGAGGGGAGGTTGAGCAGGCGGATCGCCATCAGGACGACGATGCCGACGACGGTCATCAGGCCGATGAACTCGGTGTAGAGCTCGAAGGGCAGGAAGTCGCCGACGATCGGCAGCAGCCAGTCCGCCTGGAAGAGCTGGCCGAAGGCCTGCACCAGGGTGGGCGGCAGCGTCAGGAAGCCGATCGCGACGAACCAGTGCGCGAAGCCGACGATGCCCCACCGGTTCATCCGGGTGTGGCCGAGGAACTCCTTGACCAGGGTGATCGTTCGGTCCTTCGGGCGGTCCGTGCGGCTGCCCGCCGGTACGGGTTGGCCGAGCTTCACGAACCGGTAGATCTGCGCCACGGCTCGGGCGATCAGCGCGACGCCGACCACGGTCAGGACCAGCGACACGATGATCGCGGCGAGTTGCATGGGAGGGCTCCTCGGGCGGGACTTACTAAGCGGTAACTTATTGAGTCAAGGCTTGAGGTTACCCAGTTCCCGCGCCGCACTGTAGGTGAGCGTGCGGTGATCTGTGTCGCTCAGGCATGCCTCTGTCGGTAGGCCGCCCGAGGGGTCTGCGCGAGGATCGCGAGATCCATCCCCAGCCAATGGCTCTCCACATAGTGCCGGTCCAGCAGGGCCATCTCCTCCCAGGGGAGGTCGGAACGCGCGCTGACCTGCCACAATCCGGTCATTCCGGGGCGAACGAGCAGGCGTTCCGGGTGATCGGTACGGGGCTCCGGGCGCGGCCCGACCAGCGACATCTCGCCGCGCACCACGTTGAGCAGCCGCGGCAGCCCCTCCAGCGCACACCGCCGCACCAGCGCGCCGGTACGCCCCGCGCCCTCGGTGCGCAGCCGCCAGGCGCGGAAGGGGCGCCCGCCGAGCCCGAGCACGGGCTCGCGTACGAGGACGCCCGCGCGGGTCGCCGCGTACAGCAGGGCGGTGGTCAGCAGCAGCGGGAGGACCGCGGCCGTCAGCAGGGTCACCGCGCCGATCAGGTCGAAGACCCGCTTCGCCGGCGGCCTGGCCGGAAGGTGGATTCTCGCCGGGATCCAGGTCCGGAGCGGCCGCGGCCGGGGCCCTGGCCGGGCGGTGAGGGTGGTCAGCGGAGGCATGCCAGCACCGTGCCGGAAGCCCGTGGTGCCCCAGGCGCGCCGCGCGGCCGCCCCCGCGCCCGGAACCCGTTCGGGCGCGGGTCGACCGCTGGGGCTCTGCCCCGGACCCCGCGCCGGGCCCGCGCCCAGCCTCGGTGCCCGGGTCGGGGCGCAGCCCCAGGTGGTAGTGGCCATGAGCGTAAGCGCAGCCTAAAGGTTGAGCCCCCTCGGCTCACCTCTGTTGACGCCAGCGCAGCGTTACGGCATTCTTGAGCCTGTTCCACTCAAGTCAGTTGGAGGAATCGAAATGGCACGTGCGGTCGGCATCGACCTGGGCACCACTAACTCCGTCGTCAGCGTTCTCGAAGGCGGCGAGCCCACCGTCATCACCAACGCCGAGGGTGCCAGGACCACGCCGTCCGTCGTCGCCTTCGCCAAGAACGGCGAAGTCCTCGTCGGCGAGGTGGCCAAGCGCCAGGCGGTCACGAACGTTGACCGGACCATCCGCTCCGTCAAGCGCCACATGGGCACTGACTGGAAGATCAACCTGGATGGCAAGGACTTCAACCCGCAGCAGATGAGCGCCTTCATCCTGCAGAAGCTGAAGCGCGACGCCGAGGCGTACCTGGGCGAGAAGGTCACGGACGCGGTCATCACCGTTCCTGCCTACTTCAACGACTCCGAGCGCCAGGCGACGAAGGAGGCCGGCGAGATCGCCGGTCTGAACGTCCTGCGCATCGTCAACGAGCCGACCGCCGCCGCCCTGGCGTACGGCCTCGACAAGGACGACCAGACCATTCTCGTCTTCGACCTCGGTGGCGGCACCTTCGACGTGTCGCTCCTGGAGATCGGCGACGGTGTCGTCGAGGTCAAGGCCACCAACGGTGACAACCACCTCGGTGGCGACGACTGGGACCAGCGCGTCGTCGACTACCTGGTGAAGCAGTTCGCCAACGGCCACGGCGTCGACCTGTCCAAGGACAAGATGGCGCTCCAGCGCCTGCGCGAGGCCGCCGAGAAGGCGAAGATCGAGCTGTCCTCCTCCACGGAGACCTCGATCAACCTGCCGTACATCACGGCCTCCGCCGAGGGCCCGCTGCACCTGGACGAGAAGCTCACCCGCGCCCAGTTCCAGCAGCTGACCGCGGACCTGCTCGACCGCTGCAAGACCCCGTTCCACAACGTCATCAAGGACGCCGGCATCCAGCTGTCCGAGATCGACCACGTGGTCCTGGTCGGCGGCTCCACCCGCATGCCGGCCGTCGCCGAGCTCGTGAAGGAGCTCACCGGCGGTCAGGACGCCAACAAGGGCGTCAACCCGGACGAGGTCGTCGCCATCGGCGCCACCCTCCAGGCCGGTGTCCTCAAGGGTGAGGTCAAGGACGTCCTGCTCCTCGACGTGACCCCGCTGTCCCTCGGCATCGAGACCAAGGGCGGCATCATGACCAAGCTCATCGAGCGCAACACGACCATCCCGACCAAGCGGTCGGAGATCTTCACGACGGCCGAGGACAACCAGCCGTCCGTGCAGATCCAGGTCTACCAGGGCGAGCGCGAGATCGCGGCGTACAACAAGAAGCTCGGCATGTTCGAGCTGACGGGCCTGCCGCCGGCCCCGCGCGGCGTCCCGCAGATCGAGGTCTCCTTCGACATCGACGCGAACGGCATCATGCACGTCACGGCCAAGGACCTTGGCACGGGCAAGGAGCAGAAGATGACCGTCACCGGCGGCTCCTCGCTCGGCAAGGACGAGGTCGACCGCATGCGCCAGGAGGCCGAGCAGTACGCGGACGAGGACCTGCGCCGCAAGGAGGCCGCCGAGTCCCGCAACCAGGGCGAGCAGCTCGTCTACCAGACGGAGAAGTTCCTCGCGGACAACGCGGAGAAGGTCCCGGCCGAGGTCAAGACCGAGGTCGAGACGGCCGTCACCGAGCTGAAGGACAAGCTCAAGGGCGAGGACACCGCCGAGATCCGCACGGCGACGGAGAAGCTCGCCGCGGTCAGCCAGAAGCTCGGCCAGGCCATCTACGCCGACGCGCAGGCCGCCCAGGCCGCCGGCGGTGCGGGTGACGCGGGCCAGGCCAAGGCCGACGACGACGTCGTCGACGCCGAGATCGTCGACGACGAGAAGCCGAAGGGCGGCGCTGCCTGATGTCGGAGGAGACCCCGGGTTTCGACGAGGAGCCCGAAGTCCCCACCGGCGCCGGCGCTGACGACGCGGAGCCGAAGGCCGCCGACTCCTCCAAGAAGGAGGACGAGGCGGCCCCGGCCGGGGACAAGGCCGACGTGGCCCTGCTGGCGCAGCTGGACCAGGCCCGTACCGCGCTCGGCGAGCGCACCGCGGACCTCCAGCGGCTCCAGGCCGAGTACCAGAACTACCGTCGCCGCGTGGAGCGGGACCGGGTCGCCGTCAAGGAGATCGCGGTCGCGAGCCTGCTGACGGAGCTCCTCCCGACCCTGGACGACATCGGCCGGGCCCGGGAGCACGGCGAGCTGGTCGGCGGCTTCAAGTCGGTGGCCGAGTCGCTGGAGACCGCCGCGGCCAAGATGGGGCTGCAGCAGTTCGGCAAGGAGGGCGAGCCCTTCGACCCGACGATCCACGAGGCCCTGATGCACTCGTACGCGCCGGACGTCACCGAGACGACCTGCGTGGCGATCCTGCAGCCGGGGTACCGGATCGGCGAGCGCACGATCCGCCCCGCGCGGGTCGCGGTGGCCGAGCCCCAGCCGGGCGCGGCACCCGCCGCGAAGTCCGAGTCCGGCGACGGCGACACGCCGTCCGACAAGGACACGGATGCCCCCGACAAGGGCTGACGCACACCATGTAGGGATCCGAGAGGAGGGACACCGGGGATGAGCACGAAGGACTTCGTCGAGAAGGACTACTACAAGGTCCTCGGTGTCCCGAAGGACGCCACCGAGGCCGAGATCAAGAAGGCGTACCGGAAGCTCGCCCGCGAGTTCCACCCGGACGCCAACAAGGGCGACGCCTCGGCCGAGGAGCGCTTCAAGGAGATCTCCGAGGCGAACGACATCCTCGGCGACGCCAAGAAGCGCAAGGAGTACGACGAGGCCCGCGCGCTGTTCGGGAACGGTGGCTTCCGCGCCGGTCCGGGCGGCGGCGGCTCGTTCAACTTCGACCTGGGCGACCTGTTCGGCGGTACCCAGCAGGGCGGCCAGGGCGGCTTCGGCGGCGGCCTGGGCGACGTCTTCGGCGGGCTGTTCAACCGCGGCGCGGGCGCCGGTGCGGGCACCCGCGTCCAGCCGCGCCGCGGCCAGGACATCGAGTCGGAGGTCACGCTCTCCTTCACGGAGGCCGTGGACGGTGCGACCGTGCCGCTGCGGATGTCCTCGCAGTCCCCCTGCAAGGCCTGTTCGGGCACCGGCGACACGAACGGCACGCCCCGCGTGTGCCCGACCTGCGTCGGCACCGGCCAGGTGTCCCGGGGCAGCGGCGGCGGCTTCTCGCTGACCGACCCCTGCGCCGACTGCAAGGGCCGCGGCCTGATCGCGGAGAACCCCTGCGAGGTCTGCAAGGGCAGCGGGCGCGCCAAGTCCTCCCGCACCATGCAGGTCCGGATCCCGGCGGGCGTCTCCGACGGCCAGCGGATCCGGCTGCGCGGCAAGGGCGCTCCGGGCGAGCGCGGCGGCCCGGCGGGCGACCTCTACGTGGTGGTGCACGTCGGCACCCACCCGGTGTTCGGCCGCAAGGGCGACAACCTCACGGTGACGGTCCCGGTGACCTTCGCCGAGGCCGTCCTGGGCGCCGACATCAAGGTGCCGACCCTGGGCGGCCCCCCGGTCACCCTGAAGCTCCCCCCGGGCACCCCCGGCGGCCGCACCATGCGGGCCCGCGGCAAGGGCGCGGTCCGCAAGGACGGTACCCGCGGCGACCTGCTCGTCACGGTGGAGGTCGCGGTTCCGGCGGAGCTGTCCGACAAGGCCCGCGAGGCGCTGGAGATGTACCGGGACGCGACCGGGTCCGAGGACCCGCGCGCCCTCCTGTTCGAGTCCGCGAAGGGAGCATGACATGGACGGCCGCCGCCGACAGCCCCGCTTCGGCGAGGGGGCTTACCAGCTCACCGACGAGACCCCGGTCTACGTGATCTCGGTGGCCGCCCAGCTCTCGGGCCTGCACCCGCAGACCCTGCGCCAGTACGACCGGCTCGGCCTGGTCTCCCCGGACCGTACGGCCGGCCGCGGCCGGCGGTATTCGGCCAGGGACATCGAACTGCTCCGCACGGTGCAGCAGCTGTCCCAGGACGAGGGCATCAACCTGGCCGGGATCAAGCGGATCATCGAACTGGAGAACCAGGTGGCCGCGCTCCAGCAGCGCGTGGCCGAGCTGTCCGCCGCCGTGGACGGGGCGGCCGCCGCCCTCCAGGCCCGCGAGGCCCAGGTGCACGCCTCGTACCGCCGTGACCTGGTGCCGTACCAGCCGCCGGTGCCCGGTAACGCCCTGGTCGTCTGGCGCCCCACCAAGCGCCCGGGCGACTGACCCGCCGGCCGCGCCGCCGGCCGCGCCGTGCAGGCCCCGTGGGGCCCCTCCCGCACGAGGAGGGCTCCAACGGGGCCTTCCGTGCGTCCGGGGGCTCCTGGCGGCCGCCTGCGGGCCGCTGTCAGGCCTCGGGGAGCTGCGCCGGGCCGCCGGATCCGTGCAGGATCCCGGACTGGGCGATGAGGTAGCCCAGTTGGGCCCTGCTCCCGCTGCCCAGGGCGGCGGCCAGCTTCGCGATGTGCGCGCGGCAGGTGCGTACGTTCATTCCCAGCCGGCGGGCGATCGCCTCGTCCACGTGGCCCTCGATCAGCAGCTGCGCGATGGAACGCTGCACTCCGGAGATACCATCCGGGCTGTGCGTGTACGTGACCTCGTCGCCCAACGGCACGGCCCTGCGCCAGAGTTGTTCGAAGACCTTGATGAGGTAGTCCACCAGTCCCGGGTGCCGCAGTTCCAGGGCCACCCGCCGGTCGTCGCTGGCGGGGATGATGGCCACCGTGCGGTCGAAGATCATGAGACGCTCTATCAGCTCCTCCAGCGTGCGGATCTCGACCTTTCCGGCGGAGATCCGGTCCACGTAGGCGAGCGTGCCCTGGCTGTGCCGCACCGTGTGCTGGTAGAGCGTGCGGATGCTCACCCCGCGGTCGATCATCGGCGTGGCCCGCTCCAGGGACTCGCTGAGCACGGAGGTCGGCCGGGCGCCACCCGGCTGGACGGTCAGGGCCTCGGTGTGGCACTCGGCGGTGGCCAGGTCGATGGCGGCGTTGATCTGGTCGAATCCCTCCAGCACCGTGATGGCGTGGGTATTTGCGGGACTCTGGGCGCTGATGGTGAGGAACGGCTCGAATGCGTCGGTGAGATCTACTGCGGTGCGCCTGCGCTCCTGGATCTCGCGTTCGATCGGATGGAGCCGCTGGGCCAGCGCGATGGACGGGGGAACCGCGCGCAGCTGGTTCGCGTCGTCCGGGTCGGGGCGCAGTAGCGCGAATTCGAGCAGGCAGGGGGCGTTCGCGACCTCGCCGCGGGCGACGCGGCCGGTGCTCAGGGCCGCCGCGTAGAGTCGCGCGCCCTCGGTGCACATCTCCGTGACGGGGTGGCGATGTGTCGGGTTTATGTCGCTCTTGGGCAAATCTCCACCCCCCAGGGTCCTGAACATGTAAGAACATGATGCATCGTCCCTGTGGCACTGACGTGCCTGAATGAGCCATCGTCTGTCAGTGCGGGGGAGAGGATTCCATCAAGTGAGGACGAAGCCGACCATGTATAAGAGAATGCTTCGCTCGGCGCTTGCCGTTGTTTTCTCCACCGTTGCCGTCTTTGGGGCAGTCGTCGCCGTCGACGGGGACACGGGGAGCGCTCCGGCTGCTGCCGGTCCGTCGGCCGGGACGGCGGTCGAGAGCGACTTCGGCTGGAACAGCATCCCTGCGAAGGCCTCCTGATGACCCCGGACGACCGCGACTTCCGCCGCGAAATGGCATCCGCGTACCGCTCCGGGTGGCAGTTCATAGACCTCGCCACGGCGATCCCCTACGCCGGCGATTCGTTGATGGTCACTCTTTTCGGCCAGCCGATCGTCGTCGTGCGCGAGGAGGACGAGGACGTCCGCGCCTACCGCTGTCTGCGCCGCCCCCGGGGCGCACCGCAGCCCGTCCGCTGCGAAGTGCGGTACGGAATGGTCTTCGTCAACCTCGACCAGCGTGACCACCAGCTGTTCGAGCCCGATATCACCACCGCCACCCCCCGCAGTGCCTGAGGCGATTCCCCCGTCGTTGCAGATCGCTCCAGGTGCTACCCCCACACAACGGCGCCATCGTGGACCTGACCACGATGGCGCCGTTGTGATGTCCGCGTCCAGTGGTTGAACCGGACAATCGCCCGGGGATCCGCCGGGGAACGCCCGAAGGCTGCTCGAAGGCCGCTCGCAGGCCGCTCCAGGTCCGCCCCGGGGGGCTCAGGCCCGGCCCATGGCCCGGTCCAGGGTGATCTCCAGGACCACCCGGTCCGGGTTGGGCGAGGGCATCCGCCCGTACCGCTCCGCGTAGCGCGCCACGGCCTCGGCGACCGACGCCTCGTCCGTACGGATCACCGCGCGCCCCTCCAGGGTGGCCCAGCGCCTGCCCTCCATCTGGCAGACCGCCACCCGCGCGCCGCCGCCGGCCGCCGCCAGGACGTTGCGGACCTTCTTGCTGTGCTTGTTGCTGATCACCCGTGCCAGCCCGGACTCCGGGTCGTAGGTCACGCCGACGGGCACCACGTGCGGCGTGCCGTCCGGGCGCGGCGTGGTCAGGGTGCAGACGTGCCGCTCCCGCCAGAAGGCGAGGTACTCGGGCGTCGGGTTGAGTACGTCATGGGACATGGGCCGAAGCGTACGCCCGCGCACCCGCCGGATCCGGCGGGAGAATGGCCCCCGTACAGCCTTGAGTGGAATAGACTCAACTTTGCAGATGCTGAATCTGTCAGAGTGCGTATCCGGCCGCCAGCCGGGTGCGACAGGTCACGTACGCCCGCCGGAGAGGAGAAACCGAGAGTGGACGCCGAGCTGACCAACAAGAGCCGCGACGCCCTGAACGCGGCCACCAGCAGGGCCGTCAAGGACGGCCACGCCGACCTGACCCCCGCGCACCTCCTGCTGGCGCTGCTCGCCGGCGAGGACAACGAGAACGTCGTCGACCTGCTGGTCGCCACCGACGCCGACCAGGCCGCCGTCCGCACCGGGGCGGAGCGCCTGCTCGCCGCCCTGCCCAGCGTCACCGGCTCCACCGTCGCGCCCCCGCAGCCCAGCCGCGACCTGCTCGCCGTACTGGCCGAGGCCGACTCCCAGGCCGGCCGCCTCGGCGACGAGTACCTCTCCACCGAACACCTCCTCATCGCCATCGCCGCCAAGGGCGGACCGGCCGGTGAGGTCCTTTCCGCCCAGGGCGCCACGGCGAAGAAGCTGCTGGACGCCTTCCAGAACGCACGAGGAGCACGGCGGGTGACCACCCCCGACCCCGAGGGCCAGTACAAGGCCCTGGAGAAGTTCGGCACCGACTTCACCGCCGCCGCCCGCGACGGCAAGCTCGACCCCGTCATCGGCCGCGACCACGAGATCCGGCGCGTCGTCCAGGTCCTCTCCCGCCGCACCAAGAACAACCCGGTGCTCATCGGCGAGCCCGGCGTCGGCAAGACCGCCGTCGTCGAGGGCCTGGCCCAGCGCATCGTCAAGGGCGACGTCCCCGAGTCCCTCAAGGGCAAGCGGCTCGTCTCCCTCGACCTCGGCGCGATGGTGGCCGGCGCCAAGTACCGCGGCGAGTTCGAGGAGCGGCTGAAGACCGTCCTCGCCGAGATCAAGTCGAGCGAGGGGCAGATCATCACCTTCATCGACGAACTGCACACCGTCGTCGGCGCCGGGGCCGGCGGGGACTCCGCCATGGACGCGGGCAACATGCTCAAGCCCATGCTGGCCCGCGGCGAGCTGCGCATGGTCGGCGCGACCACCCTGGACGAGTACCGCGAGCGCATCGAGAAGGACCCGGCGCTGGAGCGCCGCTTCCAGCAGGTGCTGGTCGCCGAGCCCACCGTCGAGGACACCATCGCGATCCTGCGCGGGCTCAAGGGCCGCTACGAGGCCCACCACAAGGTCGTCATCAACGACAGCGCCCTCGTCGCCGCCGCCACCCTGTCCGACCGCTACATCACCTCCCGCTTCCTGCCCGACAAGGCCATCGACCTCGTCGACGAGGCGGCCTCCCGGCTCCGCATGGAGATCGACTCCTCGCCCGTGGAGATCGACGAGCTCCAGCGCTCCGTGGACCGGATGCGGATGGAGGAGCTGGCGCTGAAGAACGAGTCCGACCCGGCCTCGATCGAACGCCTCGACAAGATCCGCAAGGACCTCGCGGACAAGGAGGAGGAGCTGCGCGGCCTCACCGCCCGCTGGGAGAAGGAGAAGCAGTCCCTCAACCGCGTCGGCGAGCTCAAGGAGCGCCTGGACGACCTGCGCGGCCAGGCCGAGCGCGCCCAGCGCGACGGCGACTTCGACACCGCCTCCAAGCTGCTCTACGGGGAGATCCCGCAGCTGGAGCGCGAGCTGGCGGAGGCCACCGAGGAGGAGGCCGCGGCCGGGACCGCGAAGAACTCCATGGTCAAGGACGAGGTCGGCCCCGACGACATCGCCGACGTGGTCGGCGCCTGGACCGGCATCCCGGCCGGCCGGCTCCTCGAAGGGGAGACCCAGAAGCTCCTGCGCATGGAGGACGAGCTGGGCCGCCGCCTGATCGGCCAGACCGAGGCCGTACGGGCCGTCGCGGACGCCGTGCGCCGCACCCGGGCCGGCATCGCCGACCCGGACCGCCCCACCGGCTCGTTCCTCTTCCTGGGCCCGACGGGCGTGGGCAAGACGGAGCTGGCCAAGGCCCTCGCGGACTTCCTCTTCGACGACGAGCGGGCCATGGTCCGCATCGACATGTCCGAGTACTCCGAGAAGCACAGCGTGGCCCGGCTGGTCGGCGCCCCGCCCGGCTACGTCGGCTACGAGGAGGGCGGCCAGCTCACCGAGGCCGTCCGGCGCCGCCCGTACAGCGTGGTGCTGCTGGACGAGGTCGAGAAGGCCCACCCCGAGGTCTTCGACATCCTGCTCCAGGTCCTCGACGACGGCCGCCTCACCGACGGCCAGGGCCGGACGGTGGACTTCCGCAACACCATCCTGATCCTCACCTCGAACCTGGGCAGCCAGTTCCTGGTGGATCCGGTGCCCTCCGCCGAGGACAAGAAGACGCGGGTCCTGGAGGTGGTCCGGGCGAGCTTCAAGCCGGAGTTCCTCAACCGCCTCGACGACCTCGTCGTCTTCTCCGCGCTGACCCGCGACGAGCTGGCGCACATCGCCGAGCTCCAGATCGCCCGGCTCGCCAAGCGCCTCGCCGACCGCCGGCTCGCCCTGGACGTCACCCCCGAGGCCCTGGCCTGGCTGGCGGACAAGGGCAACGACCCGGCGTACGGCGCCCGCCCCCTGCGCCGCCTGATCCAGACGGCCGTGGGCGACCGCCTCGCCAAGGAGATCCTCTCCGGCGAGGTCCGCGACGGCGACACCGTACGGGTGGACGTGGCCGGCGAGGACCTGCTGGTCGGCCGGGCCCTGTAAGGGCCGCCGGGCCCCGTTCCGCCCGGAGCGGATCGAGGGTGCGGGGCTGGACACGGGGTGGGCGCGATGGGGGAGGATGGAATCATCCGCACGAAGGGAAGTACACGGTGAGCATCGACCCGGCCTCGATTCCGAACTTCGGGGGTCAGCCCGAACCGCAAGGCCAAGGACCGGCGGGCCCCGTCGTCCCCGACCAGGACCTCGTCAAGCAGCTCCTGGAGCAGATGGAGCTGAAGTACGTCGTCGACGACGAGGGTGACCTCGCGGCGCCGTGGGAGGACTTCCGCACCTACTTCATGTTCCGCGGAGAGGGCGAGCAGCAGGTCTTCTCCGTGCGGACCTTCTACGACCGCCCGCACGCGATCGACGACAAGCCGCAGCTGCTGGAGTCGATCGACGACTGGAACCGCCGCACGCTGTGGCCCAAGGTCTACAGCCACACGCACGACGACGGCTCCGTCCGGCTGATCGGCGAGGCGCAGATGCTGATCGGCACCGGCGTCAGCCTGGAGCACTTCGTGTCCTCCACGGTCAGCTGGGTCCGCGCGTCGATCGAGTTCGACAAGTGGCTGCTGGAGCAGCTCGGCCTGGAGAAGGACGTCGACTCCGCCCAGGACGAGGAGAAGAAGGAGGAGGACGGCGAGTAGCCGTCCCCGCTCCTCCTACAGGGGTACCTTCGCCATGAGGAGCAGGTACGCCCCGTAGCCCCACGAGAGCCCGGCCAGGCCGGCGGTCACCGCGACCGCCGTGCGGGGCCGGGCTCTCGCCATGGCGGCCGCCACCGGCAGCAGCAGCGGGAACGCGGGCAGCAGGAAGCGCGGCTTCGACTCGAAGAAGCCCGCCCCGCCGAAGGTGATCACCAGCAGCGTCCCCGCGTACACGAGCAGCGGCAGCGGCGTCCGGTCCAGTACGGCCGCCACCGCGAGCAGCCCGGCGGCGGCGAGCACGGCCAGCGCCACCCCGGCCGGGACGGTCACGGGCCCGCCGGACAGGGCCTTCCAGGCCGTCTCCAGGGTCCCGCCGCCGAAGTCGAAGCGCGAGCCCCACTGCCGCTGGACGGTGAAGTAGCCGAGGGGGTCGTGGCGGTGCGCCCCGACGGCCACGACGTACGAGGCCCAGCCCGCGGGCGCGAGCAGCCCGGCCGCCCACACCTCGGGCGCGCGGTTGCCCCGCAGCACCAGCTCCCGCAGGGCCAGGACGGTCACGGCGGCGGCGACGGCGATCCCGGTGGGCCGGGTCAGCCCGGCGACCGCGGCCAGGGAGGCCGCCCCCAGCCAGCGCTCCCGCAGCAGCGCGTACAGCGACCAGGCGGCCAGCGCGCACAGCAGCGGCTCGGTGTAGGCGAGGCCCAGCACCACCGCGTGCGGCAGCGAGGCCCACAGCGCGACGAGCAGCACCCCGGCCCGCGCCCCGAGCAGCAGCTCCCCGATCCGGTACACCCCGACGGCGGCAGCGGCCGCGGCCGTCCAGGACACCACGAGCCCGGCGACGGGACCGCCGCCGGTGAGGTCCACCAGCAGCGGGTACAGCGGGAAGAAGGCGTAGTCGCTCTGGATGGAGTGGGAGGCGGGCCACATCTGGGTGCGGCCGTAGCCGTCGGCGGCGATGGACAGGTACCAGAAGGAGTCCCAGGAGCCGCCGAGCACCTTCACCGGATTCCGGCCGGCCCACCAGGCGCCGAGGGCGATGACCAGGACCCCGGCCCCGCGCACGGCGGCGAACACCCCGAGCGCGACCCCGGCCGGCCAGGCCGTCCCCCGTCTTCGGCCCGTTCGTCCGGGGGCGGACGGGACCTGTCTCGTCGGCGCGTCCACGCCGGGCCTCAGAGCCGGCGGAGGCGGTCCACGGCCTCCTGGAGGACGTCGGTCTGCTTGCAGAAGGCCCAGCGGACCTGGGTGGCCCCGGCGGACTTGTCGTCGTAGAAGACCTGGTTCGGGATGGCGACGACCCCGCACCGCTCGGGCAGGGCGCGGCAGAAGGCGAGGCCGTCCTTCTCGCCCAGGGGCGAGACGTCGGTGGTGATGAAGTACGTGCCCTGCGGGCGGAAGACCTCGAAGCCGGCGGCGGCGAGCCCGTCGGAGAGCAGGTCGCGCTTGGCGGCGAGGTCGACGCGGAAGCCGTCGAAGTAGGAGTCGGGGAGGGCGAGGGCCTCGGCCACGGCGTACTGGAAGGGGCCGGAGGAGACGTACGTCAGGAACTGCTTGGCGGAGCGGACCGCCGAGACCAGCGCGGGCGGGGCGGTGATCCAGCCGACCTTCCAGCCGGTGAAGGAGAAGGTCTTGCCGGCGGAGGAGATGGTGACGGTGCGTTCGCGCATGCCGGGCAGGGAGGCCAGCGGCACGTGCGTGCCCTCGAAGACGAGGTGCTCGTACACCTCGTCGGTGACGACGAGGAGGTCGCGCTCCACGGCGAGCTCGGCGATGGCGGCCAGTTCCTCGCGGGTCAGGACGGTGCCCGTGGGGTTGTGCGGGGTGTTGAGCAGGAGCAGCCGGGTGCGCGGGGTGATCGCGTCGCGCAGGGCGTCGAGGTCCGGGCGGAAGTGCGGGGCGCGCAGGGTGAGCGGGACGCGGACGGCGCCCGCCATGGCGATGCAGGCGGCGTAGGAGTCGTAGAACGGCTCCAGCGCGATGACCTCGTCGCCCGGTTCGAGGAGGGCCAGGAGGGAGGCGGCGATGGCCTCGGTGGCACCGGCGGTGACGAGGACCTCGGTGTCCGGGTCGTAGGACAGGCCGTGGAAACGCTGCTGGTGGGCGGCGACGGCGGTGCGCAGTTCGGGGATGCCGGGGCCGGGCGGGTACTGGTTGCCGCGGCCGTCGCGGATCGCGCGTACGGCGGCTTCGGCGATCTCGGCGGGGCCGTCGGTGTCGGGGAAGCCCTGGCCCAGGTTGATCGACCCGGTGCGGGCGGCCAGCGCCGACATCTCCGCGAAGATCGTGGTGCCGAAGGCGGCGAGGCGGCGGTTGAGGAAGGGGCGGCTGCTGCTGCCCGCGAGTGCGCTCATGAGCGTCATCCTCGGGGGAACCTCTGGAGTTGCTCAAGTGTGCTTTCGAGGCTTTGGCCTGCGGGCATCCCTCCTGCACGCGGGCCACGGGGGTGCCGCGACCCGGGCGACCGGGGTGTGGGGAAGGAGGCGGGGCCATGTCCCTCGTCCTGGTTCTCGTGGTGGCGGCGGTCGTGGGGTTCGTCGTCCTGGTGGCGCGTCTGTCAGGGTCGGGCGGCAGCGGGTCCGGTGGTTCCGGGTCCGGTGGTTCCGGGTCCAGCTGGTGGGCCGGCGGCGGGGGCTCCTCGTCCTCCTGCGGCTCGTCCTCGTCCTGCGGTTCGTCCTCGTCGTGCGGGTCCTCGTCCTCCTGCGGTGGCGGAGGCTGCGGGTCCAGCTGACACTGGTACGTGCGCCGCGGGCCGCGATCAGGAATCCGCGCTGTGTGCGGAAGCCGCGCGTACCCGGTGTGGACAAGACGCCCGGCGGGGACAACTTCCTTCGGGCGTCTTCTTGTTCGGGCGCTCACTACGGCGTACGGGCGGCGTCGTGTTGAACACGTGAACCGTGAAGCCCCCGGGGGGATGTAAACCCCGTCAAGTTGGGTAAAAACGCTGTGAGTGCCGTGCCTTTCATGATTCCCTCGGTTGAGTAGACCAGTCCCCGGACCTCCCGGGACTTCCTGTGGACCCGTGCCGGTGTCCCCCCACCCGTTGACTACCGCTGGCGGGCCCCGGCCCATCTCCCTCGCGCGTTTGCGGAGCCGACTCATGCTCACGACCCTCCAGACCACCTACACCGACACGCGTGCCGCCGATCTCGCCTGGGCCCTGGGACGCGACCGGCTGCCCGCCCTGGCCGTACTGAACCTCCAGCTCGCGGACGCGAAGGTGGAGTTGCGCCTGCTCGGGGCCTCTCACCAGGTGCTCCTGGAGGAGGGCGAGGTGCTCTGCTCGGAGACGGTCGCCTGTATGCCCGGCAGCAGTACGCCGCTGCCGCTCGGCGTGGCGAAGCGGGTGGGCGACTGGGAGTACGAGTTCGCCGCGCGGGTCGAGACCCTCTCCCGGGGGTCTTTCGCGGGGCGGGCGCAGGAACTGCTCGCGCTGGTCGCGGACCATCCGAACGGGCTAGCCGGCACCTTCCCCGGTGACCCGCACGCGTTCACCGCGATGCTCGCGCAACGGCACGAGGGCCAGGTGCGCTGGCGCACCTGGCACGCGTACCCCCAGGAGGGCCAGCTGGTGGCCACCCGCACCCGAGTGGGCGTGCGCATGGGCGCCACGGTCTAGCCCCGCCGAGAGCCCTCACGATTACGCCAACTGGCCTGATCGACACGCCACTTGCACCCATGTGGGTGACAGGGTGCCGGTGGGCGGTGACGTACGGTTCGCTGCATGATCGACCGTTCCGCCCCCCGCGGGGTGCTCCCGGCGGCGGAGCCGCGGGGCGTGCAGACCGTCCAGGCCGCCCTGCCCGTACGCCCCCGGACCGGCCGACTCCTCGTGCTGGCCACGGTGTTCGTCTGCGCCGCCTGCGGGCTCGTCTACGAGCTGGAGCTGCTCGCCCTCGGCTCGTACCTCATCGGCGACTCCGTCACACAGGCGTCGGTCGTCCTGTCCGTCATGGTCTTCGCCATGGGCGTCGGCTCCCTCCTCGCCAAACGCCTGCGCCGCCGGCCCGCCTTCGGGTTCGGCGCCATCGAGGCCGCGCTCGCCCTGCTCGGCGGCTTCTCCGCCATCGCCCTGTACGCGAGCTTCGCCTGGCTGGGGGAGTCCCGGCCGGCCCTCGTCGCGTTCTCCTTCGGCATCGGAGTGCTCATCGGCGCCGAGATCCCGCTGCTGATGGTGCTCATCCAGCGCATCCGCAGACAGGACGCCGGCGGGGCCGTCGCCGACCTCTTCGCCGCCGACTACGTGGGCGCCCTGGCCGGCGGGCTCGCCTTCCCCTTCCTGCTGCTGCCCGTGCTCGGCCAGCTCACCGGGGCCATGCTGACCGGCACCGTGAACGCCGTCGTCGGCGGCGGACTCGTCCTGTGGCTGTTCCGCCACGACCTCAGCAGACGCTGCCGCTGGCTGCTGGTCACCGCCAACGCGACCGTCCTCGCCCTGCTCGCCTCCGCCACCCTCCTCGTCGACGACTTCGAGCGGGCCGCGCGCACCGCCGTCTACGGAGCCGAGGTGCGGGTCGCCGCGCAGACCGGGGTGCAGGAACTGGTGCTGACCGGGCCGTCCACCGGATCCCCGCGCTCCCTGGACCTCTTCCTGGACGGGCGGCTGCGGGTCAGCGGCTACGACGAGTACCGCTACCACGAGGCCCTGGTCCACCCCGCGATGACCGGCCCGCACGCCCGCGTCCTGGTCCTCGGCGGCGGCGACGGGCTCGCCGCCCGCGAGGTGCTGCGCTACCGGGACGTCGCCTCCGTCACCGTCGTCGAGCTCGACCCCGGCGTGGTCCGCCTCGCCCGCACCGACCCGATGCTCTCCGCGCTCAACGCCCGGGCGTACGCCGACCCGCGCCTCGGCGTCGTCACCCAGGACGCCTTCCGGTGGCTGCGGGGGCCCGCCGCGCGGGACCGCTTCGACGTCATCGTCTCCGACCTCCCCGACCCGGGCATCACGCCGAGCACGAAGCTGTACTCGCAGGAGTTCTACGGGCTCGCCGCGCGGGCCCTGAAGCCGGGCGGGCGCATCGCGGTCCACGCCGGCCCCCTCACCACGAGGCCGCGTACCTACTGGACCGTCGAGTCCACCCTGCGCGCCGCCGGGCTGCTCACCACCCCGTACAGCACGGGCGGCCGGCGCTCCGGCTTCGCCGCCGGGCCCGACCGCACCCAGGGCGCGGCCGACGCGCCGCCGCAGGACTGGGGCTTCGTGCTCGCCGCCCGCGACCGGGTCCCCGAGCTGCACGTGGACCGCGACACCCCCGCCCTGCGGGCCGTGAACACCCGGGGGCTGCAGGACGCGGCCCGGGACGCCGCCCGGAGCCGGCCGGCCCCCGGGCTCCCGCCGTCCACGCTGCCGCATCCGCGTTACCACTGAGTCGGGGCGTCGTGTCCGTGTGCAGGGGCGGGTCCCGTCGGTAGGCTCGGCCGCATGGAGCATCAGGTGTTCGTTCCGGTACCGGCACAAGACGTCCGCGCCGTGCTGCGCGACCCCGCCCGGGTGGCCCGCTGCGTTCCCGGGCTCCAGCAGGACGCCGACACCGCCGCCGGGCCGCTGGCCGGGCGGCTCAAGGTGCGGGTCGGCGGCCACGCCGTGACCTACCGGGGCGCCCTGGCCCTCGCCGAACGGGACCCGGACCACTTCGCCGCGGAGGGCGAGGGCACCGAGGTGCGGGGCAGCGGCACCGTCACCCTCGCGCTCGTGCTGCGGCTCGTCCCGCACGACGGCGGGACCCTGCTGGAGTTCAGCGGCGGGGCCACCGCCGACGGCCGGGCCGCCGCCTTCGACCCGAAGGCCACCGCCACCGCCGCCGGACGGCTCCTCGACCGCTTCGCCGCCAACCTGGCCGGCGCGGCCGGCACCGTGGGCGATCCCGTCGCCGAGGCCGGGCTGGACGGGGAGGGCGGGGACGGGGTCGGGGAGGACGGGGCCGGAGCCTCCGGAGCCGTGCCGTCCGTGTTCGACGCCGAGGTGCCGCCCCCGACCCTCGACCCCTTCCTCGAAGGCGAGTTCGCGGACTTCGCCGCCTTCGCCGAGCCGGAGGAGGTGGAAGGGGCCGGCACGGACCCCGCCGGCCCCGGGCGCCCGCCGGCCGAGGCCGCCCACGCCCGCCGCACGATGATCGGCCGCAGCGCCGAGGAGGTCGACCACGCGCCCCCGCGCGGGCGTTACGCCCCGGTCCCGGCGCCCTCCGCCGCGGGCGGTGGCAACGGTCTGCGCTGGATCGCCCCCGCGGCGGCCCTGGCCCTCGCCTCGGCGGTCGTGGTCGGAAGGGCGTTGCGCCGCCGTCGCTGACGCGCCGTAGGGTCACCGTATGACTACGCGACTGAGCGCCGGCGGCGCCGAACTCACCATCGATCAGGAAAACGGCTGCCGGGTCAGCGGTCTGCGCGTCGACGGCATCGAGCTGCTGCGGCAGGGCCCGAAGTTCGGGGCCTTCCCGATGGTCCCGTGGTGCGGGCGCACGGCGAACGGACGGTTCCACGACGGCGCCGAGGTCCACCAGCTGCCGCTCAACCACCCGCCGCACGCCATCCACGGCCTCGCCCGGGACGCGCCCTGGAAGACGGCCTCGGCCACGGACACCACCGCGGCCTTCACCTACGACCTCGTCGACCCCTGGCCGTACCCCGGCCGGGTGACGCAGCTCTTCGAGCTGGGCGCGGACGCGCTGACGATCCGCCTGGGCGTGGAGACGTACCAGGACTCCTTCCCTGCGCAGGCGGGCTGGCACCCCTGGTTCAACCGGGTCCTGACCGAGGGCGGGGAGCCGGCCCGGATCGGCTTCGACCCGGCCTGGCAGGAGGAGCGCGACGAGGACCACATCCCGACCGGCCGCCGCACCGACCCGAAGCCCGGCCCCTGGGACGACTGCTTCGGCATGCCCTACGGGGTCGACGTCACCCTCACCTGGCCCGGTCAGCTGGAGCTGAAGGTCACCAGCCCCGCCGAATGGGTGGTCGTGTACGACGAGCAGCCCGAGACCGTCTGCGTCGAGCCGCAGTCCGGCCCGCCGAACGGCCTGAACACCCTCCCGCGCCTGGTCACGCCGGTGGACCCGCTGGAGGTCTCCACGACCTGGACCTGGCGGCGGCTCGACTGACCCGCGACGCGGGGGGTGTCCGGCGGAGCATGACCGGGCCCCCTAAGCTCGAACCCATGACTGACGTACGCGATGCGCTTCTGCAGCAGATCAAGGACAAGGCCGTCGTGCACGGCAAGGTGACGCTCTCCTCCGGCAAGGAAGCCGACTACTACATCGACCTCCGCCGGATCACCCTCGACGGCGAGGCCGCCCCGCTGGTCGGGCAGGTCATGCTGGACCTCACCGCCGACCTGGAGTTCGACTGCGTCGGCGGCCTGACCCTGGGCGCCGACCCGGTCGCCACCTCGATGCTGCACGCCTCCGCCGCGCGCGGCGAGCGCCTGGACGCTTTCGTCGTCCGCAAGGCGCAGAAGGCCCACGGCATGCAGCGCCGCATCGAGGGCACCGACGTGAAGGGCAAGCGCTGCCTGGTGGTCGAGGACACCTCGACCACCGGCGGCTCCCCGCTGACCGCCGTCGAGGCGGTCCGCGAGGCCGGCGGCGAGGTCGTGGCCGTCGCGACCATCGTGGACCGCGGTGCCGCCGACGCGATCGCCGGGGCCGGCCTGCCCTACCTCACCGGCTACCAGCTCGGGGACCTGGGCCTCGCCTGACCCCTTCCGGTCCGGCCCCGGTCGTCTCGGATCGTGGTCGCGCGGGGGTGACGGGCGGGCCGGGGAACGGGTGCGGGACAACTGGTGACCAAGGTCCCGGAGGTCCTCGCTCCGGTCCTGACCTGCGGCTTTTCCGGCGGGCGGGGTGTTTCACGTGAAACATCCCGCCCGCTTCGGTAAGAGGGGGCTGACAGGCGGGGTGGAGTGTTGCGCCGAGTCTGGAAAGATAGGCGCGACGGCGACGTCGCCCCCAGGTCAGGGCCCGCAATAAGCACACTCCCCGCACATCCAAGGAGCGGACAGATGCCCATCGCAACCCCCGAGGTCTACAACGAGATGCTCGACCGGGCGAAGGCAGGCAAGTTCGCCTACCCGGCCATCAACGTCACCTCGACCCAGACCCTGCACGCCGCGCTGCGCGGCTTCGCGGAGGCCGAGAGCGACGGCATCATCCAGATCTCCACCGGTGGTGCCGAGTTCCTGGGCGGCCAGTACAGCAAGGACATGGTGACCGGCGCGGTCGCCCTGGCCGAGTTCGCGCACGTCGTCGCCGCCAAGTACGACGTCACGGTCGCGCTGCACACGGACCACTGCCCCAAGGACAAGCTGGACGGCTACGTACGTCCGCTCCTGGAAGTGTCCGCCGAGCGCGTCGCCCGCGGCCTGAACCCCCTCTTCCAGTCGCACATGTGGGACGGCTCCGCCGAGACCCTGGCCGACAACCTGGCCATCGGCCAGGAGCTGCTCGCCAAGGCCGCCGCCGCGAAGATCATCCTTGAGGTCGAGATCACCCCGACCGGCGGCGAGGAGGACGGCGTCAGCCACGAGATCAACGACGAGCTGTACACCACCGTCGACGACGCGATCCGCACCGCCGAGGCCCTGGGCCTGGGCGAGAAGGGCCGCTACCTGCTGGCCGCCTCCTTCGGCAACGTGCACGGCGTCTACAAGCCGGGCAACGTCGTCCTGCGTCCCGAGCTGCTGAAGGACCTGCAGGCCGGTGTCGCCGAGAAGTTCGGCAAGGCCTCGCCGTTCGACTTCGTCTTCCACGGCGGTTCGGGCTCCACGCCCGAGGAGATCGCCACCGCGCTGGAGAACGGCGTCGTGAAGATGAACCTCGACACCGACACCCAGTACGCCTTCACCCGCCCGGTCGCGGACCACATGTTCCGCAACTACGACGGCGTCCTGAAGGTCGACGGCGAGGTCGGCAAGAAGTCCACCTACGACCCGCGCACCTGGGGCAAGCTGGCCGAGGCGAGCATGGCCAAGCGCGTCACCCAGGCCTGTGCCGACCTGCGCTCCACGGGCACCAAGCTGAAGTAAGCGGCGAGGACCCGAGGGGGTCCGCCGGTCCGTCACGGACCGGCGGACCCCCTTTTTTTCGCATGTGCCCCGGGGTGGATCCGGGAGGGATTCGCCCGGGATCCGCCCGAGGTGACATACGCCGGTGGACGCGCGGCCGCCCGATGGTGTGGAATCTGCCCATAGAAAAGTACCCGTGGGGATGTAAAACCGGCGGGGCCAGGAGAAGGCGACGCCAGAAATGAAGACAGAGCGACCCCAGGTCAAGCAGGAGAGGGCGGTGCGCACGCGCCGGGCGATCCTGGAGGCGGCCGCCCTGGTCTTCGAGGAGCACGGCTACGACACGGCCAAGCTCTCGGACATCGTCAACATCGCCAACGTCACCAAGGGCGCGCTGTACTTCCACTTCGAGTCCAAGGAGGGCCTGGCCCAGGCCGTCATCGACGCGCAGAACGAGGCGCAGCCGCAGATGCTGCCGCAGCAGTACAAGGCGCAGGAGTTCGTGGACATCGGCATGGTCTTCTCGCACCAGATGCGCCACGACGCGCTGATGCGGGCCAGCACCCGCCTCACCCTCGACCACGCGGGCCGGGGCCTCGACCGGGTGACCCCCTACCAGACCTGGATCGAGCTGCACATCCCGCTGCTGGAAGAGGCCCAGCGGCGCGGGGAGCTGCTGCCGAACGTGGACCCGTGGGTGCCGGCGCGTCTGATCGTGGGCGCGTACGCGGGGCTGAACACCATGTCGTACACGCTCGGCCTGGACATGGACGCACAGGTCTCGGAGCTCTACACGCACGTGATGCCCAGCGTGGTGATCCCGGCCGTGGCGATCCGGCTGGACACCGCCCCCGGGCGGGGTGCGCGGGCGCTGTACGGACCGCAGGGCACGCACGAGTGCCGGCACGGCTGCGTGGACGGGGTGCCCCCGCGGGAGGAGGCCTGACGCCGACCGGCCCGCCCTCTTCCCAAAAAGATCCTCCTGGGTATTATTTTTCCGCTGGCCTGCCCAGGGAGATCACTGTGGACATTGAGGTACTCGGTACACCGCGGGTCATCGAGAACGGTGTGCCCATCACCGCCCCCACGCCGGAGTCCCGGCACGTCCTGGCGGTCCTCGCGGCCTGTCCCGACCGGGTCGTCCCCGTTTCCGTGCTCGCGGACGAGCTGGCCCGCCGCGTCCCGCCCGAGCACGCCCACGCCGCCCTGCACACCGCCGTACGCCGGCTGCGCGAGCGGTTCGCGGAGGCCCTGGGGGCCGGCTCGGTACGAACTCCCGAGACCGTGCTGTCCACCCGGCCCGGCGGGTATCTTCTCGACACCGCCGGCGGCCGCTGCGACGTCCGCGAGTTCGAACGCGAGGCCGGGGCCGGATACCGGGCCATGGAACGCGGCGACTACGGGCAGGCCGCCGCACGGCTCCGCCGGGCACTGGACCTGTGGACCGGCCCCGCCCTCGACGGCATCGACGCCGGGACCTGGCTCCGCGGCCGCATCGCCTGCCTCGACGCCGACCGGCTCTCCGTGCTCGGCCAGTGGGCCGAGGCGGAACTCGCCCTCGGCCGCCACCGCGAGCTGCGCCTCGCGCTCGCCGTCCTGCGCGGCTCCGGAGCCGGCCGGCCCAGCGGCGCCTACCTGGCGGCGCTGCGCCGGGCCGAGGCACGCGTCGAGGCCGACCGCAGGACCCGGCCGACCCCCGAACCCTCCCTGACCTGCGCCGCCCGCACCTGACCCGGGCCCCGCACCGGCCCCGCAGCCACCCGACCCGCCGTCACCCGACCCGCATCCGGCAGCGGGCGTCCTGCTTGACCCCTCGCCCGGCGGAACCTAGGTTCGGGGCCGGGGACGTAAAACGGCTGGTCGGGGTGGGGGGAGCGGCGGTATGCGACGCGGGGACGGGGACGGGGGCGGTCCGCTGGCCGTACTGGAGCTGCTCGCGCAGGACGCCCCGCAGAGCCGGTACGAGACCCTGCTCGCCGAGGCCCGCGCCGCGGGCGCGGACGAAGCCGAACTCGCCGCCCTCACCCGGGCCGTGGACCTGGCCGGCTCGGTGCGGGCTGCCGCGAGCAGCGGCAAACAGCGGGAGGCCGCCCTCACCGCCCTCGTCGACACCGCCCACGACCTGACCTCCCCGTACGACATCGACGGCCTGCTGCGCCTGATCACCCGCCGGGCCAGGCGCCTCCTCGGCTTCGACATGGCCTGGCTGTCGCTGAGCCGCCCGGACGGCTCGGCGTACGTGCGCACCTCGGAGGGCGAGACCACCGCGCTCAACGTCGGCCTCGAACTCGGCACCGGCCTGGGCCTCGGCAGCATCGCGCAGGCCCGCCGCTCACCGGTGTGGACCCCCGACTACCTCGCCGACTCCTCCATCGCGCACGCCCCCGGGATCGACGCCGTGGTCGAGGCGGAGAGCCTGCACGCGATCATCGCGGTCCCGCTGCGGCGCGGGAACTCCACCCTCGGCGCGCTCTACGGATCCGACCGCGCCGTACGGGAGTTCACCCCGGACGAGATCGGCATCATGCTCTCCCTCGCCGACCTGGCCGCGGTCGCCATCGAGAAGGCCCGGCTGCTGGAGCAGACCCGCGACGAGGTCACCGAGCTGGCGGCCTTCGGCTCGCGCACCAACACCGCCCTCACCCGGGTCCGCTACCTGTGGGAGTGCCACGCCCGGCTGGCCGGGCTGGTCCTGGACGGAGCCGGCCTCGCCACCCTCGCCCGGGCCACCGCCGACGCGCTGGACGGCGTGCTCCAGGTGAGGGACCCGGGCGGGCGGCCGCTGACCGCGACCGGGGAACTGCCCGGCCTGGACGAGGACGCGGTGACCAAGGGCGCCCTCCAGGCCCTCACCGACCGGCGCCCGGTGCGCCTGCCCGGCGACCTGTGGCTCGCCCCGGTACTGGCGGGGGCCGAGGACCTCGGGGTGCTGCTGCTCAGCGCCTCCGAGCCGCTCGCCGAGGAGGACGTACGGCTGCTCCAGCTGGCCGCCCAGTCCGTGGCCTCGCTGATGCTGATCCAGCGGGGCACGGCCGCCGCCGAGGGCCCCGTCCACGACGAACTCCTCGCCGATCTGCTGGAACGCCCGCACTCCGTCGACCTGCACCTGCTGGAGCGCACCCGCCGCCTCGGCATCGACCTCGACGGCCCGCACGTGGTGGTCGTCGCCCGGCCCGAGGGCGGCGAACTGGGCAAGGCCGTGGCGTGGGCGTCCTCGTACGCGTACCGGATGGGCGGGCTCAAGGGCGTCCGCCGCGGCTGCATCGTCCTCGTCCTGCCCGGCACCGACGCCTCGGCCGCCGCGCACCGGGCCTCCGGGGAGCTGTCGCCGCTGCTGGGCCACGCCGTGTCCACCGGGGCCGCGGGCCCCACCGGGAGCCCGGGCGAGGTGGCCCGCGTCTACGCCGAGGCCGTGCGCTGCCTGGACGCGCTGACCGCGCTCGACGGGGTGGGCGGCACCGCCTCCCTGCGCGAACTGGGCTTCCTCGGCATGCTGCTGTCCGCCGACCACGACGTGGAGTCGTTCATCGCGGCGACCATCGGACCCGTCCTGGAGTACGACACGGACCGGCTGACGGAGCTGACCCGCACCCTGGAGGCGTACTTCGCCTCGGGCGCCAGCCCCACCCACGCCGCCGAGGCCCTGCACGTACACCCCAACACCGTCTCCCGCCGGCTGGACCGCATCGCCGAACTCCTCGGCCCCGACTGGCAGAAGCCCGCCGGGGCACTGGAGATCCAGATGGCCCTGCGGCTGCGCAAGGCCCGCGCCGTGCTGCACGACCGCCGCACGGCCGCCGACCGCTCGGAGGGTGTGTAGCCCGCCAAGCCGTCCCGCCCGGCCGTCCCGCCCGGCTGTCCCGCCAAGCCGTCCCGCCCGGCCCCGCCCGGTCTACGCCGCCGCGTAGTGCTCCGTGCGGGTCAGGGCGCGGGCCGCGTGCGCGACCGAGGCCAGCGTGACGTGCCGGTGCCAGCCGGGCAGGGCCCGCCCGGCGAAGTCGCGCAGGCCCGCCTCCTGGCCGCTGTGCTCGGCGGCGAACCCGACCCGCCGGCCCTGCTTCGTCAGCCGCAGCAACGGGCCCACGGGCAGCCGTACCAGGTCCGTCACCCACAGCTGCGCCGGAGGGCGGCGCGGGTCCGTCCACTCGCCGACCAGCAGCAGGTGGCGGCGGCGGGCCGGGGAGGGGTCGGGCATCATCACCCGCACCGCGACGGCCAGGGTGCTGCGGTGGCGGCCGCCCGGGACCGCGGGGTCCGGGTCGGTCCACTCCACCGGGGTGCACAGCCCCTTCACCGACTGCAGGACGTCCCGCGCGGGGCGCGCCCCGGCGCCGTGGCCGGGCAGCGCGGGGTCGGTGACGAGCAGCGGCGTCGACGGCGCGACGCGGGCGATGACGGGCAGTCCGGCCTCGGCGAAGCGGTTCATCGTGGAGCGGGTGCCGATCCGCTGGATGTCCAGCACCACCGGGCGCCGGTTGCCGCTGCGCCGCACCGTCTCGATGACCGCGTCCGCCGCGGACTCCTCGTACGCGGCCTGCGCGTCGGCGGCGTCGAAGCCACCGGGGGCGCCGGGGGCGCCGGGGGCGGCGTCCTCCGGCAGGTGCATCCGCCAGCCGACCGGAGTGACCAGCCCCGCCGAGGCGAACCAGGTCCCGAAGGCCTGCTGCCCCCGGAACATCTGACCCTGGTGCGGGTCGAAGCGGTGCGCCACCCCCACCGAGTGCTCGCCGCCCTTCGGGATGGCCATCGGCTGCGCCACCCACGCGGTCAGCGGGGTGGCCGCCTGGAGGAACCCCGCGAGCGAGGCGCGGATCGGCTCCCAGTCCCAGGTGGAGCCGGAGATGAAGTGGTGCATGCTCTGCTCGGCGGCCCCGCCCCCGACCTGCCCCGCGATCCCGCGCATCGACTTGCGGCCGGGCAGGGCGAGCAGCCCCTGCACGTACTGCCGGCCCTTCTCCCGCTGGTCCTTGCGGCGCAGCGAGGACAGGACCACGGAACACAGGTCGTCGGCCGCCTCCCGGGCCGGGTCCCGCCGGACCTGCGCCACCGTGCCCGTGCCCGTGCCGGTGCCCCTGCTGATGCTGTTGATGCTGCTCATGACCGCTTTCACGACATGCCCCCTCGGCGTGCGTCCACTGCACCTCTACCGTCGGCCGAGCACCCCTCTTCCGGGGAGGTGTGCCGGTCACCGCACTCGGCCGGATCGTGGTGGGGCCGCCACCACCCGGGGGGTGCGCCACGTCGCGGACATCCCCCGGGCGACTTGACGGACTGCCGGGGCGGACCTGGCCGGACCGACGCGAATCGGGCACGGTCGGGTCGCGGGGCCACGAGCCGCGGTGCCGGGGCCTGCCCCGCTCCGCCGCCCCCGCGGGGCGGCGGAGTCGACACGGGAGGGGCGGGGTGCAGTTCGGCGTCTTCTCGATCGGCGAGGTCGCGCCCGACCCGTCGACGGGCCGCATGCCGACCGAGCACGAGCGGATCCTGGCCATGACCGCGCTCGCCCAGCGGGCGGAGGACGCCGGGCTCGACGTCTTCGCCACCGGCGAGCACCACAGCCCGCCCTACGTGACCTCCTCGCCGCCGACCCTGCTCGGCTACCTCGCGGCGCGCACCCGGCGGCTGATCCTGTCCACCGCCACCACCCTGGTCACCACCAACGACCCGGTCCGCGTCGCGGAGGAGTACGCACTGCTCCAGCACCTGGCGGGCGGGCGCCTCGACCTGATGACGGGCCGGGGCAACACCCCGAACTGCTATCCGTGGTTCGGGCAGGACCTGCGCCAGGGCATGGCGCTGGCCCGGGAGAACTACGCCCTGCTGCACCGCCTGTGGCGGGAGGAGGACGTCGACTGGCAGGGCCGCTTCCGGGCCCGCCTCGACGGCTTCACCTCCGTGCCCCGGCCGCTGGACGGCGTACCGCCCTTCGTGTGGCACGGGTCGGTGCGCTCGCCGGAGACCGCGGAGCAGGCCGCGTACTACGGCGACGGCTTCTTCGCGGACAACCTCCTCGGGCCGGTCGACCAGTACGCCCGCCTGGTGGAGCTGTACCGCGCCCGGTACGAGGAGCACGGCCACGGCACCGCCGAGCAGGCGGTCGTCGGGCTGGGCGGGCAGGTCTTCGTGCGGGCGCGCTCGCAGGACGCGGTGCGGGAGTTCCGCCCGTACTTCGACCGGTCCCGGGTCTTCGGCGGGCGCTACTCGCTGGAGGAGTGCGTGGCGCGGACGCCGCTGGCCGTGGGCAGTCCGGACCAGGTGATCGAGAAGGTCCTCGCCTTCCGCGAGGTGTACGGGGACTACCAGCGCCAGCTCTTCGCCGTGGACCACTCCGGGCTGCCGTCGGCGGTGGCCCTGGAGCAGGTCGACGTGCTGGGCGAGCGGATCGTGCCGGTCCTGCGCCGGGAGCTGGCCGCCTCCCGTCCCGCGTCCGTCCCCCCGGGCCCCCGCCATCCGGCGACGGGGCCGGGGCGGGGGCCGGCGACAGCGACGGCGACGGGGCCGGGGACGGTGCTGGGGCCGGGGCGTGCCGCGGGCGGGTGACGCGGACGTGCCGGCGCGTGATCCGGGCCCGGCCGCCGGCCGCCGGCTCCGTCGGCCAGACTGAACCCATGTCGATTCACCAGAACCTGCTCGGGGGCCCCGCCCCCACCCACCTGCCCGACGAGCCCGCGCCCCGCGAGGCCCTCGCCGCCGGAACCGACCCGACCGAGGTGGCCGCCGCGCACCCCTCCTCCTCCCTCGCCTGGGCCGCCCTCGCCGACCAGGCCTTCGAGGCCGGCCGCACGGTCGAGTCGTACGCGTACGCCCGTACGGGCTACCACCGCGGCCTCGACGCGCTGCGCCGCGCCGGCTGGAAGGGCCACGGTCCGGTGCCGTGGGAGCACGAGCCGAACCGCGGCTTCCTGCGCGCCCTGCACGCCCTGGCGCGGGCCGCCGGGGCCATCGGCGAGAAGGAGGAGTACGAGCGCTGCTCGACCTTCCTGCGCGATTCCTCGGAGACGGCGGCGGACACGCTCGCATAACGCTCTCCAGGAGCGCCCTAGAGGGCTTCCGGATCCCCTGCTTATGATGCGGAGCAGGGGACCGGGGCTCCACTTACCTCACCGGAAGGAGCGGACCGCTACCCGGAAGCACGTGTCGAGGAGACAGAAATGTCGCACGCCCTTGATGCCTCCGGAGCCGGTTCGGACACCCCGAACCTCGACTTCGACGGCACGACTCCGTACGAGGACTACGTCCAGGCGGACGTCCTCACCCACCTCCAGCACCTGCGCTCGGACGATCCCGGCGAGATGGTGTTCCTGGTGACCACCCAGGTCATGGAACTGTGGTTCACGGTCATCGTCCACGAGTGGGAGACCGCCGCCCGCGCCCTGCGCGAGGACGACGTCCCGGTCGCGATGGACGCGCTGAAACGATCCCTCCGTGAGCTGGAGGCCCTGAACGCCTCCTGGCGGCCGCTGGCCCAGCTCACCCCCGGGCAGTTCAACTCGTACCGCGCCGCCCTCGGCGAGGGTTCCGGTTTCCAGTCGGCGATGTACCGCCGGATGGAGTTCCTGCTGGGCGAGAAGTCCGCGTCGATGCTGGTCCCCCACCGGGGCGCCCCGCGGGTCCACGCCGAGCTGGAGAAGGCCCTCCACGAGCCCAGCGTGTACGACGAGACCCTGCGCCTGCTGGCCCGCCGCGGCCTGCCGGTCCCCAAGGCGGTCCTGGACCGGGACCTCGCCCTGCGCTACGAGCCCTCCGCCGAGGTCGAGGCCGTGTGGACGGACCTCTACGCCGACCCGGCCGGCCGCCACGCCGACCTGCACCGCCTCGGCGAGGTGCTGACGGACGTCGCCGAGCTGGTCTGGCGCTGGCGCAACGACCACCTGGTCGCCACGCGCCGGGCGATGGGCGCGAAGACGGGCACGGGCGGCTCGGCCGGGGTGACCTGGCTGGAGAAGCGCGCCACGAAGAACGTCTTCCCCGAGCTCTGGACGGCCCGCAGCCATGTCTGAGGCCGCCCCGAACCCGATACCGGAGCTCCAGGAGCGGGCCGCGCGCCTCGACACCGAGGACGGCCTCGGCAAGCTCCGCGAGCGCTTCACCCTGCCCGACGGGGTGGTCTACCTCGACGGGAACTCCCTCGGCGCGCTGCCGGCCGGGGTCCCCGGCGCGGTGGCCGACGTCGTGCACCGCCAGTGGGGCGAGCTGCTCATCCGCTCCTGGGACGAGAGCGGCTGGTGGACCGCCCCGCAGCGGATCGGCGACCGCATCGCCCCGCTGATCGGCGCCGGCCCCGGCCAGGTGACCGTGGGCGACTCCACCAGCGTCAACCTCTTCAAGGCCCTCGTCGGTGCCGCCCGTCTGGCGGCGCCCGGCCGGACCCGGATGCTGGTCGACGCCACCACCTTCCCGACGGACGGCTACATCGCCGCGTCCGCCGCCCGGATGACCGGCCTCGAACTCGTCCCGGTCGACCCCTCCGACGCGGCAGGCGCACTCGGCGACGACACCGCGGTGGTACTGCTCAACCACGTCGACTACCGCACCGGACGGCTGCACGACCTGCCCGGCCTCACGGCGGCCGCGCACGCCGCGGGCGCGCTGATCGTGTGGGACCTGTGCCACAGCGCCGGAGCCCTGCCCGTCGGGCTCGACGCGCACGCCGTCGACCTGGCGGTGGGCTGCACGTACAAGTACCTCAACGGGGGCCCCGGTTCGCCCGCCTACATCTACGTGGCCGAACGGCACCAGGGCGCCTTCGACTCCCCGCTGCCCGGCTGGAACGGGCACGCGGAGCCCTTCGCGATGACCCCGGACTACGTCCCCGCCGAGGGATCGGCCCGGATGCGCGTCGGGACCCCGGACATCCTGTCGATGCTGGCGCTGGAGTCGGCCCTCGACGCCTGGGAGGGCGTGGACGTCGAGGCCGTGCGCGCCAAGTCCCTCGCGCTGACGGACTTCTTCCTCGAATGCGTGGCCGCGTACGTCCCGCAGGGCCGGGTCGAGCCGGTCACCCCGGCCGAGCACGGCCGGCGCGGCAGCCAGGTCTCGCTGTGGGCGGAGGGCGCCCGCGAGGTGATGGCGGAGCTCATCTCCAGGGGGGTCGTGGGCGACTTCCGCGCCCCCGACGTCCTGCGGTTCGGGTTCACCCCGCTCTACGTCGGATTCGCCGATGTGGAGCGCGCGGCCCGCACACTGGGTCACATTTTCGGGTGACGCGGTAGCGAAACGTCACACCACGGGGCGGGCGGGGCTACGGCTCCGCCCGCCTCCGTGCGGGCCCGTTCCGGCGGTCGGTGGCACGTGTCGGACTGGTACGGTCCCGCTCAGTCGGAACACCGGAACATCTGTCCCCCCTGTCCCACGCGTTACCGAGAGGTTGAGCCGATGACGGACCCCGCAGTCGAACGGGACGCCGCCGAGGCCGCCTCGGCCTTCGCGCACCCCCCGGTCGGGCCCGACGCGAGCGCCGCCTACGGGGACCACCCCGACCAGGTCGTCGACTTCTACGCCCCGCGCGGGGACGTCACGGGCTCCGCCCCGCTGGTCGTGGTCCTGCACGGCGGGGCCTGGCGGGCCCCCTACGACCGGCAGCACATCACCCCCTTCGCGGACCTCCTCGCCCGGCGCGGTTTCGCCGTCGCCAACGTCGAGTACCGGCGCGGCAGTTCCCTGCCCCACCAGGACGCCGGCGGGCCGGTGGCCGGGCGCTGGCCCGAGACCTTCGACGACGTGGCCGCCGCCATGGACGCCCTGCCCGGCCTGGCCGCGGCCGCCCTGCCCGCCGCCGACTTCCGCCGGACCGTGGTGACCGGCCACTCGGCGGGCGGACAGCTCGCGCTGTGGGCGGCGGCGCGCCACGTGCTGCCGCACGGCTCCCCCTGGCGGCTGCCCGCCCCGCCGCCGCTGCGCGGTGTGGTGGCGCTGGCCCCGATCGCGGACTTCGCGGTCGCGGAGCAACTCGGCGTCTGCGGCGGCGCGTCGGCGCAGCTGCTGGGCGGGCCGGAGCACTGGGACGCCCGGTTGCCCTTCGCCGACCCGGCGGCGCTGCTCCCGACGGGCATCGCCACCACCGTGGTGCACGGCCGCGAGGACATCGTGGTCCCGCCGGCGGTGGCGGAGTCGTACGTGGCCGCGGCGGCGAAGGCGGGCGAGATGGTCGGCCTGACCCTGGTCGAGGGCGTCGGCCACTTCCCCCTGATCGACCCGGCCGCCGACGCCTGCGCGGTGGTCGCGGAGGAGATCTCCCAGCTCGCCTGGTAGCCGGCGCCCTTACGGCTCCCCGGCCGGTCAGCGCCGGGGCGTGGCCCGCTTCGGCGGGGTGATGCGCACCCGCTTCCCGGCGGGGGCGCTCTCTATGTCGTCCAGCTGCGCGGTGATCGTGGCGCGCAGGTCGTCGTAGTCGTCGAAGCGGTGGTCGTTGAAGAGGGTGTAGCCCGTCCACATCAGGTTCGCGCAGACCCGCGCCGGCACGCGGCCGGTCCGGGCGCCCATGCCGACCAGCGCCACCGAGCGGATGCTGCCGGGCTTCTCCTCGTTCTGCCGGTGGACGGCCTGGAAGGCGGCCGCGCAGGCCAGGGCCACGTTCAGGGTCTCGCTGACGTTCTGCGAGGACGTCTCCATCGTCGGCGTCGAGATCAGGAAGCGCGGAGTGAGGGCCCCGGACGGCACGCACACCGCGCTGCCCACCGGCAGGCTGCCGGCGAACCGGTCGCGTATGGCCCGCTGCACGCGCAGCTGGATGCCCGCTCCCAGGAAGCGCTTGACGGCCGCGTCGACCCCGCCGTCCATCCGGCCGCGGGAGTTGGTCGGGCTGACCCACGCGTCGACGTCCTCGTCGAGGATCGAGCCCCGGCGGATCTCGATCCCGGGGGTGTCGGCGAAGGCGGCCCGCCACGACTCCACCACATCGGCGTTGACGTCGGTCAGTACGACCCTGAGCGCAGGCTGCACGAGGTCCTCGGTCATCATCCACTCCAATCGGGAAACGGTCTTTCTGACCACTCACCACGCTAGCGGCGGCCACTGACAATCGCCTTGGAAGCAACGGCCGGTGACGACAGGTCAGCGTTGTCAGTGCCCGCTGCTAGCCTCCGGAAAGATTCGAAGTCAGGTTCGACATTTCGGAGTTGCCGCCATGCCCGTAACCAATTCCCCGGCCGGTCCCGCACAGCCCGACCCGAATGACCCGCTGGCCCTCGCCGAATTGTTCAAGGGCGGTGGCGAACCGTGGTTCCCGCTGCTGAGGCCCGTCATCGAGGCCCAGCCGAACGCCGCCGCGTTCATCGGCGCGGGCCGCAGCCCGGAAGTCGTCCCGGTCCGCGAGCTGACCTTCCAGGCGCTCAAGCCGAATCCGCCGCACAAGTGGAAGGTCGTCGTCTTCGGGCAGAACCCGTATCCGAGGCCGGAAAGCGCCACCGGCATAGCGATGTTCGACAACACCTTCCACGACTGGAAGGACAGCCAGTTCGGCCGGGTCGTCAGTATTCGCTGCATCATCAAGGCCGCGGCGATGTGGAAGCACGGAATTCCCAAGAAGACCCCGATCGCCGACATACGCGCGCTCCTGAAGGAGCGGGACACCGTGCAGCCGCCGGAATGGTTCCAGGCGATGCTCACCCAGGGCGTGCTCCTGCTGAACGCCGCGCTCACCGCGAGCAGCGACGGGGCGCGGGGCGGCGCCGATCCGCACACCGCCTTCTGGAGGCCGGTCGCCGAGCGGATCGTCGAGGAGATCCTCAAGGCCAAGGAGGCCGCCGACGAGGAGGACCGCGGGGTCGTCTTCGCCTGGTGGGGCGCCCACGCACGCAGCCTGAAGAAGGTCGTCCTCGAACTCCAGAAGAAGTACCCCGGCGTCGAGGTCCGGCACATCGACCACGCCAATCCCGCGGCGCAGGGCGACGTCTTC
Source organism: Streptomyces sp. NPDC033966 (assembly GCF_055575955.1). Classification (NCBI taxonomy): domain Bacteria; kingdom Bacillati; phylum Actinomycetota; class Actinomycetes; order Kitasatosporales; family Streptomycetaceae; genus Streptomyces; species Streptomyces sp. NPDC033966. Next base: position 222,273 of record NZ_JBVIRQ010000005.1, on the reverse strand, counting down.
TGCGACGGCGACCACTTCGCGACGGTCAACGACGCGCTCGCGTCACTGGGCGCGGCCCCCGTCGACTGGCTCCCGGAGAAGGGGTGGAACGAGCGCGCGGACGAGGCCGGCGGGGCGGGCGGCGAGGACGTCGCGGCGCGCATGGGCGCCTTCATCGCCTCCACGATGGAACTGCACCAGCTGTATCTGGAGCGCCTCTCCAGCGTCAAGGACGAGGGCCTCGTCCTCCCCGCGATCACCGGCGTGTTCGACACCCCGCTCATGGACTTCCGGGACGCCGTCGCACCCGTCGCCGAGCTGCTGTCCGGACTCGGCCGGCACGTCGACCGGTCGTACGAGTTCGGAAAGACGCGGGCGGACGGAGCGGCCGGAGCGCTGTCCGCCGACGCGGTCTCCGCCCTCTACCTCTACACCTGCGAGTCCGCGTTCTACCGGGAGATCAACGCCGTCCTGCGCTCCCCGGACCGCTCCAGGCTCGTCCCGTACCTGCCCTACCTGCGGCTGCTGTTCTCGGCCGTGTCGGGGCTGCCCGCGCGCACCGAGCCGCTGTACCGGGGCGTGGCGCTGGACCTGCGGGCGCAGTACCCGCTGGGCCGCACCGTCACCTGGTGGGGCGTGTCCTCCTGCACGCCGAAGCTCGGTGTCGCGCGGGGCTTCCTCGGCAGCCGCGGCAAGCGGACGCTCTTCGAGGTGGTGCCCGCCCGGGCGGTCGGCATCCGGGACTTCTCCGCGTTCACCGAGGAGGAGGAGTTCATCCTCTCCCCGGGAACGCAGCTGAAGGTCACGGACGTGAGGTCCGAGCGCGGCGGGCTGTGCACGGTGCGGCTGACCGAGCTGGAGGAGCAGACCCTGGTGTCCTGACCCGGCGCGGACCGCCGTTCCTCAGTCCCACTGCTGGTCGGCGAGGGAGGTGACCGGCTGCGGCTTGCCGATCACGGCCAGCGCGATGAAGAAGTTGATCTGGCCGATCGCGATGGTGAGGGTGGCCAGCGCCTTCTCGTCGTAGTGCTCGGCCACCTCGGCGTACAGCTCGTCCGGGACGCGCTCCTGGCCGCGCGGGGCGGGCTGGAGGGTGGCCTCCACCAGGGCGAGCGCGGCGCGCTCGGCCGCGCTGAAGTACGGCGCGTCCTGCCAGGAGGAGACGGCGGTGATGCGCTCCTCGGACTCGCCGGCCTTGCGGAGGAAGGCGGTGTTCAGGACGGTCAGGTAGGTGTTGTGGACGATCTGTCCGGCGCGCAGGTGCACCAGGCTGATCGTGGTGCGCGGCACCGAGCGGTTGCCGGTGGCGCGGAAGAGGGCGGCGCTGACGTCGTTCAGCTCGGGCACGAACTCGCCCGGGTTGGGCATCCGGGAGATCGAGGCGGGGGCGTTCGTCATGGGTGCTGCTCTCCTTCGGTCGGTGTCTTCACAGCACTGACCCGGGGGAGAGCGCGGATGTGACAGGCCCGGGAAAGTTTTTTTCAGGCAGCCGGGGGCGGCGGCAGGTGCGCGACGGAGTGGGTGAAGTAGGTCCGCAGGTCCTCGGCCATCGCGTAGGCCCGCTTCACGTACACCTCCCAGGGCCTGACGATCGCCGGGTCCTCGTACCGGCGGCTGCCCGTGTGGACGCCGGCGGGGGTGTGGAGGACCTCGTACAGGACGCGGCCGCCGAGGATCACGATCTCGGGCAGCGGGCCGCCCTGGGCCTCGGCGAAGGAGAACTCCTCGGCCGACAGCACCCGCGTCTGGTGCCCGGCCTCGGCGCGCATGTGGAGCCAGTGCAGCTGCCACTGCACGTAGGGGGACAGCGGCTCCTCCACCACCCGCAGCCTGCGGAAGGGGGAACCGTTGCGGCTGTCGTCGTCGGCGGCCCGGCGCGCGGTGGTGCGTTCCGCCTCGATCAGCCGGAGCACCTCCCGCCAGTCGCCCCGGCGCAGCGCCTCCCGGGTCGGGTTGGCGGTCTCCTCGAAGTGCTGGAGCCGCTCCAGCCGCCAGGACTCGCCGTTGCGGACCGACGCGCGGCGCACCCGCAGCTCTTCGGCGTAGGTGTCGGCGTCGAGCGGCTCGCCTCGGGTTGCCGGGAGCGCCGGCGCGCGGAGATCGTGCATCTGGAATCCCCAGCCTGGGTGACGGTGCCCCGACTGTACCGAACGTGATCCACCGGGCGCGGTACGTGTTCGCGCGGGTCTGCCGAAAACGCCGAAGGGGCGGGGAGCGGTGAGCTCCCCGCCCCTTCGGGCGTACACGTGCGGCCGATGCCTAGAGGAACGAGTTGATCTCGATCGTCTCGGTGCGGCCGGGGCCGACGCCGATCGCGGAGATCGGGGCGCCCGACATATCCTCCAGCGCCTTCACGTAGTTCTGCGCGTTCTTCGGCAGGTCGGAGAAGGTCTTGGCCTTGGTGATGTCCTCGGACCAGCCCGGGAGGGTTTCGTAGATCGGCTTCGCGTGGTGGAAGTCGGTCTGCGAGTAGGGCAGCTCCTCGACGCGCTTGCCGTCGATCTCGTACGCGACGCAGACGGGGATCTCCTCCCAGCCGGTCAGGACGTCCAGCTTGGTGAGGAAGAAGTCCGTCAGGCCGTTCACGCGGGTGGCGTAGCGGGCGATCGGGGCGTCGAACCAGCCGCAGCGGCGGTCGCGGCCGGTGGTCACGCCGCGCTCGCCGCCGATGCGGCGCAGCGCCTCGCCGTCCTCGTCGAACAGCTCGGTCGGGAACGGGCCCGCGCCGACGCGGGTCGTGTAGGCCTTGAGGATGCCGATGACGCGGCTGATCTTCGTCGGGCCCACGCCGGTGCCGGTGCAGGCGCCGCCGGCGGTCGGGTTCGAGGAGGTGACGAAGGGGTACGTGCCGTGGTCGACGTCGAGCAGGGTGCCCTGGCCGCCCTCGAAGAGCACGACCTTGTCCTCGTCCAGCGCGTTGTTCAGGATCAGGGTGGTGTCGGCGACGTAGCCCTTGATCTGGTCCGCGTACTGGAGCATCTCCTCGACGATCGCGGAGGCCTCGATCGCGCGGCGGTTGTACAGCTTCGCGAGGAGCTGGTTCTTGCCCTCCAGGGCCGCTTCGACCTTCTGGGTGAGGATCGACTCGTCGTAGAGGTCCTGGACGCGGATGCCGACGCGGTTGATCTTGTCGGCGTAGGTCGGGCCGATGCCGCGGCCGGTGGTGCCGATCTTGCGCTTGCCGAGGAAACGCTCGCCGACCTTGTCGAGGGTGACGTTGTACGGCGTGATCAGGTGCGCGTTGCCGCTGATGAGCAGCTTGGAGGTGTCGATGCCGCGCTCGTTCAGACCGCGCAGCTCGGAGAGCAGGACGGCCGGGTCGACGACGACACCGTTGCCGATGACCGGGGTGCATCCGGGGGAGAGGATGCCGGAGGGGAGAAGGTGCAGCGCGTACTTCTGGTCGCCTACGACGACCGTGTGGCCGGCGTTGTTGCCACCCTGGTAGCGCACCACATAGTCAACGGATCCACCGAGCAGGTCGGTGGCCTTTCCCTTGCCCTCGTCACCCCACTGAGCTCCGAGCAGCACAAGAGCGGGCACAGGCGTACACCTCTTCCGGATGGGGCATGTCCAAGGTCAGGGGGCGTACGACGATGTACACCGCAGGCTGAGCCGTCGGACCGGTGCCCCGGAATAGACGAAGGCCCTGGCGCAATAGCGCAAGGGCCTCTTGCACAAAGATGCTACCCGAGGAAGGACCGAGGTGTCGGCTCCAGAGCCCGCCATGAGCCATGCGGGCGCGCCGGTAGGCGGCCTGCTCGTGCTCGTCGACCCGGTCGCCCGCCGTCTTGACGGCGAGTCCGTGCGAATCGCGAAGGATGTGTTGTCAGCGGGAGCGGCGGCGAAAATCTGCCTCCCGGATTCGCAGGAGGAATTTGCGCGGGCCCTCGCCCGCCGCGGTCATCGGCGGCCGGTGATCGTGGGCGACGACCGGGCGCTGGTGCGGGCCGTGGGGCTGCTGCACCGGGAGCGGGAGCCCGGCGAGCGGGTGGTCTCGCTGATCCCGGTGGGGCCGCCGGGGTCGCTGGCACTGGCCCGGTCGCTCGGGGTGCCTCTCTCGGCGGTGCTGGCGGCGAGGACGGCGCTGGACGGCGTGCCGCGGCCGCGGGACCTGCTGGTGGACGACGGCGGCGGCGTGGTGCTGGGCGGCTTGCGGATCAGCCCGCCGGTGTCGGCCGTGCGGCGCGGCGGGGGCTACCGCTCGCTGCTGCGGACCCTGCTGCCGGGCCCGGCAGCGCCCGTGTGGCCGGTGCACCGGCTGCGGGTGGAGGTCGACGGGGTGGTGCTGGCCGACGGGGACCGCCCGGTGGAGGACGTGGCCGTACGGACGGCCGGGGGCGGAGCGGGGCCGGTGGAGGTGGTGGTGCGGCTGTCGGGGGCACCGCCGCTGAGGGGGTGCGCGGAGGCGGTCACGGTGTCCGGGGTGGTCGGGGCGTCCGGTGAGGACTTCCGCTACCGCGCGGACCACGCCCTGGCCGGGCCGGTGCGGAGGCGCACCTGGACGGTGCGGCGTGCGGCCTGGGCGCTGACACTGCCGAGGTGAGGTGCCCGGTGCGGGGGTGGGCGGGGCCGGTGCGCCCGCCCGCCCACCCCGCCCCGCACCGTAAGCCGCAGACCGGGACGACAGCGGGCTTTTCGTGCGCACCACCGGTGGCGGCCTAGAACTCCACCAGAAGCTCCCGAAGCCCCCGGATCACATAGCCCTCCTGCCACCGCGGCTCCCGCACGAGCCGCATCGGCGGGTCTCCCGCGTCGAGCAGCGCCCCGAACGAAGCCGCCAGCTCCAGCCGGGCCAGGGGCGCGCCCAGGCAGTAGTGGATCCCGGCCCCGAAGGTCAGGTGCGGATTGTCGGCCCGTCCGAGGTCGAGCACGTCCGGGTCCTCGAAGCGCGCGGGGTCCCGGTTCGCGGACCCGAAGAGCAGCGCCACCTCGGCCCCGCGGGGGATGACCGTGTCCCCGACCTCGACGTCGTCGAGCACCCAGCGCTCGAACATTTGGAGGGGCGTGTCGTAGCGCATCAGTTCATCCACAGCTGTGGACAACTTTTCCGCGCCCGCCGGGCGGTGCTGCGCGCGCAGGGCGGCGAGCTGACCGGGATTGCGGAACAGGGCCCACCAGCCGTTCACCGTGGTGTTCACGGTCGCCTCGTGCCCGGCGTTCAGCAGGAGGACGCAGGTCGAGATCATCTCCTGCTCGCTGAGCCGCCCCTCCTCATCGTGGGCGGCGATCAGCGCGGAGATCAAATCCGTGCCGGGCTCCTTGCGGCGCACGGCGATCAGCTCCCGCAGGTACGCGCTGAACTCCACGCTCGCCGTCACCGCCCGCCGCGCGGTCTCCGCGTCCGGCCGCAGCTCGAACATCCCGCAGATGTCCGCCGACCAGGGCCTCAGCAGCCCCCGGTCGCCCTCCGGAACCCCCAGCAGCTCCGCGATCACCGCCACCGGCAGCGGTTCGGCGACGGCGGTGAGCAGGTCCCCGCCGCCGGCGGCCCGCAGCCCGGCCGCCAGCTCCCGCGCCAGCCGCTCGACCGACGGCGCGAGCCGCTCCACCATGCGTGGGGTGAACGCCTTCGACACCAGCCGCCGCACCCGGGCGTGCGCCGGATCCTCCAGGTCCAGCAGGCCGTTCCCGTTGAGCACGTGGAACGGCTCGTGCTCCGACGGCGGAGCCTCGCGCCCGAACTCCTCGTGGCTGAACCGGTGCAGGTAGGTCCGCCCCAGCCGCCGGTCCCGCAGCAGCGCGCTCACATCGGCGTAGTGCGGCACCAGCCACTGCCCCGTCGCCTCGCACCACACCGCCCTCCCCTGCTCCCTCAACTCCCGGTAAGCGGGGTACGGATCGGCGACGAACGCGGCATCCCAAGGATCAAAGCGCATTCCAGCACCCTAAGCAGGCGTCACCAGCCGTGTCTCGTAGGCGTACACCGCGGCCTGGGTCCGGTCCCGCAGGCCCAGCTTCACCAGGATCCGGCTCACGTGCGTCTTGATCGTCGACTCCGCGACCAGCAACCGGTCCGCTATCTCCCCGTTGGACAGACCCTGCGCGATCAGCACCAGCACCTCAGTCTCCCGCTCCGTCAACTCCGCCACCCCCGAAGGGTCCGCCGCCCTCTGCACCTCCGAAAGCTTCGAGAACTCCGAGATCAGCCGCTTCGTCACCGACGGGGCGAGCAGCGCCTCCCCGGCCGCCACCACCCGCACCCCCTCCGCCAGCTGCCGTGCGGAGGCGTCCTTCAGCAGGAACCCGGACGCCCCCGCGCGCAGCGCCTGGTACACGTACTCGTCGAGGTCGAAGGTCGTCAGGACCAGCACCTTCGCGTCCGTGTCCGCCGCCACGATCTGCCGCGTCGCCTCCAGGCCGTTCATCTCCGGCATCCGGATGTCCATCAGCACCACGTCCGGCCTCAGGGCCGCCACCTGCGCGATGGCCTGCCTGCCGTCCACGGCCTCCCCGACGACCTCGATGCCCTCCATCGCGTTCAGCAGGACGGAGAACCCCTCGCGGACCATCATCTGGTCGTCGACGATCAGCACCCGGATCGTCATGCCGGCACTTCCTCGGGCTGCTGGCGGCTGCGCACCGGTATGAACACGGCCACCTCGTACCCGCCCGAACCGGTCTCCCCGGCCGTCATCTCCCCCTCCAGCATCGCCACCCGCTCCCGCATCCCGGTGATCCCGTGCCCCGCTCCCGGCGAGGGCGGGACGTCCCCGGCCGCCGGACCGTTGACCACCCGTATCCCCAGACCGCCCAGCACGTACGAGATCTCCACGCCGGCCGGCGCCCCCGGGGCGTGCCGCAGACTGTTGCTCAGGGCCTCCTGGATGATCCGGTACGCCGACAGCTCCACGCCCTGCGGCAGCTCGCGCACCGCACCGGTGACGGTCTTGTCCACGCTCAGACCGGCCTCCCGGACATTGGCCAGCAGCCCGTCCAGGGAGGCCAGTGTCGGCTGCGGGGCCTCCGGGGCCTCGTAGTCCGCGGACCGCACCACACCCAGCACCCGCCGCAGCTCCGTCAGGGCGGCCACCGCGTTCTCCCGGATGGTCGCGAAGGCCGCCTCCAGCTCCGGCGGCGGATTCTTCACCCGGTACGGGGCCGCCTCCGCCTGGATCGCCACCACCGACATGTGGTGCGCGACCACGTCGTGCAGCTCCCGCGCGATGGTCGTCCGCTCCTCCAGCAGCGTCCGCCGGTCCCGCTCGACGGCCGTCACCTCCCGCTCGGCGATCACCTCCTGCCGGGCCTCCCTGCGGGTGTTACGGACCGTCACCACCAGCAGGGCAACCGCCGAGAAGAAGGCCATCGGCGCGACGGCGCCGCCGTCCGCACCGCTGAACAGGATCGGCAGGACCGTCCCGTACAGCAGGGTGATGACCCACATCCAGGCGGCGGCCCGGGGCCGCAGCCGCATGGCCACGAACGTCATGACGGCGATGGTCGCCAAGAAGGTGCTCGGCGACCACGGCCAGGACAGGTTCCGGTCGGAGAACACCGACAGGGCGGTGGTCAGCGCCAGCACCCCCCAGAACGCCCCCGCGGGACGCACCAGGGTCATCAGCACCGGACCCGCCGCGAGCAGACCCAGCACCACGAACTGCACCGGCGGCGCGCCGTACTGGTTGTCGGCGCTCGCGAGCACGGTCACGAAGAACGCCGTCACGACCACCACGGCATGCGGCAGATAGGCCGCCTTCGGGCGTATCCCCTCCGGGAGCCGGCGCACCAGCGGGCCGTCCGTCCGCATCAGCGGGAGCGGCCTGTAGGCGAAGGCACCGGTGATCAGATCGTCGCGCAGGCTCTGGATCAGGCCCGAAGCCATCCGCAGTTCGGGAGGCCGGGGGGTCGCCCCGGTGGTCGTCTCGGTCATGTCCAAACCGTAGGCCGGTGCCCCCCTCGACCGCGTCGCCGCCGAAGGGGATTTCCCGGGGTCCCCCTCAGGTACTACACGGGGCCCTCAGTAGCCCGCCGGACGGACCAGGCCCGTCTCATAGGCGAACACCGCGGCCTGGGTCCGGTCCCGCAGGCCCAGCTTCACCAGGATCCGGCCCACATGGGTCTTCACCGTCTGCTCGGCCACCACCAGGTGCGCCGCGATCTCCCCGTTCGACAGGCCCTGGGCGATCAGCGACAGCACCTCGGTCTCCCGCTCCGTCAGCTCCTCGATCCGCGCCCTGGACGGCGCACGCGGAGCGCCCAGCCGCGAGAACTCGGTGATCAGGCGCTTCGTGATGTTCGGCGACAGCAGGGCCTCACCGGCCGCGACCACCCGCACGGCCTCGGCCAGCTGGTCCGCCGAGGCGTCCTTCAGGAGGAAGCCGGAAGCACCCGCGCGCAGCGCCTCGTACACGTACTCGTCCAGGTCGAAGGTGGTCAGCACCAGCACCTTCACCGCCGAGTCGGGTGTGCCCGTGATGACGGAGGTGGCCTCGATGCCGCCCATCCCCGGCATGCGGATGTCCATCAGGACCACGTCCGGCGCGAGTTCCCCGGCCTTCGCCACCGCGTCGGCGCCGTCCACGGCCTGGCCGACCACCTCGATGTCGGGCTCGGCGTTCAGCAGGACGGTGAAGCCCTGCCGGACCATCATCTGGTCGTCGGCGATCATCACCCTGATCGGAGTGCTCATACGTCCTTCTTCTTCTCGGAGGGGGAACCGCCGGGCGGGTCCATGGGGAGCACGGCGCTCACCTCGTACCCGCCGTCAGGGCGCGGGCCTGCTGCCAGTTCTCCCCCCAGCATGCCTGCCCGCTCCCGCATGCCGAGCAGCCCGTGCCCCGCACCGGGCGAGGGAGGGGCCGGCCGGGTCGGCGCCGAGTTCGCCACGCACAGGTGCAGTTCGCGCGGCCCGTAGGCGATGCCGACCTCCACGCGGGAACCGGGGGCGTGGCGCAGGCAGTTGCTCAGCGCCTCCTGCACGATCCGGTAGGCGGTGAGCTCCACGCCCGGGGTCAGCGGCCGCCGTATGCCCGCGGTCTCGGTGGTGACGTCCAGCCCGGCCGCGCGGACGTTGTCCACGAGGGCGTCCAGCTCGGCGAGGGTGGGCTGCGGGTGGTGCGGGTTGGCCGGATCGTCGGCGTGCTCGGAGCGCAGCACCCCCAGGACGCGCCGCAGTTCGGTGAGGGCCTCCAGGGCGTTCTGCCGGATGCCGGCGAGGTTCTCCTTCAGCTCCGGGGAAGGGTTCTCCACCAGGTGCGGGGCCACCTGGGCCTGGATGGAGATCACCGACATGTGGTGGGCGACGACGTCGTGCAGCTCACGCGCGATCCGGCTGCGCTCCTCCAGCAGCGTCCGCCGCGCCCGCTCCTCCTCCGTCAGGGTCTCCTGCACGACGAGCTGGCCGCGGGCCAGCCGCGTCGCCCGCAGGGCGTACCCGAGGAGGCCCGCGAAGCCGAAGACGAGGAGCGCGCCGACGGCGCTGCTCTGGCTGTGCTCCGGCTTGAAGAGCATTTCCCCGACTCCGGTGCAGGCGACGGAGACGGCGACGACCGCGGCCGTCACCCGAGGCGGCACGCGCAGGGCCACCAGCAGGACCAGCGGAGCGAAGGCGAAGGGTCCGATCGGTGTCCAGGGCCAGGTCTGGCCCTGCCCGACATGGCCCTGGATCGAGGCGGCGATGAAGCCGGCGGTCACCAGGCCGAGCCACCAGGCGGCGACCGGCCGGAACATCGCGGCCACGATGGAGAAGCCGGTGAAGAGCGACAGCACCACGACGCTCGGATCGTGCACGTGGTAGTGGTCCTGGAGCTGCACGGACGTCAGGAAGCCGAAGAGGACGGCGACATACACGACCAGGGCGTGCGGCAGCCGGGCCAGCCAGCGCGGCCGCTTCATCCGGGGCAGCGGATCCCGCCCGAGGGAGAACAGCTGCCGGGCCACACCGCGCGGGGCGGGGCCGTCCTGGGAGGGGCCCCCGGCCCCGGGTTCTGTCTGCTGGTTCACGTCGGCCACCCTAGGCATGGGAGATCTCCCTCACGGATCCCGGACGCCGGTCGCGGAGGGCCCCGGCGGCCTTCCGGGGCCGGGGAGCCCGCTCGTAGGTGTGGAAGGCGGCCCAGCAGACGGCCAGGGCGGCCGCGAACACCGGCAGCCACAGCATCCGGGCGGCTATCCAGCCCGCCGTACCGGGCACGGTGTGCAGCCCGGGCAGGTCGGAGGAGGCCAGCAGCCCCAGAGCGGTGACGGACATCATCGCGGTCTGGTGCCAGAGGAAGACCGTCATCGCGGACAGATTCATCAGGGCCACCTTCGCCCAGGTGCGCGGCCTGCGCATGACCCGGGCCAGCGGCCCGCGCGCCAGCAGCGCCAGCCCGCACTGGGCCAGCCCGAAGGCGACGGCGGCCAGCGTCGGCGGGTTCAGGTTGGACACCGCGGCCCCCGGCACCCCCACCATCGACGCCGGGTACCCGCCCCACAGGACCAGCGCGGCCGCGCCGGCCGCGCCGCCGCCCAGCAGGAGCAGGGCCGGACGGCGCCGGGCGAACGCACCCCGCGCCCAGGCAGCGCCCAGGGTGTAGGGGACGAGCCAGCCCGCGGCGACATTGACCCAGCCGATCCACTCGGGCCCGCCGAGGCCGAACCGCCACACGTCGACCGCCGCCACCACGAGCGCGGGCCACAGCGGGCTCAGCCGGACCACCAGCGGGGTCGCGGTGGTCAGCGCGGCGAACACCAGCAGGAACCACAGTGGCGACCACACCAGCCGGAGCAGGGTATGGACGGTGTCCAGTTCGGCGCCGCCCAGCAGCAGTCCGCCCGCCACGACCGCCCACAGTGCGAGCACCGCCGCCACCGGGCGGAACAGCCGCCCCAGCCGCAGCCGGACCCAGCTCCCGTACGAGACCCCGCGCGCCCGCGCCGACGCGTACCCCTGGGCCGCCACATGCCCGCCGACCAGGAAGAACACGGCCAGGGTCTGGAACACCCAGGACACCGGGGCCAGCCAGGGCATGTGGGCCAGCGGGCTCACCCCGCGCAGACCGCCGTCGGTACTGGTCAGCGAGGTCACCAGCCAGTGCCCGAGAACGACTCCGAGGATCGCGAGGGCCCGCAGGGCGTCCACGGAGCGGTCCCGGTCCTCCGGGGTCGCTCCGTCGACACGGTCGGCGAGGGCCGACCAGCGGGCGCGCAGCCTACGCATGCGGGGCCTCCGCTCCGAGGACGATGCGGGCCAGGCTGCCGAGGGACTCGGTGCCGGGCTTGAGGTAGTCGCTGTGCCCGGCGGAGCCGGCCGCGAAGGCACGGGCGCCGAAGGCGGGATCGACGGGATCGGTACCGAACCCGACGCCGCCGAGCCGGACATGGGGAACATTGCCGATCCAGTCGCCGGAGCCCCGGCCGGCCCATACCCGGGCGGCGGTCGGCAGGTCCCCCGCGGTGGCCGCTCCCGTACCAGGGCTGCCGTACAGGGCCATGTCGGTCACCTCCGGGCCGGTCCTGGTCCGGCCGCAGACCACCGAGCCGTACGAGTGGCAGAGCAGGGAGATCCGCGCCTCGGCCGACGTCAGCTTCCGCAACCCGGAAAGGAACGGGCCGAGTTCGGCCGCGGCCCGGTCGGCGCGGTCGGCGGTCAGGACGGTGGTACTGACCGTGCCGGGCGTGTCGTAGCCGAGCCAGGCGACCACCGCGGAGCGCGGGTGCGCTGCCTGGAGCCGCTGCTGAAGGGAGAGCGCCCCCTCCCGGAAGCGCTGGTAGGTGTCCAGGTTCGTGTCCGAGCCCGGCACCAGGACCGCGATCCGGTCCGCGCCGCCCAGGTCGCCGAACACCTCTACGGCGCGGCCCTGGCCGCGGCCGTCGAAGGTGAGGAACTGGGCTCCGGCCCCGGCCATCGCCCGCAGTTTCGCGGCCCGGCCGGCGTGGCCCGAATCCTCGGCCGTCCGCGCCGCCCCCGCGATGCCGGCGAGGGCGGCGGCGTACCGGCTCTCCGGGGTGGCGGACTCGGCGACGGCCTCCGGGGCCGGCGCCGGGATCCGCGGAGACGCGGCGGCGGACACGGGGAGCACGACGGCCGCGGCGACGAGGCCGGCCAGCAGAGTGCGGCGGAGGCGGCTGCCAGTGCTCATGTCGGATTCCTCTTCCTGTCCTTCGGTCCGGCGGGCAGGCGCCCGCTCTGGTAACGAAGTTAGGAATCGGCACCCCTCGTCGGCGTCACGCTGCGGAGCGGGCTTCAGAGGTAGCTCTCAGGTATGACCACCGCTACCTGAGAGCCAGCCGGCAGCGGTTCTCCACCGCTCCACGAGCACCGCTCCACGAGCACCGGCCCGGGCCCCGCCGCACGGCAGCGCGTCCGCGCGGAGCGGTCCGGCACCGGCAAACCGCCCTCCGGCGCGCTCCGTTAGGGTCCCGGGATGAACGAGATCGACTGGCGACACGACCGCATCGGCAGCGCGCACCGGGGGCTGAACCCCACCGTCCTGCGCCGCCTCGACTCCGGATTCGCGGCCATCGGGGACCGGCAGTTCCTGCCCGGGTACTCGGTGTTGCTGACCGACGACCCCGCCGTGACCCGGCTCTCCGACCTGCCCCCGGCCCGCCGGATCGCCTACCTCACCGACCTGGAGCGGCTCGCCGAGGCCGTCGAGCGGGCCTGCGCGCGGCTCGACCTGGCTTTCCGCCGCGTGAACATCGAGATCCTCGGCAACACCGACCCGTACCTGCACGCCCACATCTGGCCCCGCTACGACTGGGAGCCCGAGGACCTCGTCCGGATGCCGGTGTGGCTCTACGAGGACGAGGAGTGCTGGCGCGGCGAACGCCACGCGCTCGCGCCCCGCCACGACGGGATACGGGCCGCCGTCACGGAGGAGCTCGACCGCCTCCTCGCGTAGCCGGGCGGCTCCGGCCCCCTACCCGGGAGCTACGTCGCGGACGTGGCCACGCGCACCCCGAAGCCGATCAGGACGATGCCCGTCACCCGGTCCATCGTCCGGCGGACGCGCGGCCGCGTGAAGAAGCGCCGGGCGCGCGACAGGACGTAGACGTACGTGCTCAGCCAGGCCAGCGTCAGCAGTACGTGGACCAGCACGAGGAGTGCCATCCCCGCCGCCGGGCTCAGGCCCGGCGGCGCGAGGGTGGGTAGCAGGCCGGTGTAGAACACGGCGATCTTCGGGTTGAGGGCGTTGGCGACCAGGCCGGTGCGCCAGGCACTGCCGCCGCCGCGGGCGGGCGCGGGATGTCCCCCCGCGGCACCCGCGGCACCCGCGTTGCCCGTGTCACCCGCGGCGCCGTCCAGAACGGCCCCGGCGCCCGGGCGGCGCAGGGACTGCGCGCCGAGGAAGCAGAGGTACGCCGCTCCAGCGAGCTTGACCACCAGGTACACCTCGGCCGAGGCGGCGAGCAGCGCCGCGAGCCCGGCCGCCGTCAGGGCACCCCACAGCAGCAGTCCGACGGCGATCCCGCCGACGGTACGCAGCCCGTCGGCCCGTCCCCGGGAGACGGCCCGCCGGGTGACGATGGCCATGTCGGGGCCGGGTACGAGGGTCAGCAGGGCCAGGACGCCGGTCGCCGCGGCGAGTTGCGTGAGCACACGGCTCAGTCTGCCACCAGCGGTTCGACGTAAACGGCTCTCCAGCGGGGCGCAGGGTCCTGTCCAGGGCTGGTCCAGTACTCCCGGGCGCCGACGACCCGTCCGTCGCGCACCGTCCACAGTGATACGGCCCGGTAGAGGACGTGGTCCTCGGGTATCTCCACCTCGGTGACGACGAGGTCCCCGTCCGCGAGGATGCGCAGGACCTCGACGGAGCCGACGGACCGCTCGCCGGTTCCGTCCGCGTCGCCGGTGTAGTCCTCCTCGTCACGGAGCACGGCGATGAAGTTGGCTCTGCCGACGATCCGCTCGCCGCTGACCGGCCATTCGATGACGGCGTCCTCGGCGACGAGCCCGGCCACGCCGTCCCAGTCGCGTGCCTCGATCCGCTCCCACAGTCGTGCCACTACCTTCAAGGGCTCCATGGGCCGCAGTGTGCGATGGGCCCGTCGTACGCAACAAGCTCTGCTTGCAGGCTTATTGACTTCGACACAAACGCCACAAACGACCGGTGACTACTCCCTGTAATACGTGAGAGGGGGACTGGCTCCCCCGCTCAGCTCGCGGAGCAGGCTCCCGTCGGGCAGCAGCCGCAGCCGGCTCCAGCCGCCGGGCGTGCAGGTGGGAGGGGTTCCGGAGGCGACGGTGGAGGCGTCGAGTTCCACCGGGTCGGGGGCGCTGCGCAGGGAGGCCCGCCAGGAGCAGGAGTAGCCCGGGTGCTCGACGCGCAGGGTCATGACGGAGTCGCCGACGGCTCCGGGGGTGAGGGTCAGGCGCCAGTCGGCGGAGCCGGAGGAGGCCCGCCAGGTGCCGGCGTAGGACTGGGGGAGCCGGCCCGCCCGGGTTCCGCTTCCCGGGCTCCCGGCGGCGGGGGCCGAAGCGGATCCGGATCCGGAGCCGGGTGTGGGGCCGGTGGCGGTGCCGGGAGCCGTGACCGGGGGCCGGGGCTCGGAGTCCCCGCTCATCACCGCGTACACCGTGCCGCCCGCCGCTGCCGCGACGACGACCGCCACCGCGACGAGCAACGCCGTCGACACGGTGGCCGGGCGGGCCGGAGGTACCGCGGGCGGCGGCTCGTACGGGTACACGGGCACCGGGGGGCCGGCGGTGACGGGCGCCGCGAGGGTGGCGGGCGCGGCGCGCGGTACGGGCGGTACGGGCGGCACCGGGGAGGGCGGGGACGACGGCCGGGGGGTGCTCGCCGGGCCGGCGTCCTCGCGGTCGAGGAGCTGCGCGGCCTGCCGGCCCAGCTGGGCCACGAGCGGTGCCGGGAGCCAGGGTTCCAGCGCCCGGCCGTCGGCCACCGTGTCGCCCGCCCCCACCCGGGCCAGGACCGCCCCCGGGTCCGGCCGGGCGGCGGGATCCTTGCTCAGGCAGTCCGCGACGAGCTCGCGCAGCCCTTCCGGTACGCCGCCCAGGTCCGGTTCGGCTTCGACGATGCGCAGCAGCAGGGCGGCGGTCCCGCCGGGGTGTTCCGCGTCGCCGAACGGCAGCCGCCCAGTGGCCGCGTAGGCCAGGACGGCGCCGAGGCAGAAGACGTCGCAGGCCGGGGTGACCGGTCCGCCGCGGACCTGTTCGGGCGCCATGAAGCCGGGGGAGCCGACCAGTTGCCCGGTCCGGGTCAGGCCGGCGTCGGGTTCGTCCAGGGGGCGGGCGATGCCGAAGTCGATGACGCGGGGGCCGTCGATGGTGAGCAGTACGTTGGAGGGCTTCAGGTCGCGGTGGATCAGGCCGGCGCGGTGGACGTCCTGGAGGGCGTACGCGAGTCCGGCCGCGAGGATCCGCACCGTGCGGGCGGGCAGCGGGCCGAAGTCGCGGGCCACGACCTGGCGCAGGCTCGGCCCGGCGATGTAGCCGGTGGCGAACCACGGGGTCGCCGCCTCGGTGTCGGCGTCGAGGACGGGCGCGGTCCAGGCGCCGCCGACGCGCCGGGCGGCGGAGACCTCCTGGCGGAACCTGGAGCGGAACTCCTCGCGGAGGGCCAGGCCGGGGTGGACGAGCTTGACGGCGACGGCGCGGCCGCGGTCGGAGCGGGCGAGGTAGACCTGGCCCATGCCGCCGGCCCCGAGGCGTGACAGGAGGCGGTACGGGCCGATGTGGTGCGGGTCGGTGGGGTGGAGCTGCTCCATCGCCGGGTGGTCCCTTCCCCCTGGGCTGGCCGGACGGGGCGAGCGTAGTGCGGTGCGCTCCGCGGGGGGAGGGGGAGGGGGTTGCCCCGGCCGCCCCGCCCCGGGCCGCCCCGCCCCCGGCCGCCCCGCCCCCGTCCACTCCGTCTCAGGCCTCCCCGCCCGTGATCGCCTCCAAGGCCGCCGAGAGGCGGTCCAGGACCGCGACCGTCTCCGCGAAGCCCGCTTCGCCCAGGGCCTCCGCCAGGCGGGTGGCGAGTTCCGCGTGGCCCGGGTCGATGCGGGCGATCGCGGCGCGGCCCGCCTCCGTCGGGCGGAGCAGCTTCGCGCGCCGGTGCGCGGGGTTCGCCGTGTACTCGGCGAGTCCTCGGGCGGCCAGCAGGTCCGCCACCCGTTGCACGCTCTGGCGGGTGATTCCCATGGTCCTGGCGATGCCCGCCACGGGCAGCGGCTCCGTCAGCACCGCGCCCAGGACCTGCCACCACGCGGCCGTCAGACCGGCCGGGCGGGCCAGTTCCTCGGAGACGGAGAGGAACTGGCCGTTGAGGTGGAAGACGCCCAGCGCGGTACGGCTGAGCAGGTCCTGGCGCTGCCGTTCGGACAGCGGTTCAGACATCGCCCGCCGCCTCCGCCGCCATCAGGACCGGGAACGCGCTCGCGTCGGAGTCGTGGAAGAGGCGGTACCACGCGTCGAGGACGTCCGGCTCGTAGACGCCGAGCCGGGCGAAGACCTCCCGGGCGAAGGCCACCGGTTCGGTCGGGCCCGCCGTGATCAGGTCGCCCGCCGTCACGGCTTCGGCCTCCACGTACTGCCCGGCGCCCGCGTACCCCGGCTGCTCCGCGAGGTAGAACGAGACCGCGCTGGTGTGCGGGCGGTCGTCCAGCAGGCCCTCCCGCGCCAGGCCCGCCGTGGCTCCGCAGATCGCCGCGACCGGCACCCCGGCCGCCAGGAACTCGCGGGCCTTGGCCGCGAACGGGGCGAGCTCGTCGCCGGAGTCCCAGAGCTCGGCGCCGGTCAGGATCAGCAGCGAGGAGTCCTCGGGGCGCAGGTCGGCGAGGGACAGGTCGGGCAGGATCCGGACCCCGCCCATCGTGGTCACCGGGGTGCCGGCGGCGAAGCCGACCGTACGGATCTCGTGTCCGCGCTGGCTGAGGTGCGCGGTGGTGTGTCCGGTCTCCCAGTCCGCCCAGGTGTCGTAGACCGCGAGGTGGACGGGCTTGGCGGGGGTCTCGGTCATGGTGCTGGCCTCCAGTCGGCAGGACAGGACGAAAGCTATGACAGAAGGCTGTCATCTTGGGAGTGTGCTGTCAATGATGGTGTCGGCAGACAGACTGCCGAGAGCGGCCCCCCACCCCCATACAGTCCGCCGATATCCCTTCCCACCTGCGCACTTCTAGCGTGACCGCATGACCCCTCATGTCACCGGCGCGGCCGTCAAGGCCGCCGACCGCGCTCACGTCTTCCACTCGTGGTCCGCCCAGGCCCTGATCGACCCGCTGGCCGTCGCCGGCGCCGAGGGCTCGTACTTCTGGGACTACGACGGGAACCGCTTCCTGGACTTCTCCTCCCAGCTGGTCAACACGAACATCGGCCACCAGCACCCCAAGGTGGTCGCTGCCGTGCAGGAGCAGGCCGCGAAGCTCTGCACCCTCGCGCCCGGATTCGCCGTCGACGTCCGCTCCGAGGCCGCACGCCTCATCGCCGAGCGCACCCCCGGCGACCTCGACAAGATCTTCTTCACCAACGGCGGCGCCGAGGCCGTGGAGAACGCCGTACGCATGGCCCGGCTGCACACCGGCCGCCAGAAGGTGCTCTCCGCCTACCGCTCGTACCACGGGGCCACCGCCGCCGCGATCAACCTGACCGGCGACCCGCGCCGCTGGCCCTCGGACACCGCCTCCGCCGGCGTGGTCCACTTCTGGGGCCCGTTCCTCTACCGCTCGCCCTTCCACGCGGCCACCGAGGCCGAGGAGTGCGAACGCGCCCTCGCCCACCTCGCCGACACGATCGCCTTCGAGGGCCCGCAGTCCATCGCCGCGATCATCCTGGAGTCGGTGCCCGGCACCGCCGGGATCATGACCCCGCCGCCCGGCTACCTGGCCGGCGTGCGCGAGCTGTGCGACCGCCACGGCATCGTCTTCATCCTCGACGAGGTCATGTCGGGCTTCGGGCGCACCGGCAAGTGGTTCGCCGCCGAGCACTGGGACGTCACCCCCGACCTGATCACCTTTGCCAAGGGCGTCAACAGCGGTTACGTGCCGCTCGGCGGCGTCGCCATCTCAGCCGCGATCGCCGAGACCTTCGCCCGCCGGCCCTACCCGGGCGGACTGACGTACTCCGGCCACCCCCTGGCCTGCGCCGCCGCCGTCGCGACGATCAACACGATGGAGGAGGAGGGCATCGTCGAGAACGCCGCCCGCATCGGGGCCGAGGTCATCGCCCCCGGTCTGGCCGACCTCGCCGAGCGGCACCCCTCCGTCGGGGAGGTCCGCGGTCTCGGTGTCTTCTGGGCGCTGGAGCTCGTACGCGACAAGGAGACGCGCGAGCCGCTCGTCCCGTACAACGCCGCGGGTGCCGACAACGCTCCCATGGCCGAATTCGCGGCGGCCTGCAAGGCGTCCGGACTGTGGCCGTTCGTCAACATGAACCGGACGCACGTCGTCCCCCCGTGCACGGTCACGGAGGCCGAGGCCAAGGAGGGTCTGGCCCTGCTCGACGGGGCGCTGACGGTGGCCGACCGGCACACGGCCGGCGCCTGACGGTCCGGATAGCGGGCGTTATATCCGCATTCCGGCCGTAGACCGCTCGGTTTCAGCCGCGCTGCCTGGCCTAAGGTGTCCGCAGATCTATGGAGGAGACGGACCCCTATGCCAGGCAGCCGGAGCGGAGGTGTCACCCGCAACACCCTTCGGCAGCAGATCGCGGACGCGCTGCGTGACGAGGTGCTCGCGGGGCGTCTCCCGCCCGGGACCGAGTTCACGGTCAAACAGATCGCCGAGCAGTACGAGGTCTCCGCGACCCCGGTGCGCGAGGCGCTGGTCGACCTCTCGGCGCAGGGGCTGCTGGAGTCGGTGCAGCACCGGGGCTTCCGGGTGCGGATCTTCACCGTCGACGACTTCCGGGGAATGATCGAGGCCCGGACGCTGATACTCGACGGCATCTTCCGGCGCCTCGCCGAACGCGGCACCCCGCCCGGTACGGCCGAACTGCTGGTGTCCGTGCGCCGCCGCGCGGAGGAGGCGCGGCGGGCCGCGCACAGCGGTTCGCTCGAAGTGCTGATCGGCTACGACCTGCGTTTCTGGCGGGAGCTCAGCGAGCTGGTCGGCAACACCTACATCTCGGACTTCCTGCACCGCATCCGCGTGCAGTGCTGGGTCTTCTCGGTGCCGCACCTCCAGGAGGCCCCGGAGCTGCGGGCCGCGCTGTGGGACGGGCACAACGAGCTGGTGGACGCGGTGACGCTGGCCGACGCCGACGAGGTACGCCGCCTCGTGCGCGCGTACAACCAGCACGGGCTGGACTGGGCCGCGGGCCTCTGACGCCGCCGGTCCGCCCGCCCCGGTTCTGCGCACCCCTTCGCGGAGCGTGTCCGGAGCATTACTCTGGCCCGATCGGCGGCAACGACTGATCGGAGCCCGCGTGGCCTGTGACCTGTGGCTGGTCCCCCTTGTCGACGTGCTGTGCCACAGCCCCGACAACCCCTTCGCGGAAGAGATCGCCTCGTACGACAAGGCGCTGGGCGAGGCGGGCCTGCCGTCGGTGCCCGTGTTCGCGTACATGCCCGGCCTGAGCGGGGACGTGGCCCCGGTGGCCGGCTTCGACTACGACGCCCTGCACTTCCTGCGGCGGGCGTACCTGCTGCAGATCTGCGGGCTGCCGGTGACGCCGGTCGACGAGCTGGGCGGGGACTACGAGCAGCTGCTGGAGATGTTCGAGGCCACGGCGCAGCAGTCGCACCTCGTGTGGCACTACGACCACGCGGGGGCCTACGTCCCGGTGGACTTCGCGGCTCCGCTGGCGAACGAGGAGCTGCTGGCCGGCGGCGGCCCGCTGGGGTCGGCGCAGGGGCTGCTGCGGGAGCTCGCCTTCGTGGCCCCCACGATCGGGATAGACCCGGCGAACCCGCCCGCCGCGCCCGCGCCGCCCGGGGGGCCGACGGCGCTGGAGGAGCCCGCGGGGCCCATTCCGTACGACGAGAGCCCCTTCGCCCGGGAGCGCCACGTGTGGCTGGGCCTGCACGCGGCGGCGACCCGCAGCCTCGGCCAGGGCTCGATGATCATCTTCAGCTGACCGGCACGGCTCCGTACCGCCCGGCCTACCCGGCCGGACCGTACCCGCCCGGCCTACCCGCCCGGACCGTACCCCCCGGCCGGGACCCCGGTGGCGCGCCGCCCCCGTGAGCGGCGCGTCCCCGGGGGCTCAGCGCGGCTGCTCCGGCGGCCGCTGGCGCGGCATGTTCGGGCGGGTGCCCGGCGGTAGCGGGAAACGGGCCGGGGGGATCCCCGGGTCCGGGCGGGCGGGCCCCCCGGCCATCGACTGCATCAGCAGCGGCGCCGGACCGGCCCGGAACTCCACCATCCAGTCGGCCGTCTCCGAGCGCACGAGTTCCGTGACGTCCTCCGAGAAGCGGCGCAGCACCGTCAGGCACCGCTCGGCGGCCTCGCTGGCGGTCCCCTCCGTGGGGCCCAGCACCTCGCGCACGTTCTCCGAGGCCCAGTCGAACTGGAGCGTCTGCAGCCGCCGCTGCACCGCCTGCGCCGTCGCCACGTCCCGCATCCACCCCGACGTCAGCCCGAAGAACCGGTCGCAGGCCATGCAGGCGGCGGCCAGCAGCAGCGACAGGTAGCCGTACGAGGCCGCCCCGGGCGCCGAGCCCGTCAGCTCCAGCAGCGGCATCGCCGCGCCCGTGACGGCGCCCACGGCCGCGCCCGCCCGCAGCGCCCGCGCGCCCCGCCGCTTCCACGCCCGGTCGGACAGGTACCACTCGGCCGTGCGCAGCGCATCGGCCTCCACCCGCCGGTAGAGCTCGTCGAGCCGCTCGGCGGGCTCTCCCCAGTCCCCGAGAGGGAACGGCCGGCCGGTAAGGTCGCCGTCCTCTGCGGGATCCCGGGGTGGCCCCTCGGGCTGCATCTCCGGCTGACTCACCCGGCACTCCCTCTGCCTGCGCTGACGTGTGGTGCGCGTGTGCGCAATGGTGCGCATGCTCTTCCTACCTTCGAATGACGCGCGATGGGCAACGATTCCCGGGTTTTCCGCCCGCAAGGAGGGTTCCATCAGGTACGCGCACGCCCCGTCTCTCACCCGAAAGAGTTGGTCCTCCCGGCGTAGGGCGCGGCGCCCGGGGAGCACGTAGGCTCGGATTGACCGAGCCTTCCCCGAAGGCGATCCGAAGCCGTTTCGACGTACGGAGTGAGTACCTGTGATTCCCGGTGGTGGCCAGCCCAACATGCAGCAGCTGCTCCAGCAGGCCCAGAAGATGCAGCAGGACCTCGCGGCGGCCCAGGAGGAGCTGGCCGTGGCCGAGGTCGAGGGCCAGTCGGGCGGCGGCCTCGTGAAGGCGACCGTCACCGGTTCCGGTGAACTGCGCGCCCTCGTCATCGACCCGAAGGCCGTGGACCCGGAGGACACCGAGACCCTCGCCGACCTGGTGGTCGCGGCGGTCCAGGCGGCCAACGAGAACGCGCAGGCGCTCCAGCAGCAGAAGCTGGGACCGCTGACCCAGGCCCTGGGCGGCGGCAGCGGCATCCCCGGCCTTCCGTTCTAGTCCCCGTTCCCTCCCGCACCCACCCACCCGAGCAGAAACGAAAGAAGGCAGTCCGTTGTACGAAGGCGTGGTCCAGGACCTGATCGACGAACTGGGCAGGCTGCCCGGCGTCGGGCCCAAGAGCGCGCAGCGGATCGCCTTCCACATCCTGCAGGCCGAGCCCACCGACGTCCGGCGCCTCGCGCACGCGTTGCTGGAGGTCAAGGAGAAGGTCCGCTTCTGCGCGGTGTGCGGCAACGTGGCGCAGGAGGAGCTGTGCGGGATCTGCCGTGACCCGCGCCGCGACACCGCGGTCATCTGCGTGGTCGAGGAGCCGAAGGACGTCGTCGCGATCGAGCGGACCCGCGAGTTCCGGGGCAAGTACCACGTCCTCGGCGGGGCGATCAGCCCGATCGAGGGCGTCGGCCCCGACGACCTGCGCATCCGCGAGCTGCTGGCGCGACTGGCGGACGGGGCGGTCACCGAGCTGATCCTCGCGACCGACCCGAACCTGGAGGGCGAGGCCACCGCCACCTACCTCGCCCGCATGATCAAGCCCATGGGCCTTAGGGTCACCCGCCTGGCCAGCGGGCTCCCCGTCGGGGGAGACCTGGAGTACGCGGACGAGGTCACGCTCGGGCGGGCCTTTGAAGGAAGGCGACTTCTTGATGTCTGACGCAACGCTGCACGCCCTGGGACAGGATCCGGACGACTTCGCCGCCTCGATCGCGGACCAGATCGAGTCCTTCATCGTCGCGGTCACCGAGGTGGCCAAGGGCGAGGACCCGGACAGCGCCGTCCCCTTCCTCCTCCTGGAGGTGTCCCAGCTGCTGCTGGCGGGCGGCCGGCTGGGCGCGTACCAGGACGTCCTGCCCGAGGAGCGCTACGAGCCCGACCTGGGCCCGGAGCCGGACGTGGACGACCTGCGCGAGCGGTTCGCCCTGATGCTGGAGCCGGTCGACGTCTACTCCGAGGTCTTCGACCCCTACGAGCCGCGCAAGGTCCCCGTCGCGCACCGGATCTCCGACGACCTGGCCGACGTGGTCGCCGACCTGCGGCACGGGCTCATCCACCTCCAGTCGGGCCGGGTCACCGAGGCCCTGTGGTGGTGGCAGTTCTCGTACTTCACCAACTGGGGTCCGACGGCCTCGGCCATGCTGCGCGCCCTCCAGTCGCTGATCGCCCACGTCCGCCTCAACCAGCCGCTCGCGGCCCTGGACGGCCTGGACACGGACGAGGACCTGGCGGAGGACGACCTCGCGGAGCAGGCGGGCGTGGTCATGGCCGAGGAACTCGGCCGGCTGGGCCACCAGTAGCCGGCCCGGAGGTGTGGCGGTTCCGGCCGGTTCCTGATGGTTCCGGCCGGTTCGCGGTGTCCGGGGGGCAACCGTTCCTCTGAACTTTTCATCTCATGATGTGGTACGAGGCGGTCGGATCCCGACCGCTCGTTAGACTGCACCCGCAATGAGACGGACCGAGCGAGGAGCGCACGTGGGCCTTGTCGTGCAGAAGTACGGAGGCTCCTCCGTAGCCGATGCCGAGGGCATCAAGCGCGTCGCCAAGCGGATCGTGGATGCCAAGAAGAACGGCCACCAGGTGGTCGTCGTGGTTTCCGCGATGGGCGACACGACGGACGAGCTGATCGATCTCGCCGAGCAGGTATCCCCGATGCCTGCCGGGCGTGAGTTCGACATGCTGCTGACCGCCGGAGAGCGGATCTCCATGGCCCTGCTGGCCATGGCGATCAAAAACCTGGGCCACGAGGCCCAGTCGTTCACCGGCAGCCAGGCAGGCGTGATCACCGACTCGGTCCACAACAAAGCGCGCATCATCGATGTGACGCCGGGCCGTATCCGTACCGCGCTGGACGAGGGCAACATCGCCATCGTCGCCGGCTTCCAGGGCGTGTCCGCGGATTCCAAGGACATCACCACCCTCGGCCGGGGCGGCTCGGACACCACCGCCGTCGCGCTGGCCGCGGCGCTGGACGCCGAGGTCTGCGAGATCTACACCGATGTCGACGGCGTCTTCACCGCGGACCCCCGCGTCGTGAAGAAGGCCCGTAAGATCGACTGGATCTCCTCCGAGGACATGCTGGAGCTCGCGGCCTCCGGCTCCAAGGTGCTGCTGCACCGCTGCGTCGAGTACGCGCGCCGCTACAACATTCCGATCCACGTCCGTTCGTCCTTCTCAGGACTGCCGGGTACTTGGGTCAGCAACGAGAAGCCCGAGTCGCAAGGGGACGAGCAGGTGGAGCACGCCATCATCTCCGGAGTCGCCCACGACGTCTCCGAAGCCAAGATCACCGTCGTCGGCGTTCCGGACAAGCCGGGCGAGGCCGCGGCGATCTTCCGCGCCATCGCGGACGCCGAGATCAACATCGACATGATCGTCCAGAACGTGTCGGCGGCCTCCACGGGCCTGACGGACATCTCCTTCACCCTCCCCAAGACCGAGGGCCACAAGGCCATCGACGCCCTGGAGAAGGCGAAGGCGCAGATCGGCTTCGACTCCCTGCGCTACGACGACCAGATCGGCAAGATCTCCCTGGTCGGCGCGGGCATGAAGACCAATCCGGGCGTCACCGCCTCCTTCTTCCAGGCGCTGTCCGACGCGGGCGTCAACATCGAGCTGATCTCCACCTCCGAGATCCGCATCTCGGTCGTGACCCGCCAGGACGACGTCAACGCGGCCGTCATCGCCGTCCACACGGCGTTCGGCCTCGACTCCGACAGCGACGAGGCCGTCGTCTACGGAGGCACCGGACGATGAGCCCGCACCGGTCGGCCCCGGCCCCGGCGCTCGCCGTGGTCGGGGCGACCGGAGCGGTCGGATCGATCCTGCTCCAGATCCTGTCCCAGCGGGCGGACGTCTGGGGCGACATCCGCCTGATCGCCTCCCCGCGCTCGGCCGGCCGCGTGCTGGCCGTCCGCGGCGAGGAGACCGAGGTGCTCGCCCTCACCGAGGACGCCTTCGAAGGCCTCGGCGCGGGCGACGTCGTGCTTTTCCTGACCCCGGCCGAGGTGTCGGCGCGCTGGGCCCCCGTGGCCACCGCGCGCGGTGCCGTCGTGGTGGACCAGTCCGCCGCCTTCCGGGAAGACCCCGAGGTGCCCCTGGTGGTGCCCGAGGTGAACGGCCACGCCGTACGCAGCCGCCCGCGCGGGATCGTCGCGGGCCCGGACTGCGTGACCGCCGCGATGATCGCCGCCGTGGGCGCGCTGCACGCCGAGTACGGGCTGGCGGAGCTGGCCGTCTCCTCGTACCAGGCCGCGAGCCGCTCGGGCCGGGCGGGCGCGGAGGCGCTGCGCAGGCAGCTGACCCAGGTCGCCGGGAGTCCCCTCGGGGAGCTGCCCGGGGACGTGCGCCGTGCCGTGGGCGAGGACACCGGGCCCTTCGCGGCGCCGCTCGCGCTGAACGTGGTGCCCTGGTCCGGGGAGCTGCGCGCGGACGGCTGGTCCTCGCACGAGCTGGCCGTACGGGCGGAGACCCGGCGGATCCTGGGCCTGGAATCGCTGCCGGTCGCCGTGACCTGCGTCCAGGTTCCGGTGGTGACCGGGCATTCCCTGACGGTGCGGGCCCGCTTCGAGCGGGAGGTGGCCGCGGCGCACGCCCGGGAGATCCTGGAGGCGGCGCCCGGGGTGGTCCTCGTCGACGATCCGGCGGCCGGGGAGTTCCCGACTCCGGCGGACGCGGCCGGTACCGATCCCGCCTGGGTGGGACGGCTGAGGGGCTCGCTCGACGATCCGAGGGCCCTGGAATTCTTCGTATGTGCGGACAATCTGCGCAAAGGTGCCGCACTGAATGCGGCCCAGATCTCGGAACTGATCGCGGGTGAATTCGCGTAATCCGCTTTGTAGGATCGGCATCGATCCCTTGATCAAGGTGATGGCCCGACTGCCGCCTGGATGAATGGGGCAATCGGGAAGAGCGGGTACGCATGAAGGCAATGGGGAAATTGCTGAATACTCTGCCTCGCGCGTACAACCCTGACGGGGGGACGCGTGTCCAACGGGCGTGGCAGAGGCACTGTTGGACGCGGCCGTCCTACCGGCGCGCAGCGGGATCGTTCCCTCGCGCCGGCGTCCAGGCACGCCCGGCGGCGGCTTCCCTGTGATCGTGCCCGTCCCGCCGGCCAGCGTGCCGCACATCGCACCGCCGACCCGGGGCGGCCGCGTGCCCTCGCCCCGCGACAGCGCGGACACGGACACCGCCACGAGCCCGCAGCCGGCGACCCTTCCGCCCGAGGCCCTGTCGCCCGAGGCCCTGTCGTCCGAGGCCCTCTCGCCCCATGCCCTTCCGGCGCCCGGGGCCCTGATACCCGGGGCCGTGGTGCCCGGGGACCCGACGCCGGCCGGGGCAGACGCCGCCGACGCCGAGCGGCCGGTCGTGGCCGGTACCACCGTCGACTACCTCACCGAGACCTACCAGGCCCACTACCGTTCGCTGCTGGGCCTGGCCGCGCTCCTCCTCGACGACACCGCCTCCTGCGAGGACGTGGTCCAGGAGGCCTTCATCCGCGTCCACTCGGCCCGCAACCGGGTGCGGGACCGGGACAAGACCCTGGCCTATCTCCGCCAGACCGTCGTGAACCTCTCGCGTTCCGCGCTGCGCCGCCGCATCCTCGGCCTGAAGCTGCTGTCGAAGCCGATGCCGGACATGGCCAGCGCGGAGGAGGGGGCTTACGACCAGCTGGAGCGCGACGACCTGATCAGGGCGATGCGCGGGCTCCAGCGCCGTCAGCGCGAGGTGCTCGTACTGCGCTACTTCGCGGACATGACGGAGGTCCAGGTCGCCGAGACGCTCGGGATATCGCTCGGCTCGGTCAAGGCGTACGGATCGCGGGGCATTGCCGCGCTGAGGGTGGCGATGGAGGCTGCGCAGTCATGAGGGACGACCACGAGAACCTGCCCGGCCCCGCCGGGGCGGCCGCGGCCGACGAGCAGCTGCTGCGCGGCCTGCTGGCCGGAGCCGTGCGGGAGCTGGAACCCTCCGAGGGGGCCCTGGAGCGGCTGCGGCACGCGGTGCCCGCGCGCCGGGCCCGCAAGCGGCAGGCGCTCCTGGCGACGGCCGCGGTGGCGCTGCTGGCCGGCACCGCGATCCCGGCCGCGCTGCACCTGAGCTCCGACGAGGGGGCGGTGGCCGGGCACTCGGCGATGGCCGGACACGGGGAGTCGCGGGGCGCCAAGGCGGCCGACAGCTCCGAGCCGCGCCAGAACGGATCCGGCGCCGTGGCCGGGCCCAGGCCGGTGGGGTCACCGGGCAAGGGCCAGGAGCCGGGCGGCGGCACGCAGCCGTCCCCGCAGCCGAGCGGCTCCCCGTCGGGCGGCACGTTCGTGGGCCCCTCCAGCGCCGGGGCGGACGCCCCCACGGCCGGTGCCGGCCACGGGCCGCTGCCCCCGATGGGCGCGGCACCCGGAGCGCCGGGGTGCACGGCCGACCAGCTGGGCGTGTCGGGCAGTGCCCGCGCCCCCGAGAACGACGGCAAGGTCTACGGCAGCTTCAAGGTCACCAACGTCTCGGCCCGGGGGTGCACGGTCTCCGGTCCGGACACCGTGACCGCCGCCTCGGTGGCACCCCTCGGACCGCCGCCCGTCCAGGCGGCCGCGCCGCCAGTGACGGTGACGAGCCACACGGCGGGGGACCCGGCGAGCGCGCTGCTGCCCGACCCGTCCGCCGAGGCGCCCGTCGTGCTGCTCCAGCCCAACACCGCCTATGAGGTGCGGTTCGCCTGGGTGCCCTCCGACCGGTCCTGCCCGGCGGCGACGCTGTCGCCGTCGCGGGCGCCCCAGCCGGAGGGCGGTGCGGCCCAGCCCCCGGCCGGCCAACAGGGCGGCGCGGCGGATACGGCCGGCGGTACGGAGCCGGCGGGCGCCGACGCGGCCCCGGCCAAGGACGCGCAGACCGGCACCAAGAGCCCGGAGGCGGCCGGGGTGGAGGTCTCCCACGCCCCGGGCCCGGGGGCCCCCGTCACCCAGACCACCATCCCGACGGCCTGCGGCGGCACGGTCTACCGCACGGGTCTCATTCCGCAGGGCGCGCCGTAGCCGTAGCCGGTTCCGGGTCCGCTTCCCCGGCGGCGGCCGCGGGCGCGGCGGGGGTCGGGGCAGCCGCCGGGGCGGCCTCGGCGGGCAGCAGTCCCGCCTCGGCGTCGCGCAGGGTCTCCACCTCGCGCCGGTAGAGCCGGAACCACATGAAGAGCACGAAGGCGACGAAGACGAACCACTCGCCCGTGTAGCCGAGGTTCTGGAAGGCCTTCAGGTCCAGCCCGGTGTTGTTCGGAGCCTGCGCCGGCACCGGGGTCATCCCGTCCTCCGGCGTCTGCACCGTCAGCCAGGCGTCGTACAGCGGCTCGTGCACCAGGTTCACCAGCGTGGCCGCCCCGATCACCCCGAGCTGGCCCGGCGGCAGCCCGCCCTGCGCGTGCACGCCCTTGGTGCCCGAGTTCTCCGAGGACTGCAGGGCCCCCGTCACCTCGATGCGCCCGGCCGGCGGGGCCGGTGCCTTCGCCGGGTCGGCCGGCCCCGGCAGCCAGCCCCGGACCACCGGGACCGTCTTCCCGGAGTCGGTCCGCAGCAGGGTCAGGACGTAGAAGCCGGGCTTCCCGCCGAGGTCCCGTTCGGGCACGAGCAGCTGCTGCCCGTACTCGCCGGCCGTGGAAGCCAGCCGTCCGGAGGTCTTCGTGTCCACCGGGAGCAGCGTGTCCAGCGGCTCGGCCGCCTGGTCGGCGGGACGCTCGGCCCGAGCCTCCTTGTGGCTGCCGACGCGGTCCTCGAACCGGCCGAGCTGCCAGCTCCCCATGAACAGGCAGAAGGGGATGGCGAGCGCGACGAAGACGTTGATCCCCCACCAGCGCGGGGTCAGGAGAAACCGGTGCACCCCACCAACGGTACGGGGGGTGCACCGGAAGCCCGGTGCCGGGTCAGCGCGGCAGGCCCTGCGGCAGGTGCTTCAGCGCGAATTCGAGGTCCATCCGGACCTGCTTGATGCGCTCCTCCACGACCAGCGAACCGTGCCCCGCGTCGTAGCGGTACACCTCGTGGACGGCGCCGCGTGCCGCGAGCCGGTCGACGTAGTTGTCGATCTGCCGGATCGGGCAGCGCGGGTCGTTCACGCCCGCCGCGATGTGCACGGGCGCCTTCACCGCGTCCACGTACGTCAGCGGCGAGGACGCCTCGAAGCGCTCCGGGACCTCCTCCGGGGTGCCGCCGAAGAGGGTGCGGTCCAGGGACTTCAGCGCCTCCATCTCGTCGTGGTACGCCGTCACGTAGTCCGCCACCGGTACGGCGGCCAGTCCGACCGCCCAGTCGTCGGGCCGCATGCCGATGCCGAGGAGCGTCAGGTAGCCGCCCCAGGAACCGCCCGACAGCACCAGCCGCGCCGGGTCCGCGAGGCCGGAGGCCACGGCCCACTCCCGGACCGCCGTGATGTCCTCCAGCTCGATCAGGCCGACCCGGTGCTTGAGGGCGTCGGTCCACTCGCGGCCGTAGCCCGTCGAGCCCCGGTAGTTGACGCGGACCACCGCGAAACCGTGGTCCAGCCAGGCCGCCGGGGTCGCCGCGAAGGCGTCGGAGTCGTGCCAGGTGGGCCCGCCGTGGATCTCGAAGACCGTCGGGAAGGGGCCGTCACCGTGGCCCACGGGCCGCTGCGCGAGCGCGTGGATCCGCCCGCCGGGCCCCTCCACCCAGACGTCCTCCACCGGTACCGAGCCCGGAGGCCGCATGCCCGGCGGGTCCAGGACGATCCCGCCCGCGGTGGACCGTACGGAGGCCGGCTCGGCGGCCGAGGACCACTGGTACTCCACCGTCCCGTCCGGGCGGGCCGTCGCACCCGACACCGTCCCCGCCGGAGTGTCCACCCGTACGAGTTCCCGCGCGGCCAGGTCGTAGCGCCACAGCTCGCTGCGCGCCTCGAAGCTGTGCGCGATGAGCAGCGCGCTCCCGTCCGGGTACCACTCGGCGCTCACGTCACCGGGCAGGTCGACGGCCAGGTCCTCCTCGGAGCCCGTGGCCACGTCCCACACCATCGGCTCCCAGCGGCCGCGCCGCTGGTGCCCGACGAGCAGCCGGGTGTCCCCGGCGACGGGTGCGAAGCCGAGCACCTCCAGGCCCAGTTCCTCGGTGCCGCCCCGGGAGTCGTCCAGCTCGGCGACGGTGGCGCCGTCGAGGGTGACCACGCGCAGCGCCGAGTGCATGGCGTCGCCGTGCTCGGTGTGCTCGATCGCGAGGAGGGTCCCGTCGTACGACAGGTCGCCGACGCCGGCCGACTCGCGGTGCCGGTAGACGACCTCCGGGGCGGCGCCGGGGCGTACGACGTGGATCGTGGAGCCGTCCTCGTCGGTGGACCGGCCCACGACGGCCGTGCCGTCGCGGCCGATGGCGAGCCCGGCGGGGTAGGAGGGCTCCAGCCCGGGCGTGGCGGGCTCGTCGGGGCCGCCCGCGAAGGGCTGGCGGACCCAGGTGCCGAACTCGTCGCCGTCGGTGTCGGAGAACCACCAGATCCACTCCCCGTCGGGGGAGAGGGCGCCGTCGGTGGTGCCGTTGGGGCGGTCGGTGGCCTGCCGCTGCGTGCCGGTGGCCCGGTCCCAGGCGTAGAGCTCGTAGGTCCCGGTGGCGTTCGAGACGAAGAGCGAGCGGTCCGGGGCGTCCTCGGCCCAGTCGGGCAGGCCCACGCGCGGTGCCCGGAAGCGCTTCTCCCAGTCGGGCATCTCGGAATCGGGTGCTGTGCCGGGGGTCAGGTCGCTGTCGCTGCTGGTCATGCGCTCCATTCTTACGGGTCCGGCCGCGGTGGGCGGCCGGGATGCCGACTGCGCCGAATGGGCGCATGGTGGTGTGCGTACGCCGAACGCTTGCGAGAGGGTGTTGATCATGGCCAAGAAGGCTCGTACCGGCCACCACAGCCACCAGGATTCCGAACGCGCGATGGCGAAGAACACGGCGGCCGAGGCACGTGCCAAGGCCGCGGGCAGAGAGGCCCAGTCGCTCTCCGCGAAGACGCGAGGCATGCAGCAGAAGGCACAGGCCAAGCGCGGCTGAGCCTCGGCACCGGTCACCGGCCCGGCGTTCCAGCGGGAGCGTCGGGCCGCGTGTGTTTCACGTGAAACATCGGATGGCGTACGTACGCTGGACCGCATGCGGATGATCGTCCGGGGCGCCCGGCTGCTGCACGAAGACGGCCTGGCCGACGTGGAGGTCGCCGAGGACGGCCGGATCGCGCGGGTGATCCCGTACGACGACCAGAAGGAGCCGCCCGCGACCGGCGTGCTCATCGAGGCCCACGGCGGGCTGCTCACCGCCCCCTTCGCCGAGCCGCACATCCACCTGGACACCGCCCTCACCGCGGGCCAGCCCCGCCCGAACGCCTCCGGCACCCTCTGGGAGGGCATCGCCTGCTGGAGCGAGCGCAAGCGGACCCTGACCCGCGAGGACGTGATCGCGCGGGCCACCGAGGTGCTGCGCTGGCAGGCGGCCAACGGCGTGCTGCACGTCCGTACGCACTGCGACGTCACCGACCCGTCCCTCACCGCGTTGGATGCGCTGCTGGAGGTCCGCGACCGGGTGCGGGACATCATGACCCTGCAGATCGTCGCCTTCCCGCAGGAGGGCATCGTCTCCTTCCCCGACGGCGAGGCGCTGCTGCGCGAGGCCGTCGCACGCGGGGCGGACGTCGTCGGCGCGATCCCGCACTTCGAGGACACCCGTGAGGACGGCGTCGCTTCGCTGCGGACCGCGTTCGCGGTGGCCGAGGAACACGGGCTCCGGGTCGACGCCCACTGCGACGAGATCGATGACGAACAGTCCCGCTTCGTGGAGGTGCTGGCCACGCTCGCCCTGCGCTCGGGCCTGCGCGAGCGCGCCACCGCCTCCCACACCACCGCCATGGGCTCCTACAACGGCGCCTACAGCTTCAAACTCCAGCGGTTGCTCGCCCGTTCCGGCATCAGCCTGGTCGCCAACCCCTTCGCGAACCTCAACCTCCAGGGCCGCTTCGACGCCTACCCCAAGCGGCGCGGCCTCACCCAGGTGAAGGAGATGCTGGCCGCCGGGGTCAACGTGGCCTTCGGCCACGACGACGTGATGGACCCCTGGAACGCGCTCGGCACCGCCAATCCGCTCCAGACCGCCCTCGTCGGCCTGTACGCCGCCCAGCTCACCGGCGCGGACGACATCCCGCTCGCGTTCTCCATGGTGACGGAGCGCGCGGCGCGCGTCCTCGGCCTGTCCTCCTCCGAGTACGGGATCACGGCGGGCGCCCCCGCCTCCTTCGTCCTCCTCCCGGCGCCGAGCCCCGAGGAGGCGATCCGCCGCCAGGTCCGGCCGCGGTACGTCGTCTCGCGCGGCACCGTCCTCGCCGAAACCCCTCCCGCACCGGCCCGGCTGTGGTGGCCGGGGGAGGCGGGCCCCTCGGAAGTGGACTTCACCGCACCCCTCTAAGGTGCGGTGCATGACGTGGACCCTTCACAACCTCGATTCGGACACGGCCCGTTCGGCCTTCGAGATCGCCTCGGAGTACGCCGACGCCGCCCTCCTCAACCACTCCGTCCGCTCCTACGCCTTCGGCGCCGAGTACGCGCGCGTGCACGGGCTCTCGTACGACGCGGAGCTCTTCTACGTCAGCGCCCTCCTCCACGACCTGGGCCTGACCGCGCCGTTCGACAGCCACACCCTGCCCTTCGAGGAGGCCGGCGGCCACGTGGCCCGGCTCTTCACGGCCGGCCTGGGCTGGCCCCCGGCCCGCCGGGCCCGCGCGGAGGAGATCATCGTGCTGCACATGCGGGACGACGTCACCGCCGCCGAGGACGTCGAGAGCCACCTCCTCCAGGTGGGCACCAGCGCCGACGTGTCCGGCCTGCGCGTACCCGACTTCGACCCCGCCTTCCTGGCCGGCCTGCTGGAGCACCACCCCCGCCTCGGCTTCGGCCCGTCCTTCCTCGCCCTGGTCGAGGACCAGGCGACCCGCAAGCCCGCCTGCGCGGCGGCGGCCTACGTCGCGGGCGGCGCGGCGAAGCGCATCGCCGCGAACCCCCTGGACGCGTGACGCGCACGCCACGTCTGCGTTGAGGGGGGAGTGAACGCCACCTGCTTCTCTTCTTCGGAGTACCCGTTGGCCGATGCGGCGCTGGGTTTCCGACCCCTGAACTTTGCCCAGCTCAGCCGTGGCTGGGTGGTGGACGTCAGGGCGGTCGACCTGGTGCCGCTCGCGGCCGGTACGGACAGCGCGCAGCGGTTGCGGGCCAAGCGCAGGTACCTGGGGGACACCGACGAGAACCTCCGCCTGATGTGGCTTCTGGAGCACCGCCCGGCGGATTTCGGGGTCGTCGGTCAGATCGTGCTGGGGGCCGACGCCGTGGAGCTGGTTCCCGAGCCGGGCGGTTTCCCTGCGCACATCCAGATCATCGGGCCGGAAGTCATCGACGGCATGCAGCGGCTGATGATCATCGCGGAGGCTGACGGGCGTGTTCCGAACGCCGGCCTTGAGCAGGCAATCCTGCGCGTCGAGATCCTCTGCGGGAAGGAGCGTCGACGGGCCCGGGTCTTGTACGACGAGGCCGACCGCTATCAGAACGCGTCGACGGCGCAGGATGGTCTCATCCGCTGCCCCCACCTCCTCCGCCTGATGAGTGCGGACTGGGAGAAGGGAAGTTTCGACCCGCGCCGGGGCGTCACCACCGGCCCCCGGGGCGAGCACTTCACGATGACCGACGTGACCCAGGCCCTCGCCTGCCTCTCGGACGGCCCCTTGCCCGAGGTCGTGAACCTGGTGGCCACGGCAGAGGGGCGGGAGGTGTTCTGGGGCGGGATCGGCTCCCCGCTCTACGGACAGCTCATCCACGGGGACATGACGCCGCTCGGCGTCACGCGTGCCGTCGAAGCCTGGCAGAAGGCCGAGGGCGCTCTGGCGGCCATGCCCAGTCGGCGCCGGCCGCAGGGGCACGGCCACCTTCTCAAGTACGCCCCCGCTCTCATCTGCTGGATGGCCTGCCGCGGCCTTCCCCTCGCCTTGCTCCACGATGACAGGTCGGACTACCGGTGGGACGAGGCCATCTCCTTCCGGCTGCCCGCCGCGACGGAGGCCGCCGCCGAGCTGCTGGTGAGCCGCTACCGTGCGATCCGGCCCGGGGGAGGCCCGTACAAGCCGGAGGCGCCGGGGATGGGCCTCTGGCTCGAACTCCTCGAAGGCCTCCCGCCGCAACCACCCCTCTAGAGCCCCCGCTCGATCATGGCGATCACGTCCTGGCCTGCGTCGTGGGCCTGCTCCGGGGTGATGCCCCGCAGGGGGCCGTCGATGATCAGGGAGGCCAGGCCGTGCACCGCCGACCAGGCGAGGAATTCCGCGCCCGGGCGGCGGGCCTCGGGCAGGACGCCGGTCTCCACGAGCCCGTCCAGCGAGGCGCCGAGCAGCTCGAAGGGTGTGAGCCCGCCCGCCCCGGCGGCCGTGGCGTCGGCCGCGTACGTCATGTCGGCCGGGACGTGGAAGGCGGTCCGGAACCAGCCCGGCTCGGTCACGGCGAAGCGGATGTAGCCCGTCCCCACCGCCCGGAAGCGGGCCCGGGCGGCTCCGGCGGGGTCCTGGGCGGCAGGCAGCCCGCCGATCTCCGCCTCCATCGCCAGGGCCACCCGGGCCATCGCGGCCTGCGAGACCCCGTGCACCAGCGCCCCCCGGTCGGCGAAGTGCCGGTAGGCGGCGTTGGGCGACACACCGGCGCGCCGGGTGACCTCGCGCAGCGAGACGGCCTCCGGTCCGCCCTCCCGCGCCAGCTCCAGGGCGGCTTCGAGCAGCGCGCTGCGCAGGTTCCCGTGGCGGTAGGTACTGCGCTTGGGCGGCGGTGGCGGTTCGGTTTCCGAAGACATAGGACTCGGTTCCTTGCTGCATGTGGACGGCGTGAACTTCCAGGTATAGCCTACGAGGGAGATGTGGACGCCGTCCACATGGCTTCACGGGGGCAGGCCGCGCAGAAGGCCACCCCTGTGCGGTGGAGCGCGAGATCGAGGGCATGGCCGCCGGCATCGCCGAACTCGACGGTCCTGTCCGGGTGATGGGCATGCCAACGGGCGCCGAGCCGGCCCTGGAGGCCGCCGCCCACGGTGTCCGATGAAGGAACTGGCGCTGTACGAGCCCCCGTTCGTCGTCGACGACAGCCGCCCCCGTTCCCCGCCGACTACGTGGACGGGCGCGCGAGCGGCCTCCGGTGCCACTCCGCGGCACTGGCCCACACCCTCCCGTACGACGCCCGGGTCATGGCCGGCACGCTGCCCCGTGCCGGCCATCGGCGGCGGCGCGAGCGACCGCGCGAGCGACCGCGCGAG
Source organism: Streptomyces sp. NPDC033966 (assembly GCF_055575955.1). Taxonomy (NCBI): domain Bacteria; kingdom Bacillati; phylum Actinomycetota; class Actinomycetes; order Kitasatosporales; family Streptomycetaceae; genus Streptomyces; species Streptomyces sp. NPDC033966. Next base: position 187,592 of record NZ_JBVIRQ010000005.1, on the reverse strand, counting down.
CGACCCCTGGCTCCGGTCCGGCGCCCGCGCCCGCGCCGACCTGCTGCCGACGGACCTCCACCGCACCCCGGACGGCCAGAGCCACGACGTGGACCCGGCCGTCCTGGCGCCCGCCCTGGCGGAGTTCTCCGGCGGGGACCGGCCCTCAGCCTGACAACTGCCGCCGGGGCCCGGGCAGCAGCTCGGTGGTGATCAGGGCCGCGACGGCGGCCAGGATCACCACCGGTGTCATACCCGGGCTGCCGACCAGCAGGATCGCCATCACCGCGCTGCTGACCGGCAGCCGCAGCACGCTCGCCCCCGCCGCCGCCAGCCCGGCCGCCACCGCGGGCACCACCCCCAGCCCCGGCAGCGGCGCCGCCAGCACCCCGGCCGCCGCCCCGAGGAACAGGGCGGGGAAGATCGGGCCGCCGCGCATGCTGCCGAGGCAGAGCGCGTAGCCCACGGTCTTGCACAGCAGCACGGCCACCAGCGCACCCACGCCCCAGGCCCGCGGATCACCGGCCAGTGCGGCCATCGTGGCCTGCCCGGACGAGGCCACGTCCACCGGGGAACGGCCCGTGCCCAGCGCGTACGCGGCCGCGCAGACGCCAGCGCCGAGCGCGCACAGCGCCGTACGGGAGACCGGTGCCTTCGCCACGAACGCAGCCACCACCTGGCCCACCCCCACCGCCTCGCGCAGTACGGCCGCCAGCACCACGGCGAGCAGCAGCGCCCAGCCCACGTCGGCCGTGTCCAGCCGGGGCACGGGCCCGGGGAGTTTGACGGTCAGCCCGCCGGTCTGCAGGCCGGTCCAGCGCCCGAACCCGGTGAACACCAGGGCCCCCACCCCGCTGGACAGCAGGGCGGGCAGCATGACGGCGACCAGCTGCGGCCCGCCCACGCCCACCACCTCGATCAGCAGCACGGCCGCGATCAGCGGGCTCCCGAAGATGGCGGCGATGGCCGCGGCCGCCCCCGCCACCCCCAGCAGCGCCGTGGCCTGCGGGGTGGCGGGCCCGCGCGCGAGGTCCCTCAGCAGCAGGGCGAAGCCGCTGCCCAGGGCGATCAGCGGCGCCTCCGGGCCCAGCACCGCGCCGAACGGCAGGCTCGCCGCCGCCGCGAGCACCACGCCCGGCAGCACCCCGGGCGACGCCCCGCCCACGGCCAGCCCGGCGGCGGGGATGTGCCCGCCGGCCCCGGGCATCCGGGCCACCACCAGACCCACGCCGATGCCGCCGGCCAGCAGCAGCGGAAGCGGCCACCACCACGGCGCCACGTCCCACCCCAGCGCGTGCGGCAGGCTCTCCCACAGCAGCCGCTGCAACTCGTGCAGCCCCGCGAGGAACCAGAAACAGACCAGGGACACCGGGATCCCGACCAGGGCGCAGAGCAGCAGGATCCTGCGGTACGGAGGCGTCTTCAGCAGCCCCCGCAGCACGACCGGTTCGGCCGGCCGGGCCGATTGCGTCGCCGTCATGGATCGCTCCTTTCGGGCCGTCGGGACAGCCCGGTCTCCACCGCTCCGAAGAGCACTTTGGCGACGAGACCCACCACGATCAGATCGGCCACCATCTGCACGGTCGCCAGCGCCCGCCCGGTCCCGCCGGCGGGCGCGATGTCGCCGAAGCCCACGGTCGCGAACACCGTCACCGCGAAGTACAGGGCGTCGGTCCGGCTCAGCGGCTCGGAGAAAGACCCCGGCCGGTCACGCGAGAGCAGGAAGTACGTCGCCGAGAACAGCACCAGGAACAGCGGCACGGCGGTGCCCATGGCCTCCAGAGCCCGCAGCCTCGGATGGGTCGAACGGGCAATGGCCTTGACCTGCCAGACGATCAGGCACCCGAAGAGCAGCAGCCCCCCGGCCAGCGCCGCGACGGCCGCGGCCCCGAAGCCGTAGTCGAGCGGAGCGGCGTAGTACAGGCAGGTCAGCAGCACCCCCGACCCGACGGCCCGCAGCAGATGCCCCAGCACCACCACGCGCCCGGAGCCGCCACCCATGACCGCTCCTCACCGCAGCCTGTCCCTCCCCGCATTCCAACACCCCCACCCCCACCCCGCACCCCACGCACACCCACCCGTGCCCACGGCCCCGCAGGCGGCGCCGTGGCCTCTCCCTCCCGAACGGAGTAGTCGGCCCACCAGCCGTTTTGGTCACTCTTCGCAGTGGTTGTCCCCGCCCTGGCGAGCCCCGGAGCCGCCGGGAGGAGTTCGTTCTCTGCAAGGACACCCCCACCGAAGGGCACCAGACACGGCCCGTCATCCCGCAGTCCACGTCACGACCGCCATCGCCGCAGCCGCCGCTCTCGCGTTCTCAACCCCGGCGCAGGCGCACGCCGGCGCCATCGGCTCCACGCCGGTGGCCACCTTCGACTACGCCGTCGGGGGCGTCACCATGAAGGTCCCCACCGGCTGCATGTTCACCCATGTCCTCAGGGGCGACGGCAAGAAGATCACCTACCAGAACGCCGGCGTCGACTGCGGCTTCGTCGGAGCCCTCGACGCGGGCTTCTGCAACTGGCGCATCGACTTCACCTACGCCGACATCAACAGCAAGGTCTACAAGACCTCGCGCGGCAAGACCCGTGCCGAATGCGAGATCCACCCCATGCGGAACAACGCGCCGCAGACGCTCCCGCGCTACGGCAAGGCATGCGCCCATCTCAACATCAACGGTGTGCGCCGCGTCAGCCAGTGCCACCACATCACGAAGTGAGCCGCGCATGACCACCCGGCCAGCTCCCGGAGATCCCGCCCGGGAGAGCCGGCGCCGGCGCGCCGGGGTCGTCGCCTTCACCGTCGGGACGGTCGCGGCCCTCGCCGTCTTCGCGTTCCTTCCCGGGCTCCCGCACGTGATCGACTGGGGTGCCATCCTCGCGTCCCTCGCCGTCGGCGCCCTGGCGCGCTGGGCGTATCGGGCATGGGCCGCGAGGGACCGGCTGCCCTCGGGGTGACCGCGGGGCGGTGAGCGCGCGGCAGGGGCCTGATCCGATTCCTCGGATCAGGCCCCCGGCCTGGAGGAGGCGGCCGGCGTCAGTTCGCGCCGATCGCGTACCAGTACGACTCCTGGACGATCCGCCAGACGATCTCCAGCTCCGCCGAGTTCCTGGGCCCGTAGACGAGCGTCACGTCCTGGACGGGGTGGTGTACGCCCCAGCCGGCGTCGATGACCTCGGCCTCGATCTCCTTCGGGAGGGTGACGTGGAGCGAGCCGTCGTGGTGGGGGTGGATGTGGGCGAACTCCCGGCCCCCCTGGAAGGCTTCGGCCGGGCCCGTGCCGATGCCCTCGGGCAGGAAGAGCGAGCGGGCGTGCGAGACCGAGACGAGCGTGGGGGCCATGTAGACGAAGGGCAGCGCACGCATCCGCCCCCACAGCTCCTCCTGCATCATGATCGGGGAGATCTGGGAGCCCTGGCCGTGCGGGGCCGGACCGAAGACGCGTGGGGCCGCGCCGGGGCGCGGGGGCAGGGAAAGCATGATGGTGTTCCTTTCCGGCCGACGGAGAGCCGGCCGCGGCGTGAGCGCTCGAAAGAGCTGCGAAGCTGCGGCATCCAGGGTCCACGCCTCCGCTTTTGCCTTGGTGGCGAGCCGGTCGAGGACCCGCACGGCCCCGCCCGCAGAAACGCAGAAAGGGCCTGATCCGATTTCTCGGATCAGGCCCTTGACCTGGTCTTACTCTGTCGGGGTGGCGGGATTTGAACCCACGACCTCTTCGTCCCGAACGAAGCGCGCTGCCAAGCTGCGCTACACCCCGATCGTCGCCCTGAAGCTTTGCTGTCCTGGCGACATCGATTACTTTAGCGGACCCTCGGCCTGAGACGAAATCCGGTTTTCACGAGGGGCCGGCGCGGGTGGTCAGGCCTTCGGGGCCAGGGTCAGGAGGGTCGCCTCCGGGGGGCAGGCGAAGCGGACCGGGGTGAAGCGGTTGGTGCCGCAGCCGGCCGAGACGTGCAGGTAGGAGCGGCGGCCCTGGGCCTCGTACGTGGACAGGCCCTTCACCCGCTTCGTGTCGAGGTCGCAGTTGGTGACCAGCGCCCCGTAGAAGGGGATGCACAGCTGTCCGCCGTGGGTGTGCCCGGCGAGGATCAGCGGGTAGCGGTCGGCCGTGAAGGATTCCAGTACCCGCAGGTAGGGGGCGTGCACCACGGCCAGCGAGAAGTCCGCGTCCGCCTCCGGGCCGCCCGCGACGTGCTCGTAGCGGTCCCGCTTGATGTGGGGGTCGTCCAGCCCGGTGAAGGCCAGCTCCACCCCGTTCACCTTCAGCCGGGACCGGGTGTTCGTGAGGTTCAGCCAGCCCGCCGCGTCGAAGGCGTCCCGCATGTCCTCCCACGGGTTGTGGACGGCGCCGACGACCGGCTTGTTGCCGTTCAGCCCGTGCCGGCCCTGCACCTTCTCGATCAGGTAGCGACCGGGGTTGCGCAGCCGCGGCCCGTAGTAGTCGTTGGACCCGAAGACGTACACCCCGGGGAAGTCCATCAGCGGACCCAGCGCGTCGAGCAGCTCGGGCACGCCGTCCGTGTCGGAGAGGTTGTCGCCGGTGTTCACGACGAAGTCGGGCCGCAGTCCCGCCAGGGACTGCAGCCAGGCGCGCTTCTTGCGCTGGCCGCCGACCATGTGGATGTCCGAGACCTGCAGTACGCGCAGCGGGCGCATCCCGGCGGGCAGTACCGGAACGGTGATCCGGCGCAGTCGGAAGGAGCGGGCTTCGAAACCTGCGGCATAGGCCACACCGGCGGCCCCCACCGCCGCGATCGAGGCGGTCACCTTCAGGGGGACTCCGTAACGCGCGTGCATGCCCCCATCGTCGCAGACGAGGAAAACCGATGGGCGCCGCAGGCCCCGCACCTGGCAGACTCAGGGCATGACCACGCTCAAGGCCAAGCTCCAGGAAGACCTCACCACCGCCATCAAGGCGCGCGACGAACTCGGTTCGTCCACCCTGCGCCTGACCCTCTCCGCCATCACCAAGGAGGAGGTCGCGGGCAAGGAAGCGCGCGTGCTCTCCGACGAGGAAGTCCTCAAGGTGATCGCCAAGGAGGCGAAGAAGCGCCGCGAGGCCGCGGAGGCCTTCGCCCAGGGCGGCCGCGACGAGCAGGCCGCGCGGGAGACCGCCGAGGGCGAGTTCCTGGACGCCTACCTGCCCAAGCAGCTCAGCGACGACGAGCTGACCGCGATCGTGGCGCAGGCCGTCGAGGAGGCCAAGGCGGCGGGTGCCGAGGGGCCGCGGGCCATGGGCGCCGTCATGAAGATCGTGAACCCGAAGGTGGCGGGTCTGGCGGAGGGCGGCCGGGTCGCCGCGGCCGTCAAGAAGCAGCTTTCGTAAGGACAGGAACGCAGAGAAAGGGGAGGGCCCCGGCCGGTGATCCGGCCGGGGCCCTCCCCTTCTTCGTCCTTGCCGTCGCTACGGGGTCGCGCCGCCGCTGCCACCGCCCGCCGCGCCCGGTACCACCGGGACCTCGGGGACCGGGTTGACCGGCACCTCGGGGACCGGGCTGGCGCCGCCCCCGCCGGCCGCGGCCCCGCCGCCGGGCTTGTTGTCGCCGCCGGGCTTGCCGGGCTTGCTCGGCTTGCGTGGGGTGGTGGGCGGAGGGGTCGTGTTGCCCCGGCCGCCGTTGTTGCCGCCCGTGCCGCCGTTCCCGTTCCCGTTCCCGTTCCCGGTGCCGCCGCCCCCGACCGAGGGCTCCGGGATGCTGGCTCCGACGAAGTTCGGGGCCTCGCGGCCGGCGAGCGCGCCCGAGACGGCGTCCTTCCAGATCGGGCCGGGCAGGCCGCCGCCGAAGACCTTCGGGTAGTACTGCCCGCCGATGGTGATGTCCTCCATCGAGATCTTCTTCGAGCCGCCGGAGCCGACCCACACCGCGCCGGACAAGTTCGGGGTGTAGCCCACGAACCAGGCGTTGTAGCGGTTGTCGGTGGTACCGGTCTTGCCCGCGTTGTCGCGGTCGGTCAGACCGGCCCGCTCACCCGTACCGGAGTCGACGACCCCGCGCAGCAGGTGGTTGATGGTGTCGGCCGTGTCCTGGGACATCGCCCGGTCGCACTTGGACTTCGGCACCGCGAGCGCCTTGCCGTGCGCGTCGGTGATCGACTCCAGGGCGATCGGGGTGCAGTAGACGCCCCGGTTGGCGAAGGCGGCGTACGCGTTGGCCATCGTCAGCGGGGACATCTCGGCGGAGCCGAGCGCGATGGACGGCTCCTCGGGGAGCTTGACGCCGCTGGCCGGGACCACGCCGAGCTTCTGCGTCATCTCGGTCACCGGGCAGATGCCGATGTCCGAGATCATCTGCACGAAGTAGGTGTTGATGGACTTCTCCATCGCCGTCTTCAGCGCGTACGGGCCGACCTCGTCCCGCGTCTCGTTCTCGGCGGTCTGCAGCTTGCCGTTGCCGAGCGGCAGGTTCTGCCAGGCCGGGCCCGAGCAGCGCGACACCGGGCTCGGGTACTCCATCTTGTTCGGGGCCGAGTAGACCTTCGTCGGCTCCATGCCCTGCTCTATGGCGGCGGCCGCGATGAACGGCTTGAACGTGGAGCCCACCTGGAAGCCGAAGTTGGAGCCGCCCATCCGCTTGTCGACGGAGTAGTTGATCTGCGTCTCGTTCTTCCCGAAGCCGTACGGCTTCGACTGGCCCATCGCCAGGACCTTCCCGGTGCCCGGCTGGACCATGGTCACGGCCGTGGCGATCGAGTCGTCCTCGTTGACGTGGTCCTTGATCGAGGCGTTGGCGGCCTCCTGCGACTGCGGGTCCAGCGTCGTGCGGATGGTCAGGCCGCCCTGGTTCCAGACCTTGGCCCGCTCCTCGCGGGTCTTGCCGAAGACCGGGTCCGAGAGGAAGGTGGCGCGCACGAAGTCGCAGAAGAAGCCCGCGCCCTTGACCGCGGTGATGCAGCCGTTCTTGGGCCGGGTCACCTTCAGGGTGACCGGCTTCGCCTTCGCCTCGTCCGCCTCGGCCTGCGAGATGTCCTTGACGTCTGCCATGCGCTGGAGGACGACGTTGCGGCGCTTCATCGCCTCCTGGCTGTCGTTGACCGGGTCGTACCGGCTCGGCGACTGCACGAGGCCGGCGAGCAGTGCCGACTCCTCCAGCGTCAGGTCCTTGGCGGGCTTGCTGAAGTAGCGCTGGGAGGCGGACTCGATGCCGTACGCACCCTGCCCGAAGTAGGTGATGTTGAGGTAGTTCTCGAGGATCTTCTTCTTCCCGAGCTCCTCCTCGACCTGGATCGAGTACTTCAGCTCGCGGATCTTGCGGCCGAGGCTCTTCTCCTGGGCCTCGCGCACCTTCGTCTCGTCGTCGCCGGCTTCCTCGACGAAGACGTTCTTCACGTACTGCTGCGTGAGCGTGGAGGCGCCCTGTGCCGCGCCGCCCTCCTGCGCGTTGCGGTTCACCGCGCGGAGGATGCCCTTGAGGTCGACCGCGCCGTGCTCGTAGAAACGCGAGTCCTCGATGGCGACGATCGCCTTCTGCATGTACGGCGACATGGCCGTGAGCGGCACGACCTGCCGGTCCCGTGAATAGACAGTGGCGATCAAGCCACCCTCGGCATCCAGGATCGTGGTGCGCTGGCTCAGCGGAGGCGTCTTCAGATTGGCCGGGATCTCATCGAAACCCTCGACCGTGCCCTTGGCGGCGAGGCCCAGAGCGCCGGCGCCCGGGATCGCGATGCCGGCAAGTACGACTCCGGAGAGAACCGACACCCCGAGGAACTTGGCGGCCTGCTGCGGCCCCGTCAGCCCTGCGCCCGAGCGCTTCTTTCCCATAGAGGGCAGCCTACGTTCTCATTCGCCGGACACGCGCGAATGCCTTGGCCTAAGCTGTCCCCAACTGTCACAGCAGTGCGGTGCGACATCAACCCCCCGGCTTGATTTTCACCCTTCCCGAATGGGGTGGACTCATGTCCGAATCCGGCCCTTCGCTCTGACGGCCGCTCACCGGCGCCTCCCCGATTTCACCCGAATCGCCGGAATGGCCGGGCATGTCGCCGGATCACTCCGTCGGGTGATCTGCCGCTTACCCATAGTCCGTTCGGACCATTCAAGATTGGGCCCGTCGGGGGTGTTGCACTGTGGCCACCTTCCGTAACGTCCTCAACTGGCAGCGGTGAATATGCCGCTACCGCCGTGGGGGAGCCTCGATTCGGGAGAGGACGGCACCGGGATGGGCTGGGTAACCGACTGGAGTGCGCAGGCAGCCTGCCGCACTACCGATCCGGATGAACTGTTCGTTCAAGGAGCGGCACAGAACAGGGCCAAGGCGGTGTGCACCGGGTGTCCGGTGCGGACCGAGTGCCTGGCCGACGCACTCGACAACCGTGTCGAGTTCGGAGTGTGGGGCGGCATGACCGAGCGGGAACGACGCGCCTTGTTGCGCCGGCGTCCCACCGTCACCTCGTGGCGACGGCTGCTCGAAACCGCCCGCACGGAGTACGAGCGCAGTACGGGCATCCTCACCGTGGATGTCGACGCGGAGATCGACGTGTCGTACGAGACCTACGCGGCAGCCGGGTAACCACCCGGGCGCCGCGCCGGCACCACTCGTACGTACGCCTACGCTCCTCCGGCCGGAACCCCGGCCGAGAGTCGCTCTCCGATGGCCCGCAGCCCGGCGAGGTCGTGCACATCGCCGGGCAGGGCGGCCACTTCGGCCACCGCCACCTCCGGGTGAAGAGAGGTGAAGCGATCGCGTGTGCGCTGCTCACGCGCGATCACCTGCATCCGCTCGGCATGCAGGCGCAGCAGTCCTGCAGTGATCTGGTCCACGTCGTTCAGGTCGGTCGCGTCGGCCGTGCCGTTCGCGTCGGTCTCGTCGTGCGCGTCGGTCGTGCCGTCCGCGTCAGCGGTCGTCCCGTCCTCGCCGCCCACACCGGGGGAGCCGTCGTCGGCGGCGTCACGAAGTCCAGCTTTCCCGGACTCCTGATCGACAATGCCGCCTTCTTCAAGATTCTCTGCGGCGGCCAGCGCCCGCTCCGCCGACAGCTGTCCCGCGTCACTTCCGTGCACCCGGTTCAGCACCAGACCGGCCAGCGGCATCTTCTCCGCGGCCAGCCGCTCCACGAAGTACGCCGCCTCGCGCAGCGCGTCCGGCTCGGGAGCCGCGACCACGAGGAAGGCCGTACCGGGAGCCTGGAGCAGCCGGAACGTCGCGTCCGCGCGCGTCCGGAAGCCTCCGAACATCGTGTCCATCGCCGCCACGAACGTCTGCACGTCCTTCAGCAGCGAGGCACCCATCAGCTTGCTCAGCGTGCCGGTCATCATCGACATGCCGACGTTGAGGAACTTCATCCCGGCCCGGCCGCCGACCTTCGCCGGAGCCATCAGCACCCGGATGAACTTCCCGTCCAGGAACGACCCCAGCCGCTTCGGCGCATCGAGGAAGTCCAGCGCGGACCGGCTCGGCGGCGTGTCCACGACGATCAGGTCCCAGTCGTCCCGGGCCCGCAGCTGCCCCAGCTTCTCCATCGCCATGTACTCCTGCGTGCCCGCGAAGCCGGCCGACAGGGACTGGTAGAAGGGGTTCGCCAGGATCGCCCGCGCCCGCTCGGCATCCGCGTGCGACTCGACGATCTCGTCGAACGTCCGCTTCATGTCCAGCATCATGGCGTGCAGTTCGCCGCCACCCGGCCCGGTGCCGCCGCCGCTGCCGCTGCCGCCCTCTATGCCGGGCACCCGGCGCGGGGTGTTGTCCAGCGAGTCGATCCCCATCGACTGGGCCAGCCTGCGCGCCGGGTCGATGGTCAGCACGACCACCTTCCGCCCGCGCTCGGCCGCCCGTACGCCCAGTGCCGCCGCGGTGGTGGTCTTGCCGACCCCGCCCGCGCCGCAGCACACGATGATCCGGGTCCCCTGATCGTCCAACAGCGCGTCGACCGCCAGCTGCTGCGGCGTGTCCAGCCCCATGCTCTCCCCGCCCCCGCTCATTCGGCGCCCACCTGCTTGTGCAGCTCCGCCGCCAGCTCGTACAGGCCGGCCAGCTCCATCCCCGAGCCGAGCAGGGGGAGTTCGTACGTCGGCACGTCGAGCCCCGCCAACACCCCGCGCTGCTCCCGCTCCAGCTCCACCCGGCTCGCGTGCTCGGCGGCCTGCGTGAGGAGCGGCTCCACCAGCCGTTCGGCCAGCCCGCCCCGCCGCGCCCCGCCCAGCCCGGCCCGGGACAGGGCCTTGGCGATCTCGGCGCGGCGGCCCTCGGCGGCCGCGCGCAGGGTGTCCTCGTCGAGGTGGTGCGGACGCACCATGTTGACGATCACCCGGCCGACGGGCAGCCCCGCCTCCACCAGCTCGTCGATCCCGTCCGCGGTCTCCTGGACGGGCATCTCCTCCAGCAGCGTCACCAGGTGCACGGCGGTGTCCGGGGACTTGAGCACCTTCATGACGGCCTGCGCCTGGTTGTGGATCGGCCCGAACCGGGCCAGCCCCGCCACCTCGTCGTTGACGTTCAGGAAGCGGGTGATCCGCCCGGTCGGCGGTGCGTCCATGATCACGTGGTCGTAGACGAACCGACCGGCCTTGTCCTTGCGCCGCACCGCCTCGCACGCCTTGCCCGTCAGCAGGACGTCCCGCAGACCGGGCGCGATCGTCGTCGCGAAGTCGATCGCGCCGAGCTTCTTCAGGGCGCGGCCGGCCGAGCCGAGCTTGTAGAACATCTGGAGGTAGTCCAGCAGTGCCCGTTCGGCGTCGATGGCGAGCGCGTACACCTCACCCCCGCCCGTGCCGGGCGCTACGGCGATCTTGCGCTCCTCGTAGGGGAGCGCTTCCGTGCCGAAAAGCTGTGCGATGCCCTGCCTGCCCTCGACCTCCACGAGAAGAGTCCGCCTGCCCTCGCGCGCGAGGGCCAGCGCGAGTGCCGCGGCGACCGTGGTCTTGCCGGTGCCGCCCTTGCCGCTGACCACCTGGAGCCTGCTCACAGCGTCCGAGCCTAACCACTCCCGCTCAGGCATTACGCTCGCCCCCATGACCAAGAAGTTCGAATACGCGACGGTCCCCCTGCTGGTTCACGCCACCAAGCAGATCCTGGACACCTGGGGCGAGGACGGCTGGGAGCTCGTCCAGGTCGTGCCCGGCCCCAACAACCCCGAGCAGCTCGTGGCCTACCTCAAGCGGGAGAAGGCATGAGCGGCGTCGTCGAGGCCCGGATCGCCGAGCTCGGCCTGACCCTGCCCGAGGTCGTCCCGCCGCTGGCCACGTACCAGCCGGCGGTCCGGTCGGGCGCGTACGTGTACACCGCGGGCCAGCTGCCGATGGTGCAGGGCAAGCTCCCCGTCACCGGCAAGGTCGGTGCCGAGGTCTCCGCGGAGCAGGCGAAGGAACTCGCGGCGACGTGCGCGCTGAACGCGCTGGCCGCCGTCAAGTCCGTGGTCGGTGACCTGGACCGGATCGCCCGAGTGGTGAAGGTCGTCGGCTTCGTCGCCTCGGCCCCCGATTTCACGGCGCAGCCGGGCGTGCTGAACGGTGCGAGCGAGCTGCTGGGTGAGGTGCTCGGCGACAAGGGCGTGCACGCGCGCTCCGCGGTCGGTGTGGCGGTTCTGCCGCTGGACGCGCCGGTCGAGATCGAGATCCAGGTCGAGCTGCTTCCTTCCTGACGCGCCGCAGCCTTTTCTGACGCGCCGCTCGCGCCGCTCGCGCGGCTCGGCGCCGGCGCGCTTCCCGGGCTTCGCGCCGCTGCGCCGGACTCCGTCCGGCGGATGCGGAGCGGGGCCACTTGCCGGGCTGGGGCCGGTGGGTCGGGTGCGGGTGGTTGGCCGCTGCGCGGGACTGCCCCTCCCCGCCCTTCACCCCTTCTCGCCTCAGCGCCGGCGCGGCTAGAGACACGGCGCTACCGCGCCCGCGCCTCAAACGCCGGCGGCCGGCCGGGGCCGGGTGTGCCGGCCCCGCCGGCGATTGAGGCGCGGGGGTCCGGGGCGCAGCCCCTGGGGGTACCTCCCAGCGGTGGCTGGGGGAGGAACGGTGGAAGGGCGGGCTGGGGACCTCGCCCCGCCCAGCGGCCCACCCACCCGCAGGCGACCACCAGGCCAAGATCCGCCCGGCCAGGGCAGGGGCCTCGAACATCGGGCCGGATGGCCGTAGCATCCCGCCATGCCCAATGGTCAGCACGGTCAGCCCTCGCCCAGCCAGCCGCCCGCCGGAGGGCAGTGGTACCCCCCGGAGTGGCCCGACCGCATCCGCGCGCTCGCGGACGGGGTCCTCACGCCGGTGGAGCCCAGACGCGCCGCCACCGTGATGCTGCTGCGTGACACCCCCGCCGGCCCCGCCGTGCACATGCTGCGCCGCCGCTCCTCCATGGCCTTCGCCGGCGGCGCGTACGCCTACCCCGGCGGCGGCGTCGACCCCCGTGACGAGGACCACCGCATCGGCTGGGCCGGACCCGGCCTGGACCTCTGGGCGGGACGCCTCGGTACGGACGCCGCCACCGCCCAGGCGATCGTCTGCGGGGCCGTGCGCGAGACCTTCGAAGAGGCCGGGGTGCTGCTCGCGGGGGAGACCCCCGACACGGTCGTCGGCGACACCACCGGCGACGACTGGGAGGCCGACCGCGAGGCCCTCGTGGCGCGTGAGCTGTCCTTCGCCGAGTTCCTCGACCGGCGCAAGCTGCTGCTGCGCTCCGACCTGCTCGGGGCGTGGGCCCGCTGGATCACCCCGGAGTTCGAGCCGCGCCGCTACGACACGTGGTTCTTCGTCGCCGCCCTCCCGGAGGGCCAGCGCACCCGCAACGCCTCCACCGAGGCCGACCGGACCGTCTGGATCCGCCCCGCCGACGCCGCCGACGGGTACGACAGGGGCGAGCTGCTGATGATGCCGCCGACCATCTCCACCCTGCGCTCCCTGGAGCCGTACGGGAGCGCCGCGGACGCGCTCGCCGCGGCCGGCGGCCAGGACCTGACCCCGGTCCTGGCCCGCGCCGCGCTGGAGGACGGCGTACTCGTGCTCAGCTGGCCGGGCCACGACGAGTTCACCAAGCGAGTGAGCCCGGGAGACCCCGCATGACCGATGCCGCAGCCCTCCCCGGCCAGCCCCGGGGGACCGTTTCCTCCGGGCCGGCCACGGCCCGCGCGGTCAACGTCCTGGCCCCGAACGCCTCGGCGATGACCCTGGACGGCACCAACACCTGGCTGGTCTCCGAGCCCGATTCCGAGCTGGCCGTCGTCATCGACCCCGGCCCCCTGGACGAGGGGCACCTGCGGGCCGTCATCGCAGCCGCCGAGCAGGCCGGCAAGCGGGTCGCGCTGACGCTCCTCACCCACGGCCACCCCGACCACGCCGAGGGGGCCGGCCGTTTCGCCGAGCTCACGGGTACGAAGGTCCGCGCCCTCGACCCCGCGCAGCGCCTCGGGGACGAGGGCCTGGCCGCCGGGAACGTCATCCGCACCGGGGGCCTGGAACTGCGCGTGGTGGCCACCCCCGGGCACACCGCCGACTCGCTCTGCTTCCACCTGCCGGCCGACCGGGCCGTGCTGACCGGCGACACGATCCTCGGCCGCGGCACCACCGTCGTCGCGCACCCCGACGGCCGGCTCGGCGACTACCTGGACTCCCTGCGCCGGCTGCGCTCCCTGACCGTCGACGACGGGGTGCACACGGTGCTCCCGGGCCACGGGCCGGTACTGGACGACGCGCAGGGGGCCGTCGAGTTCTACCTCGCGCACCGCGCCCACCGGCTCGCCCAGGTCGAGACGGCCGTGGAGAGCGGGCTCACCACGGCCGAGGCCGTCGTCGCCCGGGTCTACGCGGACGTGGACCGCTCCCTGTGGCCGGCCGCCACATGGTCGGTGCAGGCGCAGCTGGAGTACCTTCGTGATCACGGATTGATCCCGGGGGGACCTGAATGAACACGCTGTTCCTGACGCTCGCGCTGCTCGCGACGGCCGGATGGATCACCTCGACCCTGAACCTCAAGGTGCGGGCCCTGGAGGACAAGGCCGACCGGCTGGAGCGCCGGCTGGGCCTGGTCCTGGACCACTTCGGCATCGAGGAGCCCGAGCCGGCCGGGATGGACGAGGTGCGCGCCCTGGTGCGTGACGGCCGCACCATCTCGGCCATCAAGGTGTACCGGCAGATCACGGGCGCGGGCCTGGCGGAGGCCAAGCGGGCCGTCGAGGCCCTCGAAGCGCCGGCCGCGCCCAGGGCTTAGGCCGTGTCTTTCGGATCAGGCCGGGCCGTCTTCGTCCCGTGCCGGGCCGTGTACTCGTCCGCGAGCCACGGCCCGAGGTCGTCGAGGTAGGCCCGCGCCACGGCCGGGTCGTCGACCGGGTCCAGTGCCACCGCGGCCGCGCGCCGCAGCTGGGCGGCCCGTTCCGGGTAGTACCCGCCGAAGACCTCCGCCGACTCGGCGAGGTCGCTGGTCCAGCCGCGCCACCGGGGCATGACCAGGGTGAACGCGGTCCGCACCAGGTGCCGTGAGAAGAACCGGTTCATCCTGCGGAACTCGGCGGGCTCCGAGGCGGCCTCGAACCGGGCCCGCCACCGCGGGAGCAGGGCGGCCAGGTCCCCGTTGGCCTCCCGGGCGAGCAGGCCGTCGGGCCGGTACCGGGGGAGGTGCTCGGCCAGGTCGTCGCCGAGCAGCGGAGTGCACAGGCAGGCGAGGAACCAGCCCAGGTCGTAACGTTCCTGCTCGCTCAGCAGCCGCTCCTTGCCGTACAGCAGGATGCCGACCCCGTCGATCTGCGGGAAGTCCTGGTCGAGTCCCCGCCCCAGCACCTCGGCCGTGTCCCGGTCCTCGTCGACCGGCTCCCGGTGCAGGGCGATCAGCAGGTCGAGGTCGCTGCGCCCCGGCCGGGCCGTCCCGCGCGGCACGGAGCCGTAGAGGTAGGCGCTGTGGAGCCGGCGCCCGTACGCCTCCGCGACCCGGGCCCGCGCGGCCGCGACCAGGCCCGCGAACTCGGGCTGGACCCGTCCGAGGGACCCCTCCCGCTCGAAGTACCCGTCCGCGTCCAGCCCTCTGTGCTCCATGGCCCTACTCTGCACGGCCCGGGCGCTGACCGGCCGGTATTTTGACCCCGGCTCGGCTCCGGCCGGCCGGAGCCGAGCCGTGCCGCCGCCGCAACGCGCGGAGGGGCCCCGTCCGCACCCGGACGGGGCCCCTCCGCGAAGGTCTGCCTGTCTGCCTCAGCTGGTCAGCGCGAGCGCTTGGCGAGCCGCTCCACGTCCAGCAGGATCACGGCACGCGCCTCCAGGCGCAGCCAGCCGCGGCCCGCGAAGTCGGCCAGGGCCTTGTTCACGGTCTCGCGGGAGGCGCCGACGAGCTGCGCCAGCTCCTCCTGGGTGAGGTCGTGGACGACGTGGATGCCCTCCTCCGACTGCACGCCGAAGCGGCGCGACAGGTCGAGGAGCGCCCGGGCGACACGGCCGGGAACGTCGGAGAAGACCAGGTCGGACATCTGGTCGTTGGTCTTGCGCAGGCGCCGGGCGACGGCGCGCAGCAGCGCGGTCGCGACCTCGGGCCGGGCGTTCAGCCACGGCTGGAGGTCACCGTGGCCGAGGCCGAGGAGCTTGACCTCGGTCAGCGCGGTGGCGGTGGCGGTGCGGGGGCCCGGGTCGAACAGCGAGAGCTCGCCGATCAGCTCGCCGGGACCGAGGACGGCCAGCATGTTCTCGCGGCCGTCGGGGGAGGTGCGGTGGAGCTTCACCTTGCCCTCGGTCACGACGTACAGCCGGTCACCGGGATCGCCCTCGTGGAACAGGGCGTCGCCGCGCGCGAGGGTCACCTCGGCCATGGAGGCGCGGAGCTCCGCGGCCTGCTCGTCATCGAGCGCCGCGAAGAGCGGGGCGCGCCGCAGAACGTCGTCCACGAGTCTCTCTCCTATGTCGACCAGCCAGTGGGGACCGCTCCCCATTTTGCCGGACGGCTCAAACAGTGCGATCAATCACAAGGATGCCGGACGGATGGGCGTGCTGTGCGGCGAGAGGCCGATCGGGGTGGTGTTACCTGAGGTCCGGGCGGGTGTCAGCGGCCGGCCTTAGGCTGGCCGGGTGTCCAATAAGCCGGTGAGAGCACAGGCCAAGGGGTCCTCGGGAGTGACGGCGACCCAGAATTCAGCCGTGGGCGAACAAGCCCCTGTGGAGGCGTCCGAAAAGGTGCGACCTGTCCCGTTGGGCAAAGGTTCGGCCAAGAAACCGGTGGCGGCGAAGCCGGAATCCCGGCTCGCGATGATCCGCCGGGCCCGCCGCATCAACCGCGAGCTCGCGGAGGTGTACCCGTACGCCCATCCGGAGCTGGACTTCCGCAATCCCTTCGAGCTCCTGGTCGCGACGGTGCTCTCCGCGCAGACGACCGACCTGCGCGTGAACCAGACGACCCCGGCCCTCTTCGCCGCCTACCCGACCCCCGAGGACATGGCCGAGGCCGTGCCCGAGGAGCTGGAGGAGATCATCCGGCCGACCGGGTTCTTCCGGGCGAAGGCGAAGTCCCTGCTGGGCCTCTCGCAGGCGCTGCGCGACAACTTCGGCGGCGAGGTGCCGGGCCGGATCGAGGACCTCGTCACCCTGCCCGGAGTCGGCCGCAAGACGGCCAACGTGGTGCTCGGCAATGCCTTCGGAGTCCCCGGGATCACCGTCGACACCCACTTCGGCCGGCTGGTGCGCCGCTTCAAGTGGACCGAACAGGTGGACCCGGAGAAGGTCGAGGCGGAGATCTGCGCGATCTTCCCCAAGAGCGAGTGGACGATGCTGTCCCACCGCGTCGTCTTCCACGGCCGCCGCATCTGCCACGCCCGCAAGCCCGCCTGCGGCGCCTGCCCCATCGCCCCGCTCTGCCCCGCCTACGGGGAGGGCGAGACGGATCCGGAGAAGGCGAGGAAGCTCCTGAAGTACGAGAAGGGCGGCCAGCCGGGCCAGCGCCTGACCCCGCCCCCGGACTACCCGGGCCTCCCGGCGCCGCCGCTGGGGGCCCGTACGGAGCCCTGAGAGCGGGCGGCAGCGGGCCGGTGACAGGGGTGCGGGGGCGCGCGGCGCCCGGCCCTCACGCCCCCGCCGGAACGAATCGGGAACCGGACCGCGTTCAGCGGTGTGGGAGACGGTGTTGACAGAGGAATTCGGACAGGGGTGCCCATGACGCGCGGTACGCAGGACGAGACCACGGTAGCCGCCCGCGAGGGAGACGGCCTGGCCCTCACGACGGCCGGCCTGCCCTCCTGGCTCGACCCCGTCGTGGCGGCCGCCCGGAGCGTCCAGCCGCGCCAGCTCAGCCGCTTCCTGCCGCCGGAGGACGGCCGGGGCCGCCAGTCCGCCGTGCTGATCCTCTTCGGCGAGGGCCCGCGCGGCCCGGAGCTGCTGCTCCAGGAGCGCGCCGGCAGCCTCCGCTCCCACGCCGGGCAGCCCTCCTTCCCCGGCGGTGCCCTCGACCCGCAGGACGGCGACCCGCACACCACCGGCCCGCTGCGCGCCGCCCTGCGCGAGGCGGAGGAGGAGACCGGACTGGACCCGGCCGGCGTCCAGCTCTTCGGGGTGCTGCCGCGCCTCTACATCCCGGTCAGCGAGTTCGTGGTGACCCCGGTGCTCGGCTGGTGGCGCGAGCCCTCGCCGGTCGGCGCGGTGGACCCGGCGGAGACGGCCCGGGTCTTCACGGTGCCCGTGGCGGATCTCACGGACCCCGCCCACCGGGTCACCGTGGTCCACCCGCGCGGGCACGAAGGGCCCGGATTCACCGTGGAATCGGCCTTGGTCTGGGGTTTCACCGCCGGCGTCATCGACCGGATCCTGCACTTCTCGGGCTGGGAGCGACCGTGGGACCGCTCACGTCACGTCCCGCTCGACTGGCACGCATGAGACGGTGGCCCACGTGAACGTGCTGGACATCCTGTTGCTGGTCGCCGCCGTGTGGTTCGCGATCGTCGGCTACCGCCAGGGGTTCGTCGTCGGCATCCTGTCGGTGATCGGCTTCCTGGGCGGTGGCCTCATCGCCGTGTCCCTGTTGCCCCTGATCTGGGACCGGGTGACCGACAACGGCACCCAGGTGTCCACCACCGTGGTGGTGATCGCCGTCGTGGTCATCATCATCTGCGCCTCGATCGGCCAGGCGCTGACCACCCATCTGGGCAACCGGCTCAGACGCCACATCACCTGGTCGCCGGCCCGCGCGCTCGACGCGACCGGCGGAGCCCTGGTCAACGTCGTCGCCATGCTGCTCGTGGCCTGGCTGATCGGCTCGGCGCTCGCCGGGACCTCGCTGCCCACCCTGGGCAAGGAGGTGCGCAACTCCAAGGTTCTCCTCGGCGTGTCGCGGGTGCTGCCCGCCCAGGCGAACACCTGGTTCTCGGACTTCAGCTCCACGCTCGCCCGCAACGGCTTCCCGCAGGTCTTCAGTCCGTTCTCGAACGAGCCGATCACCGAGGTGAAGGCCCCCGACCCGGCCCTCGCCCGCAGCGGGGTCGCCCAGCAGGCCAAGCTCTCGATCGTGAAGGTCGTCGGCACCGCGCCCAGCTGCAGCAAGGTCCTGGAGGGCACCGGCTTCGTCTTCGCGCCGGGCAAGGTGATGACCAACGCCCACGTCGTCGGCGGGGTCGTGGAGCCGACCGTGCAGATCGGCGGCGAGGGCAAGCTCTACGACGGCAAGGTCGTGCTCTACGACTGGGAGCGCGACATCGCGGTCCTGGACGTACCCAAGCTGAAGGCCCCGGCGCTGGAGTTCACCGACAAGGACGCGACGAGCAGCAGCGACGCGATCGTCGCCGGCTTCCCGGAGAACGGCGCCTACGACGTCCGCGCGGCCCGTGTCCGCGGCCGGATCAACGCCAACGGCCCGGACATCTACCACCGGGGCACCGTCCGCCGCGACGTGTACTCGCTGTACGCGACCGTCCGCCAGGGCAACTCCGGCGGCCCGCTGCTGACGCCCGACGGAAGGGTGTACGGAGTCGTCTTCGCGAAGTCGCTCGACGACCCGAACACCGGCTACGCCCTCACGGCCGACGAGATCCGCGAGGACATCCGCGTCGGGAAGACCGCCGAGCGCCGGGTGGAAACCCAGGGCTGCGCCCTCTGACCCGTACGCGAGGGCGTACGGGCCGGCGGGGCGACGCTCCCGGGCACGTCACCGGCCGCTCCTACATGCGTGGATGGCGCAGCCGCGCCGAGACCCAGCGGGCGCGGCGGCGGAGGATGCGCGGAATTCCGAGCCGGGGGTCGTGGCCGTCCCGGCCGGTCCTGTCGTGCGTGCCCGGCACCCTGGCCGAGCGGCGTTCGCGTGCGGTGTCACCGTGGTCGTGCGTCCAGCCCATACAACGAGCTGTGCCCGGGGTCCAAGGTCCGTAACCCCGTCCGGGGCGGCCAATTGGCCTATGCGCCGGGCAATTGAATGTCCGTAAGACCGTCGTACGGGTGGACCGACGGCCCGTCAGGCATGGTGCGGACGCTCCGTCAGGCGTCGCGGCCCCGTACTCCGTCGACGGTCCGTCAGCGGTCGGGCTCGGGGTCCTTGAGCCAGCTCAGCAGTTCGGTGGTGAAGCCGTCCGGGTCCTCCTCGTGCGGGAAGTGCCCCAGACCGTCGAAGAGCCGCCAGCGGTACGGGGCTTCGACGTACTCCCCGGAGCCGGCCGCGCTGCGCGTGCGCATCACCGGGTCCAGCGAGCCGTGCAGGTGCAGCGTGGGCACCCGTACGGGCCGCTTCATCCGCCGGTAGAACTGGAGTCCGTCCGGCCGGGCCATCGACCGCATCATCCAGCGGTAGGGCTCGATCGAGCAGTGCGCGGTGGACGGGATGCACATCGCCCGCCGGTACACGTCCAGATCGGCGTCCTCGGGGAGCAGCGGCCCGGACCAGTCCCGGATCAGCTCCGCGACGAGGGCGCCGTCGTCGGCGACGAGCTGCCGCTCGGGAATGAACGGCCGCTGGAACCCCCAGATGTGGGAACTCGCCCGGGTCTGGCCGAAGTCGGCCATCATCGCCGAGCGCCAGCGGCGCGGGTGCGGCATGGAGGAGACGACCAGTCGGCGCACCAGCTTGGGCCGCATCACGGCCGCCGTCCAGGCGAGGTAGCCGCCCAGGTCGTGTCCGACGAGGGCGGCGTCCGGCTCGCCGAGGGACCGTACGACCCCGGTGATGTCGAGGGCCAGGTTCGCCGGGTCGTAGCCGCGCGGGGTGCGGTCGCTGCCGCCGACCCCGCGCAGGTCCATGGCCACCGCCCGGTATCCGGCGTCCGCGAGGGCGGTCAGCTGGTGCCGCCAGGTCCACCAGAACTGCGGGAACCCGTGCAGCAGCAGCACCAGCGGCCCGTCACCGACCTCCGCGACGTGGAAGCGGGCGCCGTTGGCGGCGACGTCCCGGTGCGTCACCGCCCGCCCGCCGGGCAGGTCGAGCCGTACCGCCGTGGCGGCGGTGGGCGGAGTGCCGGAGTCGGCCGAGGGCGCTGTCATGAGGACGAGCGTGCCACACCCACAGCCTGGTCACTCACCGGCCGCGGGTGCGGCTTGACGGTTCCCACCAGCGCGGCGGTCTGCTTGACGGAGTCCATGGTCTTCACCGGCGGCTTGATCTTCTTGAACTTCGCCACCGCCAGGAGCCCGATCAGGCCCGCGAGCAGCCAGAACGCGCCGCCGACGATGAGGAAGGACCAGGCCAGCCCGAGGCCGAGATTGTGGATGCCGTAGGCCGCGGCGAAACTCAGTACGGGGAGGGAGAAGAGCACGAGCACGCCGGCGGCGATCGCGGCGCCGCTGCCGATGCCCGCGCGCTTGACGTCCTGCCGGATCTCGACCTTGGCGAGGGCGATCTCGTCGTGCACCAGGGCGGACATCTCGGCGGTGGCCGCGGCGACCAGCTGGCCGAGTGTGCGCTCGGCTCCCGGAGCCTCTTGGTCCACTGCGCTCATCTCTGTCTCCCTCTGTCGTCGTCTGCCGGCGGCTGTCCTCCGTCGTCCCTCAGATCATGCCGGACGGTCGGCGCGGGCGCTGGACCCGCCCGCCGCTTCGCCGGCGGCCGGGTCCGTGTCCTGGACCCGCGCGGGGGCCACGGCCTCGGCCCTGCGGCGGTGTTCGGCGGCCTTCTCCTCGTGGATCCGCGCCATCCGCAGGTGGTAGTCCGGGTTGTCCTGCTCGTAGATGTCGGGGATCCCGTCGCGGTCCTCGTCGCGCTCCTCGGCCTCCGTCAGGGCCCGGTACTTGCGGTTGCGCAGCTTGAGCATGACGCCCGCGATGACCGCCGCGATGAGGGAGCCGATCAGTACGGCGGCCTTGACCTCGTCGGTGAGGACCTCGTCCCCGGCGAAGGCGAGTTCGCCGATCAGCAGGGAGACGGTGAAGCCGATGCCGGCGAGCGAGGCCACGGCGAGTACGTCGGGCCAGGCGAGGTCCTCGTTCAGCTCGGCCCGGGTGAAGCGGGCGGCCAGCCAGGTGCCGCCGAAGATGCCGACGGTCTTTCCGGCGACGAGGCCGAGCACCACTCCGAGGGTCTCGGGGCGGGTGAAGACCTGTGCGATGGATTCGTCCGAAAGGGAGACCCCGGCGGAGAGGAGCGCGAAGAGCGGCACCGCCAGTCCCGCGGACAGGGGACGCACCCGGTGCTCGATGTGCTCGCCGGGGGAGTGCTGCTCGCCCTCCTTGCGGGTGCAGCGGAGCATCAGGCCCATGGCCACGCCGGCGATGGTGGCGTGGACCCCGCTGTTGTACATCAGGCCCCAGATGACCAGGGCGAGCGGGACGTAGACGTACCAGCCGCGGACGCCGGCGCGCAGCAGGAACCAGAAGAGGACCAGACCCGCGACGGCGCCGCCGAGCGCCGCGAAGTTCAGGTCGCTGGTGAAGAACACCGCGATGATCAGGATGGCGAACAGGTCGTCGACCACGGCCAGGGTCAGCAGGAAGGCGCGCAGCGCGGAGGGCAGCGAGGTGCCGATCACCGCGAGGACGGCGAGGGCGAAGGCGATGTCGGTGGCGGTGGGGACGGCCCAGCCGGCGTTGGAGCCGCTCCCCAGGGTGTTGACCAGCAGGTAGACGAGCGCGGGTGCGGCCATGCCGCATATCGCGGCGATCACCGGGAGGGCGGCCGCCTTGGGGTCGCGCAGGTCGCCCGCGACGAGTTCGCGCTTGAGCTCGATGCCGGCGACGAAGAAGAAGACCGCGAGCAGCCCGTCGGCCGCCCAGTGCTGGAGGGAGAGGTCCAGGCCGAGGGAGGCGGGGCCCAGGTGGAAGGACCGGACGCTGTCGAAGCTCGCGGAGACGGCGGGGATGTTCGCCCACATGAGGGCGGCGATCGCGGCCACCAGCAGCAGGACGCCGCCGACGGTCTCCGTGCGCAGGGCGTCCGCGACGAAGCGGCGCTCGGGCAGGGAGAGGCGGCCGAGCAGTTTGTGGCGGGGGGTGGGCGTTGCCACGGAGGAACCTCCGGTCGGTCGACGGCATGACACATGCAGTTGCCGACCAGACTTCCCGGCGCACCCTGAGACTTGAAGCGTCAAAATCTTGACGCTTCTCATACTTTACAGGGTCCGTCTTCGACAGGGCCCGTTCGGTCGTATCGGGTGATCTTCACCTTAAACGCGCGGAGGGCGTCCGGCGCGCTGTGCGCCGGACGCCCTCGGGGCTCGGGCCTCGGGTGGCCCGCTGCCGGTCAGTCCTCGTCGGAGGAGCTGGGCAGCTTCGTCTGGATCAGGTCCATCACCGAGGAATCGGCCAGTGTGGTGACGTCGCCGACCGCGCGGTTCTCCGCCACGTCGCGCAGCAGACGGCGCATGATCTTGCCCGAACGGGTCTTCGGGAGCTCCGCCACCGGCAGGATCCGCTTCGGCTTCGCGATCGGGCCGAGGGTGGCGCCGACGTGGTTGCGCAGCTCGGCGACCAGGCCCTCGGTCTCCGAGGCGGTGCCGCGCAGGATCACGAAGGCCACGATGGCCTGGCCCGTCGTCTCGTCGGCCGCGCCGACCACCGCCGCCTCGGCGACCGAGGGGTGCGAGACGAGGGCCGACTCGACCTCGGTCGTGGAGATGTTGTGGCCCGAGACGAGCATGACGTCGTCGACCCGGCCGAGCAGCCAGATGTCGCCGTCGTCGTCCTTCTTGGCGCCGTCGCCCGCGAAGTACTTGCCCTCGAAGCGCGACCAGTAGGTGTCGATGAACCGCTGGTCGTCACCCCAGATGGTGCGCAGCATCGACGGCCACGGCTCGGTGAGGACCAGGTAGCCGCCCCCGCCGTTCGGGACCTCGTTGGCCTCGTCGTCCACGACGGTGGCCGAGATGCCGGGCAGGGCGCGCTGCGCCGAGCCGGGCTTGGTCGCGGTGACGCCCGGCAGCGGGGAGATCATCATGGCGCCGGTCTCGGTCTGCCACCAGGTGTCCACGATCGGGCAGCGGTCGCCGCCGATGTGCTTGCGGTACCAGATCCAGGCCTCGGGGTTGATCGGCTCGCCGACCGAGCCCAGCACGCGCAGGCTCGACAGGTCGAACTTCGCGGGGATGTCGTCGCCCCACTTCATGAACGTACGGATCGCCGTGGGCGCGGTGTAGAGGATGGTGACGCCGTACTTCTGCACGACCTCCCAGAACCGGCCCTGGTGCGGGGTGTCGGGCGTGCCCTCGTACATCACCTGGGTGGCGCCGTTGGCGAGCGGTCCGTAGACGATGTACGAGTGCCCGGTCACCCAGCCGATGTCGGCGGTGCACCAGTAGACGTCGGTCTCCGGCTTGAGGTCGAAGACGGCGTGGTGGGTGTACGAGGCCTGCGTGAGGTAGCCGCCCGAGGTGTGCAGGATGCCCTTCGGCTTACCCGTGGTGCCCGAGGTGTACAGGATGAACAGCGGGTGCTCGGCGTCGAAGGCCTGCGGGGTGTGCTCCGTGGACTGCCGGCCGACCAGGTCGTGCCACCAGACGTCGCGGCCCTCGGTGAAGGCGGTGTCCTGGCCGGTGCGGCGCACGACGAGGACGTGCTCGACCTGCGGGCACTTGGTGACGGCCTCGTCGATGGCGGGCTTGAGGGCGCTGGGCTTGCCGCGGCGGTAGCCGCCGTCGGCGGTGATCACCAGCTTGGCGTCGGCGTCCTGGATGCGGGAGGCGACGGCGTCGGCGGAGAAGCCGCCGAAGACCACCGAGTGCGCGGCGCCGACTCGGGCGCACGCGAGCATCGCGACGACCGCCTCGGGGATCATCGGCAGGTAGACCGCGACCCGGTCGCCCGCCTGGACGCCCAGCTCGGTGAGGGCGTTGGCGGCCTGGGAGACCTCGTCCTTGAGCTGGGCGTAGGTGATCGAGCGGCTGTCGCCGGGCTCGCCCTCGAAGTGGATGGCGACGCGGTCGCCGTTGCCGGCCTCCACGTGCCGGTCCACGCAGTTGTACGCGACGTTGAGCTTGCCGTCGGCGAACCACTTGGCGAAGGGCGGGTTGCTCCAGTCGAGCGTCTGGGTGGGTTCGGTGTCCCAGTCCAGCCGGCGCGCCTGCTCGGCCCAGAAGCCCAGCCGGTCCGCGTCGGCCTGTGCGTACGCCGCTTCGGTCACGTTGGCGGCGGCGGCCAGATCGGCAGGCGGTGCGAACCGCCGCTCCTCCTTGAGCAGGTTGGCCAGGCTGTCAGCAGTCACGACATCTCCCTTTCCCAGAGTTTCCGTTGTCCCCGGGCATAGCTGTGTCTCCGGGCATAGCTCATCAGTCGGATGCCCAGGTGACAAGGGGTAGCCGAAAATTGGTTTAGACCTATATCACGACCGTGAGGGTCGCGGCGCAGGTCCACGGCCAGGTCCACAGCCGGTCCACGGACAGGTCCACGGACAGGTCCGCGATCCGATCCACGGCGTACGAATGGCCCCTTCCCGCTGCAGGGTGCGGGAAGGGGCCAACAGCTTGCACGGATACGGGAGGCTATCGGTTCGAGCCGGCCGTGGATCAAACACTCTGGCCGACGCTGTCGAAAACCCGACAGTCGAAGAAGTCCTCTCCCTCGGACAGCAGATAGGCCTGCGCCTCACCCACGTGGAAGTACATCCCGTGCAGCTCCAGCGTGCCCTCGGCGAGCCGGCGGGCCACCGATTCGTGGGCCCGCAGGTGCTCCAGCTGCTGCACCACGTTGGTCAGGCAGAGCTGTTCCACGGCGTCCGCCGGGAGCCGCCCGGAGATCCGGGCCCAGGCGTGGTGCCGGCTGCCCATCCGCTCCAGGCTGGGCAGGCCGTGCCGCAGCCAGCGCGTCAGCGGGGTCATCGGGGCTTCCGCGTGGGAGTTCAGCAGGGCCTGCATGGCCCCGCAGCCCGAATGTCCGCACACCGTGATGCTGGCGACCTTGAGCACGTCCACGGCGTACTCGATGGCCGCGGCGACCGAGTCGTCGGTGGCCTCGGCGCCGGGCAGCGGGACGAGGTTGCCCACGTTGCGGACGGTGAAGAGGTCACCCGGACCGCTCGCCGTGATCATGCTGGTGACCAGACGGGAGTCCGCGCAGGTCAGGAAGAGCTGCGAAGGCCGCTGCCCCTCACGGGCCAGCCTGGCCAGCTCGTCCCGGACGCGCGGGGCGGTGTCCCGCTGGAAGGCGCTGATCCCGCTGGCCAGTTGACCGGCTCCGCGCCGGCGGGGCGCCGTCTCGGCGGCCGGGGCTCCGGACGCGCTGGGGACCGTACGCGCGACCGTGCCGCCGGGGCCCGCCGCCAGGGCGGGGGCGTGTACCGCGCGGTGGTCGCAGTGGTTCTGCCAGGGCGTCCAGGGCCGGCAGCAGTGGTGCGCCCCGCGCCCGGAGTCGCTGCGGTGGTGGCCGCTGCCCGCACCGGACTTGGAGCCGGTCCGGCCGTGCCCGGCGGGGGAGGAGACGGGACTGGGGGCCGGGCCGGGCACCGCGCCGGAGGGCGGGTGCGGGTCCGCGCCGGGGGCCCTTTCGGTGCGCGCGTGCGCACCCGCGTCGGCGTCCGTGTCCGTGGCGGCTTGCCCGCCCCTGTCCGCTTCCGGACCCGCTTCGGCGGCCGTGGCCGCGTCCGGACCGGGGCCCGCGAGGGCCCGTCCGCCCCGGCCGGTGAGTTCCAGCGATCCGCCGTGCGCGAGATGCGAGTTCTGCCAGTCCTGCAGGGCCTCGTAGGCGGCGTGGTCCATGAACGAGCCGTCCAGCTCGACCACCACGTGCCCGCCGTGGGGGACCTGGCTCAGCACCCGGCTCAGCCGCGGGACGGCCAGGAAGGTCAACTGGCCGCGGGCGCAGACCTGGTGCCCGCCGTCCAGCTCGGCCAGCGTGATCCGGGTCCGGGCCAGCCGGCGCAGGGCCAGTGCCACGGCGACCGCGATCCCGACGGCCACGCCCTCCAGGACCCCGCCCAGCACCACTGCGGCGATGGTCGTCGCGTAGACCACCGCCTCGCGGTGCCGGGTGACCGTGCGCAGGTGCGTGATGCTGACCATCTGCACGCCGACGGCCATGACCAGGGCGGCCAGCGCCGCGAGCGGGATGAGGTCGAGGACGGGGACGAGGAACCCTGCGGCGAGCACCACCCACAGCCCGTGGAACATGGCTGATTTTCGGCTGACGGCACCCGATTTCACGTTGGCCACGCTGCGCACGGCCACACCCGTGACGGGCAGTCCGCCCAGCACCCCGGAGACGATGTTCGCCGCGCCCTGTCCGCGGAGTTCTCGGTCGAGGTCGGCGCGGGGCGGGCGGTTGTCCGTACCGCGCTCGGAGGCGATCAGCTTGTCGGTGGCGACCGAGGACAGCAGGGACTCCACGCTGCCGACCAGTGTGATGGTCAGGACGGCGGCGATCAGGCCGAGTACCGGCCCCTCGGGCACCTCGGGCAGTGCGTGGCTGCGCCAGGACGGCAGGTCCACCCGGGGGAGGGTGAGCCCGGCCAGTGCCGCGAAGGCGGTGGCGGTGGCGACGGCCGCGAGCGCGGCGGGCACCTTGCGCAGGGCGCGGCCCACCCGCCCGGGCAGCCTGCTCCAGCCCAGCAGTACGCAGAGCGTCAGCGCGCTCACCCCGAGCGCCGCCGGATGGGGATCGGCCAACTGGGCGGGCAGCCCGATGACATTGGCCATGGCGGAGCTCTGCGGACTGCCGCCGAGCACGATGTGCAGCTGGGCCAGGGCGATGGTCACGCCGATGCCGGCGAGCATCCCGTGCACGATCGCCGGGCTCACCATGAGCGCCGACCGGGCGGTGCGCAGGAGCGCGAGCCCGAGCTGGCAGACGCCGGCGAGCACGGTGATGGCGCAGGTGGTGCGCCAGCCGTAGCGCTGGATCAACTCGGCGGTCACCACGGTGAGTCCGGCTGCCGGCCCGCTCACCTGGAGGGGGGCTCCGCCGAACCGGCCGGCCACGATCCCGCCCACGGCCGCCGCCACCAGCCCCGCCTGGAGCGGGGCGCCGGTGGCGAGCGCGATGCCGAGGGAGAGCGGCAGGGCGATCAGGAAGACGGCGGCGGACGCGGACAGGTCCGCGGGGAGGTCCTTGAGCGGACTTCGCTTCTGCGGGCCGGCCGGGGCCGGGGCAGGGGACGAGGCGGGGGTCGGGGCCGGGGCCGGGGTCGTGGCTGGGGTCGTGGCTGTCATGGGTTCCCGTCTCCTCTGAGGAGGGATGAAGCGGCGGGAGTCTCAACACTCGGTAAATGAAAGGTAATGGAGGGTAAAGAGTCGTGGTAGGTAATGGGGGCAAATGGCCTAGAAATTAGCACTCAAGGGTGAATAAGTATTTTGTCTGGCTTGTCACACCTTCCTAAAAGCGGACCGCATGGGACGTTGCCTCGCGAAAGGTCCCGCGATGGAACTGCGAGGAAGAGGTGTGCGGATGATCGCCGCCACGAAGAAGATCGCCGGCGGCCTGGTCGCCACGGCCCTGGTCCTGTGCGCCGCCGGGTGCAGCGGTTCCGGGCCGGGCAAGCCCGGGGCCCCCGGCGGCCAGAGTGCGAAGAAGGGCCCCGCCGCCCCGGACGCTCCCGGCAGCCTCAACCGCCTCATCGGCGACGGCTCGACGGCCTACACCGGCTCGCAGCCGAACGTGCAGGCGCCGCAGAAGCTGAAGCCCGGTGAGAAGCCCCCGCAGTTCGTGGTGTTCTCGTGGGACGGCGCGGGCGAGGACAGCCAGAAGCTCTTCTCGCACTTCCGCGAGGTGGGCAAGCAGTACAACGCCCGGATGACGTACTTCCTCAGCGGTGTGTACCTGCTGCCGGAGGAGAAGCGCTCCCTCTACACCGCGCCGCAGCACTCCCCGGGCCTGTCCGACATCGGCTTCGGCGACCTCCAGGGCATCAAGGACACCGTCACCCAGGTCCGCGCGGCCTGGCTGGAGGGCAACGAGATCGGCACCCACTTCAACGGCCACTTCTGCGGCCCCGACGGCGGCGTCGGCACCTGGTCGGTGGCGGAGTGGAAGAGCGAGATCAACCAGGCCAAGTCGTTCGTCAAGAACTGGAAGACGAACGCGGGCCTGAAAAACATGGCCCCGCTGCCCTTCGACTACGACAAGGAGCTGATCGGGGCCCGCACCCCCTGCCTCGAAGGCCAGAAGAACTTCATGCTGGCGGCCAAGGACATGGGGTTCCGCTACGACTCCAGCGGCATCAGCAAGCAGATCTGGCCCAAGAAGACGGACGGGCTCTGGGACCTGCCGCTCCAGCTGGTGCCCATGCCTGGGCGCGCCTTCGACACGCTGAGCATGGACTACAACTACATGGTCAACCAGTCCGGCACGACCACGCAGGGCGACCCCTCGCAGCACCGGTACTGGGGCGACCAGATGCGCGACGGCCTGCGGCAGGCCTTCGACCGGGCCTACCAGGGCAACCGCGCACCGCTGATCATCGGCAACCACTTCGAGTCGTGGAACGGCGGCGCCTACATGCAGGCCGTCGAGGAGTCCATCAAGGGCATGTGCACCAAGCCGGAGGTCCGGTGCGTGCCCTTCCGCGAGCTGGCGGACTGGCTGGACGCCCAGAACCCGAAGACGCTGGAGTGGATGCGCACCCTCGACGTCGGCGAGGCGCCGAAGGAGGGCTGGACGAAGTTCCTCACCGCGGGGCCGCCGGCGGCCCCGGCCGCCCCGTCGGGTACGGACAAGGTCAAGCCGGCTGAGGAGCGGGCAGCGGAGCAGAACGAGGGCTGACCAGGGCCTCGTGGAGGACGAAGGCGGGGTCGATCTGGTCCGCCAGGTCGACGCCGGTCTTGGCGTTCCCCCAGCTCTCGGCGTTGCGCAGGTGGAAGTGGACCATCTGCTCGGTGTACCTGCCCCAGTCGCGGGCGGCGTAGGAGTCCTCCGCCGCGTCCTGGAGCGCCTGGAGCGCGAGCCGGTTGCTCGCCTCCAGCAGTTCGAACGAGGCCGGACGGCCCCGCTCCATCGCGCGGACCCAGTCGGAGTGCCCGAAGGTGACGAGCAGGTCCTCGCCCACCTCGTCCTGGAGGAACTCGATGTCCTCCGGGCCCTGCACCTTGTTGCCGACCACCTTGAGCACCACCCCGAAGTCCCGGGCGTACTCCTTGTACTGGCGGTAGACCGAGACTCCCTTGCGGGTCGGCTCGGCGACGAGGAAGGTCACGTCGAAGCGGGTGAACATGCCGGACGCGAAGGAGTCGGAGCCGGCCGTCATGTCGACGACCACGTACTCGTCCGGGCCGTCGACCAGGTGGTTGAGGCAGAGCTCGACCGCGCCGACCTTCGAGTGGTAGCAGGCCACGCCCAGATCGGACTCGGTGAAGGGGCCCGTCGCCATCAGCCGTACGGAGTCCCCGTCGTCGAGCGGCAGCGTGCGCGCGCAGGCCTCGTAGACCGGGTTGTCCTCGGTGATGCGCAGCAGGCGCGAGCCGGCGCCCGGCGGCGTGGTCTTGATCATGCTGTCGGCCGAGGCGATGCGCGGGTTGGAGCCGCGCAGGTACTCCTTGATCAGGGGCAGGTGCGCGCCCAGGGCGGGCAGCGCGGCGGCCTCTTCGTCGGTGAGCCCGAGGGCGGCCCCGAGGTGCTGGTTGATGTCGGCGTCCACCGCGACGACGGGTGCTTCATTGGCTGCGAGGTGGCGGATGAAGAGGGAGGACAGCGTGGTCTTCCCGCTGCCGCCCTTTCCCACGAAAGCGATCTTCATGTTCACCAAGCGTAGTGGGTCGGTTGCGGGGTGTGGTCAAGGTGAGTGAAGAAGACCACTCCAACGAGGGGTCGGTGCTATGGGTTCGCAGTGCGTAGGCTCCCTACTTATGAGTAGCGCTTCTGACCCGCTGGCGGCCCTCGGATCCCTGCCGGGGGTCGCGGAGTCCGTGGATTCCGTACGCAAGGCCGTGGACCGCGTCTACGGGCACCGGGTGATGCGCCGTCGCAGCGGCGAGATCACCTCGGAGGCCGCCCTGCGCGGCGCCCGGGGCAGCGCGGCGCTGTCCGGTGCCGACTGGGCGCTGGAGGAGGTGCGCCGACGGACCGACTTCGGGGCGGAGGACGAGGCGCGCACGGTGGGTGCCGCGCTGCGCCTGACGGCGGAGGCCGGTCAGCTGCTGAGCATCTGGCGGCAGTCGCCGATGCGGGTGCTGGCGCGCCTGCACCTGGTGGCGTGCGGGGCGACGGGGCCGGCGGCCGACGGGGCCGGTGACGTGGTCGGCCGGCCGCGGCTGGCCGGCGAGCCGGTGGACGAGCCCTTGGTGGACCTGCCGCTCCCGAGCGCCGAGGAGGTCGCGGGCCGGCTGGACGGCCTGTCCCGCCTGGTCATCGCGGGCGGCTCCGCTCCGGCGCTGGTCACGGCCGCGGTGGTGCACGGGGAGCTGCTGGCCCTGCGGCCCTTCGCCTCGTACAACGGGCTGGTGGCGCGCACGGCCGAGCGGATCGTGCTGATCAACAGCGGGCTGGACCCGAAGGCGATCTGCCCGGCGGAGGTCGGCCACGCGGAGCAGGGTAAGGAGGCCTACCTGAAGGCCTTCGAGGGGTACCTCTCCGGGACCGCGGAGGGGATGGCGGAGTGGATCGGCCACTGCGGCCGGGCGGTCGAGCTCGGCGTCCGCGAGTCGACCGCGGTGTGCGAGGCGCTCCAGCGCGGCGCGGCCTGAGGCCCTTCCGGCCAGGCGTACCGTTCCGGCCGGGCACAGGGTTGCGGCGACACCGTACTGCTCTGGTGTCGCCGCTGGCATTCACGCCCAGTTACCAAGCGTCCTCGATGGTTGCCCATCAGGCCGGGAACTTTGCCCGTGGCCTGGTGCGGCTGGCCCGTAATCGACGGGTCGACGTCGCGTGGGTGCTCGGCGTTCATGCTTCGGTCCGTGGGCCTTACTGCGTTTTAAAGATGATCCTCTCGGATGTTCTTTGGTCTCGCGGGCCGTGACTCCTTTGTACTCCGCTTCGGTGCCGAGCGAAACCCCTGGCCGGATTCCTTTACTTTCCGGGGCGACCCAGGGCGAACCGGACACCCTGTATCGCCCCAGGTAGGGACGGTCCGGTCAGGCCGAGGAGGGGGAGATCCCCGCGCGCCGGCGGCTTGCGTACCAGACGAGCCCGGCGGTGGCCGCCGCCGCGCCGACCGCCGCCGCCGCGACGAGGGCGGGCCGCGCCGGCATCGACAGTCCGGGCAGGCGCTGCTTCAGCCGCACCGGCCGGTTGAACACCAGGACCGGCCACTCCCGCGCGACGGCCTCGCGCCGCAGCGCGCGGTCGGGGTTGACGGCGTGCGGGTGCCCCACGGACTCCAGCATCGGTACGTCGGTGATCGAGTCGCTGTAGGCGTAGCACCGCGCGAGGTCGTACCCCTCGGACTCGGCGAGCTCGCGCACCGCCTCCGCCTTCGTGGGGCCGTAGGCGTAGTAATCGATCTCCCCGGTGAAGCAGCCGTCGTCGCCGACCACCATGCGGGTGGCGACGATCCGGTCCGCGCCGAGCATCTCGCCGATCGGCTCGACGACTTCGGCGCCGGAGCTCGACACGATCACCACGTCACGGCCGGCCGTGTGGTGGGCCTCGATGAGGGAAGCGGCCTCGTCGTAGATGATCGGGTCGATCAGGTCGTGCAGCGCTTCGGCGACGATCTCCCGGACCTGCTGGACGTTCCACCCCTTGCAGAGAGCGGACAGGTACTCCCGCATCCGCTCCATCTGGTCGTGGTCGGCGCCGCCGGCCAGGAAGATGAACTGGGTGTAGGCGGTCCGCAGCACGGCGCGGCGGTTGATCAGGCCGCCCCGGTAGAAGGACTTGCTGAACGTCAGAGCGCTCGACTTCGCAATGACCGTCTTGTCCAGGTCGAAGAAGGCGGCGGTCCGAGGCAGCGAGTGCGGCAAGGGCTGATTTTCCACGACCCGAGCATATGCGCCCACCATTCGGCGTAAGGTGTGGCGCGTGGGTTTGCCTGAGAAGGCTCTCGGGTACACCATGGAAGTCACGGATCGTTCGCGACCGTGCTAACCCGGTCTGGCTCCTCCCCCCCCGAGTCGGACCGTGGGGACGACCCCCGCTCTCCCCCCCGGCGGGGGTCGTCGCATGTCCGGACGCGGTTCGCGTCCCCTCATCCGGTCTTCGGCGACCATCATCTCGGCCCTCCCTCATCGACGGGCCCGCCTGGCACAGGCCTTCACCCCTCTAGACTCGTAACGCTGCGTAGTGGTTCCGCAGCGCTGTGGAACTCACCTGATGGTGTGGCGGAGTTATTCACAGGCGCCTTCTTGTCCACAGTTTTCGAGCAAGATCCACTTCTTTTTCCGGATCCCTCCACCGTGATTCCAGCCGCGAAGTCCGCGGCGAGTGGATTTGCAGTGAGAAGGGGGCGGAGATCGTGGCTGGATCGAAGTCGTGTGAAGCGCAGGCACCCGTGGTGGCCGGTGGGGGAGGGCCCCGCCGCGCCGAGGGCACCCCGCCCGGTGGCGGACGGCCGCTGATCATCACCGAGGACCCGCTGCTCCTCGACGACCTGCTGCGGCTGTGCGCCGCCGCGGGCGCCGAGCCGTACGTGCACCACGCGGTGCCGGAGCGGGGCGGAGCCGGGCCGGGGGGTACGGGGTGGGATTCCGCGCCCCTGGTGCTGGTCGGGGACGACGCCGCCCGCCGGGTGCGCGGGGCGCCGCGCCGGGAGGGGGTGTTCCTCGTCGGCCGGGACCTCGACGACCCCTTCGTATGGCAGCGGGCGGTGGAGATCGGCGCCCAGGAGGTCCTGCGCCTGCCCGACGCCGAGGGCATGCTCGTCGACCGCATCGCCGACGTGGTGGAGGGCGCGGGCAGGCCCGCGCTGGCCGTCGGGGTGATCGGCGGCAGCGGTGGGGCCGGGGCGTCCACCCTCGCCTGCGCGCTCGCCGTCCGGGCGGCCAAGGGCGGCGAGCGCACCATCCTCATCGACGCCGACCCGCTCGGCGGGGGCATGGACGTACTGCTCGGCGGCGAGAGCGCCGAGGGGCTGCGGTGGCCGGACTTCGCCGCCTCGCGCGGCCGCGTCGGGGCCGGGGCGCTGGAGGAGTCCCTGCCCGAGCTGCACGCGCTGCGGGTGCTGAGCTGGGACCGCGGGGAGCGGGTGGTGGTGCCGCCCGCCGCGATGAGGTCGGTCGTGGCAGCCGCCCGCAGGCGGGGCGGCGTCGTGGTGGTCGACCTGCCCCGGCGGGTGGACGAGGCCGTGGCGGAGGTGCTGGCCCAGCTGGACCTCGTGCTGCTGGTGGTGCCGGGCGAGCTGCGGTCGGTGGCCGCGGCGGGGCGGGTCGCCGCCGGGGTGCGCATGGTGGCCCGGGACGTCCGCGTGGTCGTGCGGGGCCGCTGTCCCGACGGGCTCGACGCCGAAGCCGTGGCGGGGCTGCTGGGGGCGCCGCTGGCCGGGGAGGTGCCGGTCGAGGTGGGGCTTCCGGGGAGGGTGGCCGAGGGGGAACCGCCGGGCGCGCGGGGCACGCTGGCCCGCTTCTGCGACGGCTTCTGGCGGCGGGCGCTCGGCTCCGCCCAGGGGGTGTCGGCATGAGCGCGGTGCTGCTGGACGCGGTGCGCCAGCACCTCGCCGAGAGCGGGGCCGAGCCCACGCCCGCCCGGGTCGCGGCGGCCCTGCGGGCACAGGGGCGGCTCCTCGGGGACGCGGAAGTGCTGGGCGTGGCGGCCGAGTTGCGCTCCGAGCTGGTGGGCGCGGGGCCGCTGGAGCCGCTGCTCGCCGACCCCGCCGTCACCGACGTGCTGGTGGCCGCCCCCGACCGGGTGTGGGTGGACCGGGGCGGCGGGCTGGAGCTGACCCCGGTGGCCTTCGCCGACGCCGAGGCCGTGCGCAGGCTGGCCCAGCGGCTGGCCGCCGTCGCGGGGAGGCGGCTGGACGACGCCCGGCCCTGGGTGGACGCCCGGCTGCCCGACGGCACCCGGCTGCACGCCGTGCTGCCTCCCGTGGCGGTCGGATCGGCGTGCCTGTCGCTGCGCGTGGTGCGGCCGAAGGCGTTCACGCTGGACGAGCTGGTCGCCGCCGGGACACTGCCGCCGGGCGGACAGCGGCTGCTGCGGGCGGTGGTCGAGGCCCGGCTGTCGTTCCTCGTCTCCGGCGGGACCGGGACGGGGAAGACCACCCTGCTCAGCGCCCTGCTGGGACTGGTCGGGCCGGGTGAGCGGATCGTGCTCGCCGAGGACTCCGCCGAGCTGCGCCCCGACCACCCCCATGTGGTGCGGCTGGAGACCCGGCCCGCGAACCAGGAGGGGGCCGGGCTGGTCACCCTCGCCGACCTGGTCCGCCAGGCCCTGCGGATGCGGCCCGACCGGCTGGTGGTCGGCGAGGTGCGGGGTGCGGAGGTGGCCGACCTGCTCGCCGCCCTGAACACCGGGCACGAAGGGGGCTGCGGCACGGTGCACGCCAACGCCGCGGGGCACGTGCCCGCCCGGCTGGAGGCCCTCGGGACGGCCGCCGGGCTGGACCGGGCCGCCCTGCACAGCCAGTTGGCGGCCGCGCTGACCCTGGTGGTCCACCTGGTCCGGGACCGGTCCGGGCGGCGGCGGGTGGCCGAGGTGCACGTGCTGGAGCGGGATCCGGCCGGGCTGGTGGTCACCGTCCCCGCGCTGCGCTGGGGCGCCCGCGGCTTCGTACGGGAGGCGGGCTGGGCGCGGCTCGCCCCGCTGCTGGGAGGTGCGCGGTGAACGCCGGGGCGCTCGGGTCGGTGCCCGTGTTCGCCGGGGTGCTGTGCGCCGGGGCGGCGGCCTGGGGGCTGGCCGGGGGTGAGCGGCAGCCCCGGCGGGCCCGGCTGGTCCTGGCCGGGGGCGGGCCGCTGGTTCCGGGCGCGCCGGCTCCCGGACGGCGGCTGGCGGCCGCGCTGCGGGTACGGGCCGCGCGGTGGCGGGAGTGCGCCGGGCTGGCGGCCGGGCTGCTGGTCGCCGCCGCGGGCGGGTCGGTGATCCCGCTGCTGCTCGGCGCGGCCTCGGTACCGCTGCTGCGGCGCTGGCTGCGGGCCAGGGAGCGGGAGCGGGCGCGCGCCGCCCGTGCCGCGGGGGTCGTGGAGCTGTGCGGGGCCGTCGTCGGGGAGCTGCGGGCCGGTGCCCAGCCGGGCAGGGCGCTGACCGTGGCGATACGGCGTACGGCGGCCGGTCCCGGCGGTCCCGGGGCGGCGGAGGCGGGGGTGCTGGCCGCCGCCGCGTTCGGCGGGGACGTGGCCGCGGCCCTGCATCAGGCGGCGCGGGAGCCCGGTGCGGGGGGACTGGCCGGGATGGCGGCCTGCTGGCGGGTCTCGGTGGACGGGGGAGCGGGCCTGGCGGCCGGACTCGACCGGCTGGAAGGGGCGCTGCGGGCCGAGCGGGACCGGGAGGAGTCACTGCGGGCCCAGCTCGCGGGGGCCAGGTCCACGACGGTGGTGCTCGCGCTGCTGCCGCTGGTGGGTCTGCTGATGGGCACCGCGCTGGGAGCGGATCCGCTGCGGGTGCTGCTGCACTCCCCGGTCGGGTGGGGCTGCCTGCTGGCCGGCGGGCTGCTGGAGGTGCTGGGGCTGCTGTGGTGCCGGCGGATCGTGCGGACGGGGGAGCGGTGATGGACGGCTCCGTGGTCCACAGGCTGGGGACGGCGTTGTGCGCGGCGGCACTGGTGTGGTGGCCGGCCTCGGCGGTGGTGGCGCGGCTGGGACGGCGGGTGGTCCGGCGCCGGACCGCGGTGCTCTTCCGGGCCGGGCCGGTGCGGCGGGGGCCGCTGTGGGGTCCGCGGGTCCGGGCGGGTGCGCTGTCCTGGGCGGGTCCGTCCGGGGCGCTGCTGGCGGGCTGGGTGCTGGTCGGCGGGGTGCCGGGGGTCCTCGTCGGGTGCGGGGCGGCGTTCGCGGTGCGGCGGCTGCTCGCGCGGGCCCGGCCGGCCGGCGGGCCGGACACGCGGGAGGCGGAGCGGCAGTTGCCGTTCGCGGCGGACCTGCTGGCGGCCTGTCTCGCGGCGGGGGCGGGCCCGGTGGAGGCGGCCGAGGTGGTGGGGGAGTCGCTGGGCGGGCCGGTGGGGGAGCGGCTGGCGCTCGCGGGTGCGGAGCTGCGACTCGGCGGCGAACCGGGCGCCGCGTGGGGGAGGTTGGCGGAGATGCCCGGGGCGCGGGGGCTGGCGGAGTGCCTGGAGCGTGCCGCGCGGACCGGGGCGCCGGCCGCGGAGCCGGTCTCCCGCCTGGCGGCGGCCCTGAGGGCGGACCGCTCCCGGCGGGCGGGCGCCCGGGCGCAGCGGGCGGCGGTGCTCGTCACCGCTCCGGTGGGGCTGTGCTTCCTCCCCGCGTTCCTCGCGGTCGGGGTGGCGCCGGTGGTGATCGGAATGGCCTCGGGACTGCTGTCGCAGCGGTGATGCGCATCGGCCGGCCCAATGGAATCAAAAACTGAAATCAGATCAAGAGCGTAATCCCACAGGAGGTTGTCATGAGGATCATCCGGATTCGGTTGCGGGCGGTACTGAAGGGGCGTGGGGGTGATGAGGGAATGTCGACTTCGGAATACGCCATGGGCACGATCGCGGCGTGTGCGTTCGCGGCGGTCCTCTACAAGGTCGTGACGAGCGATGTGGTGTCGGCGGCACTCCAGTCGACCATCGGGAAGGCGCTCGATGCGCCCTTCTGAGCGAAAGCGGCCGGGAATCGGTGATCGCGGTTATGTGACGGCCGAGGCCGCTGTGGTCATTCCGGCCCTGGTGCTGTTCGCGGCGCTGCTGGTGTGGGCGCTGATGGCGGCGGCCGCGCAGATCCGGTGTGTGGACGCCGCCCGGGCGGGTGCCCGGGCGGCGGCCCGGTCCGAGCCCGTGGCGGCGGCGGTGGCGGCGGCCCGGGAGGCCGCTCCGGCGGGGGCGGAGGTGGAGGTGGAGCGTTCCGGCGACCTGTGGCGGGTCCGGGTGGCCGCTCCGGCGCCGGGGCCGGGCGGGCTGCCGGTACGGCTCGGGGCGCGTGCGGTGGCCCTGGCGGAGGACAGCGTGGGGCCGCCGCCATGAGCCGGGAACGGGGCCGGGGCCGGGGCCGGGGCCGGGGGTGGTCTGACGGGCGGGACCGGGGGGTCGCGACGGTGTGGGCCACCGTGGTGGCGGCGGTGCTGGTGGCGGTGTTCGGGGGTGTGCTGCTGCTCGGGCAGGCGGTGGTGGCCCGCCACCGGGCCGGCGCGGCTGCCGATCTGGCGGCCCTGGCGGCGGCCGCGAGCTGGGCGCACGGCCCCGAGCGGGCCTGTGCGGCGGCCCGGAGGGTGGCCGGGGCCCAGGGGGCGGTGCTGGCAGCCTGCGGGGTCGGCGGTGAGGTGGCCGAGGTCCGGGCCGGTGTCCGGGCCGGTCCCTTCACCCCCGAGGCCGCCGCCCGGGCGGGGCCGCCGGTGGTCTCCCCGTCGGGGCCTGCCGGGGAGCCCGCCGGGGAGCCCGCCGGGGAGCCCGGCGGGGAGCCCGGCGGGGCGGCGGTCAGGGGGCCGTGGAGAGGAGGCGGGTGAGGAGGCGTACGGCGCCGCGCTTGTGGAGGGGGTCGTTGCCGTTGCCGCATTTGGGGGACTGGATGCAGGAGGGGCAGCCCGCCTCGCACTCACAGGCGGCAATGGCGTCCCGGGTGGCGGTCAGCCAGGCCCGGGCCGTCCGGAAGCCCCGCTCCGCGAAGCCGGCGCCGCCCGGGTGGCCGTCGTACACGAAGACCGTGGGCAGCAGGGTGTCCGGATGCAGCGGGACGGAGACCC
This sequence comes from Streptomyces sp. NPDC033966, assembly GCF_055575955.1. Classification (NCBI taxonomy): domain Bacteria; kingdom Bacillati; phylum Actinomycetota; class Actinomycetes; order Kitasatosporales; family Streptomycetaceae; genus Streptomyces; species Streptomyces sp. NPDC033966. The sequence continues at coordinate 149,707 of NZ_JBVIRQ010000005.1, read as the reverse complement.
CGCCGATGTCCCAGCGGTCGCAGGTGGCGAACAGCGGGAGCAGGCCGATGGAGGCGTGCTCGGCGGCGTGCAGGGCGCCGCCGAGGATCTCCGGGCCGATCCGGGCCTCGTCCAGCTGGTCCTCGGTCACCGTCCACCACACGGCCCGGGTGCGCAGGGTCCGCGGCGGCAGGTCGAGCTTGGTCTCGCCGAGCACCTCGCCGGTGATCAGCTTGCGGCGCAGGTAGGAGACGACCTGGTTGGTGACCTCGACGGAGCCGAAGCAGAGCCGGGCCGCGCCCCAGGGGATCTCGGTCTCGGTCTCCAGGATGGAGATGGAGGTGGTGTCGCGGGCCGTGGTGGAGAAGGGCGGGTTCGCCTCCTCGACCAGGGCGGCGGAATCCTCCAGGTCCAGGTGTTTCACCAGGTAGGTGCGGCCCTGGTGGAGGTGGACGGCGCCGTCGTGGACGGCGGTGTGCGAGGCGGATTCGTCGACGGTGCCCAGCAGCCGGCCGGTGGAGGCCTCCACGATCTGCACCGGGCGGCCCCCGCCGCCGCGGATGTCGGTCAGGTCCGAGGCCCGCTCCCGGCGGGTCCAGTGCCAGGCCGTGGCCCGGCGCCGCAGCAGCTTCGCCGCCTCCAGCTGGGGCATGAGCCCGCGCGCGGCGGGGCCGAAGAGGTCCAGGTCGGCTTCGGTCAGCGGCAGCTCGGCGGCGGCCGCGCACAGGTGCGGGGCCAGGACGTACGGGTTGTCCGGGTCCAGCACGGTGGCTTCCACCGGCTGGCGGAACAGGGCCTCGGGGTGGTGGACCAGGTAGGTGTCCAGGGGGTCGTCCCGGGCGATCAGGATGGCCAGGGCGCCCTGCCCCGAGCGTCCGGCGCGCCCGGCCTGCTGCCACAGCGAGGCCCGGGTGCCCGGGTAGCCGGTGATCAGCACGGCGTCCAGGCCGGACACGTCCACGCCCAGCTCCAGGGCGGTGGTCGCGGCCAGCCCCAGCAGTTCCCCGGAGTGCAGGGCCCGCTCCAGGGCCCGCCGCTCCTCGGGCAGGTAGCCGCCCCGGTAGGCGGCGACCCGCCGGGGCAGGGACCGGTCCACCGCGGCGAGCCGCTCCTGGGCGATCACGGAGATCAGCTCGGCTCCGCGCCGGGAGCGGACGAAGGCCACGGTCCGCACCCCCTGCACGACGAGGTCGGTCAGCAGTTCGGCGGTCTCGGCGGTGGCGGTCCGGCGCACCGGGGCGCCCTTCTCGCCCTTGAGCTCGGTCAGCGGCGGCTCCCACAGGGCGAAGACGACCTCGCCGCGCGGGGAGGCGTCGTCGGTGATCTCGGTGACCGGCACGCCGGTCAGCCGGGACGCGGCGGCCGCCGGGTCGCTGGCGGTGGCGGAGGCCAGCAGGAAGACCGGTTCGGAGCCGTAGCGCGCGCACAGCCGGCGCAGCCGCCGCAGGACCTGGGCGACGTGGGAGCCGAACACCCCGCGGTAGCTGTGGCACTCGTCGATGACGACGTAGCGCAGCGCCTTCAGGAAGGAGGACCAGCGGGGGTGGGAGGGCAGGATGCCCCGGTGCAGCATGTCGGGGTTGGTCAGCACGTAGTTGGCGTACTGGCGCACCCACTCGCGTTCCTCGACCGGGGTGTCCCCGTCGTACACGGCCGGGCGCACGGCGTTCTTCAGGGGGGCGGCGAGTTCCCGGACGGCCCGGCGCTGGTCGGCGGCCAGAGCCTTGGTCGGAGCCAGGTAGAGGGCGGTCGCACCCCGCCCGTTCGGCGCCTCGGCGCCGTCCGCGAGGGCGGACAGCACGGGGGCCAGGTAGGCCAGGGACTTCCCGGAGGCGGTTCCTGTGGCGACGACCACGGACTCGCCGTCCAGGGCGTGCTCGGCGGCCGCGGCCTGGTGTTCCCACGGATGGTCGATCCCCGCGTCCCGGATCGCGGCTACGACATCCGTTCGGATGCGATGGGGCCAGACCGCATGACGGCCCTCCCGAGGGGGCAAGTGCTCCGTATGGGTGATGCGCGCAGCCCGGGAAGGCCCCCGTGACAGGCGGTCCAGGACCGTGCCGGGAGCGGGTCGTGGATCGGCTGGTGCCGTGGGCGGACCGGGGCGGTGAGTGTTGGCCATTGGAACCGAGTGTGTCACTGGCGTGCGGGACAATGGTCCCAAGGCGTCGTGCGCGCCTGCCGGTAAGTGATTGAATGCCATCGCGGCAGCCGATCCCCTCCCCTACCTTCGGGTGGGGAGGCCCCTGGGGGGCGCCGCTCGATAGCAAGGTGCTGGAGGATCCGTGGACCTGTCCCTGTCGACTCGCACTGTCGGCGACCGCACGGTCGTAGAGGTCGGTGGCGAGATTGATGTGTATACCGCGCCCAAGCTGCGCGAGCAGTTGGTGGAGTTGGTGAACGACGGCAGCTACCACCTGGTCGTCGACATGGAGCGAGTGGACTTCCTCGACTCCACCGGCCTCGGTGTGCTCGTGGGAGGCCTCAAGCGCGTCCGCGCGCACGAGGGCTCGCTGCGTCTGGTCTGCAACCAGGAGCGCATTCTGAAGATCTTCCGGATCACCGGTCTGACCAAGGTGTTCCCGATCCACACCTCGGTGGAGGACGCCGTCCAGGCCACCGACTGACGAACGGCTCCTGATACCGAGGAGCCGTCGAGGAGCGGGGGTACCGGGCCATGGATGGTCCGGGCCCCTGTCAAGGCACGCCCGTAGTCCGAGGGGGACGCACATGGCCACCGTTGAACTGCGCTTCAGCGCCCAGCCCGAACACGTTCGGACGGCCCGCCTCGTCGCGGCCGCCGTGGCGCGCCGGGCGGGGGTGGAGGAGGCCGTCCTCGACGAGGTCCGCCTCGCCGTGGGCGAGGCCTGTTCGCGTGCCGTCGGACTGCACCGCAGCAACGGCCTGACCGCGCCCGTGCGCGTCGTGCTGACCGAGGAGGAGAAGTCGTTCTCCATCGAGGTCGGCGACGAGGTGCCCGGGCCGGCCGGCGGTTCCGCGGAGGCGGTGCCGGGCATCGCCGCCGTCCTCGACCCGGACGCGGACGGGGAGGACGAGATGGGGCTCGCGGTGATCAGCGGGCTGGTCGACGACGTGTCGGTGACCAGTGGGGAATCGGGCGGAACGATCCGGATGAGCTGGCCCGTCGCGGCGGCGACCGATCTTCCGTAGCACCCTCCCAGCCCTATTTTCCGATCTTCGTTAATTCCTCGGATCTTTGCCAAGGCCCTGCTGAGCAGGGCCTTTTTCGTTTTCCCGGGAAATCTTCTAGATCGCTGATCAACCGTCAATGGGTTTGCCCCATTACTTCTTTCGGGGGTAATGGAGTGACGTGATCTATTGCTGAGGAGCAAGAGCGCGCCAATTCCGTTTCACGCGCACTGTTTTGATCAGGTCGCGCTCCCTACAATCCGTCCACATCTTGAGCTCATCACGTCAAGGAGGACGAATGACGGGGCTCTTCACCCCTATCGCACCGGATCGCGCCCATGATCTGGCAGCCGCAGTACTCACCGATGACAACCGCGTCATCGTGTTCGTCATCGCGGGCGTCGCGCTGGCCGCGCTCGTCGTCGCGCAGATCCTGGTCCGCCAGGTCCTCGCCGCCGACGAGGGCACCGACAGCATGAAGAAGATCGCGGCAGCCGTCCAGGAAGGCGCCAACGCCTATCTGGGCCGCCAGTTGCGCACCCTCGGCGTCTTCGCCGTCGTGGTCTTCTTCCTGCTCTTCCTGCTCCCCGCCGACGACTGGACGCAGCGGGCGGGACGTTCCGCCTTCTTCCTCGTCGGCGCGATCTTCTCGGCCGCCACCGGCTACATCGGCATGCGCCTCGCGGTCCGCGCCAACGTCCGCGTCGCCGCGGCCGCCCGCGAGGCCACCCCCGCCAAGGGCGAACCCGCCAAGGACCTGACCGACGTGGCCCACAAGGCCATGAAGATCGCCTTCCGCACCGGTGGCGTGGTCGGCATGTTCACGGTCGGCCTGGGCCTGCTCGGCGCCTCCTGCGTCGTTCTGGTCTACGCCGCCGACGCCCCCAAGGTCCTGGAGGGCTTCGGCCTGGGCGCCGCCCTGATCGCGATGTTCATGCGCGTGGGCGGCGGCATCTTCACCAAGGCCGCCGACGTCGGCGCCGACCTGGTCGGCAAGGTCGAGCAGGGCATTCCGGAGGACGATCCGCGCAATGCCGCGACCATCGCCGACAATGTGGGCGACAACGTCGGCGACTGCGCGGGGATGGCGGCCGACCTCTTCGAGTCCTACGCCGTCACCCTCGTGGCCGCGCTCATCCTCGGCAAGGCCGCCTTCGGTGACCTGGGCCTCGCCTTCCCGCTGATCGTGCCCGCCATCGGCGTGATCACCGCCATGATCGGAATCTTCGCGGTCGCCCCGCGCCGAGCCGACCGCAGCGGGATGACGGCGATCAACCGCGGTTTCTTCATCTCCGCCGTGATCTCCCTCGTGCTCGTCGCGATCGCCGTCTACAGCTACCTGCCGGCCACCTACAAGGAGCTCGTCGGCGTCGAGGACGCCGCCATCTCCAACCACACCGGGGACCCGCGCGTCCTCGCCGTGGTCGCCGTCGCCATCGGCATCGTGCTCGCGGCCCTGATCCAGCAGCTGACCGGCTACTTCACGGAGACCAACCGCCGTCCCGTCCGGGACATCGGCAAGTCCTCGCTGACCGGCCCCGCCACCGTGATCCTCGCCGGCATCTCCGTCGGCCTGGAGTCCGCGGTCTACACGGCGCTCCTCATCGGCCTCGGCGTCTACGGGGCCTTCCTGCTCGGCGGCACGTCGATCATGCTGGCGCTCTTCGCGGTGGCCCTGGCCGGCACCGGCCTGCTGACCACCGTCGGGGTCATCGTCGCGATGGACACCTTCGGCCCCGTCTCCGACAACGCCCAGGGCATCGCGGAGATGTCCGGCGACGTCGAGGGCGCCGGTGCCCAGGTCCTCACCGACCTGGACGCGGTCGGCAACACCACCAAGGCCATCACCAAGGGCATCGCCATCGCCACCGCGGTCCTCGCCGCGGCCGCGCTCTTCGGCTCGTACAACGACGCCATCACGGGCGCGGTCAAGGAGGTCGGTGCCAAGGCCGGGGAGATGAACCTCAGCCTCGACATCGCCCAGCCCAACAACCTGGTCGGCCTGATCCTCGGTGCGGCCGTGGTGTTCCTGTTCTCGGGCCTGGCCATCAACGCCGTCTCCCGCTCCGCGGGCGCCGTGGTCTACGAGGTGCGCCGCCAGTTCCGCGAGCACCCGGGGATCATGGACTACTCGGAGAAGCCCGAGTACGGCCGCGTCGTCGACATCTGCACCAAGGACGCGCTGCGCGAGCTCGCCACGCCCGGTCTGCTCGCCGTGCTCACCCCGATCGCCGTCGGCTTCACCCTCGGCGTCGGCGCGCTCGGCTCCTTCCTGGCGGGCGCCATCGGCACCGGCACCCTGATGGCGGTCTTCCTCGCCAACTCCGGCGGCGCGTGGGACAACGCGAAGAAGCTCGTCGAGGACGGCCACCACGGCGGCAAGGGCAGCGAGGCCCACGCCGCGGTCGTCATCGGCGACACCGTCGGCGACCCGTTCAAGGACACCGCGGGCCCGGCCATCAACCCGCTGCTGAAGGTCATGAACCTGGTGGCCCTGCTGATCGCCCCCGCGGTCGTGCAGTTCAGCTACGGCCCGGACACCAGCGCGGCCGTGCGGGCCGTCGTCGCGGTGGTCGCGCTCACGGTGATCGTCGGCGCCGTGTACGTCTCCAAGCGCCGCGGCATCGCCGTCGGCGAGGACGGCGGCGGCACCGGCGCCGAGCGGGTGACCCAGCCGGCCGATCCGGCGGTGGTCTCCTGACGCTCCGGGGCCCCTGAGCCCGGCTCCCGCGGCCCCGCGGGCGGACCGGCTCGAAGATGCGCCCGAACGGCGGACGGGCGGCGCGGACTGACGCGCCGTCTGTCCGCCTTTGTGCGTGCCCTGATGGTGGGCGTGTATCTTCCGGCCGAGAGCCTTCGAAGGGACCAATCCGGTGAACAAGAAGCTTGCGGCCGCGGTGTCCGGCGGTGCGGTACTGATGCTCGTCCTGTCCGGCTGCGGCGGCGGGGAGGACGACGGCGACAAGAAGGCCGAGGCCTGGGCCAAGAAGGTCTGCGACAAGTGGGAGCCCGAGCTCACCAAGATCAAGACGACCAACGACGAGCTGAAGCGGGTCGCCTCCACGAGCAGCAAGCCCGACGAGGTCCAGAAGACCGACTCGGCGGCCTTCCAGAGCCTCTCCGACGCCTACAAGTCCATGGGCGGCGCCCTGACCTCGGCCGGTGAGCCGCCCGTCAAGGACGGCAAGGCCGCGGCGGATTCCGTGGTCAAGAGCTACGGCGAGATCTCCAAGAGCTACACCGATCTCAAGACGAAGATCGACGGGCTCGACCCGAAGGACCAGAGCAAGTTCGCGGAGGGCCTCCAGGGGGTCGCCGGCGGGCTCACCGAGGTCGCGGCCAACGAGACGGCCGCCAAGGAGAAGCTCAACTCGACCGGCCTCAAGGTGATCTACAGCCAGAAGGGCTGCCAGGTCGCGACGCCCGAGAAGAGCTGACCTCCGCGCCGCACGCGCCGCGCGGCACGGCGTTACGGGCGCCACGGGCGTTACGGGCGGCCGGGATCCCGACCGGATCCGGCCGCCCGCGGCATGCCGGGACCAGGCGTACCGGGGCTCCGGCGCGAGCCCTGCCGCGCCGGGGCTCGTACGGAATGTCGGCCCCAGCGGCCACAATGGTCGGGTGAGTACCACCAGCCTTCCCAAGCCCGACCACGCCGCCGAGCTCCGCGAGGCGTTCCTCGCCGCGGGGTTCACCGCCGACGGACTGCTCGACCTGCTCGGCGCCCCCGCCTACGCCGCGCTGGCCCGCAGCGAGACGGTCCCCGCCCTGCGCGCCACCCGCGGCGCGGGCGACGACGCGCTCGCGAGCCTGATCCGGCTGTTCCTGCTCCAGCAGCCGGAGCCGTACGTGCACGCCGCCGCCGCGCTGCCCGTCGAGGCGGCCATCGCCGACGGCTGGCTGCGCTGGGAGGGCGACGAGGTGCACGCCACCGTCGACGTACGCCCGTTCGGCGGCCCCGACGGCGAGGACTGGTTCATCGTCTCGGACCTCGGCTGCGCCGTCGGCGGCGCCGGGGGGATCGGCAGCCGTGAGGAGGGCGTGGTGCTCGGCGTCGGCGGCGCCTCCACCACCCTGGCCGGAATCACCGTCCCGGTCCCCGTCGCCTCGGCCCTCGACCTCGGCACCGGATCCGGGATCCAGGCACTGCACGCCGCCCAGCACGCCACCCGGGTCACGGCGACCGACGTCAACCCGCGCGCCCTGGAATTCACCCGTCTGACGCTGGCCCTCTCCGGGGCGCCGGAGGCCGAACTGCTCGCGGGCTCGCTGTTCGAGCCCGTGGGGGACGCCACGTACGACCTGATCGTGTCGAACCCGCCCTTCGTGATCTCGCCCGGCGCGCGGCTCACGTACCGGGACGGCGGCATGGGCGGCGACGACCTGTGCCGGACCCTGGTCCAGCAGGCGGGGTCCCACCTCAATCCGGGCGGGTACGCGCAGTTCCTCGGCAACTGGCAGCACGTGGACGGGGAGGACTGGCGCGACCGGGTCCGCTCCTGGGTGCCGCGCGGCTGCGACGCCTGGATCGTGCAGCGTGACGTGCAGGACGTGACGCAGTACGCGGAGCTGTGGCTGCGTGACGCGGGCGACCACCGCACGGATCCGGCCGAGTACGCGGCCAGGTACGAGGACTGGCTCGACGAGTTCGACGCGCGCAAGACCAAGGCCGTCGGCTTCGGCTGGATCACCCTGCGCCGCACGGACGCGGCCGAGCCCTCGATCGTGGTCGAGGAGTGGCCGCACTCGGTGGAGCAGCCGCTCGGCGCAGCGGTCCTCGCGCACTTCGCCCGCCAGGACTACCTGCGCGACCACGACGACGCGGCCCTGCTGGCGGGGTACTTCCGGCTGACCGCGGAGGTCGTGCAGGAGCAGGTCGGCGCGCCGGGCGCGGAGGACCCCGAGCACGTGGTGCTCCGGCAGAACCGGGGGATGCGCCGCGCCACCAAGGTGGACACGGTCGGCGCCGGCTTCGCCGGTGTGTGCGACGGCTCACTCAGCGCGGGCCGGATCCTGGACGCGATCGCGCAGCTCGTGGAGGAGGATCCGGTCGTCCTGCGGGACCGGACCCCGGAGGCGATCCGGATGCTGGTCGAGCAGGGGTTCCTGGAGCCCGTGCAGGGTCCCGCCGAGTAGCCCGGCGGTGGCCGGCGCCGTGATGTAACCCGGGGTTCGCCTGCTGTACCCCCTCGGGTGGCAGGCTCCCGGGCAGCGGGGGATCCGGGGGGATCCCCGAGCGGCCCGAGGGGTAAGGGGAACGGCATGGAACGCGGTCCGGCGATCTTCGCGGCAGCCGTGTTCCTGCTGTTCGGAGCCGCTCTGCTGGTCTGGACGGGGGCGCGCGCCCGACATCGCGCGCCGGTGGCTGAAGGCGTGCGCCCCGTCGTGGCCGTACCGCTGGCCGTACTGGCCGGCGCGGGCTCCCTGGCCCTCGGCGTCTGGTGCCTCCAGCGCTTCTGAGGCAGCTCCCGGCGACGGCCTCCGGCGGGGTGTGAAACCCGACGTCGCGACCGGTTCGGATGCGGGGCCAGACGGCCCCCGGGCCACCCTGGCCGGTGACCGGGAGGGGCCCGGCGCGGCATCCGGGCGGCAGGAATGGCACTTGTCGGGTTACCGTTCGAGTGGCCGTTGCGGGCTTGTGCCGTTTGACACGGGGGCGGGTTGTACCGTCACACTCCGCAGCGTCGCCGTACCGCGACCGAGTGCCGACCGTGCCGACCGGAGAGAAGAGCCAAGTTGTCCCCGACTAGCGAGACCGCAAAGGGCGGCCGCCGACTCGTCATCGTCGAGTCCCCTGCCAAGGCGAAGACGATCAAGGGCTACCTCGGCCCGGGATACGTCGTCGAGGCGAGCGTCGGGCACATCCGCGACCTCCCCAACGGCGCGGCCGAGGTCCCCGACAAGTACACCGGCGAGGTCCGCCGTCTCGGCGTGGACGTCGAGCATGACTTCGCGCCGATCTACGTGGTCAATGCGGACAAGAAGGCGCAGGTCAGGAAGCTCAAGGACCTGCTCGCCGAGTCCGACGAACTCTTCCTCGCCACCGATGAGGACCGCGAGGGCGAAGCCATCGCGTGGCACCTCCAGGAAGTCCTCAAGCCCAAGGTCCCCGTCCACCGGATGGTCTTCCACGAGATCACCAAGGACGCGATCCGCGACGCCGTCGCCAACCCGCGCGAGCTGAACCAGCGCATGGTCGACGCCCAGGAGACCCGCCGCATCCTCGACCGCCTCTACGGCTACGAGGTCTCGCCGGTCCTGTGGAAGAAGGTCATGCCGCGGCTGTCGGCCGGCCGCGTCCAGTCCGTCGCCACCCGCCTCGTCGTCGAGCGCGAGCGTGAGCGCATCGCCTTCCGCTCCGCCGAGTACTGGGACCTGACCGGCACCTTCGGCACCGGCCGCGCCGGCGACGCCTCCGACCCGTCGACCCTGGTCGCCCGCCTGAACACGGTGGACGGCAAGCGCGTCGCGCAGGGCCGCGACTTCGGCCCGAACGGGCAGCTCAAGAGCGAGGTGCTGCACCTCGACGAGGCGAACGCCCGGGCGCTGGCCGCCGCGCTGGCCGAGACCTCGTTCGCCGTCCGCTCGGTCGAGTCCAAGCCGTACCGCCGCTCCCCGTACGCCCCCTTCCGCACGACGACGCTCCAGCAGGAGGCCTCGCGCAAGCTGGGCTTCGGTGCGAAGGCGACGATGCAGGTGGCGCAGAAGCTGTACGAGAACGGCTTCATCACCTACATGCGTACGGACTCCACCACGCTCTCCGACACCGCGGTGACGGCGGCGCGTGCGCAGGTCACCCAGCTCTACGGGGCCGACTACCTGCCGGAGAAGCCGCGCGTCTACGCGGGCAAGGTCAAGAACGCGCAGGAGGCGCACGAGGCGATCCGGCCTTCGGGTGATCGTTTCCGCACCCCCGCCGAGACCGGTCTGACCGGCGACCAGTTCCGCCTGTACGAGCTCATCTGGAAGCGGACCGTCGCCTCCCAGATGAAGGACGCGACCGGCAACTCGGTGACCGTGAAGATCGGCGGCCGGGCGTCGGACGGGCGGGACGCCGAGTTCAGCGCCTCCGGCAAGACCATCACCTTCCACGGCTTCATGAAGGCGTACGTCGAGGGCGCGGACGACCCGAACGCCGAGCTCGACGACCGCGAGCGGCGGCTGCCGCAGGTCACCGAGGGCGACGCGCTGACGGCCGAGGAGATCACCGCCGACGGCCACTCCACCAAGCCGCCGGCCCGCTACACAGAGGCCTCGCTGGTCAAGGAGCTGGAGGAGCGGGAGATCGGCCGCCCGTCGACGTACGCGTCGATCATCGGCACGATCCTCGACCGCGGCTACGTCTTCAAGAAGGGCACGGCCCTCGTGCCGTCCTTCCTGTCGTTCGCCGTGGTGAACCTGCTGGAGACGCACTTCGGCCGGCTCGTCGACTACGACTTCACCGCCAAGATGGAGGACGACCTCGACCGCATCGCGCGGGGCGAGGCCCAGTCCGTGCCGTGGCTGAAGCGGTTCTACTTCGGCTCCGAGGACGCCTCGGAGGTCGTACCGGCCGACGGCGACCACCTCGGCGGCCTGAAGGAGCTGGTCACGGACCTCGGCGCGATCGACGCCCGGGAGATCTCCTCCTTCCCGGTCGGCGACGGCATCGTGCTGCGCGTCGGCCGCTACGGGCCGTACGTGGAGAAGGGCGAGAAGGACGCGGAGGGCCACCAGCGCGCCGACGTGCCGGACGACCTGGCTCCGGACGAGCTGACGGTCGAGTACGCACAGGAGCTCTTCGCCAAGCCGAGCGGCGAGTTCCAGCTGGGCGCCGACCCGGTGAGCGGCAACCAGATCGTCGCCAAGGACGGCCGCTACGGGCCGTACGTGACGGAGATCCTGCCCGAGGGCACGCCGAAGACGGGCAAGAACGCGGTCAAGCCGCGGACGGCCTCGCTGTTCAAGTCGATGTCCCTGGACACCGTCACCCTCGACGACGCCCTGAAGCTGATGTCGCTGCCGCGCGTCGTCGGCACGGACGCGGAGGGCGTGGAGATCACCGCCCAGAACGGCCGCTACGGCCCGTACCTGAAGAAGGGCACGGACTCGCGCTCCCTGGAGACCGAGGACCAGCTGTTCTCGATCACCCTGGACGAGGCCCTGGCGATCTACGCGCAGCCGAAGCAGCGGGGCCGGGCCGCGGCCAAGCCGCCGCTGAAGGAGCTGGGCACGGACCCGGTGAGCGAGAAGCCGGTCGTGGTCAAGGACGGCCGCTTCGGCCCGTACGTGACGGACGGCGAGACGAACGCGACGCTGCGGCGGGACGACGACGTCGAGACGATCACGCCGGAGCGGGGCTACGAGCTGCTCGCGGAGAAGCGCGCCAAGGCGCCGGCGAAGAAGACCGCGAAGAAGGCTCCCGCGAAGAAGGCCCCGGCCAAGAAGGCCCCGGCGAAGAAGGCGGCTGCGGCGAAGACCGCCGCGGCGAAGAAGACGACGGCGGCGGCCGCCAAGAAGACGACGGCTGCGAAGAAGACGACGGCGGCGGCGAAGAAGGCCGCCGCGTCCGGCCCGGCGGACGAGTAGCCGACGGCTCCCCCCTGGGGGCCCGCCCCCCAGACCCCCGCGCGGCGTGTGAGCGCAACGGGGTCCGGGGCGGAGCCACTGGGGGTACCTCCCGGCGGTAGCCGGGGGAGGAACGGTGGAAGAGGCGGGTGGGGGAACGGCCCCGCGCGGCGGCCCCGCCCCGCCCGGCCGGCGGACCACGGGGCGGAGCCCCCGGAAGGTGGGTGCCGGGTCACACCCGGCGTCGTCCACAGGCCCCCGCAACGGCCAAGCGCAGCGGATAGGCTGGGCGGATGACGCGAGCCGAGCAGCCGACGGTCGTGACCGACTCCGAGAAGCCCACCTACGACGAAGCCCTAGCCGCGGACTCCCGCGAGCGAGCGGTGCGCGCCCTGCTGCGCACACCCGGGCTGCGCCGGCTGTGGAGCGCGCAGCTGGTGAGCGGCATCGGTGACGCCCTCGCCCTGCTGGTGCTGGTGCTGCTGACCCTCCAGGCGGCCGTCACCGCCGGATCGGAGGGCCTGTTCGGCGGGGGCTACCGGGGCGCGGCCTTCGCCGTCGCCGCCGTCTTCGCGGTGCGCGTCCTCGCCACCGTCCTGTTCGGCGCGGTCCTCCTCGGCCCGCTGGCCCAGCTCACGGCCCCCGGAGGCAAGCTCGACCGCCGCTGGACGATGGTCGGTGCCGACGGGCTGCGGATCGGCCTGTTCGTCGTCGCCCCGCTGTGGCTCGACTGGATCCCCGCGCACGCCACGACCGCGCTGCTGGCCACCGTGTTCGTCTCCGGTGCCGCCGAGCGGGTGTGGACGCTGGCCAAGGAGAGCGCCGCGCCCGCGCTGCTGCCGGCTCCGCCCCCGGAGGGGGCCACCGTACGGCCCCTGCCCGACCACCTCGACGCCCTGCGGCGGCTCTCGCTGCGCACCGCGTTCGCGGCGATGCCCGTGGCGGCCGCCGCGCTGCTCGCCGCGACGCTGACCGGGCGGGCGCTGGCCCTGGGCGTGGACTGGTTCGCCGCGAACCAGGCGGCGCTCGGCTCGTACGTGGCGGCCGGCCTGTTCGCCGCGTCCGTCTCGCTGCTGGTGCCGCTGACGCTGCCCGCCGTCAAGACCCCGAGGCCGCGTTCGCCGCTGGAGGGCCTGCGGGCCCCGAGGGCGGGCGACCGGCCCGAGAAGGGCCGGACCGGCGCGATCCGGCTGCTCGTGGTGGCCTGCGCCACCGTCGCGGGGGCGATCGCCTTCGCCGCGTCCGTCTCCGTGCTGCACGCCTTCGACCTGGGCGGCGGCCCGTCCGCGTACGCCCTGCTGGTGCTCGCCCTCGTCGGCGGTACCGCGCTGGGGATCCGCGCCACGCAGGCCGGCAAGGTGCTGCCCGCGCTGTCCCGGCGCCGGCTGCTGGCCATGGCCGTCGCCGTGGCCGGGCTGGCTCTGCTGCTGGCCGGGCTGGTCTCCGACACGGCGACCGTGCTGTTCCTGGCGCTGCTCGCGGGCACCGCCGCGGGTGTGGCGGCCAACACCGGCCACACCCTGCTCGACCAGGAGACCGAGGAGTTCCGCCGGGCCCGGGTCACCGAGCACCTGCAGGCCGTGGTCCGGGTGGCGGTCGCCCTCGGGGCGGTCGCCGCCCCGCTGGTGGCCGCGGCGATCGGCCCGCACCGCATCGGCGGCGGTCAGGTCGTCCTCCCGCTGGGCGGCGCCGCGTACGCGCTGATGCTGGCCGGAGCGCTGCTGCTGCCCGTCGCGGTGGTGGTCCTGGCCAAGGCCGACGACCGGGGCGGCGTGCCGCTGCGCCGCGACCTGCGCGAGGCGCTGCGCGGCGGAGAGCCCGTACAGGCCCCGCCCACGACCGGGTTCTTCATCGCCCTCGAGGGCGGCGACGGGGCCGGCAAGTCCACCCAGGTGCAGGCGCTGGCCGACTGGATACGGGGCAAGGGCCACGAGGTCGTCGTGACCCGCGAGCCGGGTGCGACCCCGGTCGGCAAGCGGCTCCGCTCGATCCTGCTGGACATCTCCTCCGCCGGGCTGTCGAACCGCGCCGAGGCCCTGCTGTACGCCGCCGACCGCGCGGAGCACGTGGACTCGCTGGTCCGGCCCGCCCTGGAGCGGGGTGCGGTGGTCATCACCGACCGCTACATCGACTCCTCGGTGGCCTACCAGGGCGCCGGGCGCGACCTGTCCCCGACCGAGATCGCCCGTATCTCCCGCTGGGCCACCGGCGGTCTCGTGCCGAACCTGACCGTGCTGCTCGACGTGTCGCCGGAGACCGCGCGGGAGCGGTTCACGGAGGCGCCGGACCGGCTGGAGTCCGAGCCGACCGAGTTCCACCAGCGGGTGCGGGCCGGCTTCCTGACGCTCGCCGCCGCCGACCCCGGCCGCTACCTCGTGGTCGACGCCGGGCAGGACCCCGGCTCGGTGACCACCGTCCTGCTCCACCGCCTGGACCGGATGCTCCCGCTCTCCGAGGCCGAGGTGGCCGCGCAGATCGAGGCCCGCCGGCTCGCGGAGGAGGAGGCCCGCCGCAAGGCCGAGGAGGAGGCCGCGCGCAAGGCGGAGGAAGCCCGCCTGAAGGCCGAGGAGGAGGCCCGCCTGGCCCGGGAGGCCGAGGAGGCCCGGCTGCGTGCCGAGGCCGAGGCGGCCCGCCGCGCGGAGGAGGAGCGGCTGAGGGCCGAGGAGGAGGCCCGGGCCCGGGCCGAGGCCGAGCGGCTGCGTGCCGAGGCCGAGGAGAAGGCCCGCGCCGCCGAGCGGGAGCGGATCCGGCTCCAGGAGGCGGAGGAGGCCCGGCTGCGCGCCGAGGCCGAGGAACGGCGGCTGGAGAAGCAGCGGCGCGCCGAGGAGGCCCTGCTGCGGGCGGAGGAGGCACGCCGGCTCGCGGAGGCCTCGGCCGCCGCCGCGGCCGCCGCGTCCGCCGCCAGGGCTTCGGCGGCCGCCGAAGCCGCGCCCGCTGCGGCTGAGGAGCCCGCGCCGAAGGTCGTGATGCGCAAGGAGCCGCTGCCGGACGACGCCGTCACGGTCGAGACCCCGGTGGTCCGGCGGTTCGTGCAGCCCGACGACGTGACCCAGACGGTTCCGGTGCCCAAGATCGACCCGCGCGCCCCGCGCCCCGTGGACGAGACGGCCGTACTGCCGCCCGTGCGCCCCGAGGGCCCCGCGCGGGACGAGGCCCGGCCGGCCCCGTCCGCGCGGACCCGTCCGGCGGAGCGGCCGACGGCACCCCACTCGCAGGAGGCCCCGGCCGACCGGGTGCCGCCGGGCATCTTCCGGGACCCGGGGAACGACGTGACCCGCGAGCTCCCCGTCGTCGGCGACGACGGCCGGCCGCGCCGGGCCCCGTCCGACTGGGCCGAGGCGACCCCGATGGACGACCTGCCGACCCTGGCGGACGAGCTGCTGGGCCCGCGCCCGGACGACGAGGACGGCCAGGACGACGCCGACGGGCGGGGCAGGCCGCGCCGCCGCCGCTGACCGGGCGCGCGGTTCACGGAAAGTGACCGCGGGCCGGGAATGTCAGTGGCGGGCGCCACAATGTGAGCAGGCAGTATCGACGGAGAGTGAAAGGCGGTGGGCGGCATGCCCGTGTGGGAAGACCTGGTGGGTCAGGATCGCGTGCAGGCGCAGCTGGCCGCCGCCGCCCGCGACGCCGACGCCCTCGTCACGGCCACCGCGCAGGGGGCCCCGCCGCCTCCCGCGTCCAAGATGACGCACGCCTGGCTGTTCACCGGCCCGCCCGGCTCCGGCAGGGCCACCGCCGCCCGCGCCTTCGCGGCGGCCCTCCAGTGCGTCAGCCCGGACCGCGCCCTCGGCGCTGAACCGGGCTGCGGATTCTGCGACGGCTGCCACACCACCATGGCAGGCACCCACGCCGACGTGGAGATCGTGCGCACCGACCTGCTGTCCATCGGTGTGAAGGAGACCCGCGACCTGGTCCGCCGGGCCCAGCTCTCGCCCGCCGTGGGGCGCTGGCAGGTCATCGTCCTGGAAGACGCCGACCGGCTCACCGAGGGCGCGGGCAACGTCCTCCTCAAGGCCGTGGAGGAGCCCGCTCCGCGGACGGTGTGGCTGCTGTGCGCGCCCTCCCTGGAGGACGTGCTGCCCACGATCCGCTCCCGCTGCCGGCACCTGAGCCTGACCACCCCGTCCGTGGCGGCGGTGGCCGACGTCCTGGTCCGCCGGGACGGCGTGGAGCCGGCCGCCGCGGCGGCCGCCGCCCGCGCGACGCAGGGACACATCGACCGGGCCCGCAGGCTCGCCACCGACGGGGACGCCAGGGCCCGCCGCGCCGCCGTCCTCAGGCTCCCGCTGCGGGTGGACGACGTGGGCGGCTGCCTCAAGGCCGCGCAGGAGCTGGTCGACGCCGCCGCCGAGGACGCCAAGCAGGTCGCGGAGGAGGTCGACACCAAGGAGACCGAGGAGCTGAGGGCCGCGCTCGGCGCCGGAGCGGGCGCGGGCGGCCGGCTGCCGCGCGGCACCGCCGGGGTGATGAAGGAGCTGGAGGACCGCCAGAAGCGCCGCCGCACCAGGACCCAGCGCGACAGCCTCGACCTCGCCCTGACCGACCTCACCGGCTTCTACCGGGACGTGCTGGCCCTCCAGCTCGGCTCGGCGGTCGCCATCGCCAACGAGGACATACGGCCGGACCTGGACCGGATCGCCCGTGCCTCGGGCCCCGAGCGCACGCTGCGGCGCATCGAGGCGGTCATCGCCTGCCGGCAGGCCCTCGACCGGAACGTGGCGCCGCTGCTCGCGGTGGAGGCCATGACGATGGCGCTCCGCGCGGGCTGACCGTCCGCGCGCCCGGCACGCGCCCCGGTTCACCCGTACGAGCGGACCCGGGCGGGGCACCGCGGCGGCCCGGTACGCGCCGGGCGCCCGGCCGAGGCCTGGAAGGGACCCGGAAAGGCCCCGGAAGGGACCCGGAAGGGGCCCGGTCGGTGGGCGGCCGCCGGATCCCGCGCGCCCGACAGGGGCCGCCGGCAGCACGTAGGCTCGCGGCATGGACACCAGGCGCCTGCTGCGTACCGCCGGAACCGTGATCGCAGCCGCCGGGCTGCTGGTCTCCGGGTGCACCACCGGGGGGCCGGAGGTGGCGGCCTCGGCCGAGCCCACCGCGGTCCCGGACGCCCTGCGCCCGTACTACGACCAGAAGCTGAACTGGCGCGACTGCGGTGTCCCCGGCTTCCAGTGCTCCACCATGAAGGCGCCGCTGGACTACGCGGACCCCGGCTCCGGGCAGGACGTCGAGCTCGCCGTGGCCCGCCGGCCGGCCACCGGCCCGGGCAAGCGCCTGGGCTCCCTGCTGGTCAACCCGGGCGGCCCCGGCGGTTCCGGCATCGGCTACCTCCAGGGGTACGCGGGCATCGGCTATCCGGCCGCCGTGCGCTCCCAGTACGACATGGTCTCCTTCGACCCGCGCGGCGTGGCCCGCAGCAGCCCGGTGGAGTGCCTGACCGGGCCGGCGATGGACCGCTTCACCCAGGTGGACCAGACCCCGGACGATCCGGCGGAGCGCGCGAAGCTGGTGGCCGCGTTCAAGGAGTTCGCTGCGGGCTGCGAGACGCGCTCGAAGCGGGTGCTGCCGCACCTCTCGACCGTGGACGCCGCCCGGGACATGGACATGCTCCGCGCGGTCCTCGGCGACGAGAAGCTGAACTACGTCGGAGCCTCGTACGGCACGTTCCTCGGCGCCACGTACGCGGACCTCTTCCCGGCCCGCGTGGGCCGGCTGGTCCTGGACGGGGCGATGGACCCGTCCCGCTCGTCCCTCGACCTGAACCGCGACCAGACGGCCGGCTTCGAGACCGCCTTCCGCTCCTTCGCGAAGGACTGCGCGAAGCAGACCGACTGCCCGTTGGGCCAGGGCGGCCCGGACGCGGTGGCGCAGCGCCTGAAGGAGTTCTTCCGCAAGGCCGACGCCCAGCCGGTCCCCTCGGGCGATCCGGCCCGCCCGCTGGGCGAGGCCCTCGCGACCACGGGCGTGATCGCGGCCCTGTACGACGAGAGCGCCTGGCCGCAGCTGCGCGAGGCCCTCACCGCCGCGATGAACGGCGACGGCGCCGGCCTGCTGGCCCTCGCCGACAGCTACTACGAGCGAGAGGCGGACGGCTCGTACGCGAACCTGATGTACGCCAACGCGGCCGTGAACTGCCTGGACCAGCCGCCGGCCTTCAGCGGCCCCGAGGCGGTGGACGCCGCGCTGCCCTCCTTCGAGAAGGCCTCCCCGGTCTTCGGCGCGGGCCTGGCCTGGGCCTCCCTGAACTGCGCGTACTGGCCGGTGCCGGCCACGGGCGCGGCGAAGCCCCTGAAGGCGGCGGGCGCGGCCCCGATCGTGGTGGTCGGCACCACCCGCGACCCGGCGACCCCGTACAAGTGGGCCCGGGCCCTGGCCGGCCAGCTGGAGTCGGGCACGCTCCTCACGTACGACGGCGACGGCCACACGGCGTACGGCCGTGGCAGCGAATGCGTCGACACGGCGATCAACCGCTACCTCCTCCAGGGCCAGCCCCCGGCGGACGGCAAACGCTGCTGACCCCGCCCGCCCGGCCCGGTTCGGGGCACCCGGTTTAACCCTGTAGACTTGGCGCCGCTGCTGATGAGAGCCTCCCTCCAGGGAAATTCTTGTCTTCCCAGTGGTGCCGCCTTAGCTCAGTTGGCCAGAGCAACGCACTCGTAATGCGTAGGTCTCGGGTTCGAATCCCGAAGGCGGCTCTGTAGAACCCCCAGGACTCACTCGCCGTGACCTGGGGGTTTTGCTTTTTCTTGGCCGCGTGTCGCCCGGGCAGTCGGCTCCGTGAAGTAGGCGGCGGGGTCGAGTGCGTTGAGTGCGATCCACCGCTGCTGTGTCCCTGAAGTGGAAACTCCGGTGCTGTCCGCCGGAGCGCGGAAGAAGCCCTGGACGTCGAGGGCGATGCGCGGGTCGTCGTCGATGCGTCGTGCCATGTCGTAGTAGACGGCCAGCTCATGGACGCACCGTGGGCTGCCGGCCGGGCAGGAGCAGCCGACGGCGGCGAGTTTCGGCGCGGGCGGGTGGCCCGCGTCGGCGATCGCGCCGTACAGATCGTCGGTGAGGACGGGATGGACACCGCTCAGCCGGCGGGAGATCTCGGCCGTCGCCCCCGGTGACATCGACGCCACCTCGATCGTCGTCACCGTGGTGCCGCGGCCGCGGTGCACGACGGCACGCACGGTCCGGCCGTCGATCGTGATCTGCACCTTTCCGTCGCGCGCCATCCGGCGTGCGCTCGGCAGTTGTGGATCCGGGCGGGTCTGGCGCAGCGACTCGGCGAACCGGACCCAGTCCTTGCCCCACTTCGTGTAGCCGAAGTCGTTGGCGGCCATGGTTCAGACGGCTCGCTTCCGGCGCAGGACCTCGATGAGGCGGTCGTCGTCCAGGCGGGTCAGCTCGGCGACGCCGGACGTGTCGGCGATCTCCGACAGTGCGGATTTCCGGGAGTGCATGGCCGCGATGTGCTCCTCGACGGTGGTCCCCGTGGTCAGGGTGGTGACGGTGACGGTGCGGGTCTGGCCGATCCGGTGGACCCGGTCGGAGGCCTGCGCCTCCACGGCCGGATTCCACCATCGGTCGAAGTGGATGACGTCGGCCGCGCGGGTGAGGGTGAGCCCTGTGCCGCCGGCCTTCAGGCTGAGTACGAGCACCTCCGGGCCGTCGTCGGCCTGGAACCGGCGGACGATGTCGGCGCGTTGTCCGTGGTTCAGGCCGCCGTGGAAGAACGGCGTGCTCACGCCGAACCGTTCGCCGAAGTGCCGGATCAGCAGCTCGCCCGTCTGCCGGTACTGGGTGAAGACGATGGTCGGAGAGCCGTTCTCCAGGTTGTTGGCCACGATGTCGGTGCAGAGGTCGAGCTTCCCCGACCTTCCTGACAGCTCACCGAGGTCGTCCGAGACCAGGCCCGGATGGTTGCAGACCTGCTTGAGCGCGGTCAGGACCGCCAGCACCTTGGTCCGGCGCCGGGCGCCGCTGCCGAAGCCGTCGTCGATGGCCTGCTCCAGCAGCCGGTCGTACAGCCGCTCCTGTTCCTCGGTGAGGTCGCAGATCAGGTCGGCACGGATCTTGGGCGGGAGCGAGGTCGCGACCTGGGACTTCTTCCGCATCAGCACGACCGGCTCGATGGCCCCGCGCAGTCGGGCGGAGGCGGCGCGGGAGCCGCCGTCCTCGATGGGCCGCACGAAGCGCCGGCGGAACTGCGTCCGGTGCCCGAACAGATGGGGTGCGACCAGGTTGAGCAGGGCCCAGAGCTCGTCCAGGTGGTTCTCGACGGGCGTTCCGGTCAGGGCGATCCGAGCCTCGGCCGCGATGGCGCGCGCGGCCTTCGACACCTGCGTACGGGGATTCTTGAGCGCCTGCGCTTCGTCGAAGACCGCGGTGTGCCAGTGGTGCTCCGCCACGGCCGGGCTGTGCGTGCGGAGCGTCGGGTAGCCGGTGAGCACCACCGTCCCGCTGTCCACCGCATCCAGGGGACCGCCCCGCCAGACCGTGGTCCGCAGGCCGGGTGCGAACCGCTCGATCTCGTGCGCCCAGTTGCCGACCAGCGAGGTGGGGCACACCACCAGTTGGGGCCCCTCTTCGGCGCGCCCGGCGAGACAGCCGATGGTCTGGAGGGTCTTGCCGAGTCCCATCTCGTCGGCGAGCACCGCGCCGCCGTGTGCGGCGATGGTCTCGCGCAGCCAGCTCACACCGCGCACCTGGTACGGCCGCAGCGTGGCGGTGAGCGCGGTGCGCAGTTCGGCCGCCACGGCGGTGGTGTGCCGGAAGACGGCGCCGGCGTGCTCCGCCGTCGTCACGGCGACACCCGTGGCATCGGGAACGGCGTGCGCCGCGATCGGCAGGGCCGGTTCGCCGCCGGCGATCCACGACCGCCAGACGTCCACCGACCGGCCGGGCGAATCGAGGGGCGCTCCGACGAGCCGGTCCGGCTCGATCAGCGCGCAGTCGACGTCGGACACCTCCAGCCTGCCGAGGTCCTGGGCCGGGACGGCCAGAGGAAGGGTGTTGGTGTCACCGACCTGCGGGGCCGCCCCCACGGCGTGTCCGGACCAGGTCCACAGGGCGAACATGTGGCGGTCCGGCAGGTACGTGGCCTGACTGGTTCCCATGGTCAGCGGCCGCGCTCGTTGGCGTCCGCACGCGGGCGGCGGGCGTCGGCCCCGGCCGCGGGTTCCGTCCCGGCCGCGGGTTCCGTCCCGGCCGCGGACGGGTCGGCTTCCCGTCCGGGTGCCGCGGCCGCGGCCGCGGGCTTGCGGGCCGGGCGCAGGGCGATCAGCAGGACGACTGCTCCCAGGAGCGCGATGAGCATGATCCATACCGCGCCGACGTTCATGGCGTGGACGAACGCCTCGTCGGCGGCGCGGGCGAGTGCGGGCCGGTGGGTCGCGTCGGCGAGGTGCCGGGCCTGTTCGGCGGATGTCCGCGCCTGTTCCCGCACCGGTCCGGGCACACCGTCCAGGGAGGGCTCGATCGCGCGCCGGTACGCGATCTGCATGATCGTGCCGCCGACGGCGATGCCGATCACGCTGCCGGTCTGTCGCACGGTGTTGGTGACGGCCGACCCGGCGCCGGCCCGTTCGAGCGGCAGCGTGCTGATCAGTGCCGCGGTCACCGGGCCGAGCACCATGCCGATGGAAAGGCCCTGGACCAGCAGCAGGAGTTCGATCCGGACGAGGGGGGTCTCCAGGCCGAAGAGCCCGTAGGCGCCCATGGTCAGAGCCGCCACGGTGAGGGCCGGGACGGTGACGGTCCGCAGCGGCCAGCGACGCACCAGGCGCGCGCCGAGGGGTGCCCCCAGGATCGCGCCGAGCGCGGTCGGGAGGCCGGCCAGGCCCGCCTCGATCGGCGAGTGGCCGCGGGCGCCCTGCAGGTAGAACGCGTTGTAGAAGGTGATGGCGGAGACGGCGAAGAGAAGCAGTCCGAGGGCCGCGTTGCCGCCGCCGAAGGCGCGCTGGGCGAGCAGCCGGGGATCGAAACCGGGGACCTTGGCGCGCAGTTCGACGCGTACGAACCCGGCCAGCAGGACCAGTCCGACGGCGATCGGCCCCCAGACGTCCGTACGGCTCCAGGCCGCCACCTGCCCCGCGCGGATCAGGCCGTAGGCGAGCGCCGCGAGGCCGCTGATCGACAGCAGCATCCCGGCCGGGTCCAGCGGCCGCACCACGGGGCTGCGGAAGTTCGGGACCAGCAGGGCGATGCCGGCCAGCGCCAGCACCACGACCGGGACGTTGACGAGGAAGACCGAGCCCCACCAGAAGTGGTCGAGGAGTACCCCGGCCAGCACCGGGCCCACGGCCATCCCGACGCCGGCGGACGTCGAGGAGACGGCGATCGCGGTGGTTCGCGCGGGGCCGGTGAAGGTCCACATGAGGATGGCCAGGTTCGCGGGCATGATCAGTGCGCTGCCGACGCCCATCGCGGCCCGGGCGGCGATCAGCTGACCCGCGTCGCCCGCGTACGCCGCCCACACCGAGGCCCCGGCGAACACCACCAGGCCCGTCGCGAGCACGGTCCGGTGGCCGAAGCGGTCGCCCAGGGCGCCTGCGGTGAACATCAGGGTGGCGAAGGCGAGCGTGTACGAGCCGGTGGCCCATTGCAGCTCGGCCGGGCCGGCGCGCAGTCCTTCCACCGGGTCCGCGAGGGTCTCCAGGGTGGTGCTCAGGACGGTGTTGTCCAGCCAGATCAGCAGTGAGCACACCATGAGGACGGCAAGAATCAGCTGCTGCCTGAATTTCGGCAGGGCAGAGGAGGTCATTAACACCTTCGGGGCGATCGGAAAAACCTGACGACCGGGACCGTAGGCAATGCAAAGACGGATGTCAACACTCAATAACTCGCGGGCAGTTGCCGATTTCCGTGCGCCGTCGAGGGCATGATCCAAGCTCTGTGTCAATTCTTGAGCGCATCAACGGACCGCCGATTCGGCGCACTCGCCGAGGGCATGCTGCCAGGCGCTCTGTCAAGCTCGGATCCCGCTGTGGGGGCCCGCGGGCCGTGCCGTCGGCCCGTGCCCGGCGGAGCGCCCTTTCCTCCCCAATTCCCGAATGGGGGGAACGGAAAGAACTCGGGCCGGCGAATCCCCATTCGCCCGGGGATGGAATTGGAAAGTCAGAGAGTCGGAGAGTCGGAGATTCGGCCCTGCAGGGTCAATGTCCCGGACATTCTCCCGGCGTATCGCCGCCTGAAAAGAGAAACCCAGGTCACAGGGTGACCTGGGGTTCCGATCCGAGAGGGCGTACGGCGGCTACGCCTCCGGGGTCCCGTCCGCCTCGATGCGGCGGAAGCCGAGGTACGGGACGAGGGCCTCGGGCAGGACGAGGGAGCCGTCCTGCTGCTGGCACTGTTCCAGGAGCGCGGCCAGGGTGCGGCCGATGGGCAGGCCGGAGCCGTTGAGGGTGGCGACGGGCTTGGGCTTGCCGTCCTCGCCGCGGGTGCGGATGCCCGCGCGGCGGGCCTGGAAGGTGCCGAAGTTCGAGACCGAGGAGATCTCCCGGTAGGTGTTCTGGCTCGGGATCCAGACCTCGATGTCGTACGTGAGCTGCGCGGAGAAGCCGGTGTCACCGGCGGCCAGCTTGACGACGCGGTAGGCGAGGCCGAGCTCCTTGAGGCACGCCTCGGCGTGGCCGACCATCGTCTCCAGCTCGGTGTCCGCGGTCTCCGGGTCGACGATCTTGACGATCTCGACCTTGGCGAACTGGTGCTGGCGGATCAGGCCGCGGGTGTCGCGCCCGTAGGAGCCGGCCTCGGAGCGGAAGCAGGGGGTGTGCGCGGTCAGGGCCAGCGGCAGCTCGGCCGGCGGGATGATCTCGTCGGCGTAGAGGTTGGTCAGCGGGACCTCGGCCGTGGGGATGAGGAAGAGCTCGCGGTCGGCGACGCCCGTCTTGAACAGGTCCTCCTCGAACTTCGGCAGCTGGCCGGTGCCGGTCATCGTCTTGCGGGTGACCAGGTACGGGACGGAGTGCTCGACGTATCCGTGGCGACGGGTGTGGATGTCGAGGAAGAGGGTGGCCAGGGCCCGCTCCAGGGCGGCGCCGGCGCCGCGGGAGACCGCGAAGCGCGGGCCCGAGAGCTTCGTGGCGCGGGCGAAGTCGAGGATGCCGGTGGCCTCGCCGAGGTCGACGTGGTCCTTCGGCTCGAAGGAGAAGGCCGGCGGGGTCCCGACGCGGCGGATCTCGACCGCGAACTCCTCGGAGTCGCCGTCGGGGGCCGCGTCGTCGGGCAGGTTCGGGATGGTCAGCAGCAGCTCGCGCAGCTCGTCCTGGACCTGCTCCTGCTCCGCCTCGGCCGCGCGGATCCGGTCCTTCAGCTCGCGGGCGCGCTCCTTGAGCTCGGCGATGTCCCCGCCCTGCCGGGCCGTCTGCTGGACCTCGCTCGCGACCCGCTTGGACTCCGCCCGCAGCTCGTCGGCGGAGCGGATGCCCTGGTTGCGCCGGGACTGGAGGTCTTCCAGCCGGGACAGGTCCAGGGAGTAGCCGCGACGAGCGAGCCGACGAACCGCTTCGGCACCCATGTCGATCAGGGCGCGGGCATCATGCATGAGGAAGATCCTTCTTCTCCAGCGAGCGGGATGGGGATACCGGATCGACGGTAGCAACCCCCGGCCCCTGGCCGATCCGCAATATTGCCGCGGTCCCCCGGACCTGTGGACCGCCCTGCGTGTGTGCTCCAGCGCGGGGAAAGAGCCTGGTCAGGATCCTCGGTTGGCATGGGCCGCACGGGGGATGCGGCGCGGTGACATCTCCTGGGGAGGTGTGGCGTGCGCTGCCCAGGCGCGTTGCCGCTCCTGCCGCCAGACGATTCCGAGCACGTCGTCCGACACGGGTCGGACGAAGCCGAGGCCCGCGAGGATGTCCCGGGCCTCGGGCGGGGGCTCGCCGGCGTCCGCCGTGAGCAGGCTGCTGAGGATGGGCACGTCGTCGGTTACCGAGCCCTCCGCACGGACGAGAACGCGTACCAGGCCCGCGGGCGGAGGGCTCGGGGCCGCGCACCCTTTCGGCCCGAACAGGTCGGCGACCGTGACGGTGTGGCCCCGGTGCGCCGCCTCGGTCAGCCGCCGCCGCACCGCCTCCAGGACCGCGCCACTCCGTTGGACGGCCTGCTCGAGGGCGACGGCGTGCTTGCCCGGACTTCCTTCCCGCCCGGTCCACCAGGTGCGGTAGGCGACTCCGCGCCGCCCGGCCAGGCGCCACCGGTCCTGCCAGGAGCGGGCGTCCTTCATCGCCTTCACGAGTGCCTGCCGTTCCCGGTTGCCGGCGAAGTCCAGTCGTTCCTGGGCCTTGTCCAGCAATGCGCTGATGCGCTTCGTGTCGCGTCGCGCCGATTCGAGTCGGGCGTTTCCGGGGCTCGACCCCGTCGACCTGTGCACCGCGAACAGCCGCTGGGTCTGCTTCTCGCACCATTCGAGGCGGGTGCGTCCAGAAGGAACGATTCGGCCAAGCGATGTCACGACTTCGTCGAGGTAGGGGAGAGGCCGGCCGTTGTCTCCACGGACAAGGATCGTGAGGGGCGGCTCCGCCAGGGGTGTCGCGGCGTCCACGCTGCTGAGCAGGATCTTGCAGCGGGAGTTGTCGAAGGTGCCGAGGTCGAGACCGGCAATTGCCCCCAGGTCGGCCCACGTCGTGGTTTCACCGTGTGCGGCGCAGAGCAGCAGGAAGTCCCGGAGTGTGAACACGGCTTCCTGCCATGGCGTGATGGGACCTGCGGTCCCGCCGCGGCGTTGCGGTTCCCCTGCCGTCACCGCCTGCTGGCCGGCGCGGACCGGAGCCGGCTGCCGGTACCGTTCGACGGTCCGTCCTCGCGGACCTGACCGAGCCGCCAGCGGTGTCATCAGGCCGGACGCTGTGATCCAGCACTCGTCGAGAGGCCGCCACTCGACACCGCGCCCGGGAAGCTCGGTGCCGATCTGGACGCGCCGGTGCCAGAGGCCCTCGCGCCGGGCACTCACCATCCTCAGCCGCAGCAGGTACCCCCGCTTGCCGAAGAGTTGCCGGGACACGCGGGTGTGCTCTCCCAGCAGTACGTCGTCGTAGCTCCCGCTCAGCGCGAATTCCACTTCCGAACGCGGCAGGATCCCGTTGTCGTACGGGCAGTAGAAGCGCAGACTGAGCCCCGGCGCCGGCAGGAAGGCGTCCAGGTACGTCCAGTCCTCATTGGTCTGCCTGCGCAGTTCCAGCCGGTGATCCAGCCCGCACTTGTCCAGCCAGCGGCGTACCTCCCGGTGGAGGTACAAGGGATCGGCGCTGTCCTCGTCGGTCCGGCGCCGCCTGCACACCTCCCCTGGCCGGTGCGCGAAGTGGCTGACCCTGCCGTGGCATATCCGTGCGGTGAGGATGCCACCGCACCCACCGATGAGAGTCCCGCACCAGAAGGCGTTGGAGCCGTGGAGCCTCTTGAGCCGCAGAGCGTCGTCGTGCACCGGCGGCAAGATCACGGGCTGGTCCGAAGTCCGGCTGCCGAGCACGGCGACCCTCACCAGCCGACTGTCCCCAGAGACCACATCCCCCCCAAGCAGCGCTCCAGCAGGCCGCGCGGCGGGCAGTGCCGACGGCCAGGGCGACGAGTATGCATCGACCTGCAGGGCGTTGGAACAGTTCGTCTCAGGTATTGGGCCCCTGTTCCGGTCCGTCCGGGGCCGGCGGGGTGAGGGGGGCGAGTACGGAGTGGGGGTTGTCGGTCAGGGCGGCCAGGATGTCGGTGTAGGCCGTGATGCCCTCGCTCCAGCCGACGTTGCCGGCGAAGTCCACGAGGTGTGCCGTGCGGCGCAGGGTGGCGCTGCGGCACAGGAGGGTGTCGTCCAGGGCGGGGCCGCGGGCGGTGAGGAAGGCTTCGGACATGAGGCGGAAGGGCGTTGCCGCCGATGCGTCCGGGAGGTTGCGGGCGGCCACGTCCGCCATTTCCGCGAGTTCGCCCAGGAGCCAGCCCGCGTCGTGTTCGGGTCTTCCGCGGGACAGGGTCTCGCCGGTGAGCAGGACCGTGTGGCGGCCGTCCGGGGCGGGGACCGTGAGGCCCAGGGACGGTTCGCCGTGGAGCAGTACGTCTTCCGTGCCGCCCGGGGAAGCGCCGTGGCACCACTCGACGAGGGTGTTCAGCCGGGTGGGTCCCAGGCGGTCCGTACAGAGGCGGTGGAGCCGGACCGCGCCTTCCGGACCGGTGCCGGTACGGAGCCACCGGGCGAGGCGGTCGAGGGCGGGCGGCGGTCCTGTGGCGCCCGGGGGGACGGGGCGTTCGTTGAGGTCGCGGAGGGCGTGGGCGACGGCTTCCACGACCGGGCCCAGGGGGAAGGGCGCGGGGGCGGGCGGCCAGACGGTGCGGGCCAGGGACTTGGCGCCGGGAGCGGTGTAGGCGGCCGTTTCCGTCTCGGTGTCCGTGTCCCAGTCGAACGTGGCCGCCGCCACGTTCGCCGAGGAGTGGAGGCGGTGGGTGGTCCGGGTCCGCGCCGTGCCCGGCACCGGCAGGTGTGTCCGGTGCCAGAGGTAGCGGGCGTCCGGGGTGGTGAAGATCCGGGTGCGCAGCTGCCGGGTGCCGTATTCCTCAACCAGCATGGTCCGCCCGCTTCCGCGCCAGTGCGCCGATCACCACGGGCAGCGGCGGCGGCACGGCGGCGTCGTCGCGTCCGGTGGTGATGCTGCGGCCGGGGGTGGTGGGGACGACCACCACGTTCGGGCGGGCTCCGAGGGACTCCAGGTGGTGTCGCAGGGTGACGTTCTCCTGCCCGCCCGGAGGGAGTGCCGGGGCCACCGCTATCGGGGCGCGGGTGCACTGCAGGGCGAGCATGGCCGGGGTGTCCGCCATGCCGGTGGCGAAGCGGGCGATGAAGTTCATGGTGGCCGGATAGACGATCGCCGAGTCCGCCCACTGGGCGAGTTCGACGTGCCGGGCGGTGTTCGTGGCCTCCTCCGGCCAGACGTCGAGCAGTACTTCGCCACCGCCGAGGGCGGCCAGCGCGGCCCGGCTGACGAAGCGTTCGGCGCTGCGGGTGACGACGATACGGGTCTCCAGGCGCGGGTAGGCCAGCCGGAGCCAGCCCGCCCAGGTGGGGAGATGGGCCGCGTGGACGGCACCCGTCGCGACGACGAGCAGCCGTTCGGCGGTGAACTCCGGGACGGGCACGCCGCCGGTGGGGATTTCCTCGGTCACGTCTGATCTCCTGCTGCCTCGAATCCGAACCGGGCCAGGGACGGCCCCGCTGCCTCCGGGTCGCCGAGGACGACGCCCGCCTCCGGGCCGGGGCCGAAGAAGTCCCGGCAGGCCGCGGCGACCTCGTCCGCGGTGACCTCCAGGAGTTGCCGTGGATACTCCTGGATCCAGTCGGTGCCCACGTCCCAGCAGCACAGCGAGGCGAGGAGGTTGGCCAGGTCCGACTGGGAGGCGGTGGCGGTCAGCAGGGAGCCCCTGAGGTAGGTGCGGGCCCCGTCGATCTCCCGTGGCGTCGGCGGGCTCTCCAGCAGGTTCGTCAGCTCGGCGAGGATCTCGGACACCACCAGCCCGGTCGACGGCGTCCCGCAGACCACGTCGGTCACCGTGGAAGGGGAGCCGAGGGTGCGGTCGAAGCGCGACAGGGCGTGGTACGCCAGGCCCCGCCGCTCGCGGATGTTCGCCACCAGCCGGGAGGAGAAGTACCCGGCGAACACCGCGTTGGCCACGGCGAGCGCCGGGTACTGGGGGTGGCCGAAGGGCACGGAGCGGCAGGACAGCGCCACGTGGGACTGGGCGGCCCCGGGGCGCGGGACCAGCCGCATGCGGCGGGCCGGCGCCGGCCCGGGTACGGGCGGTGCCGCGGCGCCGGAGGGCATGCCGGAGAAGGCCGCCGCCACCGTGTCGGCCGTGGCGTCGGCGTCGATGTCCCCGACGACGATCACGCGGGCCTCGCGGAGCGAGAGGCACGTGCGGTGCGTCTCGCGCACGTCGTCCGCGGTGAGGGCCGCCACGGTGGCGGCCGGCGGCCACGCGCCGAACACCGGCAGGTCGCCGTACCGGGCCCGGTTGAGCTCGCGCAGGGCGATGCGCTGGGGCTGGGCGTCGAGGATCGCCAGGGCCTGGGACAGCCGCTCGCGTTCCTGGGCGAGGCGGTCCTCGGGGACGTCGGGCGCGGTCAGCCAGGAGGCGACCATGGCGAGCATCCGGCCGAGCCCGGCGGCGGGCACGTGTCCGACGACCGTCAGCCACTCCGCCATGCGCTGCGCCTGTGGCCGGCCGGTGGTGAATGCGGAGTCCCAGGGGACGTCGCGGCCGTCCAGCCGTACGGACCCGGTGAAGGCCGTCGTCGTGAGCAGCTCGGCCGCCACCGACCGCAGGGGGTCGCCGGCCGACAGCGGGACGAGGACGCGGACTTCGACCAGCGGAGCGCCCTTCCTGGGCACCGCGAAGATCCGCAGGCCGGTGGCCAGGTGCCGTTCGACCACGCGGGGAAGGGCGAGGGGCTTCTCGGGATGGAGCGGGGGCAGGGGCCTCGTCACCGTGTTCCTCCGGCGTCGCGCGTGTGGACCAGGAGTGCGGCGGGCCTGCTGCCGGCCAGGCTCGCGGCCGCGTCGCGTACCGGGCCGGGCCCGAGGGCCTCCAGGTGTCCGGGGAGGTCCATCGGCAGCGACGGCTCGTCGTGGAGCAGGGCCGAGGCCCCGACGGCCCTCGCGAAGGCGAGGAGGTTGTCGTGCTTGCGGTGCCACCCGGCGGCGGTCCCGCTGATCGCGGCGGCCACTTCGGCGTCGGCGGGCCCCGGTCCGGCGAGGTCCTCCAGCGCCGCCGCGATCGCGCCGGTGACCTCGCGGTGCTCTGTCGAGGGGTGCCGGGCCGTCACGACGAAGGTGTCGGGGTCCCGGGCGTCGAAGGGGCCGAAGAAACCGCACTGGGCGGTGGCGGTCGTGAGGCTGACGCCCCGGGCGAGGGCCCGCTGCCGCAGGCGTCCGGAGGGGCCGCCGAGGATCGCGGCCAGGGCGATGTGGCCGAGGTAGCGCTCGCGTTCGGCGGCCGGGTCGGGCAGGCGGTAGCCGACGGCCGTGGCGGGCAGGGGGGCGCGCCGGTCGGTGTGGTCGCCGGTCGCGGGTTCGGACGGCCAGGGTTCCGACAGGTCCTGAGGGGCCGCCGCCGGCCGTGCCGTGATGTCGCCGAAGTGCCTGGTGACCCACTCCAGGGTCCGTGCCGGATCGATGTCGCCGACGACCGTGAGCACGGCGTTCGACGGCGTGTAGTAGCCGTCGAAGAAGGCGGCGCATTCCTCCAGCGTGGCGCGGTCGAGATCGATGAAATCGCCGTAGCCGTTGTGCGCGTTGGAGAATTTCCGGTAGAGCACCGAAGGGAGGTTCGTCCAGGGGAATCCGCCATAAGGGCGGTCGTGGACGTTCAGCTTTATTTCCTCCTTGACCACCGCCAGCTGGGTGTCAAGGGAATTCTGGGTGAGCCGCAGCGTCCGCATTCGGTCCGCCTCGAGGAACAGCAGTCTTTCGAGGGCCGACGCGGGAGCGATCTGGTAGTACTCGGTGTAGTCCTGGCGGGTGGATCCGTTGGCCGTTCCGCCCGATCCCTGCACGATCGTGAAGTGCTCGGAACGTCCGACGTTCTCGCTGCCCTGGAACATCAGGTGTTCGAAGAGGTGGGCGAAACCGCTGCGCCCTTCCGGCTCGGACCGGAACCCCACGTCGTAGTGCACGCAGACCGCCGCCAGCGGGGCCGTGCCCCGTCGGCACAGCACGACGCGCAGGCCGTTGGGCAGCGTGAAGCGGGAGGGGGACTCGAAATCCTCCGGCATGACGTGGCGACTCCCTGTTGTGGCCGAGGCCCGGGCGACGTCCGACGGACGGGCCCGGGCCACTGGCGGATCGGCGCTGAAGGTCAGCAGCCCCAGCCGACGGTGATCGTGATGCAGATCTCCGACGAGGTCACCGTGGTGGTGATGGCCGGCGCGTCGGTGGCCTCGGAAGCGGCGAGCTCCTCCGGCGTGGTGTAGGCGGCGTAACCGGCGATGAGTTCCATGGAGTCCATGTGGATTCCCCCTTGATAAAAGAATTCGATGGGCGGTTTCCCGCTCGGGGCCCCGCCGTTCTGACGTTTCTCAGTAGATCATCTTCCGGAGCTCCGGTGATCAACCTGTGGGCCGCGTCACGGGGTTCGGATGCTACTTAGGAAAGTTGAGCGGGATTCCGCGCGAGAATGGCGCGACTTAGGGAAGTCGGGGTGAATCCGCATTCCGGTAGAGCGCCTCGTGGTCGATATTCGCGGCGGTCAGCTGCTCGCGCAGGCAGTCGTCCAGCGTCCGGCCGGCCCCTTCGGCGTGCTCCAGCAGCGCGTCCGCGACGGCGGCGGCGCGATGCTGCCCGAAACTCATCCCCCGCATCCCCGGCCGCGTGTCCTCGGGCTCCCAGGCGATGGCGATGCCGGGAGCCAGGTTCCTGGCGAAGGAAGAGGTGGCCGCGGTGAGGTGGGGCGCGTCGGGACGCGGTACCGCGTCCGCCACCACCGAGGCGCCGTGCCAGGCGTCCTCGCCCAGGTAGACCACCAGGCCGTCCCGGCGCGGGAACAGGCGGCGGGACGACGTCACCTTGGCCCGGTAGGGCACCCCGTCGCGCTCCAGCGCGCGCAGCACCTCCCCCCAGGTCCGTACGGCCTCCTCCGGGGAGCGCAGGTGTACGTACACCCGCAGCAGCGGGCGCCGGGACGAATGCCCCCGGGAGCCGTCGACGAGGAAGAAGCCCGGGGAGAGGCCGGGGCGCCGGGCCGGCATCCGCACCCTCGTCCCCACGACGTCCGGCCCGGGCACGCGTACGCGTACGCCGTCGACCAGCACCAGGCCGTCGCCGTCGAGCCGGGCGGCGGCCATCGTCGTGTCGTGCGGGGTGGCCCCGCCCAGCCGTTCCTCGAACAGCGGGTCCCGGTAGGTCCGGGGCCGCTCCTCGGCGAAGGCGTGGCCCACGTGGAAGGTCTCGTAGAGAGCGGTGATCAGCTTCTGCCGGAGCCGGCCGGGCGTGTCCGCCGTGATGTCGCGCTCGCCCACGCGGGCGCTGCGGGTCCCGGGGTGCACGCGCACGTCCGACAGGAGTTCCGCGAGGTAGGGGAAGGCGTCCATCTCAAGCCTCCAGGCCGAGGACGGTGGTGAACTTCTCGGGATGCAGCACGGCGGAGCGGCCGATGCCCGCCGCCGCCCGGTCGATGGCGGTGAGCCGCGGACGCTGCTCGGCGGAGGCGAACATCCGGTCGATGAGGTGCCAGCCGGCGAAGGCCGTGGCCCTGACGGGCAGGCCGGGGTCGGTC
The DNA here is from genome assembly GCF_055575955.1 of Streptomyces sp. NPDC033966. NCBI lineage: Bacteria > Bacillati > Actinomycetota > Actinomycetes > Kitasatosporales > Streptomycetaceae > Streptomyces > Streptomyces sp. NPDC033966. Next base: position 117,799 of record NZ_JBVIRQ010000005.1, on the reverse strand, counting down.
ACCGCGGCGGCCACCGCGGCCGGGGCGGCCGCGGTGGCCGCCCGGTAGCCCTCCCAGAAGGCGACGTTGCGCGTCCGCAGCCTGTTCAGCTCGGCCACGCCCCGTTCGACGACGTCCTGATGGGAGAGCCGCGGACTCGGGCCGCTCAGCTCCGCGTCCCGCTCCGGGATGTCCAGCACGGCGCGGTGCAGCCATTCGCCGACGAAGGCGCCGACGTCCCGGGCGGGATCCGCCCTGCGGAACTCCTCCCAGTCGCAGAGGCGGAGCCGTCCGCCGTGCAGCAGGAACTGGTCGAGACGCAGGTCGCCGTGGACGAAGGCGGCCGGCGCGGCCGCCTCCTCGGCACGCAGCCTGCGCAGCGCGAGAGCGAGTTCGGTGTCGCGCTGCAGCATCCCCCAGGCCTCCAGCGAGGCCCCGCTCGCCTGGGTGTGGTACGCCAGCGGGAGCGCTTCGAAGAACTCCAGCGGGGGGAGCAGGATCGGGTCCGGCTCCGCCGTCCCGGTACCCCGTGCGGGCAGGGCGTCCGGCGGGAGGCAGTGCAGCGCGCCGATCATCTCCCCGGCGCGGCGGGCGAGTTCGTCGTCGAACTCCTCGGCGGTCGCCAGATCGGAGCCGGAACGGGCGCCTTCGAGCCACTCGAAGACGACCAGCAGCTCCTCGGCGTCCCAGCCCAGGCACTCCGGCGAGGCCAGTGGCCCGCGGCCGGCCGCGGCCGCTTCCTCGTAGGCGAGTTGCCGGCGGAAGCGGCGCGCCGCGTCCGGCTGCCGCGCGTCCAGCTGCTTGACGAAGACGGCGTGTCCGGTGCTGGTCCGGCCGGCCGCGTTCCGGTTGCGGCCGCTGGGTGAGTCGCCCTGCGGCGGATCCAGCAGCCCGAGCCCGAGCCGTTCCAGGAGGCCCTGCACGGCGGGTGATGTGGCGAGATCGTCGGTCATTTCAGCCTTGTGATGAGGTAGGCGCGCAGTCTTCTGCCCGCGTGTCGTGGGGGCCGCCCGGGCAGTGCGCCGTGCAGCCGGTGGGCCGTGTGCCGCGCCCACCACATGCCCGCCGCGCCCACCAGGAGCAGCCAGCCGATGTGGCCCGCGCCGAACCCGTGGGCGCGTTCGGCGGTGACCAGCACCGGGGCGGACAGCACGAGCGCGGCCAGCGGGCCGCGCGCGTACCAGAGCCCCGTCTGGAGCGCGGCGGTGTTGCCCATGGGGGTCTCCGCGCCGACCAGCAGGCGGGTGGGGACCGTCCCGCGGTACGAGCTGACGAGTGCGGCGGCCACCATGGCGGGCACCGCCGCCAGGAGCACCGCACCGCCCGGCGTCCACCGGCCGGTGAGCCAGGCCGTGGCGTTGCCCGCGCCGAGCCAGCCGAGCAGCAGGGCGCACGGGACCCATGCGTGGCGCAGCGCGAGGGCCCTGAACTCGTAGGGGAGGCTGGCGGAGCGGCGGGCGTCGTCGCTGTCGACGCGGGCCGGTTCCGTCAGCTGCGCCGCCGCCAGGTACTCGGCGACGAGGGCGGCCGCGCACAGGGCGGCCTGCCCGTCCGACCGGGCGTGGTGGGCGGCGGCGGCGAGGGCGAGTGCCGCGGTGCCCCACAGGGCCGCCCACAGCAGGCGTCCCGGGGCCCGCAGCAGTCCGGTGGCGTCGCGCCAGGGCACGATCAGCCACGCGCTGCGGGGTACGGGCAGCCGCAGCAGGGGCCTGGCCCGCTGCCCCCGCGTGCCGCGGGCGGCGGAACGGGCCTGGCGCAGGTCGAGGGAGTACACCGACGCGGAGACCCGGGACGCGACGGTGGCGCGGCCGCGGAGGGCCTCCTCGGGGACGTCCGGGGTCTCGCGCCGGGCGAACAGCAGCGCGGCGAGCGTGAACGCCGCGGACAGGGCCGTCCCGACGATCCAGCCCGGGGTGTGGTGTCCGGCCGCGGTGACGAGCGGCTGGGCGGCCCACCCCCAGGGGCCGGACCACAGCGCCAGCGTGCCGGGGGTGCCGCCCGGGCCGCGCAGTACCGCGTACGCGCAGAGCGCGGCCGAGCCCGCCGCCAGCGTCCAGGTGATCCCCTGGAACCGGACGGCGTTACGGGCGACCGCGCGGTCGTGGCGTTCGACGAGGAGCCCGGCGGCCACCGCCGTCAGTGCCGTCGCGGCGCCGGCCCACGCGCCCGCCGCGGTCAGCGGCAGCCAGGCGGCGGAGCCCGCTATCGAGAGCAGGTAGCCCAGCACCCCGCCGCCGGCCAGGCCCATCGCGGCCGCGCGGAGGGCGGCCGCGTGGAAGCGGGGCAGCAGGAGCGGCCCGCGCAGGACGGGCAGGGGCAGCAGCCACGAGACGGTCGGCAGGTCCACGAGCACCGGGCCCCGCCAGACGGCGCCGCGGGCGGCCTGGACCAGCACCAGCGCCAGCAGGGCCGGCACGGCGACGGGCAGGCCCGCCAGCAGGTGGTCCGAGGTGCTGCCGTGCCACTCCCCCCGCCGCCCGGCCCCGGCGGCGGCGATGAGGAGCGGGATCCCCCAGAAGGCCGTCCCCAGGGCGACGCAGTACAGCACGAAGGCGTTGCTCCTGCGCTTGCTCCGGCGCGTCGAGGCGCGGGCCTCGCGAAGGAACGCCAGCGTCTCGTCCGTGCGCCGGCGCAGGTCGGTGCCGGTGCCGGTGCCGGTGCCGGAGCCGGTGCCGGTGCCGGTGTTGGCGCCGGCACCGGTCCGGGCGCGGGTGCGGGTGCGGTCGGACATCACCGGTGCCCCCTGACCGGGGCCACGGTGGCCCGCCCGTCCTCCAGGGTGAGCACGTGGTCGGCCACGGCCGCGGCCAGCTCGGCGTCATGGGTGGCGAGCAGGATCGCCGCCCCCCGCCTCTTGTGGGCCGAGAGCCGCTCCGCCAGTTCCACGCGTGCCCGGGCGTCCAGCCGCTGTTCGGGCTCGTCCAGCACCAGCAGGTCGTGCGGCCGTACGAAGGCCGATGCCAGGAGCAGGGACTGCGTCTGGCCCGACGAGAGCGCCGACGGCCGTGACCCGGCGTGGTCGGCCAGCCGGTGGCCGGCCAGTACCCGATCGACGGCCTCGCCGGCGCGGCGGCCGAGTCCGTGCCCGACGGCGACCAGCATCAGGTGCTCGCGCACCGTCAGGTCCGGATAGGCCGAGCCGGCTTCCATCACGGTCGCCACCCGGGCGCGGGTGCGGGGCGAGTCCTCGTGCAGGGGCTCGCCGTCGAAGAGGACTTCGCCCGACGTGGGCTGCTCGCGGCCGCACGCCAGCCGCAGGAGGGTCGACTTCCCCGATCCGTTGTCCCCCACCAGTACGGTGCACTCCGCCGGCGCCAGCGCCATGGTGACCGCGCGCAGTACGCTGCGGTCCCCGTAGCTGCGGCTGACGTCGGTCAGCCGCAGCAGGCCGCCGTGCGCGGTCGTCTTCGGAGCCGCCTCGCGGGCTGCCTTCCGGGTCGCCTTCCGGGTCGCCTTCATGTGCGCTGCCTACTTCGGGTCTTCGAAGGCCTCGTACACGGAGACGTGCCGGTGGCTGTTCACGTCGAAGGCCTCTCCCCGCCACCCGCCGTGGCGCTCCACCAGCCGCAGGCCGGCGAGGCGCGCCATGAGGTCGATCTCGGTGGGCCAGGCGTAGCGGATGACTTCCTGGGTCGGGCGCGGCACCCCGCCGTCGATGACGGTGTGGATGACGAGGATCAGCTGCCGGTCGCGCATGACGTGGGTGCTGTCGACCATCACCGAGGTGGGGGAGAGGTACCGGGTGCTGGTCTTCTCGCCCTCCTGCTGGTGGAAGGCGCGCGGTTCGAACGCCTCGATGACCACGCGGCCGCCGGGCGCCAGCTGCTCGCGCATCCGCTGCATGCACTGGACCTGGGCCTCGGCCGTCGTCGGGGCGAAGAAGGTGTTGAGGGCGATGAACACCACGTCGAACTGTTCGCCGGTGCCGCCGGTGGTGAAGTCCGCGGCCGTGGTGGTGACCTTCCCCTCGGGGTCCCGTGCCGCGAGCTTCTCCAGCATCTGCTCGGAACCGTCGATGCCGTGCACCGTCAGCCCGCGCTCCGCGAGCGGGATCGCGATCCGGCCGTTGCCCACGCCGAGTTCGAGGACGCGGCCGGCCTCCGGGGCCAGGTCGGCTATGAAGCTGACGGCGTCCGATATGTCCGGAGAGGCGGGCGGGTACATCAGGTCGTAGACATCGGCCAGGGCGTCGTAAGTGGTGGCGGAATCCATGGGTTTCTCTTTCGGAAGGGGTGTGTGGTGGTCGGTCTACGCCGCCGCCGGCAGGGCGGCGAGGTGGTGGTGGGGGAGCTCCGCCCGGGGCCGCCGGCTGTACGCGTAGGCGGCCGAGACGAGCGTCATGTGGTGGTGCCAGCCCGGGAACGACCGGCCCTCGAAGTCGCCGAGCCCGAGATCGCTCTCCATGTGGCGCACGGCCTCCCGCGCGAGTCTCAGGGTCCGGGTCAGCGCGAGCAGTTCCTCGGTCCGGCCGTGCGGCATGTTGGTGATCCAGGTCCGCTCCGCCGACCGCCCGGCGCGGGCGCGGGTCGTGAAGGCGCGGTACGCGGCCTGCCCCTGGTCCGCGCGCAGCGGCCCCGGCAGCGCCGTCGCGGTGCGTGCGAGGGGCAGGTGCCCGGGGACCGCCACCACGAAGTCGTGGCCGCGGTGGGCGAGCCCGCGGACGAACGCCTCCGCGCCGGGGCGGGAGGAGGCGTCGGCCACGACCGGTACGGCGGGCAGCCTGGTGTGCGCGGCCAGCGCGTCCACGAGGCCGAGCGCCTGCTCCTCGGCGGAGCGGTGGCCGAGGCCGTCCGGGATGCGGACGCGGCGCCTGCGGGCGGGGTCCCCGGTCCAGCACTCGGGCAGGTACAGCGTCCAGTCGACCGGTATCGCCCCGTGGTCCCCGGTCAGGAACAGGCCGGTGCCGACCTGGCCGTTGACGGAGCGTCCGTCGACCGGGCTGAAGCGGCGGTGCACCCCGCACGAGTGGTCGCCGCGCTTGCGCAGGACCACGTCGTCGAGCACCCAGGCGCGGGGAGCGGTGTGCTCCTCCGCCCACCGCGTCAGCTCCCGGCGGACCGGTTCCCAGTCCCACGGACTGGCGTTGACGAACTGGTGCAGCGACTGGAAGGCCGTCTCCCGGTCCGATACCGCGGCGGCGAGCCGCCGCACCGTCTTCTTGCCGGACGTGCCGAGCAGCCCGCGCAGGTACACCTCGGCCCATCGGCGCTGGTCGGTCCGGCGGAGGCTGCCGAAGGTGGCCTCGGCGAACACTGAGATCATGCAAAAACAATAGCGAACGTTCTGTTTTTTTCCAGGGCCGATCCACGCTGGTGCACTACTTCGGCAAGTCGCCCCGACCGGCGCCCGCTGACGCCGCGTCAGGCGTCTCGCGGTTCGAAATGTGCCCGGAAACCGGCGCGTTTTTGGCAACTAGGCCTTGCCGGAGGGGCATGTCGTTTCGCAGGCTGGCCACCGCGGGCGCCGCAGGCGGTGCCCGCCCGGCGCACGACATCCACGCACGACATCCACGCGCGACTCATCCGGGTGTGGCGACATCGGAGAGAGCATGGTGAAGCAGGAGAGAGCGGTCCGGACGCGCAACACCGCGGTGCGGGCGGCCGCCTCGGAGTTCTACCGCGCCGGATACGGCGGCACGTCGCTGAAGGCCATCAGCCAGACCGCGGGCATTTCCATGGGCGCCGTCACCTTCCACTTCGACAGCAAGGCCGAACTCGCCGAAGCCGTCGCCGAGGAGGGGTGCTCGGCGGTCCGGTCGGCGCTCGACGAGGCCGCCGGCCGCCGCCGCGGGAAGGCCCTCGACGACCTCGGGAGCCTGATGCTGGAGCTCGCCCGGCTGCTGCGGGACGACGTCACCGTGCGCGCGACCGCCCACCTGGCCCGGGAGCTGCCCGACATCGAGGACTGGACCTCCCTGTGGCACCCCGTCGTGGCGGGGCTGGCCCAAGAGGCCCACGAGCAGGGCGAACTGCACGCCCCCGCCGACCCGGCGAGCGTCACGGCGCTCGTCGCGCACCTGATCTGGGGGGCCGAGGCCACGCTGCGCGGCGCGTACCCGGACGGCCCGGGCGACGCGATGGAGCAGCTGGAGGGCGTCTGGCTCCTCGTCCTGGAGGGCATAGGCCCGGACGCGTCCTAGGACCGGTCCGGCCCTGATCCACCGGACAGGCCCTAAGCCGCCGCCCCGGACCGGCCCACGGCTTCCCGGTACCAGGAGGCCGCCGCCGCCAGGCGGGCGACCGGGCCCGGGCCCGGCGGGCAGCCGGCCAGGCTCCAGACCTCGTCGCTGCGGTACCAGTGGTCCCGCGCCAGCAGGGAGAACTGCCGCTCGCTCACGGCTCCCGGCGCGGCCCGCAGCAGGCTCAGGCAGTCCTCCCACGCCAGGTCGGCGGCCACGCGCGGCAGCACCCCCAGCTCCGCGAGCTCCGCCAGCACGTCGCCGGTGCGTACCGGAACGGGATGTCCGGCGTGGAACACCCGCCCGCCCGTCGCGCCGTCCCCGGGGAGGAGGGCGAGGGCGGTGACGAGCCGGGCCAGGTCGGTGACGTCGACCGCGGAGAGCAGGCCCCGGCCACCGTCCCACCGCCCCGGCACCCGGTCCACGAGTTCGGCGAGGGCCGGCACCACCCACCGGTCCCCGGCGCCCAGCACCAGCCCCGGCCGCAGCACGGTGGCGCCCGCGGCCAGGGCGTACGCCTCCCCGGCCAGCCGGGTCCGGCTGGTGGCCGACACGGGAGCCGGCTCCAGCTCGCCGACGGCGGCGCCCCGGTGCGGCCCGGGCCCGTACACCGCGGCCGTGGACAGGTGGACCACCCGGCCGGTCCCGGCCCGGCCGGCCTCGGCCATCAGGGCGGCGGTGCCGCGTACGTTGACCGCCTCGCACAGGGCCTCGTCCGGGCCGACCACGCCGGCCAGGTGCAGCAGCACGTCCGCGCCCTCGCACACACCGGCCACCGATCCCGGCCGCGAGAGGTCCGCCCGGACCCACCCGGCCGCGCCGGCCGCGCCCGTACGCGGCGGCCGCCGCCCGACGGCCCGGACGGACACGTCCGGCCGGCGGCCGATCTCCCGGAGCACCGCGGCCCCGATGAACCCCGTCGCGCCGGTGAGTACCACCCGCAGCGGGCTCACCGGGGGGTGGCGCGCAGCTGCGCCAGCGTCTGGGGCGTGGCGACGCACGGCAGGAAGTACTTCCACAGCGCGGCGACCCGCTCCAGGAGGTCCACGCGCCCCGTCGCGATCTGCGAGAACAGCTGCGTACCGCTGTACGCGCCGACCAGGACCTGCGCGAACTCCCGCTCGTCCACGCCGGGCAGCAGCTCGCCCCGCTCCCGCGCCACGACGAGCAGGCCGTGGAACTGCTCCACCCACTGCTGGTACGCCGTGTCGTCCTGGAGCCCGAACTCGCCCTGCTCGACGGCGAGACGCACACCGGCCCGGAACAGGACGTTCTGCTGGAGCTCCCGGCCCACGTGGAAGGTGATGTCGATCAGCCGCTGCAGCCCGTCCTCACCCGGCGGGAGCTGCACGTAGTCCCCCTGGGCGAGCATGACGGCCCGGGCGAGCTCCACCTTCGACGCGAAGTGGAAGTACATGCCGCCCTGGGTGACCCCGGCCCGCCCCATGATCATGCTGATGCTCGCGCCGTGGAAGCCGAGTTCGTCGAACGTCTCGGCTGCGGCGCGCAGGATCGCCTCCCGCGTCCTCAACGCACGGTCCTGCTTCAACCCCGCCATGGATCACACCACCAGCCACTCGACAAACAAAACGAACATTCTCTATTTTACGGAGTGGCCGCCGTCGACCGTCAGCGCGGGGGCCGCACACGCACGAAAGTGCACGCAAGGGGGAACATGCTCGTCACCGCCCATGGGCCGATATCCGCCGGCGCGCCGGCCCTGACCACCACCGTGCCCAGGGAATACGTCCACCGCGCCGCCCATTCCGAGGTCTTCCTCACCGGCTGGCAGCGCACCGGCTCCCACGACTTCACCATCACCGCCCAGTGGCCGCGCAGCCACAGCTTCTACACCGCCACCGCGGGGCTGCACGATCCGCTGATGCTCTGCGAGACCGTGCGCCAGACCTTTCCGCTGCTGCTGCACACCGCGTACGGGACCCCGCTCGGCCACCAGCTGAGCTGGTCGCGGTTCAGCTACGCGCTCAACCCGCACGCCCTCCACGTCGGCTGGACGCCGGCCGAGCTGGAACTGCGGGTCAGGTGCACGGAGTTCACCCTCCGCCGGGGCATCCCCGCCGCCGTCTCCCTCGACATCGCCGTCTTCCGCGAAGGCATGCAGATCGCCGTGGCCGACACCCGCTTCGGCTGCATCGCGCCCGCGGTCTACCGGCGCGTCCGCGCGGAACGCGCCGACGTCAGGCGGGTGTTCGCCGCCGTGCCCGCTCCGGTCGCGCCCCTCGCCCCGTCCCTGGTGGGCCGCGACAACGTGCGCGACGTCGTGCTCGGCCGCGAGGAAGGCCCGGGCCGCTGGCCCCTGCGGGTGGACACCGCCCACCCCGTCCTCTTCGACCACCCCGTCGACCACGTCCCCGGCATGGTCCTGCTGGAGGCCGCCCGCCAGGCCGCCCACGCCGTGCGCCCTTCGGCGGGACCGGTGCTGCCGACGTCGATGGACGTCACCTTCCACCGCTACGTCGAGTTCGACTCGCCCTGCCGGATCGAGGCCCAGCCCGGTACGTCCCCCGGATCGGCCCCGGGGACCCTGCGGGTCGACGCCGTCCAGGAGGGGGAGGCCGCCTTCACGGCCGAGGTCACCGTCGCACCGACCACCACCTGATCAGGCCGCCCGGTCTCCCGGTCCGTCCCGTCCCGCCCCGCCCCTGTTCGGCGAGGCGATCACGAGGATCGCCACCCCGCGCACCCGCACAATGGACCGCATCGCGCGAGTAGATCAAGGAGAAACGCATGTTCGGTCAGGCGGGAACCCAGGGCGGCGGCACGGGCGGGACGGACGGCACGGTCACGGACGAGGGCTCCGGCGTCGTGCTCCGCGTGGCGGGGGAGGCGGACCTGGACACGGCCGCGGAACTCTTCCGCGGCTACCTCGACTTCTACGAGGTCACCGTCCAGGACGCGGACGCCCCCCGGGCGTTCCTCGCGGAGCGCATCGCCAAGGGGGAGTCGCTGGTGCTGCTCGCCGACGCGCCCGGGATCCCCGGCACGGTCGGGTTCGCGCAGGTCTACCAGGCGTTCTCCTCCCTCACCCTGCGCACGGCGTGGATCCTCAACGACCTGTACGTGGCCCCGGCCGGCCGCCGTACCGGCGCGGGCCGGGCGCTGCTGGGCGAGGTGCTGCGCCGGGCGCGGGAGGCCGGGGTGGCGGGGGTCCAGCTGGAGACCGCGTACGACAACCACGTCGCGCAGGGGCTGTACGAGTCCGAGGGTTTCGTGCGCGAGGAGTTCCACGTGTACTTCCACGACCTCGGCTGAAACATTTCCCGGGGGCCGTCGCGTCGATGGGGTGAGACGGACGCGAGGGGGAGTGCATGCGGCAGGGTCGCAGAGACGGGTTCCGCGAGTTCGCGGCGGGCCGGTCGGGTCATCTGTACCGGTCGGCCTGTCTGCTGGCCAGCGGGGACACCCACCTCGCCGAGGACCTGGTACAGGAGACCCTGGGGCGGATGTACCTGCTCTGGGGCCGGATCTCGCGCATCGAGAATCCGGCCGCGTACGCGCAGACGGTGCTGGTCCGGGTCTTCCTGACGCACCAGCGCCGCCGCTCGGCGGGGGAGCGCCCCTTCGGGGAGTACCCCGGGGCCGACGGCGCGCAGCCGGCGGCCGGCGGTGCCGATCCGGCGCTGCGGCTGACGCTGCTGGAGGCGCTGGGGCGGCTGGCGCCCAAGGACCGGGCCGTACTGGTGCTGCGGTACTGGGAGGACCGCAGCGTCGAGGAGACCGCTGAGGCGATGAAGGCCACCTCGGCGGCCGTACGGACCCGCACCTCCCGGGCGCTGTCCCGGCTCAGGGAGCAGCTGGGCGGCAGTCTCGCCGAGTTCGCGGGCCGGTGAGGCCCCGGCGCCGTCCTCCCCTCCACCCTGTCCCCCTCCCCGCCAACCAAGTGGAAGGTCTGGTTCCGCATGCCCCCCATGCCCCCCATGCCCCTTGAAGACGAGCTCGGCGAAGCCCTCAGGAGCGCGGGCGCCGCCTTCACGCCGGACCCGCAGGCCCTGGTGGAGGCGGGCGAACGGCGCGGACGCCGGCTGGTGGCCCGCCGCCGGGCCGCCGTCGCCGGGGGCTCCGTGCTGGCCCTGGCCCTGGTCGGGACGGCCGGAGCCTGGACCGGCGGCCTGATCGGGGGTGACGGCAGGGGCCAGGTCGCCTCGGCGCCCCCCCTGCCCAGCCGCCGGCCGGCCGGGCCACCGGCGGGCGGACCGCAGGAACGGGCGGGCACCGGCGCGGTCACCGCACAGCAGATGACCGAGATCCTGAAGTCGCTGATGCCGGCCGGGCAGTTCACCCCCGCCGAGAGCCGCGGCACCGACGACCAGGGCCCCATGGCGACGGGACTCTTCGACGACGGCAAGGGCCAGGGCCGCGTGGGCATCCTGCTCACCCGGACCGACCCGGCCGGCGCGATGGCCAAGGAGATGACCACCTGCCCCGCCCGCAAGGACGTGGCCTTCGACTCCTGCGAGGAGGAGGTGCTCCCCGACGGCTCCCGGCTGCTGCTGATCCAGTCCCACGACTACGACGACGCCCGCAAGTCGGTGAAGGAATGGCGGGCCACCCTCGCCACCCCGCAGGGCTACCTCCTCGACGCCCAGGAGCACAACGCCGTCCAGAGCAAGCAGAGCCGCGTCACCCGTCCCGAACCGCCGCTGGCCATGGACCGGATGAAGGCCCTGGTGCTGTCGGACAAGTGGCGCCCGGCCCTGGAGGACCTGCCGCCCGCACCCTCGGAGAGCAGCTCCCGCAAGGGCCCCGAAGAGGATGCCGAGAGGTTCCTGGAAGGCCTCCTGCGCGGGTACGGGATCCCGGTCGCGGACAAGGGCGGCGACGGCGGCTACGGCTACGTGGTCCTCGACGACGGCAAGGGCCGCTCCCTGATCGAACTCCGCGTCCAGCGCCTCAAGGACGGCACCGCCTTCCCCGCCGACGCCACCGCGCAGCCCGACGGCGTCCACGCGAAGGTCACGCAGGGCCCCGCCGGCGAGAACGCCCCCGGCGTGGTCAGCTGGACGGTGGACACCCTGCGCCCCAACGGGGTGCGGGTGACGGTCTCCGCGTACAACGCCCCCAAGCAGACGGGTCCGGCGAGCCGTACCGCGCCCGTCCTCACCGTGGAGCAGGTGAAGGAGGTCGCGCTGAACCGGCACTGGAGGGACGCCTACGGGCGCTGACGGGGGCGCCGGCGCGAGCGTCGACGGGGGCGCCGACGGGGGGCGGGACTCACTTGGCGTCGGCGTAGCACTCCACCACCGCCGTGGTGAACGGGAAGCGGACCGGGGTGTCCCCGAAGGCGATCCGGCCCGCCCGGTCCCCGGCGGCGCGGATCGCCTCGGCGACGGCCTCCGCCTCCTCGGCCGGACAGTGCACGATCACCTCGTCGTGCTGGAAGAACACCAGCTCCGCGCGCATCCCGGCGGTGGCCTGCCGCAGCGCCGCCAGCATCAGCAGGGCCCAGTCGGCGGCGCTGCCCTGCACCACGAAGTTGCGGGTGAACCGGCCGCGGGCGCGGGTGTTCGTCGAGGCGTAGCCCGGCGTCCAGCCCGTGTCCTCGACGTCGGGGCGCTCCTGCTCCTGGGGGAGGCCCGCCTCGTCGGCCTCGGCGGCGCCGACGGGCGGCGGGCAGGTGCGGCCCAGCCAGGTCCGCACGAGCCGCCCCTCCTCGCCCGCGCGGGCAGCGTCGTCCACGTACGCGACGGCGCGGGGGAAGCGGCGGCGCAGCGCGGCCAGGTTCTTCAGGCCGTCCCCGGAGGTCTGTCCGTAGACCGCGCCGAGCACGGCGAGCTTGGCCTTGTCCCGGTCGCCGGAGAAGCCCTGGCGGGAGACCGCCGTGTAGAGGTCCTCGGGACGCCCGGCCACCTCCATGAAGGCCGGGTCGCGGGAGATCGCGGCGAGGACGCGGGGCTCCATCTGGTCGGCGTCGGCCACCACGAGCCGCCATCCCGGGTCGGCGACGACCGCCCTGCGGATCACCTTGGGGATCTGCAGCGCCCCGCCGCCGTTGGTGACCCAGCGGCCGGTGAGGGTGCCGCCCGGGATGAACTCGGGGCGGAAGCGGCCGTCGCGGACCCAGTCCGCGAGCCAGGACCAGCCGTGGGCGGTGTAGATCCGGTACAGCTTCTTGTATGCGAGGAGCGGTGCGACGGCGGGGTGGTCGATCTCCTGGATCGCCCAGCGGCGGGTGGACCCGAGCCGGACACCCGCCTGCGCGAAGGCCTTGATGACGTCGGCGGGCAGGTCGGGGCGCACGCGGCGGCCGAAGGCGGCGGAGATCTCGTCGGTGAGCTCGGCGAGGCGGCGGGGCTCGCCGCCGCCGGCGTAGCGCTCGCCGAGCAGCTCGGTCAGCAGGGCGCGGTGCACGTCGGCCCGCCAGGGCAGGCCCGCCCGGTGCATCTCGGCGGCGATGAGGAACGCGGCCGACTCGGAGGCGGTGAGCAGGCGCAACCGGTCGGGGTGCGCGGTGGCGGCGGTCCGGCGGGCCTGGTCGGCGTGGACGGCGAGCAGGGCGTCGAGGGGGAGCGGCGCCGTGGCCCCGGGGTCGACGTCGAAGAGGGAGTCCTGCGCGGCGGCCCGCGCGGGCTCGGCGGCGCGCTGCGGGGGGTCCGGGGGGACGGGCGCGTCGTTGAGCCGAGCCCAGGCCGCCGCCGCCGAACGGGGCTCGCCGTACCGGCCCTCGTGGGCGAGGAGCAGCAGCTCGGCGTCCTCGATGTCGTAGCACCGCTCGACGCGGGTGCCGGCGGCGAGGATGCGGGGGTAGACGGCGGCGGTGGACCGCCAGATCCAGCGGGTGCCGGGGGGAGCGCAGCGGATCGCCTCGGCGGGGGTGGCGGTGGTGGTGGGCCGGGCGCCGGCCGGGTGCAGGGGGGTGGCGTGCCACTGGCCGCCGGCGGTTTCGGCGAGGGCCCAGGGGGTGGTGGGGTGGTCGCTCACGGGTGCGAGTGTCCCACTGGGGTCTGACAATGCCCGTGCCCTGGCCGGGCGTGTACGGGGCCGGATGCAGCGCCGGCCGGGCGGGCTGCGCCCGCACCCCTCGGGGCTCCGCCCCCGCACCCCCTGGGGGCTCCGCCCCCGGACCCTCCCCCAGCTACCGCTGGGAGGTGCCCCAGGCAAAGCTGGATGTGCCGCCCCGGGTCGGCGACCTCAGCCCCGCCGGCGTTTGAGGCCTGGGGGTCCCCCCGGACGGAGTCTGGGGGAGGAGGTTGAAGGGCGGGGAGGGGCCAAGCCCGCGCAGCGGCAACGGCCCCGCAGGCTGCGCACCGGCCTCAGCCAGGCGCACCGGCCCCGCCCCGGGGCCGACGGCCGGAGGCCGGCGCAGCGGCGCGAAGCCGGTAAGGCGCCCCGGCCCCGCACCGTGCGACTGACGCGTCAAAAAAGGGCCGTGCAAAGCTGAAGGGGTGAGTCAGTACGCCGATACCGTCGACCGGGCCTTCGCGGCCGCCCTCTACGCCCAGGACGACGCCGGGCTCGACATCGGGGCGTCCGGCCTCGCCGCCGACCCCGCGGCGTGGGGCGGGGTCGGGCGGGAGCTGCTCGCGCGCGGGGAGGCGTACGTACGGCAGGCCTGGGAGCGGGGCTGGCAGCCCGCCGACGTGCTGCGGCTGGTGCGGCGGGACCTGGACGCCGTGCACCTCGCCATCGCCGGTGACGTGATCGCCGCCGAGGCCCGCCGGTACGCGCGGCTCCCCGAGCGGTGGGGCGCGGCGGAGGTGTGGTGGGAGGCGGACGAGGAGTACGCGGAGCGGCTCGCGCGCCGCGAGCGCGAGGACCGGTTCACCCTGGCCACCGCCGTCCTGGAGCTGTACCGGCTGCTGGTCCGGCTGCCGTCCGTCGAGCCTGTCGGACCGGTCCCGGGGGACCCGGCCGGGGACGCCCTGGCGCACGCGCACATCGAGCCGCGCATGCTCGGCCGGATCCGGGCGCTGCTGGCGAAGGCGGAGGCGACGACCTACCCCGAGGAGGCGGAGGCGCTCAGCGCGAAGGCGCAGGAGCTGATGGCCCGGCACACGGTGGACGAGGCGCTGCTCGCGGTGCGCGGCGGCGGTCCGGCGCAGGTGCCCGGCGCCTGCCGGATCGGGGTCGAGCCCCCGTACGAGGAGGCCAAGGCGGTGCTGCTGGACGCGGTGGCCACCGCCAACCGCTGCCGGGCGGTGTGGAACAGCGGGTTCGAGTTCTCGACGGTGGTCGGCTTCGAGAGCGACCTGGAGGCCGTCGAGCTGCTGTACACCTCGCTGCTCGTGCAGGGCACGGCGGCGATGACCCGGGCCGAGGCCGCCCAGCGGGCCGGCGGACGCAAGCGGACCAAGACCTTCCGGCAGTCCTTCCTGCTCGCCTACGCCAGCCGGCTCGGGCGGCGGCTCGCCGAGACCGCCGAGCACACGGCGACCGAGGCACCCGACTACCTGCCCGCCCTGGTGGCCCGGGACGTGGCGGTCGGCGCGCGGGCCGAGGAGATGTTCCCCCGGACCACGACCACCCGGCTGCGAGGCGCCACCGACCACGCGGGCTGGGAGGACGGCACGGCCGCCGCCGACGCCGCCCACGTCGGCGGGCGGCGCCCCTCCCTGCCCTGAACCGTGTCCTCGGTGCGCAGGGCCCGGGCCTCCGGCTTGAGGATGCGGGCCGACCTGCCCAGCGAACGGGACATGTCCGGCAACCGCTGAATAAAAGCTGAAAAGAGTGACGAACGGATACGCTCGACGCCATGAGCTGGCTCCGCGCGCTGAAGGACACCGCGCGCGCGGGCATGACGGTCGAACGGGCCCGCCTGGAGCCCCTCGTCGCCCTCCGGGCGGCCGTCGGGCTCGCCGTCGTCATCGGCGCCGGGCTGGCCCTCCTCGGGCCGGGCGCGGCGGCCAGTTCCGCGTTCGGGGCCTTCATGGCCGCCATCGCCACCTTCCAGCAGAGCTGGCGCCCACGCCCCGCCCTCGCCCTCGCCTCCGGGCTGACCCTGGCCGTCTCCACCTTCACCGGGTACCTGGTCGGGTCCGCCGACGTCGGGCTGTTCCTGCCGATGCTCGCCGTCTGGGCCTTCGCGGCGGGACTGATGTGGGCGGCCGGGCCCACCGCCGGGATCATCGCCTCCGGCAACGTCGCCATCATGCTGGTCACCGTCACCCTGCCGACCTCCGTCCCGCAGGCGGCCGGGCACGCCGCGATGATCGCCGCCGGCGGGGTGGTGCAGGCGCTGCTCATCGTGCTGTTCCCGGTCCGCCGCTGGGGCGACCGGCGCGACGCCCTGGCCGACGCCCTCGCCGCCGAGGCCGAGTACGCCCGCCGGCTGCGGCACGACCCCGTCAGCGCCTTCGACCCCGGGCCCCTGATGAAGGCCCGCGACGCGGCCGCCGTCACCGTCCGGCAGGCCCGGCGGCGGCCCGCCGAGCTGCACGGGGCGCGGGGGCTCGCGGAGCGGGTCCGGCCCGTGCTGGCCTCGCTCGCCGACCCGGCCGTCGGGGCCCCCGCCGAGGGGCCGGCCCGCGAGCGGGTGCGGGAGCTGCTGGAGGCCGCCGGGGCGGTGCTGGACGCCGCCGCGCACGCCATCCGCCACGGGGACCCCGTACGCCTGCCCGCGCCGGCGCTGGCCGTGCTGAAGGCGCCCGACCTGCCGGAGGTGTTCAGCGGCGCGCCGCTGCGGGCCGCGCGCAGGCTCGCCGCCCTGCTGGACGACGTACTGGAGACGGCCGAGCCGGGCTCCGGGCGCACCGCGGACCCCGCCGAGGCCATGCTGCGGCCCACCGTGCCCGCCCTGGTGCCGCTGGTGCTGAAGGCCGTACGGGCCGAGCTGCGGCCCGGCTCGCCCGTGCTGCGGCACGCCGTGCGGGTGACGGCGGCGGCGTGCGCGGGGTACCTCGTCGGGCACGCGCTGCCGTTCGGGCACGCCTACTGGGCGCCGATGGCCTCGGTGATGGTGATGCGGCCGGACTTCACGCAGACCTGGTCCCGAGCCGTGGCCCGCTTCGGCGGCACCCTGGTGGGGGTGGGCGCGGCCACGGCGGTGGTGCGGCTGGCGCAGCCGGGGATGTACCTGTCGGGGCTGCTGGCCGTCGTCAGCGCGGGCCTGATGTACGTGCTGATGCGCACCGGGTACGCCGTCTCGCAGGTCTTCGTCTCCGCGTACGTCGTCTTCCTGCTCGGCATGGGCGGCGCCCGCTGGGACCAGACGGTGCCCGACCGGATCGCCCTCACCCTGGTCGGCGGGGTCCTCGCGATGCTCGCCTACGCGCTCTACCCCGCCTGGGAGACCCCGCGGCTGCGCACCCGCCTCGCCGACTGGCTCGCCGCCGACGGGCGGTACGCGGCCGCCGTGCTCGGGCAGTACGCCGACCCGGCCGGGGCCCGGCGCGCGGACGTGCGGGAGGCGCTGCTGGCGGCCCGGGACGCCCGGATCGCCTGGCAGGAGGCGCTCGCGCGGGCGGAGGGGGAGCCGGTGCGCCACCGGGGGCTGTCCCGGGCGGCCGCCGAGGGCGCGGGTGACGCGCTGGCGGCGCTGGGCCGCACCGTGATGCTGCTGGAGGCCCACCTCCCCGACCGCGCCCACGACCCGGTGCCGGGGGCCGCGGAGCTGGCGCGGGCGGTGCGGGAGGCGACCGGGGCGGGCGCGAAGGCGGTCCGGGAGCGCAAGGTCCCGCGGTGGGACGCGGTCCGGGAGCTGTTGGCGGACCGGGAGGCCCCCGAGCCGGGCGTCCTGCGCGGGGCGGCGGGCCGGCTGCTGGAGTCGCTGGACGAGGTGTCGGAGGCGCTGCGGCCCTGACCAGGGCCCCTGTACGGCGGAAGTGGAGCGCCAGGGTCCTGAACCGCCATCAATGGTGATCAACAGTGACGGGTGGAGCACCGCGCGTGCACGTGCATCTGCCCATGCACGCGGTGGTGAACACAGCTATGATCCGGTGCAGTTGACATCTGCACTATCGGGGGCTTCCTGTGGACCACGCGTACAACGGGATGGCAGCTGCAGAACTCACTTCCCTGTACCAGCTGACCTGGCAGAAGAGCAGACACAGCAACTCGCAGGGATCCTGCGTGGAGTTCGCCAGACTGCCCGGGGGCGACGTCGCCATGCGCAACTCGCGCTTCCCCGACGGACCGGCCCTCGTCTACACGCCGGCCGAGATAGAGGCGCTGCTGGCGGGCGTCAAGGACGGCGAGTTCGACCACCTGGTCGGCTGAGGGAACGGCGCAAAGATCACGCCATGCACGTGCACCGGCCGGGACCGATCGCAATGATCGGGCCCGGCCGGTCGTCCGAGAACGTGGGGCGGGTGCGCGTGCGGCGGGGGCAGGTCAGTCCACGAGCATGAACAGCGCCCAGACCACCTTGCCGCTGAGCCGCCCCGCGAGCGGGTGCCAGCCCCAGCTGTCGCTGTAGGCGTCCACCAGGAACAGTCCGCGCCCCGACTCCAGGTCGCAGTTCTCGTCCGTGCGTTCCGGCGCGAAGGATCCGCCCGGCCGGTCCTCGCTGGGGTCCCGCACCGCGCACACCAGTCGCGTGCTCCACCGCATCAGGTGCAGCCGCACCGCCGCCTCCGGCTCGCCGGACGGCCGTGCCTCGTCCGGCAGGGCGTGGCGCAGGGCGTTGGTGACGAGTTCGGACACGACGAGCGAGACGTCGTCGAAGCGGTTGTCCAGGCCCCACTGGGAAAGGGTCGACCGGGTGAAGGAGCGGGCGCCGCGCACCGCGTCGAAGCGGGCGGGCAGGGCGCAGGAGGCGGATCCGGAGACAGCCGTGGGGTCGACCGGGGGCAGCCCCTGCCGTAACGGCTCGAGCATGGTCGATCCATTCGTCCCCATGCGAGGCACTCCCGGGATTCGCGGACGAAGCGGGCGGCTCCGTCCAAAGAGAACTGCGGGGTGGGTCCCGCGCCGGCGCGAAGAGCACGCAGGTGCGCGGCACCATCGTTCCGAATGCCGAAGCCGGATGCAAGGGCAGATGCACGTGCACGCGCCCGACCCGTCCACTCCCGTGATGGTTCTTGCTCATTTCTTCCTACGCATACTTACGGACTTCTTTTCCGGGACGCCGGATTCCGTTACAGAACGAGTACGGGCCGATGCGTTTTGGTGGCAGACTGCGGCACCGGGGTACGGGGGCCCCGCCGAGGCACGCGCACACCACGCGCACACCATTGCGATGGGGAGGGCAGGACTAGTGACCGCAGAAGCCAGCGGTTCTGTGGTGCGCCGCATCCTCCTGGGCTCACAGCTCAGGCGACTCCGAGAATCCCGCGGCATCACCCGTGAGGCGGCCGGCTACTCGATCCGCGCATCCGAATCGAAGATCAGCCGCTTGGAGTTGGGAAGGGTGAGCTTCAAGGCCAGGGACGTGGAGGACCTCCTCACGCTCTACGGGGTCACCGACGGCACCGAGCGGGAGTCCCTGCTCGGCCTGGTCCGCGAAGCCAACGCGGCGGGCTGGTGGCACAGCTACGGCGACGTGCTGCCCGGGTGGTTCCAGACGTACATCGGGCTGGAGGGAGCCGCCTCCCTCATCCGCATCTACGAGGTCCAGTTCGTCCACGGCCTGCTCCAGACCGAGGCGTACGCCCAGGCCGTCGTGCGCCGCGGCATGCCCGGCGCGGGCCCCGCCGAGATCGACCGCCGCGTCGCGCTGCGCCTGGAGCGCCAGAAGGTCCTGGTCTCCGAGAACGCGCCCGTCTTCCACGCCGTCCTCGACGAGGCCGCGCTGCGCCGCCCGTACGGCGACCGGGACGTGATGCGCGGCCAGCTCGAACACCTCATCGAGATCAGTCAGCGGCCCAACGTGCGGCTCCAGGTGATGCCCTTCTCCTTCGGCGGCCACGCGGGCGAGAGCGGAGCCTTCACCCTGCTGCGCTTCCCCGAGTCCGACCTGCAGGACATCGTCTATCTGGAACAGCTGACCAGCGCGCTCTACCTGGACAAAGAAGAAGAAGTGGCCCAGTACGCGCGGGCGATGGAGCGGCTCCAGGCCGACTGCCCCGACCCCGGCCAGACCCGCGATCTCCTGCGCGGACTCCTCCAACTGTCTTGATCCGCACGTACTATGACGTCTGATCAGTGCATGAAGATGACCGATCGGTCTCCGGTGCAGCGCAAGGGTGCGCGCTCGCAGTAAGGGATGGCATGTCCATATTCACCGACCTGGCTCACCAGTACATCGACGGCGAATGGCTGCCCGGCACCGGTTCGTGGGACATCATCGACGTCAACCCGTACAACGGGGAGAAGCTCGCGGCCATCACCGTGGCCACCGTCGAGCAGGTCGACCGGGCCTACCGTGCCGCCGAGCGGGCCCAGCGCGACTGGGCGGCCACCGGCCCCCACGCGAGACGCACCGTCCTGGAGCGCGCCCTGCGGATCACGGAGGAGCGCCACAAGGAGATCGTCGAGGCGATGATCGACGAGCTCGGCGGGACCCGTCCCAAGGCCGAGTACGAGGTCCACCTCGCGATGGAGTTCCTGCGCGAGGCGGTCCAGCTGGCCGTCCGCCCCGAGGGCCGCATCCTGCCCTCGCTCGTCGCCGGCAAGGAGAACCGGGTCCAGCGCCTCCCGGTCGGCGTGGTGGCCGTGATCAGCCCCTTCAACTTCCCCTTCCTGGTGACCCTGAAGTCGGTCGCCCCGGCGCTGGCGCTGGGCAACGCGGTCGTGATCAAGCCCAACCAGAACGCCCCGGTGGCCGGCGGCGGGATCATCGCCAAGATCTTCGAGGACGCGGGCCTGCCGGCCGGACTGCTGAACGTGCTGGTCACGGACATCGCGGAGATAGGCGACGCGATCCTGACCCATCCCGTCCCCAAGGTCATCTCCTTCGCCGGCTCCGACCGCACCGGCCGCCACGTCGGCTCGGTCGCCGCCCGCCACTTCAAGCGGACCGTCCTCGAACTGAGCGGCAACAGCGCCCTGGTCGTCCTCGACGACGCCGACGTCGACTACGCGGTGGACGCGGCCGTCTTCAGCCGCTTCGTCTTCCAGGGCCAGGTCTGCATGGCCGCCAACCGGATCCTCGTCGACGCGGGCGTGGCCGAGGAGTTCACCGAGAAGTTCACCGCCCGCGTGCGCGCCCTGAAGACCGGGGACCCCCGGGAGGCCGACACCCACATCGGCCCGCTCATCAACTCCTTCCAGGCCGACGCGCTGACCGCGCTCGTGGACCGGGCCGTGGAGTCCGGGGCGCGGGCGCTCGTACGGGGATCTACGCGCGGCAACCTGGTCGAGCCGACCGTCCTCGCCGACCTCCCCGAGGACTCCCCGCTCCTGGGCCAGGAGATCTTCGGGCCGGTCGCCCTGCTGGTCGTCTTCGACGGGGAGGAGGAGGCCGTACGGCTGGCCAACGCGACCCCGTACGGGCTCAGCGGCGCGGTGCACACCCGCGACGTGGAGCGCGGCGTCCGCTTCGCCCGGCGCATCGAGACCGGCATGATGCACGTCAACGACTCCACCATCGGCGACGAGCCCCTCGCGGCCTTCGGCGGCGAGAAGGCCTCCGGGCTGGGGCGCCTGGGCGGCGAGGCCACCGTGGAGGCCTTCACCACCCAGAAGTGGATCTCGGTCCAGCACGGCCGGACGACTTTCCCGTTCTGACGTCCCACCCGACTTTTTCCCGCCCGCGCGCGGAGTTGCGGACAGCACCTGACCGCAATCCTCCGTAGCGTGGTTCTTGTCAGCGGGGGAGGGCCCCGCACAGGGGATGAAGAGGTGGATGGTCATGGCCGAGATTTCCGGTGAGGTCCTGGGCGACGAGCGCGGCACCCTGCTCGCCTTCATCGAGTCGCAGCGCACCGCGATGCGCGAAGCGGTGGCGGGGCTGACCGAGGAGCAGGCGGCGAGCCGCCCGAGCGCCAGCGAGCTGTCCCTGTCCGGGCTGCTCAAGCACGTGGCCGAGGTGGAGCTGGGCTGGCTGCGGATGGCGCAGCAGCGGGACAACGAGATCGCGAGCGCCCGCCAGGACTACGCCGAGGGCTTCCGGCTCGTCGGCGAGGAGACGGTCCCGTCCGTCCAGGCCTTCTGGGACGGGGTGACCGCGGAGCTGGTGGCCTTCGTCGCCGCGCTTCCCAGCCTGGACGAGACCTTCCCGCTGCCGCCGGCGCCCTGGTTCCCGGAGAACGGCAAGGTCTCCATGCGCTGGATGCTCCTGCACCTGATCGAGGAGTTCGCCCGGCACGCGGGCCACGCGGACATCATCCGCGAGACCCTGGACGGCACGAAGGCGATGGGCTGATACCCCGCCCGGAACATCGGGCTTGCACCTCACGCGACGTGAGGAACCACAGTGGAGGGCGTACCCAACCGTAAGGAGCGGAAAGCGATGGGCTACTCCGTGGGCCAGGTCGCCGGTTTCGCCGGAGTCACGGTGCGCACCCTGCACCACTACGACGAGATCGGGCTGCTCTCCCCGAGCGGCCGCAGCGGCGCGGGACACCGGCGTTACGACGACGCCGACCTGGACCGGCTGCAGCAGATCCTGTTCTACCGGGAGCTCGGCTTCCCACTCGACGAGGTCGCGGTCCTGCTGGACGATCCGCGTTCGGACCCGAGGGAGCACCTGCGCCGGCAGCACGCCCTCCTGTCCGACCGGATCGCCCGGCTCCAGCAGATGGCCAAGGCCGTTGAGCACGCCATGGAGGCGAAGAAGATGGGCATCAACCTCACGCCCGAGGAGCGGTTCGAGGTCTTCGGGGACAAGGACCCCGAGCAGTACGCGGAGGAGGCGGAGCAGCGCTGGGGCGGCACGGAGGCCTACGCGGAGTCGCAGCGCAGGGCCGCCACCTACACGAAGGACGACTGGAAGCGCGTCCAGGAAGAGTCCGCCGACTGGGGCGCCCGGTACGGGGCGCTGGTGGCGGCGGGCGAGCCGGCGGAGGGCGAGGCGGCCATGGACATGGCCGAGGAGCACCGCCTGCACATCGGGCGCTGGTACTACGACTGCCCGTACGAGATGCACACCTGCCTCGGCGACATGTACGTCGCGGACGAGCGCTTCAAGGAGTACTACGACTCGATGGGTCCCGGCGTCGCCGAGCACCTGCGGGACGCCATCACGGCGAACGCCGTGCGCAAGGCGTAGCCGGCCATAGCAAGGCGTAGCGGAACCTCCGGCCGTCCCGCCCCCTCCGGTCCCTGGAACCCGGTGGGGGCGGTGTGCGTTCATAATTGAGACCGCCTGCCATGTCGCGTCCCCCACCGCAGACGTCCCCCTGATCCAGGAGAGCCCGGAAACGTGGAACCCCTCTACACGCTTGCCCTCGGCCCCGCGTGGCTGTCCCCGGAGTATCTGATCGGGCACTTCGGCCTGATCGGCATCCTGGTCATCGTCTTCGCGGAATCGGGCTTCTTCGCGTTCCTGCCCGGCGACTCCCTGCTCTTCACGGCGGGCCTCTTCGTCGCCAGCGGCGACATCAGCCAGCCGCTGTGGGCGGTCTGCACGATGATCGCGGCCGCCGCGATCCTCGGTGACCAGGTCGGCTACCTGCTCGGCAAGTTCTTCGGCCCGAAGCTCTTCAACCGGCCGAACAGCAAGGTCTTCAAGCGGGAGAACCTGGACGCCGCGCACGACTTCATGGAGAAGCACGGCCCCAAGGCGATCGTGCTGGCCCGATTCGTGCCGATCATCCGCACGTTCGCGCCCATGGTGGCCGGCGCCAGCGCGATGAAGTACCGGACCTTCCTGACCTTCAACGTCATCGGCGGCGTCCTGTGGGGCGCGGGCGTCACCGTCCTCGGCTACCAGCTGGGCCAGTTCGAGGTCATCAAGAAGAACGTCGAGCCGATCTTCATCGGCATCGTGCTGATCTCGGTGATCCCGGTGATCTTCGAGGTGCTGAAGGCCCGCAAGACCAAGAAGGCCGACGAGGCCGTCGGCCCGGTGCAGCCCGGCTACCCCCAGCAGGAGCAGCCGCCGGCCCCCGGCCAGCGCGGCCGCCACGCCAAGCGCTGACGCCCCCGACAGAGCCCCGTACGCCCCGGAGACGGCCCGTCCCCGGGGCGTACGCGTACCCGGGCGCGGGCGGACCCGGGCGCAGGCGGACCCGGGCCCGTGGGCGCGGCCCGGTGTCAGAAGCCGCGGGTCCGCTTCGCCGCCGCCCGGCGCTTGGCCGCGCTGCGCGCGCCCGGGATCCGCATGAAGAGCCGTGAGGTCTCGGAGCCGAGGTTCACTCCGATCGCGATCGCGAGTGCGATGGCGGCGGCGTTGGTGAGCGAGGCGAGCCCCGTGTCGAGCCGGTTCTCGGCGATCGAGAGCAGCCCGTAGTACGTGGCCGAACCCGGCAGCAGCGGCCCGATCGCGGCGGTCACGTACGGCAGGGCGGAGGCGAACCGGTAGCGCGAGAAGAGCTGGCCGAACAGGCCGACCAGGCCGGCCGCGATGGCCGTGGACGGCACCGGCGGCAGTTCGGCGGCGCGCAGGGCGCCGAAGGTCACCCAGGCGACCCCGCCGTTGAGGGTGACGATCCACACCGTGGAGCGCTCCTGCTGGAGCAGGATCGCGAACGTGAACACCAGCACCATCGAGGCGAGGGTCTGGAGCACGGGGCGGTGCGGGATCTGGAGCACCTCGTCCGGGTTCGGCGAGGCGCCGAACTGGAGACCCACGTAGATCACCACCAGTACGCCGACGATGATCCCGATGAAGAGGTACATGACCTCCAGCAGGCGGGCGGAGGCGGTGATGTAGAAGCCGGTCAGTCCGTCCTGCACGGCCGCGACCAGGGCCCGCCCGGGCAGCAGGGCGAACAGGCCGCCGGTGATCACGGCGGAGGCGCGGACGTCGAACTCGGCGATCTTCAGGGCCACGCCGATGGCGGCCGGCGGCATCGCGGCGACGACGAACTGGTAGAACTCGGGCAGCCCGCGGTCGGCGAAGTACCAGGCGAGGCGGTCGCCGAGGACGGCCCCGAGGGCGGCGCAGAAGAAGACGGTCACCCCGCCGCCGACCAGGGTGGAGGCGGCCCCCGCGAGCAGCCCGGCGGCGGCGGTGAGCACCCAGGTGGGGTACGGGTGGCGGTTGCGCCGGATCACGGCGAGCCGGCGGTAGGCCTCCTCCAGGGAGACCTCCACCTCGGGCGCGCTGATGTCGTCGACCAGCCGGAAGACGGCGGCGAGGCGGGTGTAGTCGGTGCCGCGGCGGCGCACGGTGCGGTTCGCGGAGACGGGGTCGCCCACCAGGGAGGGCTGGTGGGTGATCGACAGCAGGGTGAAGGTGACGGTGGGCTCGCAGCGGTCGAGCCCGTAGGAGCGGGCCACCGCGAACATCGCGGCCTCCACGTCCTCGGCGCCCTCGCCGCCCGCGAGCAGCAGCTCGCCGATGCGCAGGGTCAGGTCGAGCACGCGGCCCACGGCGGGGCCGGACTCGCTCTGCCGCTGGACCGCCTCGGGGACCGGCCGGACGTCCACCGGCATGCGCAGCATCGTGCGCATCCGGTCCTGCCAGGGGGAGGAGGCGGGGAAGCCGGGGGCCGGGAGGGGGGTGTGGGCGGGCGGGGACTGGCTGGCGCTGTAGGCGGCAGGGGAGGCGAAGGCGGAGCCCTCCGCTTCGGCGGGGGGCGGGGCGGTGCCCTCCGGGAGGGCGAACTCGGAAGTGGGCTGGTCCTCGACCGGAACCTCGGGCTCCATCCCGGGTGGCGGGGTGAAGGCGCTGTGCGCCTCGTCGGACGCGGGCTTCTTGTCCGCCGTCCCGTCGGCCTCCGCCACGCGTCCTCCCACCCTTGATCACCGGCGGTATCAGTATGCGGAATCGTTTCGTCCATGGCGAAGCGAGCCCCTGCCGGCGGCGGCACACCCGGCGGCGGGAACGCCGCAGCGGGCGGCGCCCCCGTGGGGGTGCCGCCCGCTGCGGTCAGGCGTTACCGAGCGGCGGAGCTCAGTGGTGGCCGCCCTGCGCCTCCAGGCGCTTGTACGAGGCCTCGATCTCGGCCTCGGCCTCGGTGCGGCCGACCCAGTTCGCGCCCTCGACGGACTTGCCCGGCTCCAGGTCCTTGTAGACCTCGAAGAAGTGCTGGATCTCCAGGCGGTCGAACTCGGAGATGTGGTGGATGTCGCGCAGGTGCTCGACACGCGGGTCGGAGGCCGGCACGCACAGCAGCTTGTCGTCGCCGCCCGCCTCGTCCGTCATGCGGAACATGCCGATCGCGCGGCACTTGATCAGGCAGCCCGGGAACGTCGGCTCGTCCAGGATGACCAGCGCGTCCAGCGGGTCGCCGTCCTCGCCGAGGGTGTTCTCGACGAAGCCGTAGTCCGTCGGGTAGCTGGTCGAGGTGAAGAGGCGACGGTCCAGACGGATCCGGCCGGTCTCGTGGTCCACCTCGTACTTGTTCCGCGAACCCTTGGGGATCTCGATGGTGACGTCGAACTCCACGTCCTGCTCCTCCATGATCAGCTCCGGCCCAGTGCCGAAGCTTGACTGCTTCGAGACGGCATTTGATTCAAATGCGTGCGCGTCCGGCCCAGCCCTGCGGGTGGGGTGCCATGCTCGCGGCAAGACGCAGTGGTTAAGTGTCCCTCACGCATATGTGTGATCGCGAAAGGGGCTGGTCCGAGGTGCCATTGGTCAAGACGTGGCAGCTCATCGCGGGGTCGGCCGTCGCCGGCCTCGCCCTTTCGGCTGCGGCGGTGGCCACCGCCGGTCCTTGGGACTCCGGCCAGCGTAAGGCCGAGCGGGACAGGGCCGCCTCCTGGAGCCGGACGGGTGGTGCAGATCACGCCGCCGGGGGCCTCCCGCAGGCCGCGCCCAGCGCTCCCGGGGTGCTGGCCGGACTCGCACCGCGCGCCGACGGCGGCGGCGCCGCGCTCGCCGGGGCCCTCGCGCCGCTGCTCGCCGACCCCGCGCTCGGCACCGCGCGCGGCGCCTCGGTGATCGACATCGCGACGGGCCGGGTGCTCTACGAGGCCGGGGCGGGCGAGGCCATGACCCCGGCCTCCACCATCAAGATCGCCACCGCGAGCGCCGCCCTGGCCGCGCTCGGGCCCGAACACCGGATCCGGACCACCGTGGCCCCCGGAGCCGGCCCCGGGGAGATCGTCCTGGTCGGCGGCGGCGACCCGTCCCTCACCGCCAAGAAGAAGAGCCCGGCCGGCTCCGGCGGCAGCCTGGTGGCCCTCGCCGCCGACACCGCCCAGGCCCTCAAGGCCACCGGCACCGACACCGTGACCCTCGGCTACGACGACTCCCTCTACACCGGAGCCGTCCTCCACCCGATCGGCCGCGACGAGAACATCGCCCCCGTCACCGCCCTCACCGCCGACGAGGGCCGCCCCGACGACTCCACCTCCGGTCCCGTCGCCCGCACCGACGACCCCTCCAAGGACACCGCCCGCGCCTTCGCCGCCCTGCTGCGCGACCGCGGCATCAAGGTCAACGGCGAGCCCGCCGAGGCGAAGGCCCCCGCCGGGGCCCAGCCGCTGGCCACCACCTACTCCACCCCCCTCGTCGGGCTCGTCGAGCGGATGCTGACCCACAGCGACAACGACATCGCCGAGGCCCTCGCCCGCCAGACCGCCCTCGCCGCGGGCCGGCCCGCCAGCTTCGAGGGCGCCGAGAAGGCCGTCACCGAGAAGCTGGCCTCCCTCGGCCTCGACCTCACCGGCTCCCGCTTCGCCGACGGCAGCGGCCTCAACCGGGCCGACAGGCTCAGCACCCGGCTCCTGACGGCCCTCCTCGCCAAGGCCGCCGACCCCCGCCACCCCGAGCTGCGGCCGGTCCTCACCGGACTGCCCGTCGCCGGCTTCACCGGAACCCTGCGCGCCCGCAACACCGCGACCTCCCCGGCGGCCGGCCTGGTGCGCGCCAAGACGGGCACCCTGAACGGGGTGAACTCCCTCGCCGGCACCGTCGTCGACCCGTCCGGGCGGCTCCTGGCCTTCGCCTTCCTGGCCGGGAACACCCCCGACAAGGCCGCCGCCGAGAAGGGCCTCGACAAGCTGGCCGCCGCCGTCGCCGCCACCCCCTGACCCACAGGGGGATCCGCCGCGGCGCCGGTCCACGTACGGTTGACGCATGACGAGCATCGGTGGTGCGGAGATGGTCGACTGGAACCTCGCGGTGGCGACCGCGACCCGGCTGGTGAGGCCGGGTCCGGAGGTCAGCCGCGACGAGGCCCGGGCAGTGGTGGCGGAACTCCGCCGGCACGCCAGGACCTCCGAGGAGCACGTGCGCGCGTTCACCCGGATGATCCCCGAGGGCTCCCCCCTCCCCGACACCCCCGTCCTCGTCGTCGACCGGGCCGGCTGGGTCAGGGCCAACGTCGCGGGCTTCCGCGAACTGCTCGGCCCGCTGCTCGGCAAGATGCAGGACCGCCGCTCCGCCACCCCCGGCGGCGCCGTCATCGGCGCGGTCGGCGGCAAGGTCACCGGCGTCGAGCTGGGCATGCTGCTCAGCTTCCTGGCCTCCCGCGTGCTCGGCCAGTACGAGACCTTCGCGCCCGCCGGCCCCGACCTGCCCGGCGGCGGCGCCCCCGGCGGCCGGCTGCTGCTCGTCGCGCCGAACATCGTGCACGTCGAACGCGAGCTGGAGGTGGACCCGCACGACTTCCGGCTCTGGGTCTGCCTGCACGAGGAGACGCACCGCACCCAGTTCACCGCCGTCCCCTGGCTGCGCGCCCACCTGGAGGGCGAGATCCAGACCTTCCTCGGCGCCACCGAGCTGGAGCCCGGAGCCGTCCTGGAGCGGCTGCGCGAGGCCGTCCAGTCCTTCGCCGGAGCCCGCGCCGAGGGCGAACGCGGGGACGAGGGCCCCTCACTGGTCGAACTCGTCCAGACCCCCGAACAGCGCGAGGTGCTCGCCCGGCTCACCGCCGTCATGTCCCTGCTGGAGGGCCACGCGGACTTCGTCATGGACGGCGTCGGACCTGACGTCGTCCCCTCCGTCGCCGAGATCCGCGAGAAGTTCCAGCAGCGCCGGGCCAGCGGCGCGGGCCGCCTCGACGCCGCCCTGCGCAAGCTCCTGGGCCTCGACGCCAAGCTGCGCCAGTACCGCGACGGCGAGCGCTTCGTGCGGGCCGTCGTCGGCCAGGTCGGCATGGACGGCTTCAACCGGGTGTGGACCTCACCCAACACCCTGCCGACCAAGACGGAGATCGCCCGCCCCGCGGACTGGGTGGCCCGGGTCCACCGCAAGGGGAGCACGCAGAGCGAAGAAAGGTGAAGCAGGAGGCGTAAACATGTCTCACTGGGGGAAGCAGCATCACCCTTCCGAGGGACCGTGAGCCGTGGAAGGGCGTGCGATGCTCGGGGAACGGCTCGGTTCTGTCACCATCGACGCACTCTGAGTGACATTCCGCATCTCCCCCGCGCAACACCCGAAGCCTCCGAGCATCCGAACTCCACGAAGGGCACCGGACATGGGTCCCCATCCTGCGGTCGCGGCGATACGCCTGGCGGTCCGCCGCGTACTCCACGACGTCCTCACCGACCTCACCGACATCCCCCGCCCCCGCGCGGCGGGCACCCAGCCCCTCGTCCTCGTCGCCTGCTCCGGCGGCGCGGACTCCATGGCGCTCGCCTCCGCCCTCGCCTTCGAGGCACCCAAGCTCGGCATCCGGGCGGGCGGCATCACCGTCGACCACGGCCTCCAGGTCGGCTCCGACCTGCGCGCCGCGGAGGTCGTGACCCGCATGACCGCGCTCCGCCTCGACCCGGTGGAGTCCGTCGCCGTGCGCGTCGGCCGCGAGGGCGGACCCGAGGCCGCCGCCCGCGACGCCCGCTACGCGGCCCTGGACGAGGCCGCGGACCGGCTCGGAGCCTGCGCCGTGCTGCTCGGCCACACCCGTGACGACCAGGCTGAAACCGTCCTGCTGGGCCTCGCCCGCGGCTCCGGCATCCGCTCGCTCTCCGGCATGGCCGAAGTCTCCGGCGGCCCCGGCCGCACCAACCGCTACCGGCGCCCCTTCCTCCAGGTCGACCGGCAGACGGCCCGCAAGGCCTGCATGGTCCAGTCCCTGCCCGTCTGGGACGACCCGCACAACATCGACCCCGCCTACACCCGCTCCCGGCTGCGCCACGAGGGACTGCCCGCCCTGGAGAAGGCGCTCGGCAAGGGAGTCGTGGAAGCGCTCGCCCGCACCGCCCAGCTCTCCCGGGACGACGCCGACGCCCTCGACGCCTGGGCCGCCGACGCCGAGGCGGGCGTGCGCGACGAGGACGGCCGCCTGGAGTGCGCCAAGCTGTACGCGCTGCCCCCGGCCGTCCGCCGCCGGGTGCTGCGCCGGGCCGTCGTCGCGGCGGGCTCCCCCGCCGGCTCGCTCTTCGCCCGCCACATCGAGGAAGTCGACCGCCTCATCACCGGATGGCGGGGCCAGGGCGCCATCAACCTGCCCGGCCGCGTCGAGGCCCAGCGGCAGGGTGGCAGACTTGTCATCCGGCAGGGCTGATTGGTGCTGAAACACGGCTGAGTCCTCCGGGGGCACCCCGGAGCCCCGGCCGACAACGAAAGTGATGCGGGTGGACGAGAAGGACATGGGCAACGACCTCCAGTCGGTGCTCATCACCAAGGAAGAGATCGACGCGAAGCTGGCCGAGCTGGCCGCGAAGATCGACGCGGAGTACGCGGGCAAGGACCTGCTCATCGTCGGTGTGCTCAAGGGCGCCGTGATGGTGATGGCGGACCTGGCGCGCGCCTTGTCCACCCCGCTCACCATGGACTGGATGGCGGTGTCCTCGTACGGCGCCGGGACCCAGTCCTCGGGCGTGGTGCGGATCCTCAAGGACCTCGACACCGACATCAAGGACAAGCACGTCCTGATCGTCGAGGACATCATCGACTCGGGCCTGACCCTGTCCTGGCTGCTGTCGAACCTCGGCTCCCGCCAGCCGGCCTCCCTCAAGGTCGTCACGCTGCTGCGCAAGCCCGAGGCCGCGAAGGTCGCCATCGACGTCGAGTGGGTCGGCTTCGACATCCCGAACGAGTTCGTCGTCGGCTACGGCCTCGACTACGCGGAGAAGTACCGCAACCTGCCGTTCGTCGGCACGCTCGCCCCGCACGTCTACGGCGGCTGACCCAGGCCGTCGAAGACGCCGTCACCGGCGGCGCCCCCGGGGGAACCCGGGGGCGGTTCCCGACGTTGGAGCTTGGGAAGGCGGGTCTGTCAGCCGTCCCTCGAGGTCGCGGGTGACAATACAGAGGTACATTCCGAAGAACAGTCTTTACTCACAGCAGCATTTACCTACGGGCAGGAGGGACGGGGTGCCCGGCACCCCGTATGGATGGACGTGAAGCGATACTTCCGTGGGCCGGTCATGTGGATCGTGCTGGCCGTCCTCGCCGTGGTCGTGTTGATGAACGTCGTCGGCTCCGGCGGCGGCTACAAGTCGGTGGAGACCAGCGAGGTCATCAAGGCGATCAACAGTGGCCAGGTGGACAGCGCCAAGCTGACCACCGGTGACAGCCAGATGATCAAGATCGAGCTGAAGAAGGGCCAGAAGCTCGGCAACAACAGCGGCACCAAGTTCCAGGCCAACTACATCGGGGACCAGGGCGTCCAGCTCGCCCAGAACCTCCAGAACAAGTACGAAGCCGGTCAGATCCCGGACGGCTACTCCGTCACGCCGGACAAGACCAGCCCGTTCCTGAGCGTGCTGCTCTCGCTCCTGCCCTTCGTCCTCATCGTCGTCGTCTTCCTGTTCCTGATGAACCAGATGCAGGGCGGCGGCTCCCGGGTCATGAACTTCGGCAAGTCCAAGGCGAAGCTCATCACCAAGGACACCCCGAAGACGACGTTCGCCGACGTCGCGGGCTCGGACGAGGCCGTCGAGGAACTCCACGAGATCAAGGAGTTCCTCCAGGAGCCGGCGAAGTTCCAGGCCGTCGGAGCCAAGATCCCCAAGGGCGTGCTGCTCTACGGCCCGCCCGGCACCGGCAAGACCCTGCTCGCGCGTGCCGTCGCGGGCGAGGCCGGCGTTCCCTTCTACTCGATCTCCGGTTCCGACTTCGTCGAGATGTTCGTCGGTGTCGGTGCCTCGCGTGTCCGCGACCTGTTCGAGCAGGCCAAGGCCAACGCGCCGGCGATCGTCTTCGTCGACGAGATCGACGCCGTCGGCCGGCACCGCGGTGCGGGTCTCGGCGGCGGTCACGACGAGCGCGAGCAGACCCTCAACCAGCTCCTGGTCGAGATGGACGGCTTCGACGTGAAGGGCGGCGTCATCCTGATCGCCGCCACGAACCGCCCCGACATCCTCGACCCGGCACTGCTGCGCCCGGGCCGCTTCGACCGGCAGATCGCGGTCGACCGTCCCGACATGCAGGGCCGTCTGGAGATCCTCAAGGTCCACCAGAAGGGCAAGCCGGTCGCACCGGACGTCGACCTCTCGGCCGTCGCCCGCCGCACCCCCGGCTTCACGGGTGCCGATCTCTCCAACGTGCTGAACGAGGCGGCCCTGCTGACCGCCCGCTCGGACCTGAAGCTGATCGACAACCACATGCTGGACGAGGCGATCGACCGCGTCGTGGCGGGCCCGCAGAAGCGGACCCGGATCATGTCGGACAAGGAAAAGAAGATCACCGCGTACCACGAGGGCGGACACGCCCTGGTCGCGGCGGCCTCCCCGAACTCCGACCCGGTCCACAAGATCACGATCCTGTCCCGCGGCCGGGCCCTGGGCTACACCATGGTCCTGCCCGACGAGGACAAGTACTCGACCACGCGCAACGAGATGCTCGACCAGCTCGCCTACATGCTGGGCGGGCGCGCGGCGGAGGAACTGGTCTTCCACGACCCGACCACCGGCGCCGCGAACGACATCGAGAAGGCCACGGCGACGGCCCGCGCGATGGTCACCCAGTACGGCATGACCGAGCGCCTCGGCGCGATCAAGTTCGGCGGGGACAACACCGAGCCGTTCCTGGGCCGCGAGATGTCGCACCCGCGGGACTACTCGGAAGAGGTCGCGGCGCTGGTCGACGAAGAGGTCAAGAAGCTCATCGAGACCGCGCACAACGAGGCCTGGGAGATCCTGGTCGAGAACCGGGACGTCCTGGACAACCTCGTCCTCGCGCTCCTGGAGAAGGAGACGCTGGGCAAGGAGGAGATCGCCGAGATCTTCTCCACGATCGTGAAGCGTCCGGCCCGTCCGGCGTGGACCGGTTCCTCCCGGCGCACCCCCTCCACCCGTCCGCCGGTGCTCTCTCCCAAGGAGCTCCAGCTGACGAACTCCGCGAACGGCACCTCGGCGGCAGCCGCGGCACCGGTCTCCACGGAGAAGGGCATCGAGGTGGCCCCGGAGGACCGCCCCGAGGCCTGACCCACCCGGAATGGAAGCCGCGCCCCCCAGGTTCTAGCCTGGGGGGCGCGGCACATTTGTACGAAGCCGCGCGTGCGCACAGGAACGAGGATGAGATGACCGACCCAGTGACCCTGACCGGTGGCGAGGGCACGATCGGCGAGTTCGACGAGAAGCGCGCCGAGGCGGCCGTCCGCGAGCTCCTGATCGCGGTCGGCGAGGACCCGGAACGCGAAGGCCTCCTGGAGACCCCGGCGCGCGTCGCGCGCGCGTACAAGGAGATATTCGCCGGCCTCTACCAGAAGCCCGAAGAGGTCCTGACCACGACGTTCGACCTCGGCCACGACGAGATGGTCCTGGTGAAGGACATCGAGGTCATGAGCTCGTGCGAGCACCATCTGGTCCCGTTCCACGGGGTGGCCCACGTCGGGTACATACCGTCCACGGACGGCAAGATCACCGGTCTCTCCAAGCTGGCCCGCCTGGTGGACGTGTACGCCCGCCGCCCCCAGGTCCAGGAGCGGCTGACCACGCAGATCGCGGACTCCCTGATGGAGATCCTCGACCCGCGCGGCTGCATCGTGGTCATCGAGTGCGAGCACATGTGCATGACCATGCGCGGCGTCCGCAAGCCCGGCGCCAAGACCATCACCTCGGCGGTCCGCGGCCAGCTCCGCGACCCCGCGACCCGCAACGAGGCCATGAGCCTGATCATGGCGCGCTGAGCCCGTGCCGGAGCCGGCGGCCGGAGAGGCCGTCTGGGAGCCGCTGAGCGAGGAGATCAGGCGCACCCTGGAGCTGCTGCTCGGCGGGGCGTCCGACGTCCACCGCGCCCTGCGGGCGCAGATCCCGTACGCCGAGATGCGCGACAGCGGCTGCTCCTGCCCCTGCGTGTACCTGCGGGTGGACGCGGACGCCGCGGCGGCCGCGCCGACGGGCCGGCGCCTCGGACCCGTGGCGGGGGCCTCCCTGATCGGCCCGGACGGCGGCTACGACGGCGAGGCGACCCTGTTCGCCTTCGAGGGCGTCCTGGCGGACCTCCAGTTCTGCGACTGGGAGGACTGGGGGCCCGGCCCGCGCCCGCTCTGGGAGTGGCTGGGAGACCGCTACGACTGAGCCCCTGAGGGGTCTCAGGCCGTGGCGCGGGCCTTGCCCGGGTCGTCGTCCTCGGGAAGCTTCAGGACGTGCTCCAGGAACAGCGCGGCGGCCACCACCAGGGCCCCGGCGACGACCGAGCCGCCCGCGTACCAGGTCTGGTCGCGGCGGGCCGGGACGTCCATGGCGTCGGTGAGCAGGAAGACGCCCACGCCGCCGTACATGCCCGCCACCAGGGCCGCGACCAGGGCGCTCGCCTGGCCGAAGACCACCGCCCGGGCCGCCATCAGCGGCTCCACGCCCTTCGCCCCCGGGCGGCGCTCCCGCTGGGCCTTGAGGCGGGCGCGCATCGACAGGGCCGTCGCCAGCAGGACGGCGGCGATCACCGCCAGCACGATCGGCGCGGCCAGCGGGACGCCCGGCAGGGTGCCGTACGCGTTCCACAGGCGGGCGCCCGCCCAGGACAGCACCCCGGCGATCGCGAAGATTCCCGCCAGGACCGCCGGCCTCAGTTGTTTCACTTGCCCGTCCCCTGTTCAGTGGCTGCTACCTGAACACGCTAACGGCTATTCCGGCAGGCGGAGTTCCAGGTCGGGGCGTGCCGTGACACCGGTGAGGCCGATCGCGGCCAGCAGCTCCGCGACGGGGCCGCGGCCGGGCAGCTGGGCCTCGGGGGCGATGTCGTGCCAGGGGGCCAGGACGAAGGACCGCAGGTGCGCCCGGGGGTGCGGGAGGGTGAGGACGGGGTCGTCGGAGACCACGTCGGCGTACGTCACGATGTCGACGTCGATCGTGCGCGGCCCCCAGCGCTCCTCGCGGACGCGGTCGAAGGCCTCCTCGATCGCGTGGGCCCGCTCCAGCAGGGAGGAGGGCGGCAGGGTGGTCTTCAGCGCGACGACGGCGTTCAGGTACGAGGGCTGCGAGCCGGGTTCGACGCCCCACGGCTCCGTCTCGTAGACCGGGGAGACGGCCTTGACCCGCAGCCCCGGGGTGTCGCCGAGGGCGTCGATGGCGCCCTGGAGGGTGTCCAGGCGGTTGCCGAGGTTCGCGCCGAGCGCGACGACGGCCCATTTCGGGTTGGACAGGGTGGTGTCCGCCGCGTCGACCGCCTCGACGACGGAGGCGGGTACCGGCTGGACGGTGGGGTCGCTCTGGGCGTTCAGTCCGTTGTTCATGCGCGGCTCCGGGTGATCGTGATGGTCACGTCGTCGAAGGGCACGGTGATCGGCGCGTCCGGCTTGTGGACGACGACCTCCACCTGTGCCACCGCCTCGTGCTTGAGGCACTGCTGGGCGATCCGCTCGGCGAGGGTCTCGATCAGGTCCACGGGCTCGCCCTGGACCACGTCCACGACCTCCTCGGCCACGACCCCGTAGTGCACGGTCTTGGCCAGGTCGTCCCCGGCCGCGGCCGGGCGGGTGTCCAGGTGCAGCACGAGGTCGACGATGAAGGTCTGGCCCTCTTCGCGTTCCCGGGGGAAGACGCCGTGGTGCCCGCGAGCCTTGAGGCCGCGCAGTGCGACACGATCCACGCGAATCACTCCTGCTTTCGTAGGTGCTTCCGGTCCCGGGACTCCCCGGGGCCATGGGCCTACGCCGAGTGCGGTCGGCGTCGTCCACCTTCGAATTTACCTGCGATAAACCCCGGGCCCCGCCCTTGGGGTCAGCCGGAGCCCTCTTCCTCCTCGTCATCGGAGTCCGTGAGCACCGGAGAACCGTGGTGGGACCAGAGGCGCCAGCCCTCCGGTGTGCGTCGGAACACATTCGTGGCGACGACCAGCTGACCGACCAGCGGGCCCAGCTCGCCGGCCTCCTGGGCCGGACCCCCGCTGAGGATGTTCTCCGTGCAGGTGACCAGGGCGGTGTCACCTATGAGGGCCACCTTGGTGTCGGTCAGGAAGAACTGGATGTACTCGGTGTGGGACATGATCAGCGCGTACGAGCGCAGCACCTCGCCCCGTCCCGAGAGCACCGGCCACCCGGGGTGGACGCAGGAGATCTCGTCCTCGAGCCAGAGCGCCGACAGCGTGTCGAAGTCCCCCTGCTCCATGGCCGCGTAGAAGGCCGTGTTGGCCTCTTCGACGGCTTCGATGTCGGTACGGCTCACCGTGCCCCTTCCCTGTACGTCCGGCGGGTGTGCGTCGGGCGGATCAAAGAGCCCCTTCCACGGCGCGGGCCACCCGAACCGCGTCCGCGGTCGCCCGTACCTCGTGCACCCGTACGGCCCAGGCGCCCTGGTGCGCGGCGATGGCCGACACGGCGGCGGTGGCGGCGTCCCGCTCGCGGGCCGGCGGCGGGGCGGTGTCGGCGGTGCCGGCCAGGACCCGGCCGAGGAACCGCTTGCGGGAGGCGGCGACGAGGAGCGGGAAGCCGAGGGCGCGCAGCTCGGGGAGGCGGGCGACGAGGGCCAGGTCGTGCTCGGCGTTCTTGGCGAAGCCGAGGCCGGGGTCGACGACGATCCGCTCGGGGGCGATGCCGCCGGAGACGACGGCGTCGATGCGGGTGCGGAGCTCGGCGGTGACCTCCGCGAGGACGTCGTCGTAGACGGCGAGGCTGTTCATGTTGTCGCTGAAGCCGCGCCAGTGCATGACGACGAAGGGGACCTCGGCGGCGGCGACGGCCGGGATCATCCCGGGGTCGGCGAGGCCGCCGCTGACGTCGTTGACGAGGCGGGCGCCGGCGGCGACGGCCTGTGCGGCGACGGCGGCGCGCATGGTGTCGACGGAGACGACGACGCCCTCGGAGGCCAGGCCCCGGACGACGGGCACGACCCGGCGGAGCTCTTCCTCGGCGTCGACGCGGGTGGCTCCGGGACGGGTGGACTCACCGCCGACGTCGACGAGGTCGGCGCCCTGGGCGACGAGTTCGAGCCCGCGCTTGACCGCCGCGGTGGTGTCGAACCACCGGCCGCCGTCGGAGAAGGAGTCCGGGGTGACGTTGACGACGCCCATGACCGCGCAGCGGTCCCAGTCGGGCAGCCCTGTGACGACGCCCCTGGGGGCCGGCCCGAGGTTGCTGTTCATGGGCTCCAGGGTAGATGGCCGGACGGCCCCCCCTGGGGGCTCCGCCCCCAGACCCCCGCGCCTCAAACGCCGACGGAGCTGGAAAGGCCGAACGCCGGCGGGGCTGGAAGATCCAGCCCCGCCGGCGTTTGAGGCGCGGGTCCGGGCGGAGCCCTGGGGGTACCTCCCAGCGGTAGCTGGGGGAGGAACGGTGGAAGGGCGGGCTAGGCGGCCTGGACCTCGCGGTCCTGCTGGGCGGGGACCTTCGCCTCGTGGACCGTGTGGGTGCAGGTGCGGACCGGCTTGGGGCGGCGGCGGCTGGCGAAGAGGCGGGGGAGGGCCAGCGTCACGAAGCCCTCCGCCTGCATCACGGCGAAGCCGATGCGCGGCAGGTCGCGGTGGTGCCGGTAGACCATGAAGCGCGGCTCCCAGCGGGGGCGGAACTTCTCGTTGAACTTGTACAGCGACTCGATCTGGAACCAGCGCGAGAGGAAGACGAGCAGGCCGCGCCAGGCCCGCAGGACCGGTCCGGCGCCGATCTTCTCGCCGCGGGCCAGGGCCGCGCGGAACATCGCGAAGTTCAGGGAGACCTTCTCGATGTTCAGCTCGGGGGCCCGCTGGAGGGAGGCGACGATCAGCAGCTCGTTCATGCCGGGGTCGGCACCGCGGTCGCGGCGCATCATCTCCAGCGACATGCCGTCCTTGCCCCACGGCACGAAGTGCTGGATGGCCTTGAGGTCGCCGAAGGGGCTGGTGTCGCCCTCCTCGACGCGGTGCGCGGTGGCGATGATGCAGTCGCCGTCGCCCGGGTCGCCGACGCGGCCCAGGGCCATGGAGAAGCCGCGCTCGGTGTCGGTGCCGCGCCAGGCCTCGGCGGCGCCGCGTACGGCGGTCAGCTCTTCCTCGGTGAGCTCGCTGACCCGGCGGACCTTGGTGGTGTAGCCGTTGCGCTCGATGCGCTTGACCATCTGGCGGACGTTGCGCATCGGGCGGCCGGAGAGGGAGAAGTCTTTGACGTCGACGATGGCCTCGTCGCCGAGCTCCAGGGCGTCCAGGCCGGTCTCGCGGGTCCAGACCTCGCCGCCGGTCTCGCTGCAGCCGACGACGGCGGGGGTCCAG
This sequence comes from Streptomyces sp. NPDC033966, assembly GCF_055575955.1. NCBI lineage: Bacteria > Bacillati > Actinomycetota > Actinomycetes > Kitasatosporales > Streptomycetaceae > Streptomyces > Streptomyces sp. NPDC033966. The sequence continues at coordinate 80,243 of NZ_JBVIRQ010000005.1, read as the reverse complement.
GAGTGGGCCTTGGCCTCCTCCATGAACCGCTCGATGGCGCCGGGCCAGGCCTCGACGTCGCCGACCGGGTCGCCGGAGGCGAGCATCACGCCGGAGACCACGCGGTAGGTGACGGCGGCCTTGCCGCTGGGGGAGAAGACGACGGCCTTGTCGCGGCGGAGCGCGAAGTGGCCGAGGGAGTCGCGGCCGCCGTGCCGGGTGAGCAGCTCGCGCAGCTTCTCCTCGTCGGCGGGGGTGAGCCGGGCGGCCGGGTGCTCGGGGCGGAAGGCCAGGTAGATCGTGGTGACGGCGGTCAGCATGCCGAGGGCGCCGAGGGAGTAGCCGACGGTCCAGGAGACCCGGCCGGCGTAGTCGACGGGGCCCTCGAAGCCGAAGAGGCCGTAGACGACGTGGGTGATCTGCTCGTACAGGCTGGGGCGGCCGACGACCTTGCCCGGGTGCACGTTGACGATGACCAGGCCGAGGCCGATGGAGCCGGCGCTCATCAGGACGAAGTTGGCCAGGGCCTTCCAGCGGCTGCGCGGGTCCGGCAGGGCCTTGAATTCACTCTGGTGGCGCACCAGCAGCGCGAGCAGGACGGCCGAGATGACCACGCCGATGACGGAGTGGCGGTACGCGAACTGCGCGACGGCGCCGGCGGGCAGCAGGATGACCGCGGCCCGCCAGGCGCGGCGCTTGTGGCGCTTGAGACCGTGCGCGAGCAGCAGGATGAGCACGCCCGCGCTGATGGAGAGGGCCGCGGCGAAGGGGCCCAGGGAGCCGGGCAGCACCTCGGTGACCGCGTGGAACCGGCTGTGACGGAATCGCGGGAAGACGCCCGCCGCGATGTCCAGAAGGCCGACGATCATGACGGCCGTACCTACGAGACCGGGCACCGACTCCGGTCGTGGTCCGCGGAAGATTCGCCGGACCGTACTCGGAACCTGTCCCGACTTATCGCCATCTATCCTGCTAGACATCGCTTCCCGTTGCTCCGCGAGAGATCATGTGGCCGAAGGCCGTGACAGCCTCCGGAGTGTGGTGCGTCCACTAGGACGACATCGGCGGGGAGCGGGTTCACTCTTCCGTCGGAAAAATCCTGTCCTGCCATCAGAAAGTCGACTGACTGCTCATGGGTCTCACCAGTAATACGGTTCTGGTCCTGGCCATCATCGCGGGCGTGGCCTTGTTCGCGGTCACGGTCTGGGCCTGGCCGAAGCTCTCGGGGCGCGGTGTGCGCGCGGTCCTGGGCCGGATCGGCCTGCTGCTCGCGACCCAGCTGGCGCTGTTCTCGGCAGTCGGTCTCGCGGCGAACAAGTCGTTCCTCTTCTACGGGTCGTGGGCGGACCTGTTCGGCCAGGAGACGGCGATCGGCAAGGTCGTCGACCACTCGATGAGCAGCAAGGACATCAAGGTCCTCGACAAGCAGAAGCTGGACGTGCCCGGCGGCGGCAAGCCGCAGGTCGGCGGTCAGATCCTGAAGGTGGCCATAACCGGCCAGAAGTCGAAGATAACGAGCCCCGGCTACGTGTGGCTGCCGCCGGAGTACTTCCAGCCGCAGCACAAGGACCAGAACTTTCCGGCTTCGATCGTCCTGACGGGCTACCCGGGCACCGCCGAGAACCTGATCAAAGGGCTGAACTACCCGATGACGGCCTTCAAGCAGGCCAAGGCGGGCAAGATGAAGCCGATGATCCTGGTCATGCTGCGGCCGACCATCGCGCCTCCGCGCGACACCGAGTGCGTGGACATACCCGGTGGCCCGCAGACCGAGACCTTCTTCGCGCAGGACCTGCCGCAGGCCATCCAGTCCACCTTCCGGGTGGGCAAGAGGCCGCAGAACATGGGCTTCATCGGCAACTCCACGGGCGGCTACTGCGCCCTGAAGATCGCCGCGCACCACCCGCAGACCTTCGGCGCGGCGGTGGGCCTGTCCGCGTACTACAAGGCGGCGGACGACGCGACGACGGGTGACCTGTTCCACGGTGACGCCAAGCTGAAGGCCCGCGCGGACGTGCTGGAGAGCCTCCGGGACAAGAAGCCGACCGGTACGTCCTTCCTGGTCACGACCAGTGAGAAGGGCGAGGACAACCTGAACGACACCAGGAAGTTCCTCAAGCTGGTCAAGGGCCCGGACCGGGTTTCCTCGATCATCCTCGACAGCGGCGGCCACAACTTCAACACCTGGCGCCGCGAGATCCCGCCGATGCTGGTGTGGCTGAGCGGCCGCATGCAGGCCTGAGCCCCGTGCTCGCAGGACGGTACGTACGTGAAGGGCCCGGCTCCGGCCGGGCCCTTCACGCGTGTCCGGGGTCCGTCAGGCGTCCTGGAGGCCGGCCCGGCGCAGCGCCCGGTGCACGCCGCCGGGGGTGAGTACGCCGGCCAGCGCGCCGGAGCCCGGGTCCGTGACCCCGATCCGGCCGGAGTCCTCCTGGAGCAGGGCGGCGAGGGCCTCGCGCAGCGACGCCCCCAGGGGCACGGTCACGGCGGGGTCCGGGCCGCCGTCGGGGGCCGTCAGGTCGGCCGTCGCGACGGCGGTGACCGCGAGCCGCTTGAGGCCGCGGTCGGCGCCGACGAACGAGGCGACGTACTCGGTGGCGGGCGCGGCGAGCACGGCGGCCGGGCGGGCGAACTGCTCGATGGTGCCGTGCCCGTAGACGGCGATCCGGTCGCCGAGCCGGACGGCCTCGTCCAGGTCGTGGGTGACCAGCAGGATCGTCTTGCGGACGGTCCTCTGGAGGGTCAGGAACTCGTTCTGGAGCCGCTCGCGCACCACCGGGTCCACCGCGCCGAACGGCTCGTCCATCAGCAGCACCGGCGGGTCGGCGGCGAGCGCGCGGGCCACGCCGACGCGCTGGCGCTGCCCGCCCGACAGCTGCTGGGGGTAGCGGCCACCGTAGACGGCCGGATCCAGCCCCACGAGTTCGAGCAGTTCGGCGGCGCGGGCGCGGGCCTTGGCCGTCGGAGTGCCGATCAGCTGGGGCACGGTCGCCGTGTTCTCCAGGACCGTCCTGTGCGGGAACAGCCCGACCTGCTGGATGACGTACCCGATGCGGCGGCGCAGCTCGACCGGGTCGGCGGCCGCGATGTCCTCGCCGTTCAGCAGGATCCGGCCGGAGGTCGGCTCGATCAGCCGGTTGACCATCTTCATCGTTGTCGTCTTGCCGCAGCCGGACGGGCCCACCAGCGTGACCAGCTCGCCCTCCGCGACCTCGAAGGACAGCTCCTCGACGGCCGTCGTCCCGTCGGGGTAGCGCTTGGTCACTCGCTCGAATCGGATCACCCCGCCATCCTCCACCAACACGCCCCCGGACGGACGAAGGGTTTGTCAGGGGAGTGTTGCGGCTGTGCGAATGATTCCGGCCAACACGGGCACCGGGGGTTATGGTCGCTCGGAGGCCGCTCCGCGGCACACGCGTGCGAGGGGGGAAGGGGTGAGCGGCATGGCCGGGCAGGGCTGCCTGGTGGCGAACGACTGGATCTGCTGGGAGTACGTCACGTCCCGCTCCGGCGAACTCGCCGACGCCACCGTCGAACACGTCTGGATCACCGCCGTGTCGGTGTTCGTCGGCGTCGCCGTGGCCGTGCCCCTCGCCCTGCTGGCCCGCCGCGGCCGCCGTTGGGCGGCCCCCGTGCTGGGTCTGACCACCCTGCTCTACACGATCCCCTCGCTCGCCATGTTCTCCCTGCTGCTGCCCTTCTTCGGGCTGTCGGCGGCGCTCGTGGTGACCGGTCTGGTGCTGTATTCGCTGACCATCCTGGTCCGCAACCTGCTGGCCGGCCTGGAGGCCGTCCCCGAGGACGTACGCGAGGCCGCGCGCGGCATGGGCTACGGCCCGGCCCGGCTGCTGTGGCAGGTCGAACTCCCGCTGGCGCTGCCCGCGCTGCTCGCCGGGGTGCGGATCGCCACGGTGTCGACGGTGGCGCTGACCACCGTCGGCTCCATCGTCGGCAAGGGCGGGCTGGGCAACCTGATCGCGCCCGCCGTGAACAGCTCCTTCAAGGCACAGGTGCTCACCGCCTCGGTGCTGTGCGTGCTGCTCGCGCTCGTCGCCGACCTGCTGCTGCTCGGAGTGCAGCGGCTGCTGACCCCGTGGACGCGGCCCGGCCGCCGTTCCGCGAAGGCGAAGGGGGCGTGAGGGCATGGGCGTGATGGCACGGGCCTGGGACTGGCTGGCCGACGGGGCCAACTGGTCCGGCGAGGCGGGGGTGTGGCACCGGCTCGGCGAGCACGTCTACGTCAGCGGGATCGCCCTGGCCATCGCCTGCGCGGTGGCCCTGCCGGCCGGGCTGTGGCTCGGCCACCTCGGCAAGGGCGGCACCCTGGCGGTGAACGTCTCCAACGCCGGGCGGGCCGTCCCGGTGTTCGCGGTGCTGGCCCTGTTCATGGTCTCGCCGCTGCGCAGCGCGGGCTACGTGCCGACCATCGCCGCGCTGGTGCTGTTCGCCGTACCGCCGCTGCTGACCAACGCGTACGTCGGCATGCGCGAGGTGGACCGCTCGGTGGTCGAGGCGGCCCGGGGCATGGGCATGTCCGGGCGCCAGCTGTTCCTGCGCGTGGAACTGCCGCTGGCGCGCCCCCTGGTGATGACCGGGCTGCGCTCGGCCGCGGTGCAGGTCGTCGCCACCGCCACGATCGCGGCGATGGTCGGCCAGGGCGGCCTGGGCCGGATCATCACCGCCGGCTTCAACACGTACAACACCCCGCAGGTGGTGGCGGGCGCCGTGCTGGTGGCGCTGCTGGCCCTGGTGGTGGAGGGCGCGCTGGTGGCTGCGGACCGGCTGCTGCCGGGGGCCCCGTCGCGCTGAGGCGCGGCCGGCCGTCCTCCTTCTTACCGATCCCTAAGGAGCATGATGAGCAAGTCCACGCGCGTCCTCGGCGCGACCCTGGGCGCGGCGGCCCTGACCGTTTCGCTCGCCGCGTGCGGCGGCGAGAGCCTGGAGAAGGCCAAGGACGGCGGTTCCGCCTCGGCCCCCGCCGGGGGCGGGAAGGGCAGGCTGGTGGTCGGCGCGGCGGGCTTCACCGAGTCCAACGTGCTGGCGGAGCTGTACGCGCAGGTCCTGCGCGGCGCCGGCTACGACACCTCGATCACCACCGTCAACAACCGGGAGCTGTACGAGCCGTCGCTGGAGAAGGGCGAGATCGACGTCGTCCCGGAGTACGCGGCCACGCTCGCGGAGTTCCTGAACGCCAAGGTGAACGGTCCGAACGCGCCCAAGGAGAAGCCGGTCGCCTCCAGCGACGCGGCGGCGACCGTCGCGGCGCTGGAGAAGCTCGCGGCGCCGCTCGGGCTGAAGGCCCTCCCGGCGGGCTCGGCCGTCGACCAGAACGCCTTCGCGGTGAGCCGGGAATTCGCGCAGAAGAACAACCTCAAGTCCCTTTCCGATCTTGGAAAGTCGGGGCTGAAGGTGAAGGTCGCGGCGGGTGACGAATGTGCCGTCCGCCCCTTCTGCGCACCCGGACTGGAGAAGACGTACGGAATCTCCGTTTCCGGCATTGACCCCAAGGGAGTCGGCACCCCGCAGGCCAAGCAGGCCGTCAAGGACGGGGTGGACCAGCTGGTGCTGACCACCACCACCGACGCCACCCTCGACGGCTACGGCCTGGTCCTGCTGGAGGACGACAAGAAGCTCCAGAACGCCGACAACGTGCTGCCCGTCGTCAACGCCAAGGACGCCGGGGCCCCGGAGGTCGCCGCCGCCCTCGACGCGCTCACCAAGGCGCTGACGACCGCCGACCTCGTCGAGTTGAACCGCAAGGTGGACGCGGAGCGCGCGAAGCCGGCCGACGTCGCGAAGGCCTATCTGGACTCGAAGGGCCTCCTGAAGAAGCAGTAGTTACGTGTTTGACGGCCAATAGTGGGGTAACTGCCCGGGAACAGATTGCCGGGCGGGTATCCCACGCACCGTCCACGCCCTGTAAATTTCAGGCCATGCCCCGTGGACGCCACCGCAATCCCGAGCCCCTGCACCGACTTCTCACGCCGACGGCCGTCGCCGGGGTGTCCGTGGCCAGCGCCGGTGCGGCCTGGCTGCTCGCGGAACCCCTCGCGCTGCGCCTGCTCGTGGCCCTCACGGCGGCCGCGGGCGTGGGCGGTGCCGTCCTCATGCGCTCCTGGGACCGGGCGGCCGGCCGCCGGGTGGCGGAGCTGGCCCGTGAGCGGGTCAAGGACGAGTGGAAGACGGACGAGCGGATAGCCGAGCTCGAATCCGACATCGAGGAAGCCCGCCTGCTGCGCGCCCGCCTCGACGCCAAGCTGCGCGCCAAGCGGGTCGAACTGGCGGGCCTGCGCGGGGAGCACGCCGCGCTGCTGCGCCGGTACGCGACCGCCGAGACCGAGCGCGCCAGCGCCCTGGAGAAGCGCCGGCTGCTGGCCATCGAGGCCGCCTCCGCCCCGGCGGGCGGCCCCAAGGAGCTCCCCGCCGTCTCCGAGGAGCGCACCGGCGCCGGAGCACCCACCCCGGTCGGCTACGCCCGGGCCCACGCCGCGATGTCGGCCCTGGCCCGCAAGGCGGAGGAGCGGGCCGCGGCCGCTCCCGCCGCCGCGGCCACGCACACCCGCCCGGCCGCCCCCGCCCCCGCCCCCGCCCAGGCGTCGGGGGTCCCGGCCCGCCGGCCGGCGGCGCCGGTGTCCCCGTACGCGGCCCAGCGCCGCACCGCCTCGCGCGTCGAGGGCGGCTTCGACTTCTTCGGCACCAAGAACGCCGCCCAGGCCCGCGCCGTGATCGAGTCCGTGCAGAACGAGGACCTGGCCGACGTGGTCGGAGCCGAGGCCCTCGCCGTCCACAAGGCGGAGACGGCGGGCGGCGACGCCGAGCCGGAGTTCAAGGCGGCCACCCCCGAACAGGAGGCGGTGGGCCAGGTCATCGACCTGACGGCGCACGACGAGACCGAGCCCATCGACGTCGTCCGGCTCCGCACGGCGATCTCGTAGGCGCGGCGCAGTGCGCGAGCGCCGCCAGGGAGAGCCCGGCGAGGTCTTCGACTGCCCCTGCTGCTTCCAGCCCACCCTGGAGTCGAGCGCCTGCTTCGAGATCTGCGGCGAGTGCGGCTGGGAGGACGACGGCCAGGACGACGAGGACGCCGACCGTGTCCTGGGCGGCCCCAACGGCGCCCAGAGCCTCACCGACGCCCGGCGCGAGTACCGGGAATGGGCAGCCGGGCAGACCGACGGCTCCTCGGTGACGCGGGGCGGGCCCGGTGCGTGGCGGACGGCGGCCCGCGCCGTCCTCGCGGAGGAGCCGAAGGACACCCCCTAGGCCCTGTCCGGGCGATCGGGACGTCCGTGTCGGCGGAGCCCGTGTACAGGCGTACCGGGGCGGCCGGCTTCGAGTGGCTCCCGTCGGACAGGTCTTCCACAGCCTGTGCACAAGGTGCACGGGAAGACCTCCGCCGGGTCCTGGCACAGCGGGTCCGCCGGTTCTGCGGGCTCAGGGGAAGACGAGTACGAGCCCCACCGCGAGCAGCTCCAGCACCAGTTGGGCGCCCAGCGCCCGGCCGCGCAGCCGCGCCGGCGCGGCCAGGGCCAGCACCATCGCCACCGCCGCCGCACCGCACAGCACCAGGAAGAAGACCCCGGGGAAGGGGGCGCAGCCGCCGTACATCAGGCAGCGGGAGCCCTTGTCGGTGGCCAGGACCAGGATCTTCGCCGCCACCAGCGCGGGCACGAACAGCGCGGCGGCGATCAGCGCGCGCACGGGGATCCGCCGCGCCCCGGCGGACGGGGGCGCGGCGACGGTCGGGGGCTGCGGGTTCCAGGTCATGCGGCCATCCTGTCCCGGCGGGCCGGCCCGCGGATCCGTACGCGTACTCAGTCTCACCGGCCCCCGTACCCAGGAAGCCGAAGGCCGCGCCGGCTCAGAACAGCGGCAGCTGGCCCGCATGCGGCCCGAGGACGAAGCCGTCCAAGGTCGGGGCGGAGGCGCCCAGCACCACCCGGGCCCGGGAGCCGGGGCAGGACACCAAGTCGGCCCGGCCGCGCCCGGACGGAGGGTCGTGGCGGGCGATCCGGCCGGCCGTCACCGCGCAGTCGCGGCCGCAGGAGGGGCAGGCCCGTCGGGGGGAGTGGGACATGCCCCCAGTCTGCCCTGCCGCACCGACAGCGAAGCCGTCAGGAGGCCTTCGAAGGTTCCTTTGCGGCCCTGGAGGCGAGCCAGGCCCCGTGGGCCTCGTCCACCCGGGCCCACAGGGCCTCCCGGTCCGCCTCCGTCAGGTCGTCGAGCCGCTGCAGGAAGACGCCCTCCAGCACCTCGAAGAACTCCCGCTCCCCGGCCAGTTCCCGCTCGGCCGTCACCTTCCCGCCCCCCGACAGACGGGTCAGGACCCGGCCGCGCAGGATGTCCACGCCGTCCGCGTCCCGCCGGAACAGCGCGGAGGTCCGTACGAAGGAGGAGTCGGGGGAGGTCGACAGCCAGGTGTGCGCCTCCTCGAAGTCGGCCGTCGTCGCGGGGGCGTCGCGGAAGTTCACCCGGGGCATGTGGCCGTCGGGGGTGAGGTAGCTCCAGCCGGGGCCCTCGCCCTCCAGCGGGTCCAGCCGCCGCAGCGCGTAGCGGAAGCCGCCCTGCTCGTACGAGCCCTCGCGCAGCGGCAGCGGCTCGTACGGGCCGTCCCCGAGCCCGGCGTCCACCCAGTACGCCGCCCCGTCGACGCGCACGGTCAGCGTCAGGTGCCGGCCGTTGACCACGCGCGACCCGGCGTCGGCCTCGACCCCGCCGAGGTGGCGGGTCACGTCGTAGCCCAGGACCTCCAGGAGCGCCGCGAAGGCGCCGTTGAGGTGGAAGCAGTAGCCGCCGCGCCCGTCGGCGAACCGGCGCGCCGACAGCCCGGGGTCGATGCCGGGCGGCCGGCCGAGCTGGATGTCGATGTTGTCGTAGGCGATGCGCTCCAAATGGGCGCGCTGGAGCGCGAACAGCCCCTCGGCGGAGGGGACGCCGGGCTCGGTCAGGCCGAGCCGGCGCAGGTAGTCCGTGTACGTGCCAGTGGTCATGGGGGCACCCTAGGAGCCGGCACCGACACGGCACGGGCGGAATTCCGCCCGACTGTCAGGTCGCGGTCGCGGTCCCGGCGGACGGACGCCCTACTTGTCGATGTCGCCGACCACGAAGAAGAGCGACCCGAGGATCGACACCATGTCCGCGACCAGCTGCCCGGGCAGCAGCACCGCCAGCGCCTGGATGTTGTTGAAGGAGGCGCTGCGCAGCTTCAGCCGGTACGGGGTCTTCTCGCCCTTCGAGACCAGGTAGTAGCCGTTGATGCCGAGCGGGTTCTCCGTCCAGGCGTACGTACTGCCCTCCGGTGCCTTCAGGACCTTCGGGAGCCGCTGGTTGACCGGCCCCGGCGGCAGCTCCGCCATCCGGTCCAGGCAGGCCACGGCCAGGTCGAGGGCGTTGTGCGTCTGGTCGAGCAGCACCTCGAAGCGGGCCAGGCAGTCGCCCTCGGTGCGGGTGACGACCTTCAGCACGTCGGCCAGCTCGCCGTACGCCAGGTACGGCTCGTCGCGGCGCAGGTCGAAGTCGACGCCGGAGGCGCGTGCGATCGGGCCGGACACCCCGTAGGCGTGCACCGCCTCGGCGGACAGGACGCCGACGCCGCGGGTGCGGGCCCGGAAGATCTCGTTGCCGCGGACCAGCTTGTCGTAGACGTCCATGCGGGTGCGGACGTCGGCGATGGCGGCGCGGGTCCGGCCGAGCCAGCCGGCGGGGAGGTCCTCCTTGAGGCCGCCGACACGGTTGAACATGTAGTGCATGCGGCCGCCGGAGATCTCCTCCATCACGGCCTGCAGCTCCTCGCGCTCGCGGAACGCGTGGAAGATCGGGGTGATACCGCCCAGTTCGAGGGGGTACGACCCGAGGAACATCAGGTGGTTCAGGACCCGGTTCAGCTCGGCGAGGAGCGTACGCATCCACACCGCGCGCTCGGGGACCTCCATGCCGAGCATCCGCTCGACGGCCATGACCACGCCGAGCTCGTTGGAGAACGCGGACAGCCAGTCGTGGCGGTTCGCGAGCATCACGATCTGGCGGTAGTCGCGCGCCTCGAAGAGCTTCTCGGCGCCCCGGTGCATGTAGCCGACCACCGGCTCGGCGCTGGCGATGCGCTCGCCGTCCAGGACGAGCCGCAGGCGCAGCACGCCGTGGGTGGAAGGGTGCTGGGGTCCGATGTTGAGCACCATGTCGGTGCTCTCCGCCGCACCGCCGATGCCGACCGTGGTCTCCGTCATGGGCGCATTGTCTCAGTCCTAGGGTGGGCGCATGGATACGGGGACGAAGGGTGAGACGGGCCGCCCGGAGTGGGTGGGCCTGCCGGGCGGGCTGCGCGGGGTCCGGCGGCTGCTGCTGGTGATCTGGACGGTGCCGCTCACGGTGGCGACCGGCGTGTCGCTGGGGCTGGCCGTCGGGCCGTGGTGGGCCGTCTTCGCGGCGTTCTGGCCGGCCGTGCTGGTCTGGGGGTGGGTGCTGATCGGGCGGAACTGGCGGTCCTGGCGGTACGCGGAACGGGCGGACGACCTGCTGATCAGCCGGGGGGTGCTGTGGCGGGAGGAGACGGTGGTCCCGTACGGGCGGATGCAGCTGGTGGAGGTGACCTCGGGCCCGCTGGAGCGCCGCTTCGGCCTGGCCTCGGTCCAGCTCCACACGGCGGCCGCCGCGACGGACGCCAAGATCCCGGGCCTGGCCCCGGCGGAGGCGGAACGCCTCCGCGACCGCCTGACCGCCCTGGGCGAAGCAAGGTCGGCGGGCCTGTGACGCCCCGCTCCGCGGGGGAACCCGGCCCCCCGCCGCGGCCGCCCGCCGACCCGCGGCCGCCCACGGACCCGCAGCCGCCCGCCGACCCGCAGGGGACCGGCGAGCGCCGGCTGCACGTGCTGACCCCGCTGCGCCGCGCATGGGTGCCCATCGGGGCCACCGCCGGTGTCGTGATCCAGCAGGGCGAGCGCGCCCAGGAGTGGGTGGGCGGCCTTACCCCCGCCGTGCGGCTGCTCATGGTGGCCGGGCTGGTCCTCTTCTTCGGCACGTACGGCTTCCTCAGCTGGTGGTTCACCCACTACGCCGTCACCGACACCGAGCTCCGCATCCGCACCGGCCTGCTCTTCCGCCGCACCGCCCACATCCGCCTCGACCGCATCCAGGCCGTGGACGTCACCCGCCCGATGCTGGCCCGGATCGCCGGGGTCGCCAAACTCCGGCTCGACGTCGTCGGCACCGAGGCGAAGGACGAGCTGGCCTTCCTCGACGAACGCGACGCCGTCGCCCTGCGCGCCGAGCTGCTGGCCCGCGCGGCCGGTTTCGCGCCCGCCGAGGCCGTCGCCGTCGGCCAGGCCCCCGCGCGGGAGCTGCTGCGCGTATCCGTACGGGACCTGGTGGTCTCCCTGCTGCTCGGCCTCGACGTGTGGATGGCGCTGGCCGGCGGGCTCGTCGCCCCGCTGGTCGTGTGGCGGGTCAGCGACAGCCTCTGGGCGGCCGTGGTCATCCTGGTGCCGCTGCTCGGAGCGGCGTGGGGCGGCACCGCGGGCCGGTTCCTCGCCGGGTACGACTGGACCGTCGCCGAGTCCCCCGACGGGCTGCGCCTGGACCACGGGCTGCTGGACCGGGCCCACGAGACGGTCCCGCCGGGCCGCGTGCAGGCCGTACGGATCGTGGAGCCCCTGCTGTGGCGGCGGCGCGGCTGGGTCCGGGTGGAGCTGGCCGTGGCCGGCTCCAAGAACGGGGTACTGGTCCCGGTGGCCACCCGGGACGCCGCCCACGCCCTGATCGCCCGCGTACTGCCCGGCGCGGACCCGGCGGGCCTGGAATTCAGCCCCTCCCCGCGCACCGGCTCGCGGTGGGTGGTGCCGGTGTGGTGGAAGGGATACGGCCTGGCCGTATCCGGCGAGGTCTTCGCGGCCAGGAGGGGCCGCCTGTGCCGGCGTACGGAGATCGTTCCGCATGCGAAGGTACAGAGCGTGCGCCTCTCACAGGGCCCCTGGGAGCGTGCACGCGGGGTGGCCGACGTCCATGTGGACACCGGCGCGAACACCACCGTCACCGCCCGGCTGCGTGCCGCCGCCGAGGCCGGCGACCTGCTGCACGACCAGGCGGTCCGCTCCCGCACCTCCCGCGCCGCGGCCCGCCCCGACCGATGGATGACCTGAGATGACGACGGCCTACGAGCGGCTGCTCGGTACCGATTTCGACGGCGCTCCCACCGACGACCCGTACGACGTGATCTGGGAGGGCGAGGACCATCCCGCCCACCGCGACCGCGTACCCGGCCTCACCGCCCTCCTCGACGACCCTGCCGCGAGCGACGGCGAACGCCTCATGGCCCTGGTCGCCCTGGTCCACTGGGCCGAGCCCGCAGGCTTCGAGGCCGTCCTCCGGGCCGCCACCACCGACCCCAGCGCCGCCTTCTGGTACGGCTGGTCCATCGACCGCTGGTTCTCCCAGGACCGCAGCTACGGGCTCTTCTGCGAAGCCGCCGTCGACAGCCGGGGGCTGGCCGAGGAGAAGGGCACCTCGGAGCTGCGCGCCGCGACCCTGCGCGCCCTGGTCGGCCTCGCCGACCGGGAGGGCTTCGACAACCGGCTCGGCGACTGCCTGGACACGGATTCCGTACGGGACTGCCTGCCCGGGATCCGCGCGGCGGTCGAGCGGGGGCTCGCCCGGATGCGGGCCGGCGAGCGCTTCTCCTTCGACGTCGAGACCCAACTGGTCGGCCTGGCGGGCGCCGTGACCCTGGTCGACGAGGAACTCGCCGTGGAACTGCTCCGGCTGCTGTTCGACAACGCCCCCTCCGGCCGCGCCCTCCGGCACGCCGCCGGCCCCGTCTCCCGCTGCCAGGGCCCGGCCGGCAGGGCCCTGGCAGCCTGGCTGTGGGAGGCCGGGGACGAGTACGTACGGGAGGTCCTGGGAGAGCGGCAACCTACGGGGGGCGATTTTCGGACAGACGTTCAGGCCGGATGAAACCGTGTTTGTGTTCGCAACGTCCCTTCGGTAGACAGGTACGCACGCAAGTGACGGAACAACACGTCAGGGGTGGGTGAATGAAGTTCGACATGGGCAGCACCACGCTGTCCGAACTGGGCAAGGCCACGGGCGGCTCCAGCGACGACCTCGGCACGCTGATCAAGCTGCTGGTCGCCGCCGCGGACCCGCTGGAGGGCAAGTTCAACGGCGTCGGCCGGCAGGCCTTCGACTCCTTCAAGCGGCGCTCCGACGCGATCACCGCCGAGCTGAACGCCTCGCTGCGCGCCATCCTCGGCGGTCAGGCCGGGATGGACACCTCGTTCACGACCGGTGACCAGGAGCAGGGCGACAACGCCCACCAGAACATGGGCTCCGCGAACTTCGACGCCGCTCGCTTCGGCGCGCGCTGACACCCGGGGGACTGACAGACATGGCGAACCAGGACCGCACTTCGTACGACATCGCCGCCTCCGTGGAGGTCCAGGGCGGCCTCGGCGGGATCATCGGCCAGCTGGAGCGGGTGCTCGGCGACCGTGACAACGCGGTGAAGGCCGCGATGGCCGAGTTCCAGGCCGACGGCGTCTCCGACGAGTACCACGGCAAGGAAATCCGCTGGAACAAGGCGGCGAACGAGGTGCGCGACATCATCCGCCTCGTCCGCACCACGCTGGAGCAGAACGACGCGACCGCGCAGGCCACGCTGCAGAAGGCCAAGGCGGCGGTCGACAACATCGGCTGACGCCGGGACGCACGGCGGACGAGGGACGCGAGGACACGGGGGTAGGGCATGGACTGGGACATCAAGCCGTCCGGCGTGCAGGGGGTCGTCAACAAGACGATCACCGCCGCCGAGGGCTTCCAGAAGGCGGGCAAGTCGCTCCAGACGGAGCTGCCGGAGGCCGCGAAGCACGCGGGCACCATCACGCCGGGCGGCGGCACCGGCGGCGAGGGCGGCGGCATGGGCCCGATCGCCGGCGCGCTGGGTGAGCTCATGAAGGCCCACGAGTACCGCCTCGCGTTCATCGGCGCCCGCACGGAGGCCTCGCTCAACGGCGCCATCAAGGCGACGACGGAGTACGTGAACGGCAACATCGAGCAGGCCCAGAACGCGCAGAACGAGGCGCTGAAGGAGCCGAAGGTCGACCTTCCGGGGGCGGGTCAGAAGTGACCGACCACGTACCGATCAATCCGTGCACGATCCCGCAGTTCACGGGTGACCTGGACGCACTGGAGCAGGACCACGCGGCGATCACCACGGCCGCGGGCACGTTCCGCGACGCGGGGTCGAACGTGGACTCCGAGTTCCAGGGCCTGTCCGCGTTCTACGCGGCTCCCGAGGCGGCCCAGCTGTTCGCGACGACCAAGCCGGTGAAGACGGACAGTGACTTCTTCGCCGACCAGCTCGAATCGGCGGCGAAGGCGCTGGGCGAGTACGTCACCGAGGCCCGCCCCATCGTCGCCCGGCTGAAGGAGCTCCAGGCGAAGGCGACGACCTTCACCAGCAAGATCAGCGGGGATGAGCACTGGAAGGACGACGGGGACAAGATCGATGAGAACAACGATCTGATCCACGACGTCAACGCGGCGGCCGAGGCGTTCTGGGCCGCCGAGCGGACCTGCGCAAACAAGATCCGCGCCCTGTACTGCGCACCCCCTTTGACCGTGAACGACGGTTCCAACGGCGCGAACATGTACGGCTACAAGGCCGATGACCTCAACAAGGTCCAGGACCTGCCGTGGGGTTCGCAGCTGGAGGAGACCCACCGGGCGTGGGAGGTCGGCTACTGGGTGAAGTCGTTCGTGTGGGACGGCATCATCGTCGACGGGATCTGGGGCACGATCCGGGGCCTCGGCACGCTGGTGGGCGTGGACGGCTGGGACGCGGCCGGCCAGGCCTGGACCGGCCTCGCCAAGCTCGCCACCGGCCTGGCGATCACCACCATCCCGGGTGTCGGCACGGCGTTCTGGATGGCGGACGACAAGCAGCTCCCGGGCTGGCTGAAGGACTCGCGCACGGCGATGAAGGAGACCGGCAAGGCCCTGGTCGCCTGGGACGAGTGGGGCAAGAACCCCGCCCGCGCCGCCGGCGCCGTCACCTTCAACGTCCTCACCACCGTCTTCACCGGCGGCGCCGGCACCGCCGCGAAGACCGGCGCCGTCGCGAAGGTCCTCTCGGTGGCCGGCAAGACCGGCCGCCTCATCGACCCGATCACCTACATCGGCAAGGCCGGCTCCCTCGCCAAGCTGAAGATCGGCGACCTGTTCGCCAACCTCGGCAAGGTCGACGGCGCCTTCCCCAAGATCGACGACGTGGTGTGGAAGGACCTCCCCAAGGCCGACGCCCCCGGGGTCAAGTTCCCGCACCCGGACGACACCGTCCAGCTCACCGACGACGCCCTGGGCCGTCCGCAGTACTTCGACAAGGTCACCAACCAGCTCCTGGACCACAAGGGCCTGCCGAAGCAGGACCTCACCTCCGTCCCCAAGGGATCGGACCACCCCCTGGCCGAGGTCCCCAAGCGCCAGGAAGTCACGGTCGGCGGCCCGGCCCGCACGGCGGACGTCACCTCCCACACCCCGGGCGGCACGGCCACCCACACCCCGGGCGGCGGCGCGACCCACACGCCGGGCGGCACCGCGGACAACATGCCGCACAACAGCCACACCGAACCCGGCGGCACGGGCGGCCACGGCAACACCGACACCACCCCCACCGGCGGCGGAGCAACACACACGGACACCCCGTCCACAGGCGGCGGCCACGGCGACGGCCCGACGGTCCCGCACCAGGGCAACCATGGCGGCACCCCGGGCGAACCGGAGGCCCCGAAGGCGGGCGAGCCGGGGGCGGGTACGCCTTCAGAGCGGCCTGCCGGGCCCGCACCGGCCTTCACTGCCGAGGAGAAGGCGGCTCACTGGACCCACCTCGACGAGGTTGAGGCGCGCCACCCGGAGAGCTTCGACGAGCTCAAGCGGGATCCAGACAAGAACGGCGGGGTCAACGACAGCTCGATGGACGAGGCGCGTGTGGGCCTTGACCTCGCGGAGTCCGGGCGTCTCCCGGACGACATCGCCCGCCCGCACGCGGCCGACCACGGGGAGTTCTACTCGGAGACCACTGGTCGCTACTACGACATCAAGGGCGTCCACTCGGACTATCCGCCGTTCAACAACATCAAGAACAAGACCGGCCCGTTCCAGGGCGCCTACAATCCCTCACGGCACGGCGCCAGGTGGGAAGAAAAGCTGTCCGAGCAGATCGTGACCCGGGAACGCATCGTGATTCTCGACATGCGCAATGCCGACCAGGTCGCCATTGACGACATCCGGGGGATCATCGAGAGGAATGGCTGGGAGAATGATGTCATCTGGTACCCGTAAGGGGTGGAACCCGGGCGTAATGCCTGCCGACGAGGTGGCCGCAGGCCGGCTGACGGAATGGCTCGTCGGGGACGCGGGCGGAATCGACGTCATCGGACTCGACCTGAGTGGTGCCGACCTGTCCGAGGCCGACTTCTCCGAGTCGTGGTTCACCGACGCCAAACTCGTGAACACGCGGCTTGTCGGAGCGGAGTTCTACCGCTCCGATCTGGAGCGGGCCGATCTCACGGGAGCCGATGTCACGAACGCCTCCTTCGTCCGGGCCAATCTCGATGACGCGGTCCTCCGCAATGCCGTCCTCGATGGCGCGAACCTCGTCAAAGCGTCGCTCTACGAGGTAGACGCCTCGTACTCGCGGTGCCGGGGAACCCAGTTCCTGGGTGCGTCCCTGCTGAAGGTCGATTTCCGCGGGGCCGATCTCAGCAACGCGGTCCTGCAGGAGAATTCCTTCAAGGTCCGGCTGGACGCCGGTACCGTGCTCACCGGACTGACTGGCACGATCTTCGGGCCGGTGGAGTTCGTCGACGCGGACGGCTCCCGGACCATCGCGGGTGCCGAGCTGGAGGAGTGGATCCGGGAACGAGGCGGCGACGTACGTGTCCTGGAGCCTCGGGGGCGGAGGCCCAAGCAAGCGGGCTGATCCCGTGATCACGACCGAGCCGGTGGGGGAGTGGTTCTGGGAGCCCTCCCCCGTGCTCGATGCCCCCAGGAGCGGGGTTTCGAGGGCCCTCGCGCTGGTGGGGGAGGTCAGGGACGTCCTGGCTTCCCTCGCGCTGGTCGCCGACGGCGGAACGGGATCGGTCGTGCTCTGCGACCTGTCGGCCATGGCCCGTCCGCTGTTCGAGCGCCGCGGCGTGCCCGTCGCCGCCCTGGCCGAGGCGGCCGCTGCCGTACGGCTGCTGCCCGGCCGGCACCTGACGCTGAGCTGCGCGCTGCCCGGTGAGTGGGTGGAGGCCGGGGTCCGGCGGCGGGCCGAGAAGCTGTTCGTCGTACGGGTCCACGTATGGGGCGAGGGGGCGGTGATGCTCGGGATGGGCGTCTACGCCGATCCCTGGCTCGCCCAGGACCTGCGGGAGCGGCCGCAGCCCGAGGTGGCCGCCGAGAACGCGCCCCGGCTCGCCGCCGCGCTCGCGCGGATCTCCGAGCTGACCGGCTCGGAGGTCGATCCCGGCGACCCGACCCGGCACGCCGCCCCCACGGCGGACGGGTTCGCGGGGGAGCCGGAGTACCCGGAGTACTACGACTCCTGGGGCAACTTCGAGGTGCCCGCGCGCTGGCTGCGGCTCGTGAAGCTCCTCCCCGGCGGGTACGGGGACGGGGACTACGAGAGCAGCACCGAGGAGCCCGTCCGGTACGCCGAAGTGCGGCGCGGGGAGCGGCTCCTCGGGTTCCTGTGGGCCTCCGCCGACGGCGCGGCCGGGTACGAGCCCCGCAGCGCGGCGGGGGACGCGGCGTTCGAGGCGGGCGTGCCCTGGCTGTTGCGGTTCCGGGCGGCCCGAGGGGCCGGAGCCTCGGCGCTGGAGGCGCTGGACGGCTGCCTCGGCCGGACCGGGGACGGTTGGGCGGTCGGAGCGGCCGTATCCGGGGAGTCGTCGCTGGACGCGCTCCAAGAGCTTTCGGGGAGGGGATGAGGGTGACGGCGTCGCGGATGCTCGGGCGGCTGCGGGCCGTGGACTGGGACATGCGGTGGGACCTCGCGTTCGAGCACTGCGGGTCCCGGCAGGTGCTGATGTGGGAGTACCTGCGCCGCGCCGCCGTGTGGGCGAAGGCCTGCGGGGCCGAGGAGGCGTGGCCGTTCTACGACGTCACGGCTTACGTGGACCCCGGGTTCGAGCTGCCGCCCGCGCAGGCGGCCGAGCTGGAGGAGCTCCAGCGCACGGTCTTCTGGGAGGAGCTCCGCAAGACCTGTGCCGGGGCCGTGCGGCTGGCGGGGCTCGGGGAGCGGACGCCGGACGCGGTGGCCGGGCTGCCGGACCCGTACGAGCCGCTGGTGCTGTTCTACGAGCGCGGCGGGTCCTTCAGCCGTGACTGCTCAGGGGTGTTCATCGACCTCGTCGGCGTGATGTGCCGGCCGGGCAAGCTCGCGGGCTACCTCGGCAGCCGGCCCGTCGCCGTGCTCGACGACGCCGTGCTCGACGCGCTGGAGGGCGAGGGCCGCATCACGTACTACGGCGCGGAGGACGGCCGGGAGACGGTCCAGCGGCGGCGGGAGGTCAGGGACGTGGACGTACCCACGGACGAGGTGTTCGGGTGGGACCTGCGGTGGCAGCCGACGGACCTGCCGGCCGAGCGGGCGGGACTGGTCGCGATCGACCGCCTGGAGGCCGCCCGGCGGCTCGGGCGGATCGTGTCCGCCGCCACGGCCGGGTGATGCGCGCACAGGAACTGGTCGCGCGGGTCACCGCCATCGACTGGCGGGCCAAGGAGCACGACTTCGGGCACGGGCCCGAGTGCGCCCGGCTGCTGCGGGAATACCTGTGGCGTGCCGCGCTGTGGGTGCGGGAGCTCCAGGAGGACCGGGCCGGGGCCTTGAGTGCCGGGTGCGGCTTGGGACGTGGCAGGAGCATGGCGGAACCAACCCCACCGGTTTCGGCGTCGTGAGGGGGCGTACTAGCGTGCGGGGCGACAGGGAGAAGGGAGGCCGGGGTGGCGGCTGAGGACTACGACAGCCAGTTGCTGGAGTCCGTCGCGGTGCGGCGGCGCAGGATGCGCGACGCCGTGCTGTTCGGCGCGCAGCGCGGGCGGCGGGTGGCCGACGAGCGGATCGGGAAGGCCGTCGCCGGGTTGGTGATCGCGGCGGTGCTGTGCGCCGGCTGCGTCGGCTGGTCGTTCATCTCCCACCGCCTCATCGGCAAGACGGGGACGCCCGGACAGGTCAGTACTCGGTGATAGGTTCGAGCGCGTGGTGAGCATGGGGGCAGTGAGCGGTACGGCGTTGAGCCGGGTCACCCTGGTCGGTGAGCGGCGGCGGATGGATCTCGTACTGCCCTCCGGGGAGCCCGTCGGGCGGCTTTTGCCCGACGTCATACGGATGCTGGACGACCGGGTGGCCGCGCAGCCGATGCTGCGTCATCTGGTCACGGCCGACGGGTCCGTGATCGAGCACGGGCTCTCGCTGGAGGACGCGGGCGTCGCCGACGGGGCCGTGCTGCGGCTCGTACGGGTGCAGGACGTGCCGTCCGCGCCCGTGGTGCACGACGTCACCGACGAGGCCGCCGAGGACCTGGACGTACGCGCCTGGCGCTGGCGGCCCTTCGCGCGGCGGGTTACCGCCGGGGCGGGGATGGTCCTGTGGGCGCTGGTCGCCGGCTGGTTCGCCCGGCGGGAGTTCGCTCCGGGCGCGGTGGCGGGCGTGCTGCTCGGTGCGGCCGCCGTCGCCGGGGTCGTCGGGGCGCTGGCCGGGCGGCTGAAGCGGTCCGGGCTGGCGGCGGCGCTGCTGGCCTGTGCCGCCGCGGTCGGGGTGCTCGGGGCGTGGACCCTGGGCGACGCGCAGCACTGGGGCGCCATGGGCCGGCTCGCCGCCGTCGCGGGTGCGCTGGCCGTCGGGCTCGCGCTGCTGGGGTGGTTCACGCCGCTCGGGCGGGGCGGGCTCGTGGGCGCCGCCGCCGTGGTGGGCCTGACGGTGGTGTGGGAGGCGACCGCGCTGGCGCAGGGCCAGGCGGGCGCCCGTACCGGGGCCGTGCTGGCCGTGTTCTCGGTGGTCCTGCTCGGGCTGCTGCCGCGTCTCGCGCTGGCGGCGGCCGGACTGACCGGCCTGGACGACCGGCGGGCCCGAGGGGCCTCGGTCAGCCGGTACAAGGTCGCCACCGCCCTCGGTGCCACCCACCGGGGCATGGCGCTGGCCACCCTCGCCACCGCCGTCTCGGCGGGCGCGGCCGGTGTGGTCGCGCTGCGGGAACCGGATGTCTGGACGGTGTCCCTCGCCTCGGCCGTCGCCGTCGTGCTGTGGCTGCGCGCGCGGGCGTTCCCGCTCGTGGCGGAAGTGATCGCGCTGCTGCTGGCCGGGGCCGCCGTCACCGTGGCGGCGCTGCTGGTGTGGGCCGGCCGGGCCGGTGCGGCCGGGCCGCTGGCGGTGCTGCTGGTGCTGGCACTGGCGGCGCTCGGCGTCCTCGCCGTCCAGCCGCCCGAGCATGTCCGGGTCCGGCTGCGGCGGGTCGGGGACACCGCCGAGTCGATCGGCGTCATCGTGCTGTTCCCGCTGCTCATCGGGGTGTTCGGCGTGTACGGGCGGCTGCTCGGCACCTTCGCGTAAGGGTTGCTACTCAGACATGTCAGACATGAGCATGAACCAGCGGCGTGACGACTGGCAGGCCGGGGTCCTCGGCGATCTGACCGGCGCCCCCCAGGCTCCCCAGGCCCCGCAAACCGCCCAGGCCCCCCTGCCGGTCCAGCCGCACGCCCCCGTCCCGCAGCAGGCGGCCCCCGCGCCGCAGCAGGCGTACGCCCGGCAGCAGTACACCCCGCAGGCGCCGCAGGCCCGGGCGCCCGAGACCGTCCCGGTCCCCGGCGCCGACGCCTCCGCCGGCCGCCCCCGCCACGGCGACCCGCTGATGCGCCGCACCCTGCGCACCCTGCGCGGAGCGCTCGGCTCCTCCGTCGCCAGGACGGTCGCCGCCGAGACCGAACTCGCCACGCAGGTCCAGCAGCCCGTCACCACCGGCCGCCAGATCGTCGTCACCAGCATCCGCGGCGGCTCCGGCAAGACCACCGTCACCGCCCTCCTCAGCCGCACCTACAACCACTTCCGCCACGACCCGGTGCTCACCCTGGAGGCCGACGCCGCCCTCGGCACCCTCCCGGTCCGGCTCGGCGTCCCGTCCCTGCGCTGGACCTGCGCGGACCTCGCGCAGATCGTCCGCCCCTCCATGCAGCTCACCGACATCACCGGCTACCTCGTCCCGCTCGCCGACGGCGGCTGGCTGCTGCCCGGCAGCCAGGGCCGCATCGGCGCACAGGTCGACGTCGCCACCTACCGGACCGTGATGGTCGCGCTGCGCCGCTACTTCGGCGTCACCGTCGTCGACTGCGAGACCCTCCCCGGCGAGGTGGCCCGTACGGCCCTCGACACCGCGCACGCCCGCGTGCTCACCGCGCCCGCCACCACCGAGGGGCTCGTCTCCACCCACGCCGTCCTCGACTGGCTCGGCTCCCTGCCGGTGCCCGTGCTGCCGCGGACCGTCGTCGTGCTCACGGTCCAGTCCCCGCACCCCGCCGTCGACCTCGGCAAGGCCGTCGAGAAGCTGCGCGCGACCGGCGCCGGGGTCGTCGTACTGCCCTACGACCGCCACCTCGCCTCCGGCGGGGCCGTCAAGTCCGAACTCCTCGGCACGCAGACCCGGGAGGCGGCCGTGCGGCTCGCCGCCGAGGTGCTCCAGCGGGCCGTGGCCCTCCCGGCGTCCGGTGCCGCCCGGTGACCCAGCAGCTGATCCACCGCCCGGCCCGGGGCACCCTGCCCCCCGCCCCCGCGCAGCCCCACGCCGTCGAGGCCCCGCCCAACCTGCCCGAAGGCAAGATCGGCAGCCCGGCCACCGCGCTGCTGCCGATGGCGGGCGTGATGGGCTCGGTCGTGATGATGACCGTCATCCGCAACAGCCAGTTCGCCGCCGTCGGCGCGATCGTGCTCGTCTTCGCCCTGATCGGCGCCGTCGCCCTGTTCTGGTCCCAGCGCGGCAAGGCGCAGCGCACCCGCCGCGCCCAGCGCGAGCGCTACCTGGAGTACCTGGAGGAGCAGCGCGAGGAGTTCGGCGCCCGCGAGAAGGCGCTGCGCGACGAGGCCCGCCGCCTCAACCCGCCGCCGGAGGCCCTGTACGACCTCGTACGCGACCCCGCGCGGCTGTGGGAGCGGCGCCGCACCGACCCCGACTTCCTGCGCCCGCGCCTGGGCACCGGCGCCGTCGCCGTGCAGGAGCTCTCCCTCGCGGCGGGCGCCGGAGGCGTCCTCACCCCGCCCGACCGGTTCATGCTCAACGAAGCGGGCGCCCTCATGGCCCGCTTCGGCCGGGCCAGCGACTTCCCGCTGACCGTCCCCCTCGACCGGGCCGGCAACGTCAGCATCGTCGGCGACCGCGAGGGCGTGCTGCGCGTCGCCCGCGCCCTGCTCGCGCACACCGCCGTCCTGCACGCCCCCGACGACGTGGCCGTCGCCCTCGGCGTGCCCGGGGACCGCCTGGAGGACTGGGAGTGGGCCAAGTGGCTGCCCCACGTCCTCGACCAGCAGGAACAGGACGGCCCCGTCGCCGCCCGCCGGATCGCGCCCAGCCTGGCCCAGCTCGCCTCCGGGGTCCTCGCGCCCGACCTGCGCCGCAGGGCCTCGTACGCGGCCGAGGTGCGCCGCGGCCTGTCCGACAAGCGCGCCCTGCGCCTGGCCGGCCGGCTCCTCGTCGTCAGCGACGAGTACGGCGAGAACGCCGTCGAACTGCCCCGCCCCGACACGGCCGTGGGCCTCGCCGACATGAACACCACCGTGCTGCACCTGCTCGCCGAGCAGGTCCACGAGCCCGACGAGGTGACCATACGGATCACCGTGGACGGCAGCCACGTCACCGTCCGGGACCTGCGCACCCCGCAGGCCCCCGACGCCGAGGGCATCAGCGACGCCCTCGGCCCGGCCACCGCCGAGGGCCTGGCCCGCATGCTGGCCCCGCTGCGGCTGTCCGCCGAGTCCGTCGCCGAGGGCACCCCCGTCTCCGGGCCGGTCGACTTCATGGGCCTGCTCGGGATCGGCGACCCCGCCGCCCTCGACGTGAAGCGGATGTGGGCGCCGCGCGGGGAGCGGGACTTCCTGCGCGTCCCGATCGGCATCGACGACCGGCACGGCCCGGTGCTGCTCGACCTCAAGGAGTCCTCGCAGCTCGGCATGGGCCCGCACGGCCTGTGCGTCGGCGCGACCGGCTCCGGCAAGAGCGAGCTGCTGCGTACGCTCGTCCTCGCCCTCGTCGCCACCCACTCGCCCGAGGACCTCGCGATGGTCCTCGTCGACTACAAGGGCGGCGCGACCTTCGCCCCCTTCGAGAAGCTCCCGCACGTCGCCGGCGTCATCACCAACCTGGAGAACCAGGCCGGGCTCGTCGAACGCGTCCACACCAGCCTCGCCGGCGAGGTCAAGCGCCGCCAGCAGGTCCTCAAGGACGCCGGGAACGTCGCCGACATCGGCCACTACGCGGTGCTGCGCGCCGAGAAGCCCGAACTGGAGCCGCTGCCGCACCTGTTCGTGGTCATCGACGAGTTCGGCGAGCTCCTCACCGCCAAGCCCGACTTCATCGACCTGTTCCTGTCCATCGGCCGCATCGGCCGCTCCATCGGCGTGCACCTGCTGCTCTCCAGCCAGCGCATCGAGGGCGGCAAGCTCAAGGGCCTGGACACCTACCTGTCGTACCGGCTGGGCCTGCGCACCTTCTCCGCCGACGAGTCACGGACCGTCCTCGACACCACCGACGCCTTCCAGCTGCCGCCGCTTCCCGGCTTCGGCTACCTCAAGGTGGACACCTCCACCTACACCCGCTTCAAGGCCGGTTACGTCTCCGGCCGCTACCGGGGCGCGGCCGCCGCCCTCGACGACACCGAGCGCGGTCCGCTCGCCCTGCCCTACCCCACCTTCAACACCCTCCAGGACAGCACCGGCCCCGCCGAGGACGCCGAGGAGAAGCCCACCGCCACCGCCCGCGAGACCGGGCCCAGCGTGCTCTCCGTCATCGTCGACCAGCTCGCCGACGCCGCCCCGCCCGTCCGCCGCATCTGGCTGCCGCCGCTGCCCGAAGCGACCCCCCTGGACGCCGCCGCCGGGCCGCTGTCCGTCACCGAACGCGGACTCCAGCTCGGCACCGCCCGGCGCAGCCCGCTCAAGGTGCCGCTCGGCGTCCTCGACGACCCCGCCCGCCAGTGGCGCGGCCCCTGGGAGCTGGACCTGACCGTCGCCGGCGGGCACACCGCCGTCACCGGCGGCCCCCAGTCCGGCAAGACCACCCTGCTGCGCACCCTGGCCCTCTCACTGGCCCTGACCCACACCCCGCAGGAGGTCGCCGTCTACGGCCTCGACCTCGCCGGGGGCGGCCTCGCCGCGCTCGCCGGGCTCCCGCACGTCGGCGGGATCGCCGGACGTGCCGACCGGGAACGGGCCGCGCGTACGGTCGCCGAGGTGCGGGCCATGCTCGCCACCCGCGAGGAGCTCTTCCGCGAGCACTCCATCGACTCCGTCGACCAGCTGCGCCGGCTGCGCTCCCAGGGCCGGCTCACCGAGCTCGCGTCCACCGACATCGTGCTGCTCGTCGACGGGTACGGGGCACTGCGCGAGGAGTTCTCCGAGCTCGACGACGCCGTCACCGACCTCCTCAAGCGGGGCGGCGGCTACGGCATCCACGTCGTCGCCGGCATGCTCCGCTGGAACGACGTACGGATCGCCAACCAGTCCCTCTTCGGCGGCCGCGTCGAACTGCGCCTCGGCGACCCCTCCGACTCGGCCATCGACCGCAAGCTGTCCGAGACGATCTCCCCGGAGACCCCGGGCCGCGTCCTCACCGACGGCAAGCTGTTCGCGCAGACCGCCCTGCCGCGCATCGACTCCCGGGCCGGGAACACCGACCTGGCCGCCGCCCTGGAGGAGGCCGCCGGAACCGTCCGCGCCACCTGGCACGGCGAACTCGCCTCCCCCGTACGGGTCCTGCCCGCACGGCTGCCGTCCGACCGGCTGCCCACCGCCGACGAGGAGCCGTACCGGATCCCCGTCGGCGTGGACCAGGACGTCCTCGCGCCGGTGCTCCTCGACCTCTTCGGCCAGGACCAGCACCTGCTGATCCTCGGCGACAACGAGTGCGGCAAGACCAACCTGCTCGCCCTCGTCGCCCGCCAGCTCATCGCCCGCTACGGCGAGGAGGAACTGGTCTTCGCCGTCTACGACCCCCGGCGCGGCCTGCGCGGCGTGGTCCCCGAGCCCTACCGGGGCGGCTACGCGCACAACGCGAAGATCGCCACCGCGCTCTCGGTCGGCATCGCCAAGGAACTCGACAAGCGGCTCCCCGAGGACGGCATCGACCCGGACGCCGAACCGGGCGAGGGCCCCGGCTTCGCAGGACCGCGCATCGTGGTCCTCGTCGACGACTACGACATCCTCACCACCGCCGGGCAGCAGCCCCTCCAGGCTTTCGTCCCCTACCTGCCCTCCGCCCAGGACATCGGCCTGCACTTCGTGATCGCGCGGCGCGTCGCCGGCTCCTCCCGGGCCCTGTACGAGCCGCTGATGACCACGCTGCGCGAGTCCGGCACCACGGCCCTCGTGATGAACGGCGAACGTTCCGAAGGCCAGTTGTTCCCGCAGCTGTACGCGAGCGCCCAGCCGCCCGGCCGCGGCACGCTGGTCCGGCGCGGCCGCCCGCACCAGATCGTGCAGACCGCCCTCGCCGACTCCCCGACCCAGGAAGCGCCCTGACACCGTGACCAAGGACGTCATCGCCCTCACCGCCAAGATGCCCGACACCACCGCGCTGATGGTGGCCCTCACGGCGGGCGGCGCGGACCTCGACGCCCAGGCCGTCGGGGACGGCGCCGTCATCCAGCTGCTGGGCTCCGGCGGCCGGCCGCTGGTCTCGGTCGAGGCACCCGTACTCGTACAGGTCCCCGGCGAGGTGGAACGGCTCCTCGGGACGCCCGCCGCCACCCCCGTCTGGTGGACGGAGACCCGCGCCTCCACCGCCGTACTCGAGGCGGCCCCCCTCGCCGGGGCCGTCGCCGGACGCCTCGCCGAGGTCCTCGGCGGCACGGTCTGGCCCGAGGGCGCGGGCCACGTCGGGGTGGTGCCGGTGACCTCCGAGGCCTCGGCGGCACCCGCGCCCGTCGGAGCGCTCCCGACCGTGGACGTGGTCACCGAATCCACCGCCGTGGTCCTCGCGGACCGGCCCGTGATCGGTCTGACGGCCTGGCTGTCGGACGTCCTGCGCACCACCGCCGGCTTCGGCGCGGCCCTGCACATCGTCACCCCCGACCACTGCCGGCTCAGCCTGCCGCTGCGCACCGCGCTGGCCGGGGCGCCGAACCGGTGGGTGGTCCAGGACCCCGCGTCCGGGTACTACGACGGCCTGTCCGGCGCGGTGCTGTCCTGGCAGGACGGCACCTTCGCCCCCGCCCGCGACGAGGCGGGCCGCCCGCGGCTCGCCGCCGCGTTCCGGCGGGCCGAGGCCTCGGGGGAACGCCGGCTGACCCTTCAGTTCCGTACGGAACACCCCGCCGAGGAAGGGCTGCTGGTCGGCCGCTCGCTGGAGGCCGCCTGGCGCACCCTGACCGGGGAGCCGCCCGCGGGCTGGGGCACCGCCGAGCCGGTGAACCTGCCGTGGTCCCCGCGCCAGCTCACCGACCTGGCCCGGGGGCGGGCGCCCGAGCCGACCCTCGTCACCGCCGTCGGGTCGCCGGAGCGGCCCGCGCTGGCCACCGTACGCGTGACCCGCACGGCCGCCGGGGTCGAGGAGGACATCACGCTGTCCCTCGGGTACGGCCCCGCGGAGGAGGTGCCGCTCGACGCGCTCGCGGGGCTGGCGGAGGAACTCGTCGCCGGACACGGCCTGGTCAGCATGCTGGCCTCCGTCGGGCCCGGGCGGCGGGACCTGAGCCTGACCCCCCGGGTGTCCGCGCCGGCGGTGCCGGTGTCCTTCACCCTGGGCGGGGCCGGCGTGGCGGAGGCGACGCTGACCCAGGCCCGGCGGCCCCCGCTGGAGGTCAAGCCCGTCCAGGTGGGCCCGCAGCGCAGGCCCGGGCTGCACTACCCGCTGGGCGACGGGAGCGACCCGGCGGCGTGGGAGTCGCTGTCGACGCTGCTGACCCACCTGCGCACGGCGGTGCCGCCGCTGCCGTAGTCAGGGTGGCGGCGGGCCGGACGTGGGCTTGTGTACGGCAGCCGGGGTAACTCCGGGCTGACAATATGAATCTGACGGTTGCTCTGGGTAGTGCAGGTCGCGACGGACCCTCGATCCGGTCCGCCTCACGCAACCGAAGGACAGCACCATGAACCTCTCCCGCACGGTACGCGCCGCCGCCCCGGCCCTGACCGCCCTGGCCCTCACGGTGGCCGTCGCAGGCCCGGCCTCCGCCAGCCCCGCCTTGGTGACGCGCAGCGGAGGCTCGATCCTCTACACCGCGCAGCCCGGCGAGACGAACACCGTCACCTTCAGCGATGCCGGTGGCACCTTCCAGGTCGAGGATTCGACCAGCACCCTGGTCCCCGGCCCCGGCTGCACCCGCTTCAACAACAACCCGCACATCGTCCGTTGCGGGTCCACTGGCACCGTGACCCGGATCCAGGCCTCGCTCGGCGACCGGGACGACGTCGCCACCAACAACACGTCCATCCCGAGCGACATCACCGGCGGCGACGGCCAGGACCGGCTCATCGGCGGCTCCGGCCCCGACCGGCTCCTGGACTCCGACGGCTGGGGCTCCGCGCAGAGCTCCAACACCTTCGAGGGCCGGGCCGGCAACGACACGATCATCAGCCGCAACGGCGGCTTCGACAAGATCGACTGCGGTGAGAACTCCAACGACTTCGACGTCCTGCTGGCCGACGCGGCCAGCCTGGACAACGTGGTCCCGAACACCTGCGAGTACGTCCAGCGCTACTAGGCCCTGTCCGGGCGATCTTCGTGGATCAGCACACGTCTCCCCCAGCTACCGCTGGGAGGGGCCCCCAGGCGCGGTGCATCGCAAGGCGGAGGGCCGCGGCTCGTACTGGACGTACGTGCGCGGACCGACAACGCGGCGAGGTGCCGTGCCGGGCGGCGTGGGCCCGCGAAGATCGCCCGGACAGGGCCTAGGACGCCCGACCGCGGCGGCGGCGGGTCAGACCGCCCCGCCGCCCCCGGCGCGCACCAGCCCCGTCTCGTACGCCAGCACCACCACCTGCACCCGGTCGCGCAGGCCCAGCTTCGTCAGGATGCGGCCCACGTGCGTCTTGACCGTCGCCTCCGACAGCACCAGCCGGGCCGCGATCTCCCCGTTCGACAGCCCCTGCGCCACCAGCAGCATGACCTCGCGCTCGCGGTCCGTCAGCCGCTCGATCTCCCTGTTCTCCGGCTCCGCCGCCGTCGTCGGCAGCATCGGCGCGAACCGGTCCAGCAGCCGCCGCGTCGTCGAGGGGGCCACCACCGCGTCACCGCTGTGCACCGACCGGATCGCGGCCAGCAGCTCCGCCGGCGGGACGTCCTTCAGCATGAAGCCGCTCGCGCCCGCCTTCAGGCCCGAGAACGCGTACTCGTCCAGGTCGAAGGTGGTCAGGATGATCACCTTCGGGTGCACCTCCGGCTCACAGATGCGCCGCGTCGCCTCCACCCCGTCGAGCTTGGGCATGCGCACGTCCATCAGGACGACGTCGACCGCCGTGGCCCGCAGCACCTCCAACGCCTCCAGGCCGTTGCCCGCCTCGGCGACGACCTCCATGTCCGGCTGGGCGGCCAGCACCATGCGGAAGCCGGTGCGCAGCAACACCTGGTCGTCGACCAGCATCACTCGGATGGACATCCGTGACTACCTCTACCTCTTCTTGAGCGGTCCCGTGGCGGGCTAAGACTTCTTGAGCGGGAGCAGGGCACTGATCCGGAAACCCCCGCCGGGGCGCGGGCCCGCGTCCAGGGTTCCCCCGACCATACCGATGCGCTCCCGCATGCCGATCAGACCGTGTCCGGCGCCGTCCGCGCCACCGTCCTCGTACAGTTCGTGCGCCGCGCCCCGCCCGTCGTCCTCGACCAGCAGGCCGAGCCCGTCGTCGAAGTAGACCAGCCGCACGCTCGCCCTGGCATCGGGGCCCCCGTGCTTGCGCGTGTTCGTCAGCGCCTCCTGCACGATCCGGTACGCCGTCAGCTCCACCCCGCTGGGCAGCCTGCGCGGTGCGCCCTCCACCTCGAAGTCGACCGTCAGCCCCGCCGCCCGCACCTGCTCGACCAGCACCTCGATCTGCTCCACGTCGGGCTGCGGCACGTAGTCCTCGGACTCCTGCGGCTCTCCCGTGCGCAGCACGCCCAGCAGCCGGCGCATCTCGGCCAGCGCCTGGCGGCCGGTGCCGGAGATGGTCTGGAGGGCCTCCTTGGCCTGGTCGGGCGCCACGTCCATGACGTACGCGGCCCCGTCGGCCTGGACCACCATCACCGAGACGTTGTGCGCGACGACGTCGTGCAGCTCCCGGGCGATCCGGGCGCGCTCGGCGGCCACCGCCACCTTCGCCTGCGCCTCGCGCTCCTTCTCCAGCCGCTGGTTGCGCTCCACGAGCTGGGCGTAATAGGCGCGGCGGGTGCGCAGCGAATCGCCCATCACCCAGGCGAGGGCGAAGGGGACCATCATGAAGAGCGCGAAGAGGATCTCCTGTGCCGTGCTCGCGCCCTTGTCGACGCCGAAGCGCAGGAAGTACAGCGGCGAGGCCAGCAGCCCGGAGGCCAGCGCGGCGCGCGAGACCCAGCGCGGTACGTCGGCGGCGGCCACCGTGAACAGGATGACCAGCATCGCGACGTCGCAGAACTGCATCTCCTGCCCGATGGCCAGCTGGCCGACGCCGGCGCCGGCCGTCAGCCAGAACATCGGCGCGGTCCACTTGCGGCGCAGGGCCAGGGCGGCGGTCAGCGCGCCGACGACGGGCACGGTGGCGAGCCGCAGGGCCGTGCTCTGCCCCTCGGCCCCGGCCACGTTCATCATCGAGATCCCGAAGAAGAGGACAGCCCAGAAGCTGTCGACGCCCGTCGGGTGTCTGCGGATGAAGTCGTAGAGGCGCTGCACGTAACCCAGAGTAGGGAAAGGAAATAGGTGCTGGAGTCAACCACAGGTGCGATCCCTGCGACAGGGGAGTACTCCCCAAGGTGGAGGGTCGCTTTAACCTGTGGGTGATGAGCGCTGAGGGTGAGTTCAGGGGGCCGGTCCGGTGGCGGGCCGCGATGGAGGCCGCGCTGTACGGGCCCGGCGGTTTCTACGTGCGCCCGGGCGGGCCGGGTCCCGCGGGGCACTTCCGGACCTCCGTGCACGCCTCCGCCCTGTACGCGGGGGCCGTGGCCCGGCTGCTGGAGTGGGTGGACGGGGCCCTGGGCCGGCCCGGGCGGCTCGACCTGGTCGACATGGGGGCCGGGCGGGGCGAACTGCTCGCAGGCGTCCTCGCCGCCCTGCCGGCGGAGACGGCGGCGCGGGTGCGCCCGTACGCGGTGGAGCGCGCGGCGGAGCCCGCGGGGCTGGACCCCCGCATCCGGTGGGTGGCCGAGCCGCCCGAGGGGACGACGGGACTGCTGTTCGCGAACGAATGGCTGGACAACGTACCGCTGGAGATCGCCGAGGCCGGCCGGTACGTACTGGTCGCCCCCGACGGTACGGAGACCCCCGGCGGGCCCCTGGAGGACGCCGACCGGGACTGGCTGGACCGGTGGTGGCCCGGCGCGGCCGCCCCGGACGGCGGCCGGGCGGAGATCGGCCGGGCCCGCGACGAGGCCTGGGCGGCGGCCGTCGCCACCCTGGACCGGGGCCTCGCGGTGGCCGTGGACTACGCGCACACCCGCGACGCCCGCCCCCCGTACGGCACCCTCACCGGCTTCCGCGAGGGCCGCGAGACCGCCCCCGTCCCGGACGGCGGCTGCGACGTCACCGCGCACGTCGCGCTCGACGCCTGCGCGGGACCGGGCGCCGGCCTGCTCACCCAGCGCGCGGCCCTGACCGCCCTCGGCGTCTCCGGCGGCCGCCCGCCGCTGGCCCTGGCCTCCACCGACCCGGTCGGCTACGTCCGAGCCCTGTCGGCGGCCGGCGAGGCGGCGGAACTCACCGCGCGCGGGGGCCTGGGCGACTTCGGCTGGCTGGTCCAGCCGGTCGGCATCGGGCCCTGGCCCGGGTAGCCGGGCCGGGCCTTTCGGATCACGGCCGAGGGGCCGGCGTCCCGTGCGGGATGCCGGCCCCTCGTCTGTTCTGCCAGTCCTGCCAGTCCTGCCAGTCCTGCCAGTCCTGCCAGTTCTGCTGGTCCTGCCGGTCCTTCTACTCCGTGACGTCGTGGTCGTGGCCCGGGCGCAGACCGCCGCCGTTGCCGGAGCCGGTGGACGGCTTCGAGGTGACCGGCTGCGACAGCGGGGCCAGGTCGAAGGCGTAGTGGCCGACCGCGTTCGCGATGACGTCGACGTTGATGTCGAGCGCCTTCTGGTCGATGTTGTCGATGGTGTCGCCCTTGCCGTGGTAGTTCACGTCGTAGGCGACACCCGCCTGACCGCCGAACTTCGCGGCCTGCGCGGCGGTCTTGATGCCCTCGGCGCCCGTGTCCGTACCGCCCGAGGGAATGCCGGCCTCGATGAACGGGCCGTAGTCCGAGCGGCCGGTGAAGTCACTGCCCTCGTGCGGGATGTTCTGCGCGTCGAGGAAGTCGGTGATCCCCTTCTCCAGCTGCGCCGAACCCTCCGGGCCGGGGCCCGAGCCGACCTTGTCCGAGTCGTCGCCGTCGTAGACGAAGTACGCGGCGTTCGGCGAGGCGATCATGTCGAAGTTGAGGTAGAGCTTGATCTGCTTCTTCTGCTCGGGCGTCAGCGAGGCCACGTACGCCTCCGAGCCGAGCAGGCCGAACTCCTCCGCCGACCACCAGGCGAACTTGACCTTGTTCTTGACCTTCGACTGGCTGCTCGCGAGGCGCTGCGCGACCTGGAGGATGCCCGCCGAGCCGGAGCCGTTGTCGTTGATGCCCGGACCGGCCGCGACCGAGTCCAGGTGCGCGCCGAGGAAGACGGTGTTGTCCGCGTCGCCGCCCTTGGTCTCCGCGACCACGTTGAACGTCTTGCGGTTCTCGCGCAGCTCGCGGATGTCCAGGGTGAGCGAGACAGGCCCCGCGGCCGCCTCGGCGGCGAGCTTCTCGCCGTCCTCCTGGGAGATGCCGCCGGTGGGGACCTTGCCGGCGTTCGCGTCGCCGAGGGTGCCGTTGAGGGCGCCCGCGGTGTTGTTGTAGATCACCGCGCCGACCGCGCCGGCCGCCGCCGCGTTCGCCTGCTTCGTGGCGAAGGTGCAGCCGCCGCGCTTGACCAGCGCGATCTTGCCGGTGAATGCGCCGGGCGCGAAGTCCGTGGCCTCGCAGCCGTTGGTGCCGTCGGCATCGACGGGCGCGACGGCGACGGGCGCGGTGATGCCGCCCTCCGGGCCGCTGGCCGTGTACGTCATCAGCTTCAGGGGCACGGCGCGGCCGGCCGCGCCGTTGACCTTCAGCGTCTCGGAGATCGTCTCGACGTACACGAAGTCGAACTCGTGGCGCGAGACCTGGTACCCGGCGCCCTTCAGGACGGCCTCGACGTACTGCGCCGACTGGGCGTGACCCTTGGAGCCGGCCACACGGTTGCCGTTGTTGTAGTCGGCGATCGACTGGAAGACCTTCAGGTGGTTGTTGGCGCCCTTGCCCGTCGAGTCCTTGACCAGCTTCCTGGCCAGCGCGTCACCCCGGGCGGCGTCGCTCTGCGGGCTCGTCGCACCGGCCGGACCTGCGAGGAGCAGCGGAGAGACGAGGGCCGCGGCCGCGAGGACGGCGGTGGCTGTGGCTATACGGCGAGAGGGCATGAAGGTCCTTTCACAGCAGGAAGCGTCTGTGGGGAGGCGTGGTGGACGCACGTTAGACACCAAGAGGCGGCCCTCGCCAGAGTTTTCACTGCTTCCGGTTTGTGAAATCCGGATATCGGTACCTCTGGGGAAGGGCGAAATCCGGCCACCGTCCGGTCGTCGGGCAGATCTGCTCAGCGCAGGATTCCCTCGATGAAATCGGAACCTATCCGTGCGACCACGGACAGATCCAACTGGTGCTGCACATAACGCCCCTGGCGCCGGGTGTGCATCAGGCCCGCCTTCTTCAGCACGGCCAGGTGCCGGGACACCTCCGGCGCGGATATCCCGTACACGCGCGCCAGCTCACTGGTCGTGTACGGGGCACGCGCCAGACTGCGGCACAGCATCATCCGCATGGGGTGCGCCAACGCCTCCATCCGACGCTGGAGCAGCTCCACCGAGCCGGGCTCGGAGGCCAGTTCGGGCGAGTCCAGCGGGTAGTGCACCACCGGCCGCCAGCCCGGGGCGTGCAGCACCAGCAGGTGCGGCCAGCCGAAGTTCGTCGGCACGAAGAGCAGCCCCGGCCCGATCCGCGGATCGGTGGCCGTGGCCTGGCCGTTGACCATCTTGTCGGCGGTGATCACCGTCAGCCCCTCGTCCACGCTCAGCGCCGAGGACACCTCCCGCAGCACAGCCGGCAGCCCCTTGCGGCGCAGCACCTCCGTCTTGTGCCGGGCGTCCGCCGTCTGCCGGGGCTCTATGCGCCGCCAGGTCTCCGCGAAGAAGGCCTCGTCGCAGTCCTCCAGCAGCCGCCGCATCCACACCCGCACCCCGGCCGGGTCGTCCAGCAGCCGGATCGAGAACTCCAACTGCCGCGGCCCGCGCGCCGCCGCCGTCTCCAGCGCCTTCGCCCGCGCCGCCGCGTCCTTCAACGGGTGCGGCCCGCCGCCCTCGTTGTAGAGCGCCAGCCAGCAGTGCTCCAGCGCCGCCATCACGAACCGCTCGTCGTCCATCCGGTCGAGCACGTCCAGCTCCTCGGCCAGCGTCGTCCCCGGCAGGCCGGTACCGCCGGGGATGCCGGCGAAAGCCATGAAGATGTCCGAGAACGAACTCCGCCACATGAATTCGGCCTCGAGGAGCCGGTCGGCGAGGCAGGGGTCGAGCGAAGCTGTGGTGGCCCTCGTCCAGGACTGCAGCCCCGGGTGATGGGCCGGCTGCGCGAGCGCGTGCAGGGTCATGCAGAGCTCGGCGAGAGGTGACGGCGCGAAACCGATCTGCTCCGCAGGGAGCCCGGCGATGTCGATGGTGACGCTCATCGCCCCATTCTGGCCCGCCCGACGGACTCCGTCCGGCGGGGGCGGGGGCGGGGCCGGTCACGGCCCCCGGCACGGCCGACGGGGCACGGGCGGCCGGGCGCGCCCATACGAGGGGTTGTGAGGGGTCCGGCAGGGCATCACCGCAGGTGAGGGGCGTCGATTGACGGGGAACGTCAATCGGCGAGCGTGCCGCGCCCAACGGGGTGAGGGTGGATGCATGACAGCCATCGAGCAGTACCTCGTAGACACCTACCGCGCGGCCCAGCAGGGCACCCCCATGCCCCCGCCCCCGGGCCGCGACGACCTCGCCACGCTGCGCGCCCTGCGCACCGAAGCCCAGTTCGCCGCCGTCCTGGACGGCCGCCCGGCCACCCACCCCTGGCTCCACGCCCTGACCCGCCGCCTCCACCGCGCCCGCCCGTGCTGAGGCGTACGCCGCCTCGCGGTGCGGGCCCCCTATCTCCCCCTCGACGGTCGGGGGCGGGTCGGTGGTTGCCCACCGGCCCCCGTCTGCGGCTCCGGGGGCCGGTGGGCGGTGTCGTGCCTGGGCGGGATCAGAGCCGGTTTGGGGGTTTCCCGTCAGTCCCATCGTCCTTCCGTGTCGTGCCGGTCCCTCAAGAGCGCTCCCTGCGGTCGCGTCGCTACGCGATGTCGCTTCGCTCCACTCTTGACCGACCGTCCCGCCCCGGAAAGACAAAGGACTGCCGGGAAGCCCCCAAAAGAACGGTCACGGGGCAGGAGGAGAGGGGCGGCCTCGTCAGCGATGAGGCGACGGGGCCGGGCCTTGGCCGGCCGGGCATCCGGGCCCGTGATCCCTGGTCCCGGGCCGGGGGCGCGACTGTGCGCACGAGAGGTTGATCAGAGCGACCTCCGGAACCCCCAGGCGCAGCAAATCGCTACGCGCTCCTCATTTCTCAGCGTCCGACGACCGTCTTGGGCTGATACCCGCACCAGAGGACGACCAGAGCAGCTTGGGAAGCGCGTGGGCGCGCCAGATCGCTACGCGCTCCGCATGTCTCGGCGGCCGTCGGCCGTCTGGGGCTGGTCATGGACGGGTTCGACGTTGGCGACGGCGGTGGTGAACTCGCGGCCCGACGCGCCTCGGATGTACGCCAGCTCTATGGCGATGCCGCCGCCGTGACCGTTGTCGCTGGCCGTGGTGTTGCCGCGCACGAGGGTGTCCGCGATGGTCGACGTCGCCCTGAAGAGGTGGAGGCCCCCGCCGTCGTCGTCGGCGGTGTTCTCGGTCACGGTGGTGTTCGAGAGGGTCGTGGTGCCGAGGGAGAACAGCCCGCCGCCGTTGTTGGCAGCGGAGACGTTGAAGCTGAGGGTGCTGTTGCGGAGGGTGAGTGTGCCGGAGCTGACTTCAGGCGATGCGACTAAAAGCGTCTGGTCAGAATGCAGTGGGGATCGTCGTTGTCTTCATCGCCCACGCGGGTCCAGAGCATCGCCGTGTTGTCATGCCGCCACACGCTGAGGACATCGCCCACATCGTCGCCCTTGGGGCCTTTGGCGTCGAAACTCCGCCGGACGGCTCGCCCTGTCTCGCTTCTCCAGGTACCAGATCCCGAACGGGGACCCTCCCAGTTCCAGTCCGATGCGCCCATCCAGTCGCCGCACACCTGGTTGGCGACGAAGGTTCCGTCCGGCTTCAACGTCATGCTGCCGCCGTAGGGGTCGAACCACGTGGCCGCGAGTTCGGCCGGCGTCAGCGTGACGGATTCACCGTCGGGTGGCGGCCGGTTCCAGATCCTTCCGCAGGCCGTGAGCGTGAGAGCCATGGCCAGGAGGACAAGCACGGACCGGCAGGAACGCGACACACTCCACCCCCAACGGTAGAAAGACGTGGTCCGCAGCCTGACACATGCTTTGAACGCGTTCAAGTCTGAGCGCCCGTCGGCAGCCGCCGGTCGCCGAGATCAGAGAAGCGCGTAGTGATCTGTCGCGCCCATCCGCTTCCCGCGCTGCCCTGATCAACCTCTGGTGCGGCTATCGGCCCAAGGCGGTCGTCGGACGCCGAGACGGGAGAAGCGCGTAGCGATCTGGCGCGCCCATGCGCTTCCCGCGCTGCTCTGGTCGTCATTTGGTGCGGGTATCAGCCCAGGACGGTCGCCGGACGCCGATAAATGAGAAGCGCGTAGCGATCTGGTGCGCTGGGGGGCCTCCCGGGCCGCTCTGGTCGGCGTCTCGTGCGGGTGGTCGCGCCCCTGGCCCGGAATCCGGCATCCAGGGGCCCGGATGCCCGGCCGGCCAAGGCCGGTCACGTCGCCTCGTCGCTGACTGACCCGCCCCTCCTCTCCTCCCCCGTGACCGTTCTTTTGGGGGTTTCCCGGCAGTCTTTCGGCTTTCCGGGGCGGGTCGGTCGGTCAAGGGTGGCCGAAGGCCATCGCGAAGCGACGCGACCGAAGGGAGCGCCCTTGAGGGACCGGCCCGAACCGGAAGGACGATGGGACTGACGGGAAACCCCCAAACCAGCTGCGAGACCGCCCCGCCAGGACACCGCTCCCCACCCACCCACCCACCCGCACCCGGGGAGGCGGGTGGGCAGCCACCGGCCCGCCCCCACCACCTCGAGGGGGAGATAGCCGGCCCGCACCGCGAGCCCCCGCCGCCCGGCGGCGCGGCGTACCCCCTACACCCGCGCCAGGAACCCCGCCGCCGCCTCCCGGACCTCCTCCGGGGTCCACGTCAGGCCCGGCTCCGTGACCTCCAGCTCCGTCACCGACAGGCCGGGCGGGCCCTCCGCCGTCCACCGCCGGAAGAGCACCGTGCCCGTTTCCTCCGCCAGGCGGGCGCCCGCCTCCGTGAGGCGGTCCGCCTCGTACGGGAGCCACACCTGGAACTGGTGCGTGTGCGGTACCTCCGGGTGGATCCGGGACCACGGGAGGTCCGCCTCCGCGAAGGCCTCCCGCAGGGCCGCGGCGACGACCCGGGCCTGCTCCACGTACGCCGGCAGCCGCGGCAGCTCCCGTTCCAGCCCGGCCAGGGCCGCCAGGGCCTGGGGGAACTGGCGGAAGACCTGGCCCCCGTACCGGTGGCGCCACACCCGGGTCTCCTCCACGAAGTCCCGGGGTCCGGCCAGGCAGGCTCCGCTCAGCCCGCGCAGCGACTTGTAGAAGGAGACGTACACCGAGTCCGCGAGCTCCGCGATCTCCGGCAGCGGCCTGCCGAAGTGGACGGTGGACTCCCACAGCCGGGCCCCGTCGATGTGGACGACCGCGTCCCGCTCCCGGGCGGCGTCCACCAGCCCCTCCAGCTCCTCCCACGCGGGGAGCAGGAAGCCGGCGTCGCGCAGCGGCAGCTCCAGCATCAGCGTGCCGAAGGGCTCGGGGTGCTCCCGGACCTCCTGCGGGGTCGGCTGGCGCGGCTCCGTCACGGGGTGGGTGGTCCGCAGCCCGGCCAGCGCCGTCAGGGCTCCGCCCTCCCACCGTTCCGGGTGGCTCATGGGGTGCAGGGCCACGACCGGGTTGCCGGTGCGTCCCGCCCAGCAGCGCAGCGCGATCTGCTGGGCCATCGTCCCCGAGGGGAAGAACGCCGCGTCCTCGGTGCCGAGCAGCGCCGCGACCCGCTGTTCCAGGTCGGCGACGACCCCGTCGCCGTAGATGTCCGCCGGGGCGTCCAGGTCGTACGGGGCGTCGGCGAGCCCGGCCAGCAGCTCCCGGACCGTCTCCTCCCGGCCGCGGTGGGTGAGGGCCCGGCGGGCCCCCTTCCAGGCCGCCACGAGCCGTTTCGTCTGGTCCGCGTCATCGCTCATGCCCCTGATCATCGCCGACGCACCCGCGGCGCCGCCGCCGAATTCCGGCCTCCCGGGGCCCCCTCCCGCTCCCGGCGGGCCTGACCGGCGCCGGGCCGCCGAAAGGGCCTAGCATGGCGACGTATCGTCCGGTACCCCCCGCGGACTGGAACGGAAGGCCATCACCGCGTGAACTCATCCCAGGAACCGCGTCCCGCCCGGCTCACCATCGGAGTCGTCGGCGCGGGCCGCGTCGGACCCGCTCTGGCCCGTGCGCTCCAGCAGGCCGGGCACCACCCCGTCGCCGTGTCCGGGGTCTCGGACGCGTCCCGGCGCCGGGCCGAGCGGATGCTGCCGGACGTGCCGCTGCTGTCCCCGGCGCAGGTGCTGGAGCGGGCCGAGCTGGTGCTGCTGACCGTCCCCGACGACGCCCTGCCGGGCCTGGTCGAGGGGCTCGCGGAGACGGGCGCCGTGCGTCCCGGGCAGCTCCTCGTGCACACCTCGGGGCGTTACGGGACCGCCGTGCTGGACCCCGCGCGGCGCGCGGGCGCGCTCCCGCTGGCGCTGCACCCGGCGATGACCTTCACCGGTACGGAGGTGGACGTCCAGCGCCTGGCCGGGTGCTCCTTCGGCGTGACCGCGCCCGAGGAGCTGCGGCTGGCGGCGGAGGCCCTGGTCATCGAGATGGGCGGGGAGCCCGAATGGATCGCGGAGGAGAGCCGTCCGCTCTACCACGCGGCCCTCGCGCTGGGCGCGAACCACCTGGTCACCCTGGTCGCCCAGGCCATGGAGCTGCTGCGCACCGCGGGCGTCGAGCACCCCGACCGGATGCTCGGCCCGCTGCTCGGCGCCGCCCTGGACAACGCCCTGCGCTCCGGCGACGCCGCCCTCACCGGGCCCGTCGCCCGCGGTGACGCGGGCACCGTCGCCGCGCACGTCTCGGAGCTGCGCAAGCACGCTCCCGCCACCGTCGCCGGGTACCTGGCGATGGCCCGTACGACCGCGGACCGCGCCCTCGCGCACGGCCTGCTCAAGCCCGAACTGGCCGAGGACCTCCTCGGCGTGCTCGCGGACCCCGCCGACCCGAAGGATTCCGAGCGATGACCGGCCCGCTCCAGCTGCTGAACACCGCCGAAGAGCTCCACAAGCTTGCGCGCACCGGCCGCCGGGCCGTCGTGATGACGATGGGCGCCCTGCACGAGGGCCACGCCACGCTCATCCGCACCGCCCGCGAGGAGGTGGGACCGGACGGCCAGGTGGTGGTCACCGTGTTCGTCAACCCCCTCCAGTTCGGGGCGAACGAGGACCTCGACCGCTACCCCCGCACCCTCGACGCCGACCTGCTGATCTCCGAAGCGGCGGGCGCCGACGCCGTGTTCGCGCCCGCCGTGGACGAGGTCTACCCGGGCGGCGACCCGCAGGTGCGGATCACCGCCGGGCCGATGGGCGAGCGGCTCGAAGGCGCCACCCGCCCCGGCCACTTCGACGGCATGCTGACCGTCGTCGCCAAGCTGCTCCACCTCACCCGCCCCGACCTGGCCCTCTTCGGCCAGAAGGACGCCCAGCAACTGGCCCTGATCCGGCGCATGGTGACCGACCTGAACTTCCCCGTCGAGGTGGTCGGCGTACCCACGGTCCGGGAGGACGACGGGCTCGCGCTGTCCTCCCGCAACCGCTACCTCGGCGCGGTCGAGCGCCGTACCGCCCTGGCCCTGTCCCGCGCCCTGTTCGCGGGCCGTGACCGGCTCGCCGCGCAGGCCGCGCTGTGCGCCCGCGCGGAGGCGGCCCCGGCGAGCGACGAGCGCGCCACCGCCCTGGCCCGGCTCGGCGAGATCCGGGCCTCAGCCGACGCGCACGCCGTGTCGGCGGCGGCCGGCGGCGGCACCGGCCTGCCGGACGCCGTACGGGCCGCCGCGCGGCACGTGCTGGAGGAGGCGGGCCGGCACGAGCCGCCGCTGGTCCTGGACTACCTGGCCCTGGTGGACCCGGAGGACTTCACCGACGTCGGCCCCGACTTCACCGGACGGGCCGTGCTGGCCGTCGCGGCGAAGGTCGGCGCGACCCGGCTGATCGACAACATCCCATTGGAGTTCGGAGCACACGCGTGAGCACCACAGGCAACCCAGGCACCCCCGGCGCCGCCGGTACGGGCATACGGCTGCACGCCCCCGCCCCCGGCTGGGCCGTCGACGCGGACGTCGTGGTCGTCGGTTCCGGCGTCGCGGGCCTGACGGCCGCGCTGCGCTGCGCCGCTGCGGGCCGCCGTACGGTCGTGGTCACCAAGGCGCGGCTCGACGACGGCTCCACCCGCTGGGCGCAGGGCGGCATCGCGGCCGCCCTCGGCGAGGGCGACACCCCCGAGCAGCACCTGGACGACACGCTGGTCGCGGGCGCGGGCCTGTGCGACGAGGCGGCGGTGCGGCTGCTGGTCACCGAGGGTCCCGACGCGGTGCGCCGGCTCATCGCCGCGGGCGCCGTCTTCGACACCTCCGCCGAGACCGGCGAGATAGAGCTGACCCGTGAGGGCGGCCACCACCGCCGCCGCATCGCGCACGCGGGCGGTGACGCGACCGGCGCGGAGATCTCCCGGGCCCTGGTCGAGGCCGTGCACGCGGCGGGCATCCGCACCGTGGAGAACGCGCTCGTCCTGGACCTGCTCCAGGACGCGGAGGGCCGCACGGCAGGCGTGACCCTGCACGTGATGGGCGAGGGCCAGCACGACGGCGTCGGCGCCGTCCACGCGCCCGCCGTGATCCTGGCGACCGGCGGCATGGGCCAGGTGTTCTCCGCGACGACCAACCCGGCCGTCTCCACGGGCGACGGGGTGGCCCTGGCGCTGCGCGCCGGCGCCGAGGTCTCGGACCTGGAGTTCGTCCAGTTCCACCCGACGGTCCTCTTCCTCGGCCCGGACGCCGAGGGCCAGCAGCCGCTGGTGTCGGAGGCGGTGCGCGGAGAGGGCGCGTACCTGGTCGACGCGGACGGGGTCCGCTTCATGGTGGGGCAGCACGAGCTCGCCGAGCTGGCGCCGCGGGACATCGTCGCCAAGGGCATCATGCGCCGCATGCAGGAGCAGGGCGCGCAGCACATGTACCTGGACGCGCGGCACTTCGGCGCCGAGATGTGGGAGAACCGCTTCCCCACGATCCTGGCGGCCTGCCGGGCCCACGGCATCGACCCGGTGACCGAGCCGATCCCGGTCGCCCCGGCCGCGCACTACGCCTCGGGCGGCGTACGCACCGACCTGCACGGCCGCACCACCGTGCCGGGTCTGTACGCGTGCGGCGAGGTGGCCTGCACCGGCGTGCACGGCGCGAACCGGCTGGCCTCCAACTCCCTGCTGGAGGGGCTGGTCTTCGCCGAGCGGATCGCCGACGACATCGCCGCGAACCCGCCCGTGGGCAGCGGCCCGGGCATACCGGTGCCCGCCACCGGTCCGCTCCAGCCGGCCGAGGCCCGTTACGAGGTCCAGCGCATCATGACGGACGGCGCGGGCGTGCTCCGCTCCGCCGGATCCCTCGCGGCGGCCGCCGAGGCGCTGGAGACCCTGTACACGACGGCCCTGGGCGAGCTGGAGAGCCGGGGCAAGACCGCCGTGCCGGGCGTCGAGACCTGGGAGGCGACCAACCTGCTGTGCGTGGCCCGCGTCCTGGTGGCCGCCGCCCAGCGGCGCGCCGAGACCCGCGGCTGCCACTGGCGCGAGGACCACCCCGACCGGGACGACGCCGCGTGGCGCCGCCACCTCGTGGTGCGGCTGTCGCGCACCGAGCGGCGGGCGCTGGTCGTCACCCCCACCGACTCCGCGGACTTCCCGTCCGTACACCACCCCCTCAGCCTGGAGAAGTGACCGTGAGCACCCCCGAACTCCCCCTGATCGAGCAGAACGAAGGCGGCTGCGGCGACGACTGCGGCTGTGGCGACGGCGAGGAGACCGGGCTCGACCCGGCGCTCGCCCAGCTGCTGGTAGACGCGGGCCTCGACCCGATCGAGGTCGAGGACGTCGCGCACATGGCGCTGTCCGAGGACCTGGACGGCGGGGTCGACGTCACCACCGTCGCGACCGTCTCCGAAGAGGCCGAGGCCATCGCCGACTTCGTGGCCCGTGAGGCCGGCGTCGTGGCGGGTCTGCGGATCGCCGAGGCCGTGTTCTCCGTGGTCTGCACGGAGGCCTTCGAGGTCGAGCGGCACGCCGAGGACGGCGACAAGGTCGAGGCCGGGCAGCTGCTGCTGTCGGTGCGTTCCCGCACCCGCGACCTGCTGACGGCCGAGCGCAGCGCCCTGAACATCCTGTGCCGCCTGTCCGGCATCGCGACGGCCACCCGCCGCTGGGCGGAGGTCCTGGAGGGCACCCAGGCCCGGGTCCGCGACACCCGCAAGACCACCCCGGGCCTGCGTTCGCTGGAGAAGTACGCGGTCCGCTGCGGCGGCGGCGTCAACCACCGCATGTCGCTGTCGGACGCGGCGCTGGTCAAGGACAACCACGTGATCGCGGCGGGCGGCGTCGCGCAGGCCTTCAAGGCCGTCCGCGAGGCCTTCCCGGACGTGCCGGTGGAGGTCGAGGTCGACACGATGCACCAGGTCCGCGAGGCCGTGGACGCGGGCGCCGACCTGATCCTGCTGGACAACTTCACCGTCCCGGAGACGGAGGAGGCCGTGACCCTCGTCGCGGGCCGCGCGGTCCTGGAGTCCTCGGGCCGGCTGTCGCTGGAGACGGCCCGCGCCTACGCGGAGACCGGCGTGGACTACCTGGCAGTCGGCGCGCTGACGCACTCCTCGCCGATCCTGGACATCGGCCTCGACCTGCGCGAGGCGGAGTAACCGATGCTCCTCACCATCGACGTGGGCAACACCCACACGGTCCTGGGCCTGTTCGACGGCGAGGAGATCGTCGAGCACTGGCGGGTGTCGACCGACCCGCGCCGCACGGCGGACGAGCTGGCGGTCCTGATGCAGGGCCTGATGGGGATGCACCCGATGCTCGGCAGCGAGCTGGGCGACGGGATCCACGGCATCGCGATCTGCTCGACGGTGCCGTCGGTGCTGCACGAGCTGCGCGAGGTCACCCGCCGGTACTACGGCGACGTTCCGGCGATCGTGGTGGAGCCGGGCGTGAAGACGGGCGTGCCGATCCTGATGGACAACCCGAAGGAGGTCGGCGCGGACCGCATCGTCAACGCGGCAGCCGCCGTCGAGCTGTACGGGGGCCCGGCGATCGTCGTCGACCTCGGTACGGCGACCACCTTCGACGCGGTCTCCACGCGGGGCGAGTACGTGGGCGGGGTGATCTCCCCGGGCATCGAGATCTCGATGGAGGCGCTGGGGATGCGCGGCGCCCTGCTGCGCAAGATCGAGCTGGCCCGGCCGCGCAACGTGATCGGCAAGTCGACGGTCGAGGCGATGCAGTCGGGCGTGGTCTACGGGTTCGCGGGCCAGGTCGACGGGATCGTGCACCGCATCGCCCGGGACCTGGTGGGCCCGGAGGGCGACCCGGACGACGTCCGCGTCATCGCCACGGGCGGGCTGGCCCCGGTCATCCTCGGGGAGACCACGGTGATCGACGAGCACGAGCCGTGGCTGACGCTGATCGGGCTGCGGCTCGTGTACGAGCGCAACGCGCCCAACTTCGAGTGACACGGCCGCCGGTGGGGTCCCGCGTACGGCGGGGCCCCACCGTGCGGTAGCGGACCGTCATGCGGAATCCTCAGCTTGAACCTGATCGGTTAGCTTGTCGGCGTCGGACGCACACCCTCGCGAAGCGGCACAGCCGAGACGGCACAGGACGGCCCAAATGCCCCGAAAATCACCGTACTTGCAGGTGGTCGCATCACTCCGTACCCGCATCGAGGCGGGTGAATGGGCGATCGGCGACAGACTCCCCTCGCGCGCCCGGTTCGCGGAGGAGTACTCCGTCGGGCAGGGCGTCACCCAGCGGGCCATGGAGCAGCTGATCATCGAGGGCTTCCTCGAAGGCCGGGCCGGATCCGGCACCTACGTGCGCACCCCGCGCCGGCGCATGCGGATGCTCCGCACCCGCCGCCGCGTCCCCGGCTCCGGCAACACCTTCCGCTCCGAGGCCGCCGCGCACGGCATCGCCGCGTCCTGGGACTCCAAGACCCTCCCGCAGGTCCCGGCGCCCGGGCGGATCGCCGCCCGGCTGGCCATCGAGCCCGGCTCCCCCTGCGTGATGACCCGCTACGAGTTCATGGCCGACGGCAGCCCCGCCGAGCTCTCCGAGTCCTGGGAGCCGCTGGCCATCACCTCCGGCACGCCGATCGTGCTCCCGGAAGTGGGCGAGCTGCGCGGCGCCGGGGTGGTGGCGCGCATGCGCTCCATCGGCATCACCGTCACCTCCGTGGTGGAGGTGCCGCGCCCGGCCCGGGCCAACCAGAACCAGGCCAACCTCCTCGGGATCAGCCTCGGCGCCATGATCACCGAGGTCGAGCGCACGTACCTCGACTCGGAGGGCCGCCCGGTGGAGACCGCCGACCTGGTCATCCCCGACTCGCGCTACGAGATCGCGTACGCCTTCCCGGTGGAGTGACCGAGGGCGCGTATTGTGACCGGCCGTACTTTCCGACGACCGGGTTTTTTACGGAACTGGCCGGAGTGTGCTTCTCGTGGAGATAGCGTCACGCTCGAGAAGCACCGCGACCTCGTCCACTTGCGGAGGAGACACCATGACCGCGACCGCTCGACCCGACTGGCGCAAATCGTCCTACTGCGGCGACGGCGACGCCTGCGTGTACGTCGCCGCAGCGCCCGGCACCCTGGTGCGCGTCGCCGACCGGGCCGACCCGGCGCACCTGGTGATGGCGACCACCCACGCGGCCTGGGCGGAATTCGTGAAGGCCGTCAAAGAGACCGGCTGAAGCGCCCGGAGGGGGCGGCGTGGATTCCCGCCGCGCCGCAAGCCCGCACCCTCAGGGGATTTTGTCCGATTAGCGCGTATCTTCGCCCCATGCCCACGCCCTACGGATCCCGCGGCGGCATGGCGTTCAGCGCCGCCGAGCTGCACGTGCTCAGGCGTTCCCTGGCCCACGCCCTCCAGTCCTCCACGGCCCCCCTGACCGCTTCCGAGGTCCAGGACTGCCTGCACCTCGCGGCGTCGGTGGACGACGCCGTCCTGGAGGCGGGCCGGCTCA
Source organism: Streptomyces sp. NPDC033966 (assembly GCF_055575955.1). Classification (NCBI taxonomy): domain Bacteria; kingdom Bacillati; phylum Actinomycetota; class Actinomycetes; order Kitasatosporales; family Streptomycetaceae; genus Streptomyces; species Streptomyces sp. NPDC033966. The sequence goes on along the minus strand of NZ_JBVIRQ010000005.1, from coordinate 35,250 downwards.
GAGCCTTCCTGCTCGACGACCTCGCCCGCTACAGAGGCGCCCTCCCCGGGAGCCTGTCCGGCTACCTGGAGCTCCTCCAGGACGCCCTGGCCGCCGGCTACGAGCCCCGGCCCGACGACCTGGCCGCCCTGCGCGCCCTGCGGGCCAACCCGGTCGCGGGCGCCGTCCTGGAACGGGCCCAGGCCGTCGCCGAGCGCTCCGTACGCCGCAGGCTCGCCACCGGGACCGCGCCCGCGGCCGCCCCGGCGCCGCGCACCCGGCTGCTGGCCCTGGCCGGCGGCAAGGAGCAGACGCCCCCGCCGCCGAGGCCCGTCCCGGCGAAGGAGCCGCCGGCCCGGCCGGTTCCCACCCCGGGCGAGGTCTTCCCGCCGCGCCGCAAGCCCACCCCGCCCCCGGCGGCCGGACGCGCGGCGGTGTAGCTACGCTGGGGGGCATGGACTACGTCTCCGCGCTCGTGCCCCCCTTCGTGATGGCCGCGTTCTTCATCGCACTCGTCGTGACGATCGTGAAGACCCAGGGCGGGGCCAACAAGGCCAAGGAAGACGCGGTCGTCGACGCCGCGATGGCCCGCGCCGAGGCAGGCCAGCAGTCGCAGAACTGAAGTAACCCCCGCCGGGTTTTCCACCGCGCGTTGCGGCGAATAGTCGGGCAATTCGCCGCAATCGGCACTATTGTGCTGATGTGCCTCGCCCCTTGGGAGAACTCGAAGACGCAGTGATGACGCGGGTGTGGCAGTGGAACCGCCCGGTCACCGTTCGGGAAGTCCTGGAAGACCTCCAGCAGGAACGGTCCATCGCGTACACCACGGTCATGACCGTTATGGACAATCTCCATCAGAAGGGCTGGGTCCGCCGGGAAGCCGAAGGCCGCGCCTATCGATATACGGCGGTCTCCACCCGCGCCGCCTACTCGGCCGCACTGATGAACGAGGCCTGGTCGACCAGTGACAGCCCGGCGGCCGCCCTCGTCGCCTTCTTCGGCATGATGTCCCCGGAACAGCGCGAGGCCCTCCGCGACGCCGTACGCATCGTCCAGCACGACGAACCCGAACCGGTCCCCGAACCGGGCTCCGAACCCGAACACGGACCTGGCAGCGGCCCGGCCGGCGAGGGCCCCCCGGGAGCCGCGCCGCAAGGGGACTCCGGCGCACACGGGGACGACCCGGGGCGATAGCGTCCGGGTATGGGAGAGCTTTCCACCACAGCCGAAGCCAAAACAGTGACGATCCGCCGCGCGCGCACCGGCGATGTTCCGGCGCTGCGCCGCCTGCTCGACCAGTACGTGCAGCAGAGGATCCTCCTCGACAAAGCCCCCGTCGTCCTTTACGAGGACATCCAGGAGTTCTGGGTCGCGGAACGCGACTCCGACGGGCAGGTGGTGGGCTGCGGGGCCCTCCACGTCATGTGGGAAGACCTCGCCGAAGTGCGCACGCTCGCCGTCGACCGCGACTTGAAGGGCGCCGGTGTCGGCCACCTGGTGCTCGCCAAGTTGTTGGAGACGGCCCGCCGGGTCGGGGTGAGCCGGGTATTCTGCCTGACCTTCGAAGTGGACTTCTTCGCGAAGCACGGCTTCGTCGAGATCGGCGAGACACCGGTGGAGACCGATGTCTACATGGAGCTCCTGCGTTCCTATGACGAGGGAGTCGCCGAGTTCCTCGGTCTCGAACGAGTGAAGCCGAACACCTTGGGCAACAGCCGGATGCTGCTGCACCTCTGATCGAGCGCGGCGGCTATTACGGGCCCCCGTCCGCCTGAGGCCTATGTCCGAATCGCGCACGTTTCCCGCCTTGTTGCGGCCCTGAACCTCTCGACGGGGGTTTGTGTTTTCCAGGCAAAAGCGGTTTCCTTTCCGCGTACTGCATTTTCGATGAAAGGAAATCCGGTGGCACAGAAGGTTCAGGTCCTTCTTGTCGACGACCTCGACGGTGGCACGGCGGACGAGACCGTGACGTTCGCTCTGGATGGCAAGACCTACGAGATCGACCTCACCACCGCCAACGCTGAAAAGCTCCGCGGTGCGCTGGAGGACTTCGTGAAGGCGGGCCGCCGCACCGGCGGGCGTGCTTCCACCGGCCGCGCCAAGGGCCGCGCCGCCGCCTCCCCGGGCAGCCCGGACACCGCCGAGATCCGCGCGTGGGCCAAGGCCCAGGGCCTCAGCGTCAACGACCGCGGCCGGGTGCCCGCCGAGATCCGCGAGGCCTACGAGAACGCCAAGGGCTGAGGCGTACGCCGCCCCAGGCGGGCGCGGTGGCATTCCGTCGCCGCCGCGGCCACCAGGCGTACGAGATCGGGCCCGGCCGGCTCCGCACAGAGTCCGGGTCCGGCACCGCCGCCCTGCCCCGGACCGGGCAGGGCGGGCAGCGATGCCTCGCACCCCAGCTCGGGGGGCCGCAGCCACACGGCGGCCCCCCGAGGGCTTTCTCCCGGTACCCGTCCAGGCGGCACGGGGGCGGTGATCCTGCCCCCCGCTCCCACGGCGGTCAGGTCCAGCGCCACCCCGCCCCACTCCAGCCAGTCGAGCAGCCCCTCCAGCTCCTCGGCGCCGCCCGGGGCGATCAGGAAGCGCATCCGGCGCCCCATCACCGCCACCGGACCGCCGGCGGCGAAGCCGGGCCGGCGCAACAGCGCGGCCCCGGCGTCCGAGGGGAGCTCCAGCACGTCGAACCGGATCCCCGTGACCAGCTGCGGGGGCGGCCCCCCGGCGCAGCTCCAGCCGAGCACACGCTCGTACCAGGTACGGGTGTCCTCCTCGGACGGGACGCGGGGCGAGGGGACGCTCACGGCGCTGAGGGACATGACCGGAGCAACTCCGGCGGAGACCGCCGGGTTACGCGACGCGCCCGTACCAATGCGGAGCGTAAACCTCCGTCGAGCGGAGTCCCACATTCGGGACACAAGCGTGTTCGCCCGTAGCGGAGGGAACCATGCGTACCGGCATGGAGTGTCAGTCCTTACGGGTAAGACATTCCTAGTGGATCGGGGCGACACGCTGATTTGAGCGTGTTCCGTTCGCCATCGGCGTACACCTGTGACGGGTATCTGCCTGGCCTGCGGGAACATCGTCTCGCACCATCGAGTTGGAGCAGTAGTCGGCTCTTGCAGCCGGTTTTCCTCACCGACGTGGGGGTGAGCCGTGGACGGATGTCGGCAGTTGGAATGAGCTGTCCCGTCCCGCGGGACTAGCATGCGGAAGGACAGGGCGGGGACCGACCCCGAACTGCCCGACCGCTCTGAGGAGCGATAAACGATGTTCGAGAGGTTCACCGACCGCGCGCGGCGGGTTGTCGTCCTGGCTCAGGAAGAAGCCCGGATGCTCAACCACAACTACATCGGCACCGAGCACATCCTCCTGGGCTTGATCCACGAGGGTGAGGGTGTCGCCGCTAAGGCCCTGGAGAGCCTCGGGATTTCGCTCGAGGCTGTCCGCCAGCAGGTTGAGGAGATCATCGGTCAGGGCCAGCAGGCCCCGTCCGGCCACATCCCCTTCACCCCGCGGGCGAAGAAGGTCCTGGAGCTGTCGCTCCGCGAGGCCCTCCAGCTCGGCCACAACTACATCGGCACCGAGCACATCCTGCTCGGCCTGATCCGCGAGGGCGAGGGCGTCGCCGCCCAGGTCCTCGTGAAGCTGGGCGCCGATCTGAACAGGGTCCGGCAGCAGGTCATCCAGCTGCTCTCCGGCTACACCGGGGGCGGCAAGGAGTCGGCCACCGCAGGCGGCCCGGCCGAGGGCACCCCCTCGACCTCGCTGGTCCTCGACCAGTTCGGCCGCAACCTCACCCAGGCTGCCCGCGAATCCAAGCTCGACCCGGTCATCGGGCGCGAGAAGGAGATCGAGCGGGTCATGCAGGTCCTGTCCCGCCGGACCAAGAACAACCCGGTCCTCATCGGCGAGCCCGGCGTCGGCAAGACCGCCGTCGTCGAGGGCCTGGCGCAGGCGATCGTCAAGGGCGAGGTCCCCGAGACCCTCAAGGACAAGCACCTCTACACGCTCGACCTGGGTGCCCTGGTCGCCGGTTCCCGCTACCGCGGTGACTTCGAGGAGCGCCTGAAGAAGGTCCTCAAGGAGATCCGCACCCGCGGCGACATCATCCTGTTCATCGACGAGCTCCACACCCTCGTGGGTGCGGGTGCCGCCGAGGGCGCGATCGACGCCGCCAGCATCCTGAAGCCCATGCTGGCCCGTGGTGAGCTCCAGACCATCGGTGCCACGACGCTGGACGAGTACCGCAAGCACCTGGAGAAGGACGCGGCCCTCGAGCGCCGCTTCCAGCCGATCCAGGTCGCGGAGCCGTCGCTGCCGCACACCATCGAGATCCTCAAGGGTCTCCGTGACCGGTACGAGGCCCACCACCGCGTCTCGATCACGGACGAGGCCCTCGTCCAGGCCGCGACCCTGGCCGACCGGTACATCTCGGACCGCTTCCTCCCGGACAAGGCGATCGACCTGATCGACGAGGCCGGCTCCCGGATGCGCATCCGCCGGATGACCGCGCCGCCGGACCTCCGCGAGTTCGACGAGAAGATCGCGGCCGTCCGCCGCGACAAGGAGTCGGCCATCGACTCCCAGGACTTCGAGAAGGCGGCTTCGCTCCGTGATTCGGAGAAGCAGCTGCTCGCCGCGAAGTCCAAGCGCGAGAAGGAATGGAAGGCCGGCGACATGGACGTCGTCGCCGAGGTCGACGGCGAGCTCATCGCCGAGGTCCTCGCGACCGCGACCGGCATTCCCGTCTTCAAGCTGACCGAGGAGGAGTCCTCGCGCCTGCTGCGCATGGAGGACGAGCTCCACAAGCGCGTCATCGGTCAGAAGGACGCCATCAAGGCCCTTTCGCAGGCGATCCGCCGTACGCGGGCCGGCCTGAAGGACCCGAAGCGACCCGGTGGCTCGTTCATCTTCGCCGGTCCGTCCGGTGTCGGTAAGACCGAGCTCTCCAAGACGCTCGCCGAATTCCTCTTCGGCGACGAGGACGCGCTGATCTCCCTCGACATGTCGGAGTTCAGCGAGAAGCACACGGTTTCCCGCCTCTTCGGTTCGCCCCCCGGCTACGTGGGCTACGAAGAGGGCGGCCAGCTGACCGAGAAGGTCCGCCGGAAGCCGTTCTCCGTCGTCCTCTTCGACGAGGTCGAGAAGGCGCACCCGGATATCTTCAATTCCCTTCTCCAGATCCTGGAGGACGGTCGCCTGACCGACTCCCAGGGCCGGGTCGTGGACTTCAAGAACACGGTCATCATCATGACGACCAACCTGGGTACGCGGGACATCTCCAAGGGCTTCAACCTGGGCTTCGCCGCCCAGGGCGACGTCAAGACCGGTTACGACCGGATGAAGGCGAAGGTCAACGAAGAGCTCAAGCAGCACTTCCGGCCCGAGTTCCTGAACCGCGTCGACGACACGGTCGTCTTCCACCAGCTCAGCCAGGAAGACATCATCCAGATCGTCGACCTGATGATCGCCAAGGTGGACGAGCGCCTCAAGGACCGCGACATGGGCATCGAGCTCAGCGGTGACGCGAAGCAGCTCCTGGCCAAGCGCGGCTACGACCCGATCATGGGTGCCCGCCCGCTGCGCCGGACCATCCAGCGCGAGATCGAGGACCTGCTGTCGGAGAAGATCCTCTTCGGCGAGCTGCGCCCCGGTCACATCGTGGTCGTCGGCGTGGAGGGTGAGGGCGAGGCCGCCAAGTTCACCTTCCGCGGCGAGGAGAAGTCGGCCCTGCCCGACCTCCCCCCGATCGAGGCCACGGGCTCCGGCCCGGACCTGTCGAAGGGCGCGTAAGCGCAAGCAGCACTGAGGGGCGGCCCCGGGACCCACAAGGTCCCGGGGCCGCCCCTTTGGGCTTGGGGGGTACGTCGCTTGCGGCGCGGGCCCGCTATCTCCCCCGCGAGGAGTGGGGGCCGGGCGGTGGCTGCCCACCCGCCTCCCTGTCTGCGGGGCGGTGGGTGGGGAGCGGTGTCCTGGCGGGGCGGTCTCGCAGCTGGTTTGGGGGTTTCCCGTCAGTCCCATCGTCCTTCCGTGTCGTGCCGGTCCCTCAAGGGCGCTCCCTTCGGTCGCGTCACTTCGTGATCGCCTTCGGCGACCCTTGACCGACCGACCCGCCCCGGAAAGCCGAAAGACTGACGGGAAGCCCCCAAAAGAACGGTCACGGGGCAGGAGAGGAGGGGCAGCCGTGTCAGCGATGAGGCGACGGGGCTGCGCCTTGCCCGGCCGGGCATCCGGGCCCGTGGATGCCGGATTCGGGGCCGGGGGCGCGACTAGGCGCACGAGAGGCTGATCAGAGCAGCCTGCGGCGCCTCCAGGCGCGCCAGATCGCTACGCGCTCCTGTCGTCTCGGCGTCCGACGACCGTCCGGGGCTGATACCCGCACCAGAGGTTGATCAGGGCAGCCCAGGGAGCGGTTGGGCGCGCGAGATCGCTACGCGCTTCTCCCGGTTCGGCGTCGGACGGCCGTCTGGGGCTGGGATAGGTGGAAAAGGGGCGGGGGAGCGCTTTCGAGGGGCGAATGGTGCCTCTCGCAGGGCCTTTGGCGGCTTGTCGGAGTCTGAGAGTGTCCTTTTCGACCGCAGACTCCGAGAGGGGACCTTCCGCCCTCGCCACGGCCTCCCATATAGGTATAAAAGGGGCTAATTGACCTCCTGTGGCCTATGGCCAGCCCAAGACGGCTGCCGGCCGCCGAGACCAGAGAAGCGCGTAGCGATCTGGCGCGCCCATCCGCTCCCCGCGCTGCTCTGGTCGCCCTCTGGTGCGGGTATCAGCCCAAGGCGGTCGCCGGACGCTGAGCCGACAGGAGCGCGTAGCGATCTGGCGCGCCTGGGTGCTCCGCAGGCCGCTCTGATCAACCTCTCGTGCGGGTAGCCGCGCCCCCGGCCCGGAATCTCGACTCTTGAGGGCCCGGATGCCCGGCCGGCCAAGGCCCGGCCCCTCGCCTCGTCACTGAGGGAGCCGCTCCTCTCCTCCTGCCCCGTGACCGTTCTTTTGGGGGCTTCCCGGCAGTCTTTCGGCTTTCCGGGGCGGGACGGTCGGTCAAGGGTCGCCGAAGGCGATCGCGTAGCGACGCGACCGAAGGGAGCGCCCTTGAGGGACCGGCCCGAACCGGAACGACGATGGGACTGACGGGAAGCCCCCAAGCCTCCCTGAGACCGCCCAAGGGGATCCCGCCCCCCGCCCCCCGGCCCGCACCCAGAGGCGGAGGCGGGTGGGCAGCCACCGCCCGGCCCCCACCCCCTCGAGGGGGAGATAGCGAGCCCTCGCCCCACGTCCCCCGCCCCCCGACGCCCGCGCGCCGCCCCCGGTTGCAGGCCTTGGTCCTGTTTGGGGTGGGGCAAACGTCCCGGGGGCGGTGACAAGCCGCACAGGGCAAAACGGACCTACTAGGAACTCTCGTAGGTTTTGATGTCCTGGTTTGTCCCTGCGTAGGCGCAGTACGGGTGCCGTCAAGAGTGTGGAGATCCATCGCGCGGCTACGAGCCGGGGTAGTAAAAGGGACGTTTGGGGAAGCCCGGGGGCACGGGTTACCAAGGTGGGGCAAGCCCGGCAGTAGCGGTTCGGTCCGCAGCGCCGGGATCTTTCTTGCCCGAACACGCCCTTGTCCCCGGCCCCGGAGGTCTCCACATGTCCGCGAAGCGCGTCAGCACCCGCCGCACCCGTATCGCCCTCGCCGCCACCGGTCTCGGTGCGCTGCTGGCTCTCGGGGCCGGGACGACCGCCGCCTTCGCCGACGAGGCCCCGAGCACCCTGTCCGCCGCCGCCGAGGTCGCCGCCGTCCAGGCCCAGGCCGAGGCGCAGGCCAAGGCCGCGGCCGCGGCCGCGAAGCCCGCCGCGTGGTCGAAGCCCGTCGACAGCTACACGCTGTCCGCGACCTTCGGCAAGGGCGGCAGCATGTGGGCGCACAAGCACTCCGGCCAGGACTTCGCCGTCCCGACCGGCACCCCGGTCAAGGCCGCCGGCGCCGGCACCGTCGTGAAGGCCGGCCCGAACGGCGGCGGCGACGGTCCCGCGTACGGCAACGCCGTCGTGATCAAGCACGCGAACAACACGTACTCCCAGTACGCGCACCTTTCGAGGATCCAGGTCAAGATCGGCCAGAAGGTCTCCGCCGCCCAGCAGATCGCGCTGTCCGGCAACACCGGCAACAGCAGCGGCCCCCACCTGCACTTCGAGATCCGCACCACCCCGAACTACGGCTCGGCCGTCAACCCGGTGGCCTTCCTGCGCAACGCCGGCGTCACCGTCTGACCAACCTGACCAAGCTGATCAACCTGACCAGGCTGATCAACCTGACCAGGCTGATCAACCTGATCCACCCGCTCCCGGTCAGATGAGCCAGGAGTGGGTGGGCTTGGCCTTCACGAGCTTGTTGTTCTTCAGGCCCGTGATCTGTTCTTGACCCAGCGCCTGGCCGAAGATCCGGATGTGGTCCAGCGGCCCGTCCCACGCGGCGCTCCAGATCCCGTGGTGGCGGGCCCGGCCCAGCTGGAGGGGGCCGGGGCCGGCCCAGATGCCGGATACCTGCGCCTGCCCGGCCTGCTTGTCGTCCACCCACAGGGCGATGGTCTTCTTCTCCGCGTCGTAGGTCCCCGTCAGCAGCGTCCACTGCCGCGTGGTGTTCACGTTGTCCACGACGACCTGCTGTGCCGTGGCCGCCTGGCCCTTGTCGCCGGTCTGCACCCGGAACACCCAGGCCTTCTTGCCGTTCACGACCTCGAAGCCCAGCTCGAAGGAGTACGAGTCTCCGTCGCCCTGGCTCACCGCCATGCGCGAGCCGGACTCGGCCACGTTGTAGGCGCGGGTGGAGACGGTGAAGCTCTTCGTGACGTCCACGGCCGCCTCGGCGCCCTGCGCGTAGGAGTCCGCGGTGCCCTTGAAGCGGACCTCGGTCCGCTTGGCCAGTTCGCCCAGTGAGGCGCCCGGTCCCAGGGCTATGCCCATCTTCCCGCTGCGGTCGCGCAGCAGGTTCGGCTCGCCCGGCACGGTGGGGGAGTCGTCCTCGGGGGTCTTGCCGTCCGGGGACGGGGAGGAGCCGCCGGACGGGCTCGGCGAGCCCGAGGAGGCGATCGCCGGCGGGTTCTTCGGGTCGTCGTCGGACCCGTTCAGCAGGAAGTACCCCGCGCCGCCCGCCACCAGGACGACCGCGAGCGCCCCGATCCCGATGGTCAGCCGCTTCCGCTTGCGCTGCTGGGCCTCGGTCGCGTCGGCCATGGCCTGCCAGTCCGGCGTGGAGGCGGAGGCGGAAGCGGGGGCGGAGGCGGCGGGGGAGGGAAACGGTTCCTCGGGCTGGGCCGGGGGCGGGCCGAAGCCCCCGCCGGCCGGCTGTCCCTGCGCGGGTCCCGGCTGGTAGGGATTCGGCGTCTGCGGCGGGAATCCGTAGCCGCCGCTCCCCGAGGCGGGGCCGGGCTGGGGGCTGTTCGGGCGATCCGTACCGTCAGTCATGGCACGGATGCTAGAACATTGCCGGGAGAGGCTGTCAGCCCGGGAGCTGGATGATCGGGAAGCTTCCCGTCGCCGTCGGGGCGTGCTCCGGCAGCCACAGCACCGCGACCGCGCCCGCGGCGGCGCCCTCGTTCTCCGCGCCGCCCCGCGCCGCGACGTTGCGGAACGTCAGCCGGGCCCCCAGTACCCGGGCCTGCCCCTCCGCGATGGTCAGGCCGAGCCCGTGGCCGACGCCCGCCCGGTCCGTGGAGCCGGTCCGGAAGCGGCTCGGGCCCTCGCGGAGCAGTGCCTCGGGGAAGCCCGGCCCGTGGTCCCGGACGCGTACGACCCGGCCCTCCACGTCGACCTGGATCGGGTCCCGCCCGTACCGCATGGCGTTGGCCAGCAGGTTCCCCAGGATCCGCTCCAGCCGGCGCGGGTCCGTGCTGACGATCTCGTCCGCGACGACCCGTACCGAGGCGGCCGGCATCAGTGAGGCCACCCGCCGGGACACGAACTCGCCCAGTGCCACCTCCTGGAGCTCGGCCCGCTCGGACGCGCCGTCCAGCCGGGCCACCTCCAGCACGTCCTCGACGAGCGCCCGCATGGCCTGCGCGCGGTCGCGCACCAGCTCGGTCGGCCGGCCCGGAGGAAGCAGTTCCGCCGCCGTGAGCAGGCCCGTCACCGGGGTCCGCAGCTCGTGCGCGATGTCCGCCGTCACCCGCCGCTCGGCCTCCAGCCGCTGCTGGAGGGCGTCGGCCATGGCGTCCACGGCCCGCGCCAGGTCGTCGGTCTCGTCCCGTACGACACCGCCCACGGCATCCCGTACGCGTACCTCGGGGTCCCCGTGCGCCACCCGCTGCGCGGCGGCCGCGGCCTCGCGGAGGCGGCGGGAGATCTGCCCGCCGATGAGCACGCCCAGCGCGGATCCGCCGATCACCACGGCCAGGGAGCCGACGACCAGGGCCCGGTCCAGGTCGCGCACCATGTTGGCGCTCTCGCGGAACGGGTGGTGCATGGACAGCACCTGCCCGTTGCCGAGCGGTACGGCCGCCCACACCTCGGGGACCCGTTTCGGGGACTCGTGGATGTAGGTGCCGCGCCGCCCGGAGCGGGCCTTCTCGCGCAGCTCGGCGGGGAGCTCGGGGTCGTTGACCTTGGCGCCCCAGATCGGCTTGCGGCCGGCGTCGGGGGTGCGGGCGATGTACTGGACCCGCTCCAGTTCCTGGTCGCGGGCGCTCTCCAGCATCGACACGCGGGCAGCGCTGTGCACCACCAGGCTCAGGGCGAGCGCGGTGAGGGCGCCGACGGCGGCGATGGCGAGCGTGATCTTCCAGCGGATCCCCGTACGGAGGGTGATGCGCCTCATGCGGTTCTACTCATGCCTTGAGCTTGTATCCGAAGCCGCGGACCGTCTCGATCCGGTCCTGTCCGATCTTGGTGCGCAGCCGCTGTACGTGCACGTCCACGACGCGGGTGTCGCCGCCCCAGTCGTAGTCCCAGACCCGTTCGAGGAGCCGGTCGCGGGACAGGACGGTGCCGGGCGCGGAGGAGAACTCCAGCAGCAGGCGCATTTCCGTGGGGGTCAGGGCGACGGGGGCGCCGGCCCTGCGGACCTCCATGCCCTCGGTGTCGACCTCCAGGTCGCCGAAGGACAGCACTCCGCGCTCGTCGGAGCCGTCCGCGTCGGAGGAGCCGTTCGCGCCGTTCTGCGAGCCGCCGGCGTGGCCGAAGCGGCGCAGCACGGCGCGGATGCGGGCGACGAGGACGGAGCCGTCGAAGGGCTTGGTGACGTAGTCGTCCGCGCCCGCCTCCAGGCCGAGGACCACGTCGATGCTGTCGGCGCGCGCCGACAGCATGATGACGGGGACGGTGGACTCGTCGCGGATGCGGCGGCACAGGCTGACGCCGTCCATGCCGGGCACCATCACGTCGAGCAGGGCGATGTCGGGCCGGTTCGCCCGGAAGGACTCCAGGCCGGACAGGCCGTCGGGCATGGCGGTGACCACGAACCCGTCGCGTTCCAGCGCCAGGGTCGTGGCCTCGCGGATGACGTCGTCGTCCTCCACGAACAGCACGTGGGTCTCGGCCATGCCCAGCCTCACTCCGGTTCCATCGTCGGTGCGGTCATTCGTTCTTCGGCGAGACGGCCGGGGCCGGCTGCATCCCGGGGTTGTAGACGTTGCTGTACTCCGAGTGCACCCGGTCCTGCTCGGCGAACCGCTCGCCGTTCCAGCGGTACGTGATCACGTCTTCGCCGGACGGTTCGGAGGGTGCCGCGTCCTGCCCGTACACGGGCTTGCTGACGACCAGGTCGCCCCGGTCGATCTCGGCGTAGACGGGCTTCTGCTCGTCCGCGAACACATTCTCGTACTTGGAGCCGTCCGAGCGGTACACGTACGAACCGCGCCCCAGGGCGTCGGCGCAGGACAGGACGTTGACGACGATGTCGACGACGGTGCTGCCGGTGATCTTCCCGTAGCTCACGTCGATCGGGTACTCCTTGCCCGTGCAGGGCTTGAGGTCCCGCTTGATCTCCGCGCTGACCTTGGGGTCGGCCTTCAGCAGGGCCACGGCGTCGATGCGCTTGACCGGGCTGCCCGTGGACGCGGCGGCGGAGTGCCCCGGGGCCGACGGCTTGGAGGGGCCGCCGGTGGGCTGGTTGCTGCGCGCCACCGGATCGCTGCGCGCGGGCCCGCCGTCGCGCAGTCCGGTGCCCCCCGCGGAGCACCCGGCCGCGAACAGCACTGTGCCGACGAGGACCGTGGTCCCCGCCGACATGAGTACCAGCGAGCTTCTTCCGCTCAGGCTTTGGCCGTTCAGGCCGCGCACCGCTCCCGCCCCTCGTAGCGCGTGGTGTGGTCACCGCGTTCCAGGGCACGCATGTCCAGGTCCCGGCTCTCCAGCTCCTGACGGAGCCTGGCCAGGGCGCGGTGCAGTGTGCTCTTCACGGTTCCCGCCGACATACCGAGCGCCGCGGCCGTCTCCTCGGTGCTCATCTGCTCCCAGTGTCGCAGCACCACGACACTGCGCTGCTTGGGCGCGAGCACCTTGAGGATGTCCATCAGCAGGGCGCGGTCGGCGCGCTGGTCCGAGCCGTCCTCGACGGAGGCGTCGGGGAGCTGCTCGGTGGGGACCTCGTCGAGCTTGCGGGCCCGCCACCACTCGGTCCGCGTGTTGATCATGACGCGGCGCAGGTAGGCGTCGGCGAGGGACTTGTCGGCGATGCCGTCCCAGCGGCCGTAGGTGCGTACGAGGGCGGTCTGGAGCAGGTCCTGGGCGTCCGTGGGGTCCGGGACCAGGCGCCGTGCGCTGCGCAGCAGGGCGTCCTGCCGGGTGCGTACGTACTCCTCGAACTCGAGTACCTCTCCGTGCGCCATTGTGACCGCCTCCACTGCGTCCCCGTCTCCGCTGTCTTACGGATCCGAAGTTACGGAGGGGTTGTCACGGCACTGTGCGGGTCAGCCTGCGGTGGGCGCACGGACAGCCGTAGGTTGTGTAACAGTGCCCGTGAGCTGCGGTTTTCCGGCCCGAAACGGAATCTTCGAGTCAACTTCGAGTGAATCCCGAGGGGCGCGGAGCCGAAGGGCGGCCCCCTCGGGAACTCAGCTCTGCGGCAGCCGGTACATCCCGTGCGCGAGGGGCTCCACCAGCCCGTCCGACACCAGCCCGTCCAGCGCCCGGGCCCGCTGCACCGGCTCGCCCCACACCGTGTCCAGAACCGCCTGCGGAACCGGGCCCACCGCCTCCCGCAGCACCGCCAGCAGCTTGCCGCGCACCTGGCGGTCCGTGCCGGCGTACGTCTGACCGCGCCGCGGCGGCCCGTCGTGCGCGGGCTTCCCCGCCAGCCGCCACGCGCACAGCCCCGCCACCGGGCAGCGGGCGCAGTCCGGGTTCTTGGCGGTGCACACCAGCGCGCCGAGCTCCATGGAGGCCGCCGCCCAGCGGGCCGCCGTCGGCTCGTCCTCGGGCAGCAGCTCCCGCGCCAGACGGCGCTCGGCGGCGGTGGTGGCGTTCGGCGGGTACTCGACCCCGGTCGCGGCGCGCGCGAAGACCCGGCGCACGTTGGTGTCCAGCACCGCGTGCCGCTGCCCGTAAGCGAAGGAGGCCACCGCGGCGGCCGTGTACTCGCCGATCCCGGGCAGCGCGAGCAGCTGCGCGTGGTCCCGGGGCACGTCGCCACCGTGCCGTTCCGTTATCGCCGCGGCCGCGCCGTGCAGCCGCAGCGCCCGCCGGGGGTAGCCGAGCCGCCCCCAGGCCCGTACGGCCTCGCCCGGCGCCTCGGCGGCCAGGTCCGCGGGCCGGGGCCACCGGGCGAGCCACTGCTCGTACACCGGCAGCACCCGGCTGACGGGGGTCTGCTGGAGCATGAACTCGCTGACCATCACCCCCCAGGGGCCGGCCTCGGGGCGGCGCCAGGGGAGGTCGCGGGCGTGCTCGTCGAACCACGCGATGACGGGGGTGTGCAGCGCGGAGGTGTGTGATGCGGAAGGCGAGGTGTGTGATGGGGATGCAGTCATGGCAGACGGCATCCTGGCACGTTTCAGGTCCGGCGCGCGGGGCCCGGACCGGTGAACCAGACGGCGACGCGGTTGCCGCTCCCCTGTACGGCGGTGGTGAGCCTGATCATCGGACCGGTCAGCGCCGCCACGGCCAGGACGGCCAGCGAGGCGCCCAGCAGCAGGCCCATGCCGACGTCGTGGGGGTAGTGCACCCCCACGAAGACGCGGGAGAAGGCCATCAGCAGCCCCATCGGCAGCGTCAGCCACGCGAGGCGGGGAACGGCCAGCGCCAGCGCGACGGCGGCGGCGCCGGCGATGGCGGAGTGGTTGCTGGGGAAGGACCAGTCGCCGTAGGGCGGGCACGGGACCAGGGAGGCGGCCGCCCCGGCCACCGCGCGGCAGGGCCGCTCCTCGTCGATGGTGGACTTCACCAGCTCCGACGCGACGTACACGAGCGCGGTGACCAGCGGTGCGAGCACGGCGAGCGCGAGGGCCCGGGGGTCCCCGCCCTGCTTCCCGCGCGCACGCCACCAGACGGATATGTAGAGCAGGCCGAACACGAGGAGGCCGTACTCGGTCCAGACCTCGACCACCTTCTGCACCCAATGGGGCGTGGTGTGGGCGAAGTCGGTGATGTCGCGGTAGAGGTCGGAGCTGTCCATGGTCACTGACCGTACTCGGCGCCCTGTCGCGGCCGCGTCAGACCCCTGGCCGGATATGGCCGTTCCCGACTGCTCCCGCAGGATGATCATCGGCAAAACCTGCCGGATGTGCGGCATGTGGGGCGCGGAACGCGGCACGAGTTCTCGTAAGGTTCGGTGCGTGGGATCTCTGCGCAATCCGGTCGGGCCGCTCCCCTCCTCCATTTACTGGCGGCGGAGGGCCGTGCTGGCGTCCGTCGCCGCGCTCGTCGCGCTGCTCGCCGTATGGTTCGTCAGTTCCGGTGGCGGCAGGACGAGTACGAACGGCAAGGGCGGCGGCGACGGCTCCGGACCCGTGCGCACCATCACCCCCGGCCCCTCCGGTTCCGGCCCGGCGATCAGTCAGGCACCGGGCGGACGCGCGGAGTCGGGCACCGGCGGCGGCGCGACGGGCCCGGCCAAGAACGGCGACGCGGGCGGCACCGGAGCCAACTCCGGCGCGGGTGCGGGCTCCTCGTCCTCCTCCGGCTCCGCCGGCTCCTCCCCGGCGCAGGTCCCGGCGGACTCCCCGCTGCCGACGTGCCCGGCGAGCGCGCTGCAGTGGGAGGTCAAGAGCGTGAAGAACGAGTACGAGACGAACGAGAAGCCCCGCCTCGAACTGCTCGTCCGCAACACCTCCGGCAGCACCTGCAAGTTCGGACTCGGCCCGAAGCAGGCGGTCGTGACCATCTTCCAGACGACGGGCGCCAAGGCCGTCTGGTCCTCCGCCGACTGCCCGACGGGCGCGGGCAACGCGTTCTACCGGCTGCCGGCGCAGGGCGAGACGAAGCAGTCGGTGGAATGGGACCGCAAGCCGAGCGCGGCGGACCAGTGCCAGAACCCCCCGCAGGGCGCTCCGGCCCCCGACACCTACGTCGTCGAGGTCAAGTCCCCGGGCCTCCCGGTGGCCCGCACGTCCTTCGTCCTGAAGCAGGATTAGCTCCCCGGCTTCGCGCCGCTGCGCCGGACTCCGTGGGTCGGGTGCGGGTGGTGTGCCGCTGCGCGGGGCTTGCCCCTCCCCGCCCTTCAACCTCCCCCAGACTCCGTCCGGGGGGACCCCCAGGCCTCAAACGCCGGCGGGGCTGAAATCAGCCCCGCCGGCGTTTGAGGCCTGGGGGCACCTCCCAGCGGTAGCTGGGGGAGGGTCTGGGGGCGGAGCCCCCAGGAAGGGGTCCGGGGCGCAGCCCCGGGGAACGGGCGAAGGGCGGGTAGGGGAACCGGCCCCGCGCAGCGGCAGGGCACCCGCCCCGGCTACACGTAGCGTTCGAGGATCGAGGACTCCGCCAGGCGGGACAGCCCCTCGCGGACGCTACGGGCACGGGCCTCGCCCACGCCGTCCACCGTCTGGAGGTCGTCCACCGACGCCGCCAGCAGCTTCTGCAGCCCGCCGAAGTGCTCCACCAGCCGCTCGATGATCGCCCCCGGCAGCCTCGGCACCTTCGCCAGCAGCCGGTACCCGCGCGGCGACACCGCCGAGTCCAGGGTTTCCGGCGAGCCTGTGTACCCGAGGGCCTTCGCCACGATCGCCAGCTCCAGCAGTTCCGGATGCGTCAGCGCGTCCAGTGCCGGCAGCGCCTCCTCCACCGTGCGGGAACGCTTCGCCGTCGGTTCCGGAACGTAGTCCCGGATCACCAGCTCCCGTTCCTGCTCGATGCCGACCGTCAGCTCGTCCAGCTGGAGCGAGAGCAGTCGCCCGTCCGTGCCCAGTTCGACCACGTACTCGGCGATTTCCGTCGCGATCCGGCGGACCATTTCCAGCCGCTGCGCGACGGCGGTCACGTCGCGGACCGTGACCAGGTCCTCGATCTCCAGCGCCGACAGCGTGCCCGCGACCTCGTCCAGGCGGAGCTTGTACCGCTCCAGCGTGGCCAGCGCCTGGTTCGCCCGCGACAGGATCGCCCCGGACTCCTCAAGGACGCGCCGTTCCCCGTCGACGTAGAGCGCGATCAGCCGCATCGACTGCGACACCGACACCACCGGGAAGCCGCACTGCTTGGAGACGCGGTCCGCCGTGCGGTGACGGGTGCCCGTCTCCTCCGTGGGGATCGACGCGTCGGGCACCAGCTGTACGCCGGCCCGAAGGATCTTGGTGATGTCCTTGTCCAGGATGAGCGCCCCGTCGAGCTTGCACAGCTCGCGCAGCCGGGTCGCGGTGAACTCCACGTCCAGCACGAAGCCGCCGGTGCACATCGCCTCGACGTTCTTGTCCATGCCCAGGACGATCAAGCCGCCCGTGTTGCCGCGGACGATCCGCTCCAGCCCGTCGCGCAGGGGCTGACCAGGCGCGACCGCGCTCAGCGAGGCACGCATCAACGCCTCGTGCTTGGAGCTCGCGCCGGACTTCCCGGGTGCTGCTGCCCCGTCCTTGGCTGCCACTGCACTCCTCCGGTCGCGGGTTGCGCCGCCGCGTACGGCCGGGCGGACCAGCACAAAGTCTACCGGCGCACGCCGTGCGCCCGCCGGGGCTTGGCCCGTACCGCCGCCACGAGGGCCCGTACGGGCCCTGCGCCCCGCCCGTCGGGGGGACCCCCGCCGCGCGGCGGGTGCGTCCGCGTCCGGCGCACACCAGCCCGCTGACCTGCCGTTTGGACCCGTCGGCGGAGTGGAGGATTCCGCCCGCGGGCCCGGCCCGTCGCGCCGGGCGGGCCTACTCCGCCGCCGCCCGCTCCCTGGCCGGCGTGCGCGAGCGCCCGCGCGGCAGGACCCGTAGCGCGTCCCCCATGTCCGCCACCTCGGTCACCTTCATGCCCGCCGGGACCTTCCCCGGATCCGCCGGGACCAGCGCGTGCGTGAAGCCGAGCCGGTGCGCCTCGGCCAGGCGCCGCTGCACACCGGTCACCCGCCGCACCTCGCCGGCCAGGCCGACCTCCCCGATCGCGACCAGGTTCTTCGGCAGCGGCACGTCACTGGCCGCCGAGGCCAACGCCAGCGCGATCGCCAGGTCGGCGGCCGGCTCCGTCAGCTTCACCCCGCCCACGGTCGCGCTGTAGATGTCCCGCTTGCCCAGCGCGGTGATCCGCCCGCGCTGCTCCAGCACCGCCAGCATCATCGAGACGCGCGAGGTCTCCAGGCCCGAGGTGGTGCGGCGCGGGGAGGGGATCTGCGAGTCGACGGTGAGCGCCTGCACCTCGGCGACCAGCGGGCGCTTGCCCTCCAGGGTCACGGTCAGGCAGGTGCCCGGCACCGCCTCGGCGCGCCGGGTCAGGAACAGCCCGCTGGGGTCGGCGAGCCCGGTGATGCCCTCGTCGTGCAGCTCGAAGCAGCCGACCTCGTCCGTGGCCCCGTAGCGGTTCTTCACGCCGCGCACCAGGCGGAGCCGCGCGTGCCGGTCGCCCTCGAAGCTGAGCACCACGTCCACCAGGTGCTCCAGCAGGCGGGGGCCGGCGATGGCACCGTCCTTGGTGACGTGGCCGACGAGCAGGGTGGCCATGCCCCGCTGCTTCGAGGCGCGGATCAGCGCGCCCGCGACCTCGCGGACCTGGGCCATGCCGCCGGGTGCGCCGTCGATCTCGGGGGAGGCGATGGTCTGTACGGAGTCCAGGACCAGCAGCGAGGGGTTCACCGCGTCGAGGTGGCCCAGTACGGCGGACAGGTCGGTCTCGGCGGCGAGGTAGAGGTGGTCGTTCAGGGCGTTGATCCGGTCGGCCCGCAGCCGCACCTGGCTCGCCGACTCCTCGCCGGTGACGTAGAGGGTGCGGTGGTCGCCGGTGGCCGCCTTCGCGGCGACGTCCAGCAGCAGCGTCGACTTGCCGACGCCCGGCTCGCCGGCCAGCAGCACCACCGCGCCGGGGACGAGGCCGCCGCCGAGCACGCGGTCCAGCTCGTCCACGCCGGTGCTGCGGGCCGTCGCGGTCTTGCCGTCCACCTGGGCGATCGGCAGCGCGGCGGCCGAGACGCGTCCGGCCGCGGTGGTCCGCACGGCGGGCGTGCCCATCTCCTCGACGGTCCCCCACGCCTGGCACTCGGGGCACCGGCCGAGCCATTTCGCGGTGGTCCAGCCGCACTCGGAGCAGCGGTAGGACGGCCGGTCCTTGGCGGATGAGCGAGATGTACGGGCAGCCATGCCGCCCACGGTAGCCGTCGCCACCGACAACGCCCGACCGGTCCGGCGGACGGGCACCTCGGCAGGGCGGGCGGCGCGGGCCGGCGGGGGTCGGTGCGGGTCGGCGGCGGGGGCCGGCGGCGGGGTCGGCGTCAGGGCCGCTGTCAGCAGAGTGGCAATCTGTTCACCCTTAAGGGCTAAAACCCCGGAAGGCTTCCGGAGCGCTACCGGCGTGCCGCCTACGGTTCGCCGAGTGAACAGCAGCGACCAGGGAGACCCCGTATCTCGCACCGGCGCACACCCCGCGCAAAGGTGCACGCCCCGAGCGGACTGGACGGGTCCGGCGAGTGACGCGGGTGGCGAAACTGGTGGTGCGGAGGGTGCGCCTGTTGCCGGTGGTGCGTCCGATGCGGTAGTGGCGCCAGGTATGACTGGTGCGAGCGGTACGCGTGCTGCGGGCGGTGCGGGCGGTGCGGGCGGTGCGGGCGGTGCGGGCGGTGCGGGCGGTACGGGCGGTACGGGCGGTGCGCGCGGTACAGGCGGTGCGGGCGGTACGGCCGGTGCGGGCGGTGCCGGTGACACCCTCCGGCTGGAGCTCCCCGAGCCGCCGCCGTTCCGGCACGAGCCCTACCTGGACGGGCTCTTCACGTACTGCCTGTCGGTCCTGTGCGATCACGACGCCGCCTCCGACGTGCTCGGCGACGTCCTCGCCGTGGCCGAGCGGCATCCCGGCCGATGTCCCGACGAGAGCGACCGCCGGGCCTGGCTGTACGCACTCGCCCGCTGGGCCTGCCTGCGCCGGCTGGCCGAGCGGAGGCGCGTACACCAGGGGGCGCATTCCGCCCGGCGCACACCGGAGCACGCCGACCCCGAGCATGCGCCCCGGGCGCACCGCCCGCTCGACGTGAGCGCCTACCGCCGCACCGAGCTCGCCCGGCTCGCCTGGCCCGAAGCCGCCGGCACCACCCCCGAGCAGCGCGAGGCCCTCGAACTGGCCGTCCGCCACCGCCTCGGCGTCACCGAACTCGCCGCCGTCCTCGGTACCGCCCCCACCAGTGCCCAGGACCTGCTGTCCGGCGCCGCCTGCGAGGTCGAACGCACCCGCGCCGCCCTCGCCGTCGTCGAGACCGCCAACTGCCCGGCCGTCTCCCGCATCACCGGCGGCGACGACGGTGGCCACGGCCCCGGCCACGGCCCCGGCCAGGTGCTGCTGTCCGCCGCCCTGCGCGCCGAGCTCGTCCGCCACGTCGACGACTGCCCGCGCTGCCGCCGCGTCGCCGAACGCGTCGGCGCCGGCGCGCCCTGGCCCGGCTCCGGCGGCATCAACGCCACCCTCCCGCTCGTCCCGGCCCCCCGCACCGCCGTCCACGCCGCCATGCTGCGCTCCGGCCGGCGCCGCGGCGGCCGACCCGGCCCGCGCTTCGACCGCACCGGCTTCCCCATGGACCCCAAGGACCGCGCCGCCCGCCGCGACCGGTTCCGGGCCCGGGCCGTGACCACCACCGTCGTGGCCACCGTCGTCGCAGCGCCCGTACTCGCGCTGTGGGCCGCGTACCGGGGCGCACCCGCCACCGGCGAACCCGTCGGGGGCGACGGCACCCGCATCTCGGCCAGCGAATCGCAGATCCCGCCGCCGTACGCCGCCGGCCGCCCCCTCACCGGGTACGAGAACACCGGGAACACCGCCCACACCACCGGCGAGCCCGGCTTCGCGCGCGGCAGCGAAGCCCCCGACGTCTCCGTCGAGGTCATCAGCGCCGGCGCCCCGGCCACCCCCGAGGCCGACGGCCCCGGCGCGCCCGGCCGTCTCACCGTCGCCGCCGCCACCCGCGGCGCCGTCACCCTGCTCACCCTCACCGCCTCCGGCGGCCGCCCCGTCGACTGGCGTCTCTGGTCGGACGCGCCCTGGCTGCGCGCGAGCCAGACGGCGGGCACCCTCGCGCCCGGAGAATCGGTCACCCTCCGGATCACCATCGACACCGCGGCCCAGCCCGTCGGCGCCTGGACGGCCCGGGTCGGCGTCGACCCCGGCGGTGCGGTGATCTCCCTCCAGGGCCGCGGCCGCCCGGCCCCCACCACCGAGCCGACCCCGCCCGCCCCGGACCCCACCCCGACGCCCCCGGCCCCGGACCCGACGCCCACCCCGACGCCCACCCCGACGCCTCCGGCCCCGGATCCCACACCGACGCCCACGCCGACGGACCCGGCGACCCCGGCGCCGACCTCAGGAGGAACGGTTTCCCCCGGCCCGGGGGCGGGCGGTCCGGCGAGCTGAGGGCCCCCGGCTACGCCGGGTCGGCGGGGTGCGGGGCCATCGGCAGCAGCGAGGCCAGCCGCGCCTCGCACAGCTTCACCAGCTCCTCGTAGGCCTCCTTGCCCATCAGCTCCGTCAGCTCCGCCCGGTACGACACGTACACCGGGTCGCCGCCACCGTGCGCGGACGTCGCCGACGTGCACCACCAGTGCAGGTCGTGGCCGCCCGGGCCCCAGCCGCGCCGGTCGTACTCGCCGATCGTCACCTGGAGGACGCGGGTGTCGTCCGGCCGGTCGATCCAGTCGTACGTCCGCCGGATGGGCAGCTGCCAGCACACGTCCGGCTTGGTCTCCAGCGGCTCCTGGCCGCTGCGCAGGGCCAGGATGTGCAGGGAACAGCCCGCGCCGGCGGGGAAGCCGGGCCGGTTCAGGAAGATGCAGGCGCCGTCCCAGCGGCGGGTCTGCTTGTCCCCGTCGTCGTCCAGCTGGGTCCAGCCCGACTCGCTGCCGACGTCGTGGAACTGCCACAGCTCGGGGGTGAGACGGGCGACGTGCTCGGCGACCCGCTTCTCGTCGTCCTCGTCGGAGAAGTGCGCGCCGAGGGTGCAGCACCCGTCGGACGCGCGGCCCGCCTGGATGCCCTGGCAGCCGCTGCCGAAGATGCACGTCCAGCGGGAGGTGAGCCAGGTCAGGTCGCAGCGGAAGACCTGCTCGTCGTCGGCGGGATCGGGGAACTCCACCCAGGCCCGGGGGAAGTCGAGGCCCTTCTCGTCCGACACCGCGGCCTTGGCGCCCTTGGCCTTGCCGCTACTGGCCTTGCCGCTGTTGGTCTTGTTGCTCTTGCTGGCCTTCTTCGAATTTGGCACAAGCCCAGCCTAAGCGCCCCTTCCTCCACCGCTCCGCGTTCGGCCCAGTAGCGTTTCCCGTATGAGACTCGGTGTCCTTGACGTGGGTTCGAACACGATCCATCTGCTGGTGGTGGACGCGCACCCCGGCGCGCGCCCGCAGCCCGCGCACTCGCACAAGGTGCAGCTGCGGCTCGCCGAGCTGCTCGACGAGCGCGGCGCGGTCAGCCCGGAGGGCGTGGAGCGCCTCGTCGCGGTGATCGCCGACGCGGTGCAGGCGGCCGAGGACAAGGGCTGCGAGGACGTGCTGCCGTTCGCGACCAGCGCGGTGCGCGAAGCCCCGAACGCCGACGAGGTCCTCGCCCGGGTCAAGGAGGAGACCGGCATCGAGCTGCCGGTGCTCAGCGGCGAGGACGAGGCCCGGCTGACCTTCCTGGCGGTCCGGCGGTGGTTCGGCTGGTCGGCCGGGAAGCTGCTGGTACTCGACATCGGCGGGGGCTCGCTGGAGATCGCGTTCGGCATCGACGAGGACCCCGACGCGGCCGTGTCCCTGCCGTTGGGCGCGGGCCGCCTCACCTCGGCCTGGCTCCCCGGTGACCCGGCGGACCCGGCGGACGTGCGGGCGCTGCGGCGGCACGTCCGGGCGCAGATCGCGCGGACGGTCGGCGAGTTCAGCCGCTTCGGGGCACCGGACCACGTGGTGGCGACGTCGAAGACCTTCAAGCAGCTGGCCCGCATCGCGGGCGCGGCCCGCGAGGCCGACGGCCTGTACGTGCAGCGTGAGCTGACGCGGAAGTCCCTGGAGGAGTGGGTGCCGCGCCTGACGGCGATGACCACGACGGAACGCGCCGGCCTCCCGGGCGTCTCGGAGGGCCGCGCGGCCCAGCTCCTGGCGGGCGCGCTGGTGGCGGAGGCGGCGATGGACCTCTTCGGGGTGGACGAGCTGGAGATCTGCCCGTGGGCCCTCCGCGAAGGCGTCATCCTCCGCCGCCTGGACCACCTGCCGTAGGCCCGGGCCGAGCGGTACGAGGCCTGCGGCCCGGGCGGGTGGGTCTGTACGCGGCCTGCGGTCCGGGCCTCGCGGTTCGGGCCCGCCATCTCCCCCTCGACCCCGTGGGGCGGGGCGGTGGCTGCCCACCCGCCTCCCCGTCTGCGGGCCGCTGGGGTGGGGGCCGTACCTCCTTGGGCGGTCTCGCAGCTGGCTTGGGGGTTTCCCGTCAGTCCCATCGTCCTTCCGGTTCGGGCCGGTCCCTCAAGGGCGCTCCCTTCGGTCGCGTCACTTCGTGATCGCCTTCGGCGACCCTTGACCGACCGTCCCGCCCCGGAAAGCCGAAAGACTGCCGGGAAGCCCCCAAAAGAACGGTCACGGGGCAGGAGGAGAGGAGCGGCTCCCTCAGTGACGAGGCGAGGGGCCGGGCCTTGGCCGGCCGGGCATCCGGGCCCTCAAGAGTCGAGATTCCGGGCCGGGGGCGCGGCTACCCGCACGAGAGGTTGATCAGAGCGGCCTGCGGAGCACCCAGGCCGCACCAGATCGCTACGCGCTCCTGTCGTCTCAGCGTCCGGCGACCGCCTTGGGCTGATACCCGCACCAGAGGGCGACCAGAGCAGCGCGGGAGCGGATGGGCGCGCCAGATCGCTACGCGCTTCTCTGGTCTCGGCGGCCGGCAGCCGTCCTGGGCTGGCCATAGGCCACAGGAGGTCAATTAGCCCCTTTTATACCTATATGGGAGACCGTGGCGAGGGTGGAAGGTCCCCTCTCGGAGTCTGCGGTTGAAAAGGACACTCTCAGACTCCGACAAGCCGTCAAAGGCCCTCCGAGAGGCAGCATTCGCCCCTCGAAGCACCCGATGACCCCTTTCCCGCCCATCTCGGCCCCAGACGGCCGTCCGACGCCGAGACGGGAGAAGCGCGTAGCGATTTGCTGCGCCCAAAGGCTCCCCGGGCTGCTCTGATCAACCTCTGGTGCGGGTATCAGCCCAGGACGGTCGCCGGACGCCGAGACGACAGGAGCGCGTAGCGATCTGGGGCGCCCGGGTGCTCCGCAGGCCGCTCTGATCAGCCTCTCGTGCGCCTAGTCGCGTCCCCGGCTCGGAATCGCGACTTCTGAGGGCCCGGATGCCCGGCCGGCCGACGCCCGGCCCCTCGCCTCATCGCTGACAGGCCCGTCCCTCTCCTCCTGCCCCGTGACCGTTCTTTTGGGGGTTTCCCGGCAGTCTTTCGGCTTTCCGGGGCGGGTCGGTCGGTCAAGAGTGGAGCGAAGCGACATCGCGTAGCGACGCGACCGAAGGGAGCGCTCTTGAGGGACCGGCCCGAACCGGAAGGACGATGGGACTGACGGGAAACCCCCAAACCGGCCCTGAGACCGCCCCGCCAGAACACCGCCCCCACCCCACCCACCCGCACCCGGGGGCGGGTGGGCAACTACCGCCTGGGCCCGGGGGGTCGAGGGGGAGATAGCCCGCCCGCGCCGGAACCGTTCGCCGTGGAGCTTGGCCCTGGCGGGCTGCGGCGGTGGTACGGGTCAGGCTTCGGTGGTGGGGGGGCAGGGGCCCGGTTTCCATTCGAAAAGTATGACGAAAGTGCCGCCGCTTGCGTTCCGCCGGGGAGGGGCCCCGTAATCTGTCACCGTGGCAGATCCGCTCCGTATCCCGAACAGCCGGACCCCGAAGGTCGCCCTGTCCACCGCCTCCGTCTACCCGGAGTCCACGGCGACCGCCTTCGAGATCGCCGCCCGTCTCGGCTACGACGGGGTGGAGGTCATGGTCTGGACGGACCCGGTGAGTCAGGACGTCGAGGCGCTGCGCCGCCTGTCGGACCACCACCAGGTGCCGATCCTGGCCGTGCACGCGCCCTGTCTGCTCATCACACAGCGGGTGTGGTCCACCGATCCGTGGACCAAGCTCCAGCGGGCGCAGGCCGCGGCCGAGCGGCTGGGGGCGTCGACCGTCGTGGTGCACCCGCCGTTCCGCTGGCAGCGGCAGTACGCGCGGGACTTCGTCTCCGGGATCTGGCGGATGGCGGACGAGACGGATGTGCGCTTCGCCGTCGAGAACATGTACCCGTGGCGCTACCGGGACCGCGAGATGCTCGCGTACGCGCCCGAGTGGGACGTGACGAAGGACGACTACCGGCACTTCACCGTCGACCTGTCCCACACCGCCACCGCCCGGACCGATGCCACCGCGATGATCGACCGGATGGGCGACCGGCTGGCGCACGTCCACCTCGCCGACGGCAACGGATCGGCGAAGGACGAGCACCTCGTCCCCGGGCGCGGTACGCAGCCCTGCGCCGAACTGCTGGAGGGGCTGGCCCGGAGTTCCTTCGACGGGCACGTGGTGATCGAGGTCAACACGCGGCGCGCCATGTCCTCCGCCGAGCGTGAGGCCGATCTCGCCGAGGCGCTGGCCTTCACGCGGGCGCACCTCGCGAAGCCGGCCGGGCGCCGGTGAGCGAGCCCGCGAAGCGGCGGCGGGGGCCCGGCCGGCCGCGCCAGGACGAGGCCGACGACGGTCCCGGCACGCAGGAACGGATCCGGCTGGCGGCCCGCGAGGTGTTCGCGGAGCGCGGGTACGACAAGACGTCCGTGCGCGGTGTCGCGAAGGTCGCCGGGGTGGACCCGGCGCTGGTGCACCACTACTTCGGCAGCAAGGACGACCTGTTCGCCGCCGCCGTCGAGGTGAGCCTGGAGCCCGCCCTGGTCGTTCCGGCCATTCTCGGGGAGGGCCCCGACGGCATCGGGGAGCGGCTGGTCCGGTACTTCCTCGGGGTGTGGGAGAACCCGGTCACCCGGGTGCCGCTGCTCGCCGTGATCCGGTCGGCGCTCACGCACGAGGCGGCCGCGAAGGTGCTGCGCCGCCTGCTGGAGCGGATCGCCGCCGATCTGGACGTTCCGGATCCGACGTTCCGGGCGGAGCTGGCCGCCTCGCACATGGTCGGGATCGCGATCCTGCGGTACGTGGTGCAGGTCGAGCCGCTCGCGTCGGCGGATCAGGAGGACATCGTCGCCCTGGTGGCTCCGACGCTGCAGCGCTACCTCACCGAGGGGTGACCCGGGGGGGCCCGAGGGGGGACCGGAGGGTGACCCGGGGGGTGACCCCGGGGTGACCCGGGGGATGACCGAGGAATGACCCCTCCGTCCCGGCATCCGGACCAGGTGTCCGGATCGCGGGCGGTGGGCGTAGCCTCGTAACCGAGCCATATCCGCAGTCGCGGCTGACCGTACAGCCGCACTCATGGGGAGTGAAACCGCATGCCCGAGCTGAGGTCCCGCACCGTCACCCACGGCCGCAACATGGCAGGCGCTCGTGCGCTGATGCGCGCGTCGGGCGTAGCGAGCGAGGACATCGGGAAGCCGATCATCGCGGTCGCCAACTCCTTCACCGAGTTCGTCCCCGGCCACACGCACCTGGCGCCGGTCGGCCGCATCGTCGCGGACGCCATCCGCGCCGCCGGTGCGATCCCCCGCGAGTTCAACACCATCGCGGTCGACGACGGCATCGCCATGGGCCACGCCGGCATGCTGTACTCGCTCCCGTCGCGCGACCTGATCGCGGACAGCGTGGAGTACATGGTCGAGGCGCACTGCGCCGACGCCCTGATCTGCATCTCCAACTGCGACAAGATCACCCCCGGCATGCTGATGGCGGCACTGCGCCTCAACATCCCGGTGGTCTTCGTCTCCGGCGGTCCGATGGAGGCCGGCCAGGCGACCCTGGTGGACGGCACCGTCCGCAAGCTGGACCTGATCGACGCCATGGTCGACGCCTCCAACGAGAACGTCTCGGACGAGGACGTCCTGCGCATCGAGGAGAACGCCTGCCCGACCTGCGGTTCGTGTTCGGGCATGTTCACCGCCAACTCGATGAACTGCCTCGCCGAGGCCATCGGTCTGGCCCTCCCCGGCAACGGCTCGGTCCTCGCCACGCACACCGCCCGCCGCGCCCTGTACGAGGACGCCGGCCGCACGGTCGTGGAGATCACCAAGCGCTACTACGAGGACGGCGACGACTCCGTCCTCCCGCGCAACATCGCCTCCCGCGAGGCCTTCGAGAACGCCATGGCCCTGGACATCGCCATGGGCGGCTCGACCAACACGATCCTGCACCTGCTGGCCGCCGCGCAGGAGGCGGGCCTGGACTACGACCTCAAGGACATCGACGCCGTCTCGCGCCGCGTGCCCTGCCTGGCCAAGGTCGCCCCGAACGTCGCCCCCGGCGGCACGTACTACATGGAGGACGTGCACCGCGCCGGCGGCATCCCCGCCATCCTCGGCGAGCTGTACCGCGGCGGGCTCCTGAACAAGGACGTCAACACCGTCCACTCCAAGGGCATGGAGGACTGGATCGCGAAGTGGGACGCCCGTTCCGGCACGGCGTCCGAGGAGGCCATGGAGCTGTGGCACGCGGCCCCCGGCTGCAAGCGCTCCGCGACCGCCTTCTCCCAGTCCGAACGCTGGGAGAGCCTCGACCTCGACGCCGAGGGCGGCTGCATCCGCTCCGTGCAGCACGCGTACTCCAAGGACGGCGGCCTCGCCGTCCTGAAGGGCAACCTCGCCGTCGACGGCTGCGTGGTGAAGACCGCCGGCGTCGACGAGTCGATCTGGACCTTCGAGGGCCCGGCCGTCGTCTGCGAGTCGCAGGACGAGGCCGTCGACAAGATCCTCCGCAAGGAGGTCCAGCCGGGCGACGTCGTCGTCATCCGCTACGAGGGCCCGCGCGGCGGCCCGGGCATGCAGGAGATGCTCTACCCGACGTCCTTCCTCAAGGGCCGGGGCCTCGGCAAGGTCTGCGCCCTGGTCACGGACGGCCGCTTCTCCGGCGGCACCTCGGGCCTGTCCATCGGCCACGCCTCCCCGGAGGCGGCCTCGGGCGGCGACATCGCGGTCGTCCGGGACGGCGACCGGATCCGCATCGACATCCCGAACCGGTCGATCGAGCTGCTGGTCCCGGACGAGGAGCTGGCGGCCCGCCACGCGGAGCTCGGCGGCGTGTACGCCCCGAAGACCCGCGAGCGCACGGTCTCGGCGGCCCTGCGCGCCTACGCGGCGATGGCCACCAGCGCCGACAAGGGCGCGGTCCGCGACGTGTCGAAGCTGGGCTGAGGACGCTGATCCGTCTTCCGGACCCCGCCGGTGTGGCTCACCACCCGGCGGGGTTCCGCGTTTCCAGGGCGAAGACCGTGCCGTCGGGGGCGGAGGCGTAGACGCGGCCGTCGGCGACGACGGGGGCGGGGAGGGTGGCGCTGAAGGTGCCCTGCGAGGCCATGCGCGGCTTGGTCTGCCCGACGAGCCGCCCGGCGGCCGCGTCGACGGCCAGCAGCCGGCCGTCCCCCGTCGTCAGGTAGACCTGTCCGTCGGCGGAGACCGGCCGGGACGCGAACGCCGCGCCCGTCTCCAGCCGCCACTGCTCCCTCTCCGCGCCGATCGCGACGAGACCGCCGCGGGTGCCGAACGCGTACGCCGTACCGTCCGCACCCACCGTGGCCTCGGCCTCGTACAGCGGGGCCGACAGCTGGACCCGGCGCACGGCGCGGGTGGCCGTGTCCACCCGGACGATCCCCGCCGCCTTGTCCCCGGAGGCGTTGTCCAGCAGGTGCACCGCTCCGCGCGCCACACCGATGGGCCGCAGGTTCCCGGCGGTCCGGACGTGCCAGCGCGCGGCACCGGTGGCCGGATCCACCTCCGTCAGCTGCGTCGAGCCGCCGCCGGGGTCCGCCGCGGTCGTGTAGAGCACGGGTGCTCCGCCCGTTCCCGCTCCGCCCCACCACACCGACCCGGTGCCGGTGATGTGCCGGCTCCACTTCTGGGCGCCGCTCGCCCCGTCGACGGCGGTGACCGTGCCGTCCGCCGCCACGGTGACCACGTACGGGCCCGCGGCCACCGCGCGCGTGCCGCCCGGCAGCTTCCGCTGCCAGCGTTCCGCGCCCGTGCCCGCGTCCAGGGCCTGGAGGAGTTCGCTGCCGGGTGCCACCACGAGGACCGATCCGGCCGAGTGCAGCGGGGGCGTGCTGGTCGTGACGCCCCGGGTGGGCGCGTTCGTACGCACGGACCAGGTCGTCGACCCGTCGGCCGGGTCGATCCGCGCGGCCGCCAGGCCCCGTCCCGAGCAGTACAGGGCGCCGGAGGCCGCCGAGCACGACATCGGTGGCGAGCCCGGTGAAGCCGACCACGGTGTGAAGCCCTTCGCCGACGTGGGCGCGACGGGGTGCTCCGGAGTGTCCGTGGGCCACAGGTAGCCGCCGACCGCCCCCGCTGCGAGCAGGACCCCGAGCCCGGCGGCCAGCAGCCCCGGCCGGAGGCGACGCCGGCGCCCGGCAGGCGGCAGGTCCGCCGCGATCCGCTCCCGCTGGTGGGTGACCTGCTCCTCCGCCACGGGTCTGCGCGGGTGGGGTATGAACGCCTGGGTGTCCTCGGCGGTCGGGTACGCGACGGCGCGCATCTCCGCGATCAGCGCCTCGGCGGTCGGCCGCTCCGCCGGATCCTTCGCCAGGCAGCGCTGCACGATCGGCACGAGCCTGGCCGGGAGCCCCGTCAGGTCGGGCTCGCCGTGGACGACCTGGTACGCGACGAGGTAGTGGCTGTCGGAGTCGAAGGGGCCGCGCCCGGTCGCCGCGTGCACCAGCACCGCGCCCAGCGCGAACACGTCGGCGGCAGTCCCCACGTCCCTCGGCCGCTGGAACTGCTCGGGCGCCATGAAGGGCGGGGTCCCGATGAGCTTGCCCGTCTCCGTGCGCAGGTCGCTGTCGGCCGGGCGCGAGATGCCGAAGTCGATGACGCGCACCCCGTCCGGGGCCATCAGCACGTTGCTCGGTTTGAGGTCCCGGTGCACCACCCCGGCCCGGTGGATGTCCCGCAGGGCCTCCGCCAGCCCGGCGGCGAGCCGGGTCAGCTCGACGGGGTCCAGGACGCGTTCGCGTACCCGCTCGGACAGTGTCGGGGCGTCGATGAAGAGGGTGGCCATCCAGGGCCGCTCGGCGTCCGGGTCGGCGTCGACGACGGGTGCGGTGAACGCGCCGCTCACCCTCCGGGCGGCCGTGACCTCCTGCCGGAACCGCGCCCGGAACTCCGGATCCGCCGCGTGCTGGGCGTGTACGACCTTGACGGCGAGCTTCAGCCCGGAACTGGAGGTGGCCAGGTGGACGACGCCCATGCCGCCGGAGCCGAGCACGGATTCGAGCCGGTACTGGCCGGCGTATTCCGGAAACCCGGCGTAGTCCGCGCGCCGCGACTGCACCGCTCACCACCCCCGCCGGAGCCTAGTCGATGGCCCGTGGGAACATCCAAGGGCTTGCTACCCTGCGCGCGTTGCGCAGTGCAGCACCCATGGGGGGAGATTTCACATGTCCGTTGAGAACGAATCCAGCCAGGTCCAGAGCCTTTCCGGCGACGCGGGCCCCACCTTCCCGACCGCCCCCGGCTACCAGGTGAACGTCCGCAGCGGGCCGGGCACCAACTACTCGATCATCGACTCCGTCCCGATCGGCGGGTACGTGACGATCCGCTGCCAGTGCTCCGGCACGACCGTCTCCGGCCCGTACGGCACCACGGACCTGTGGGACTGCATCGGTAACGGCCGCTTCGTTTCCGACGCCTACGTGAAGACGGGCAGTGACGGCTACGTCGCCCCGCAGTGCGGCTGACCCGACCGGGGCAAGGTCACCGTTCTGCCAGGTGAGACACCCCCGGCGGGTCCCGCCCGCCGGGGGATAATCGGCACTGTGAGCGACGACCAGCAGCGAGACCAGAGCACCCCCGCGGCGTCGGCCGCGCAGGCCCCCGGCCCGCAGCCCGAGCCGATCCGGTTCTTCGGCACCTCCTGGGTGGACCACGACAACGGCTACGCCCTGCGCCGCGCCGGCGTGGCCGTCGGCTCGCTCGCCGCCGCCGTCATCGGCGCGTACCTCCTGCGCTTCGCCTACGAGGGCCTGGAGATCGGCGACGTCGGCCCCTTCCTCAGCATCTCCGTCGTCGTGCTCTTCGCGATCGCCAGTGCCATCGCGTTCGCCAAGACCTGGGAGTCCTTCGGCCGCCGACCGCGCCCGTCCTCCGACGAGGCCGCCCTCAAGGGCCTGAAGACGATCGGTTTCATCGGCTCCCTCGTCGCGTACTTCCTGCGCAGCCTGTCCGAGGCACCCGGCGAGAAGCTCCGCCGCGCCGAGTACGAGCGTGCCGTGGCCGAATTCAACCGCCGCCGCGGCGCCCGTACGGGCAACCCGGCCGCGCGCCGCTCCAAGCGCAAGAAGTAGCCCCCGGAACCGCGGGTGCTCCGGTACCGGCGGTACCCACGGCGATCGAACGCCCGGCTCATTGACGCCCGGCACAGCCGGGAGCATTATTCATCACATGATGAATAACCAGCCGGAGGAGCCCCCTCCCGCCGTCCACGCCCACGGCCTCACCGTCCGCCGCGGCACCGGCCGCCACCCCCGCACCGTCCTCGACGGCATCGGCTTCGACGTCCCCCGCGGCCGCATCACCGGCCTCCTCGGCCCCTCCGGCTGCGGCAAGTCCACCCTCATGCGCGCGGTCGTCGGCACCCAGGCCCACGTCACCGGCACCCTCGACGTCCTCGGCCGCCCCGCCGGCCACCCCGGGCTCCGCTCCCGCATCGGCTACGTCACCCAGGCGCCCTCCGTCTACGACGACCTCACCGTCCGGCAGAACCTCGACTACTTCGCCGCCGTCCTCGACCCCGGCCGCACCGCCGCCGGACGCCGCCGCGCCGCCGTCGACCGGGCCATCACCGACGTCGACCTCACCACCCGCGCCACCGCCCTCGCCGGCAACCTCTCCGGCGGCCAGCGCAGCCGCGTCTCCCTCGCCGTCGCCCTCCTCGGCACGCCCGAGCTCCTCGTCCTCGACGAACCCACCGTCGGCCTCGACCCCGTCCTGCGCCGCGACCTGTGGAACCTCTTCCACGAGATCACCGCCGCCCGGGGCGTCACGATCCTCGTCTCCTCCCACGTCATGGACGAGGCCGAGCGCTGCCACGACCTGCTCCTCATGCGCGACGGCCGCATCCTCGCCCAGGACACCCCCGAAGCCCTCCGCACCCGCACCGGCTCCACCACCGTCGAGGAAGGCTTCCTCCGCCTCGTCGACGAAGCCAACGCACAGGCCGGCGCACAGGCCGAGGCCCAGGCCGACGCACTCGCAAGGGAGAACCACCGATGAACGGCGCCCGCACCCTCGCCACCGCCGCCCGCGTCCTGCGCCAGCTCCGCCACGACCCGCGCTCCATCGCGCTGATGCTGCTGGTCCCCGTACTGATGCTCACCCTGCTGCGCTACGTCTTCGACGGCAGCCCCCGCACCTTCGACAGCATCGGCGCGTCCCTCCTCGGGATCTTCCCCCTCATCACGATGTTCCTCGTGACCTCGATCGCCACCCTCCGCGAACGCACCTCCGGCACCCTCGAACGCCTCCTCGCCATGCCCCTCGGCAAGGCCGACCTCATCGCCGGCTACGCCCTCGCCTTCGGCGCCGTCGCCGTGGTCCAGTCCCTCCTCGCCACCGGCCTCGCCCTCTGGCTCCTCGGCCTCGACGTCATCGGCTCCCCCTGGCTGCTCCTGCTCGTCGCCCTCCTCGACGCCCTCCTCGGCACCGCCCTCGGCCTGTTCGTCTCCGCCTTCGCCGCCTCCGAGTTCCAGGCCGTCCAGTTCATGCCGGCCGTGATCTTCCCGCAGCTGCTCCTGTGCGGCCTGTTCGCGCCCCGCGACACCATGCAGCCCGTGCTCGACGGCATCTCCGACGTCCTGCCCATGTCCTACGCCGTCGACGGCATGACCCAGGTCCTCACCCACACCGACATGACGGCCGACTTCGTACGCGACGCCGTCGTCGTCGCGGCCTGCGCGCTGCTCGTCCTCGCCCTCGGCGCCGCCACCCTCCGCCGCCGCACGCCCTGACCACGGAGCGGACATCCCCTCGCCACGGCGCGCACGGGTGCAAGGATGAGGGCGTACGTCCTGATGGTTCGTTCGGCGAGGTGAATCGGGCATGACCCAGACAGTCGCAGTCCTCGGTACCGGCAAGATCGGCGAGGCCCTGCTCAGCGGCATGATCCGCGGCGGCTGGCCGGCCGCCAAACTGCTCGTCACCGCCCGCCGCCCCGAGCGCGCCGAGGAGCTCCGCACCCGCTACGGCGTCGAGGCCGTGAGCAACGCCGAAGCAGCCAAGCGCGCCGACACCCTCATCCTCACCGTCAAGCCGCAGGACATGGGCAAGCTCCTCGAAGAGCTCGCCCCGCACGTCCCCGCCGACCGCCTGGTCATCAGCGGCGCCGCCGGCATCCCCACCGCCTTCTTCGAGGAGCGGCTCGCCCCCGGCACCCCCGTCGTCCGCGTCATGACGAACACCCCCGCCCTCGTCGACGAGGCCATGTCCGTCATCTCCGCCGGCAGCCACGCCACCGCCGCCCACCT
This sequence comes from Streptomyces sp. NPDC033966, assembly GCF_055575955.1. Taxonomy (NCBI): domain Bacteria; kingdom Bacillati; phylum Actinomycetota; class Actinomycetes; order Kitasatosporales; family Streptomycetaceae; genus Streptomyces; species Streptomyces sp. NPDC033966. Next base: position 2,102 of record NZ_JBVIRQ010000005.1, on the reverse strand, counting down.
CCAGCACGCCGAGGAGATCTTCGGCGGCGTCGGCAAGACGCTCCGCGTCCCCGAGTCCCAGCAGGACGCGGCCACCGCCCTCTCCGGCTCCGGCCCCGCCTACTTCTACTTCCTCGTCGAGGCCATGACCGACGCCGGCATCCTCCTCGGCCTGCCCCGCGCCCAGGCCCACGACCTCATCGTCCAGGCCGCCATCGGCGCCGCCGTCATGCTCCGCGACAGCGGCGAGCACCCCGTCAAGCTCCGCGAGGCCGTCACCTCCCCGGCCGGTACGACGATCAACGCCATCGTCGAGCTGGAGAAGCACGGGGTACGCGCGGCCCTGATCGCCGCCCTCGAAGCGGCCCGCGACCGCAGCCGCGAACTCGCCACCGGCAACAGCTGACGCGGCGAGGAGGGGCGACCCCGTACCCGGGCCGCCCCTCCCCCTCCTTCACGGAGCCAGCAGCCCGATGGCCTCGTACGCCCGGTCCACCACCGGCCGCGCGATGTCCCGCGCCCGCCCGGCCCCCTCGCGCAGGACCCGCTCCACCTCGCCCGGATCGGCCGCCAGCCCGGCGTGCCGCTCCCGCAGCGGACGCAGCAGCTCCACCACGGCCTCGGCGACGTCCCGCTTCAGCGGCCCGTACTGCTCGTAGCCCTCGGCCAGCTTCTCCGGGTCCCCGCCCGTACAGGCGGCCAGGATGTCCAGCAGGTTCGCCACCCCGGGCCGCGCGGCCCGGTCGTAGACCACCCCGCCGTCCCCGCTGTCGGTCACGGCCCGCATCACCTTCTTGGTGATCACCGCCGGCTCGTCGAGGAGGTAGACGATCCCGGCACCGCTCTCACTGGACTTCCCCATCTTCGACGTCGGGTCCTGGAGGTCCATGACCCGCGCGCCCACGGCTGGCAGCGTCACCTTGGGCACGGTGAACGTCCGCCCGTACCGCTGGTTGAACCGCACCGCCAGGTCCCGGGTCAGCTCCACGTGCTGCCGCTGGTCCTCGCCGACCGGCACCTCCTCCGCCGCGTAAGCCAGGATGTCGGCGGCCATCAGCACGGGATACGTCAGCAGCGACAGCCGTACGCCGTTGCCGGCGGCCTCCGCCTTCGCCGCCTTCTCCCGGTACTGGATCATCCGCCGCAGCTCCCCGTCGGCAGCGGTGCATTCCAGGAGGTAGGACAGCCGGGTGTGCTCGCCGACGTGGCTCTGCACGAAGAGGGTGCACCGCTGCGGATCCAGGCCGGCGGCGAGGAACAGCGTCGCGGCCTGCCGGGTGAGGCGCCGCACCCGCGCGGGATCGTGCTCCGTGGTGAGCGCGTGCAGGTCCACTACGCAGAACAGCGCGTCGGAGGGCGCGTGCTCGGCCGCGACCCACTGCCGCAGGGCCCCCAGGTAGTTGCCCAGCGTCAGGTGCCCGGACGGGGTGATCCCGCTGAAGATCCTCGTCATGTCTGCTGCTCTCCCTCTGAGTGCGTGAGTGGTGGTGTGGTGCCGTGGTCACCGCGTCGGGCGACCGAGCCACTCCCTGAGGGAGAAACAGAAACGGCCGCCGTAGCGGCGGCCGTGAACGCGTGCGTGCTCGCGTGGGGGGTCGGCCGCCGTCAGGCGGCCCACCAGCGAAGGCTGAGCTTGAGCACGTGCGTGGTCATGGGGATCAGCGTAGACCCCGGGACGTGAGGAGCAGGTGAGGATTTCCGGCCAGTCGCTGCCGGTCAGCCTGGGGTTGACACACCTGTGCCCGGTCCGTAAGGTTCTTCGAGTTGTCCGACGTGAGCGCCGACCCCGGTCGGTCCCCGGACAGCCATCCCGCACTACGACATTCGAACGAACGACGCACTTCGTCGTCTCGTTTTCATGCGTATTTGCGAATGAGGAATCCGCGTTCCAGGACGCAGCCGCCGATTGGCTTCGGGGGCAGGGAATCCGCTACTGTCTCACTCGCCGGAAGGGCCCAACAGCCCGAAAGGCAAACCCCGCTGACTGGGGGTCAGGCCCGAAAGGATCTGATAGAGTCGGAACCGCCGGAAAGGGAAAGCGCGAAAGCGCAGGACCTGGAAAGCAAGCGAGAAAGACTCTGATAGAGTCTGAATCGCAAGAACGAAGAACGAAAGCCCGGAGG
>NZ_JBVIRQ010000004.1:346721-622044 GCF_055575955.1 Streptomyces sp. NPDC033966 | reverse complement strand
CCTACTAGCCGCCCTCGCAGACCGGGCCCAACGCCCCGGCCGGGAGGCGTTGCGGGCACGGCCCGGCAGGCCTACTAGCCAGGGCCGGATGTGACGTGGGTCCTGTGGGCCGCCTCACCGCCCGAGGCCCCCGATGTCACCCCGCGTAACCGGTCACACCCGCTGAGGTGGGTGTCCCCCGTCACTTCCGGCCCCCGAATCGAAGGAAACGGACGCGTCGAACGCGGCTTTCCGAGTCGCCCGCCGCAGCGCCCTCAGCAGCGTTCCCCCGAGGGTGAGCGTCAGTACGACCGTCAGCGCGGCCCGCCCCAGGTCCCAGCCCACCGAGGTCGCCAGGCAGTACGCGACGAAGCGCGCCAGGTTCTGCGGCACCGGGTCGCCGGGGTGGAAGGAGACGCCCTGCCCCATGCCCTGCAGGATCACCCAGCCCTGGAGGTTCATGACCGTGCCGTACGCGAACGAGCCCAGGAACCCGTACGCGGCGAGCATCGTCAGCTCCGCCCGCCCCCGGACCCCCCTCGCCCCGGGCAGCAGCCCGGCGCCCAGCGAGAACCAGCCCATCGCCAGCATCTGGAACGGCATCCACGGCCCGACCCCGCCCGTGAGCAGCGCGGACGCGAACATCGTCACCGAGCCGAGGACGAAGCCGAAGCCGGGACCGAGGACGCGGCCGCTGAGCACCATCAGGAAGAACATGGGCTCCAGGCCGGCCGTGCCCGCACCCAGCGGCCGCAGCGCCGCCCCCACGGCGGCGAGCACCCCGAGCATCGCGACGGCCTTGGAGTCCATGCCGTTGTCGGCGATGGTCGCGATGACCACGCCGACGAGGAGGGGGAGCAACGCGGCGAACAGCCACGGGGCGTCCTGGGAGTGGGCCAGGCCGGACTGCCGGTCCGCGAGCAGGGGCCAGCCGAAGGCGGCGATGCCGATGAGCGTGACCAGGACCAGGGCCGCGGCGGCGCGGGGGCCGATGCGGACGGGGCGGACGGCGGCGGCGGGGCGGACGGGGGCGGCGGGGCGGGGCGTCACGGGGTGGCCTCCAGGGCGGCGGCGACCTGGGACACCGTGAGCCAGTGGCCCGGGGCCAGGATCTTCGCCACCTGGGGCGCGAAGGCGGGTGAGGAGACGACGACCTCGGCCGTCGGACCGTCCGCGACGATCTCCCCGCCCGCCAGGATGACCACGCGCTGGGCCAGCTCGGCGGCGAGCTCCACGTCGTGCGTCGCCAGGACGATGGCGTGGCCGTCGGCGGCGAGACCGCGCAGGGTCTCCACCAGGCGGGCCTTGGCGGCGTAGTCCAGACCACGGGTCGGCTCGTCGAGGAGGAGCAGGGCGGGCCGGGCGGTCAGCACCAGGGCCAGGGCCAGGGTCAGGCGCTGCCCCTCGGACAGGTCCCGGGGGTGCGTGTCGTCCGGCACGCCGGGCAGCAGCCCGCCGACCAGGGCGCGGCAGGTCCCGGGGGTCGCCCCGGCGTCGGCGTCGGCCGCGGCGCACTCGGCGGCGACGGTGTCGGCGTAGAGGAGGTCGCGGGGCTCCTGCGGCACCAGGCCGACCCGGCGGACCATCTCCGGCGGCGGGGTGCGGTGCGGGGTGCGGCCGCCGACGGTCACCTGGCCGGTGGAGGGGGCGAGGGTGCCGGTGAGGGCGGCGAGGAGAGTGGACTTGCCGGCGCCGTTGCGGCCCATGAGGGCGACGGTTTCGCCGGGGGCCACCTGGAGGGTGACGTCGTGGAGCACCTCGGCGCGGCCGCGGCGGACCCCGAGGTTGGTGGCGGTGGCGGCCGGGGTTGCGGCGGCGGGGGGTGCGGGCGTGGCGTCGCCCGGCCGGCGCCGGGAGCGGCCGGTCAGGCGGGCCAGTAGGCCGGGGGCGGCCGGTGCGGGTGCGGGTGCGGGTGCCGTTCCGGGTGCGGGGGCCGGGGCGGTGGGTGCCGCTGCGCGGGGCTGGTCCCCTATCCGCCCTTCGCCCGTTCCCCGGGGCTCCGCCCCGGACCCCGTTGCGCTCAATCGCCGCGCGGGCTGGAATTTCGCTGAGCGAAATCCAGCCCCGCCGGCGTGTGAGGCGCTGGGGTCTGGGGGCGGAGCCACGGGCGACAGGCGGTGGCGGAGCGCAGCGGACTGGCGGCGGGCGTCGCGGACCGAGAGGGGGAGCGGGGTCCAGCCCGCCAGGCGGCCCAGGGAGACCACCGGGGGGTGCACCGGGGAGACGGCCATGATCTCGGACGGGGTGCCGAGGAGCGGGGGCTCGCCCGGGGCCGGGAGGAGCAGCACGCGGTCGGCGTACTGGACCACCCGTTCCAGGCGGTGTTCCGCCATCAGCACCGTCGTGCCCAGGTCGTGGACCAGGCGCTGCAGCACCGCCAGGACCTCCTCCGCCGCCGCCGGGTCCAGCGCGGACGTCGGCTCGTCCAGGACCAGCACCCGCGGGTGCGTCGTCAGGACCGAGCCGATCGCCACCCGCTGCTGCTGGCCGCCCGACAGGGAGGCGATCGGGCGGTCGCGGAGTTCGTTCAGGCCCAGCAGGTCGAGGGTCTCCTCCACCCGGCGGCGCATCACCGCCGGCGGCAGGCCCAGGGACTCCATCCCGTACGCCAGCTCGTCCTCCACCACGTCCGTCACGAAGTGGGCCGGCGGATCCTGCCCGACCGTGCCCACCACGTCCGCCAGCTCGCGCGGCATGTGCGTACGGGTGTCCCGGCCCGCCACCGTGACCCGCCCGCGCAGCGTTCCGCCCGTGAAGTGCGGGACCAGCCCGGACACCGCCCCCAGCAGGGTCGACTTGCCGACCCCCGACGGGCCGACGAGGAGGGTCAGCTCCCCTTCCGGGAGGGTGAAGTCCGCGTCGCGGAGGGACGGCCGTGCGGCGCCGTCGTAGGTCACCGACACCTGCTCGAAGCGGATCAACGGGAGGACTCCTCGGACGGTACGGGGGCCACGAAGGCCGGGAGCAGGCCGATCAGGATCGCCGCCGCGGGCCACAGCGGCAGCGCGGGCGCGACCAGCGGGACAACGCCAGGGCGCAGCCCCTCCGGGTCCACCGATCCCGCGTGGACCAGCAGCGCCGCGACCGCCGCGCCCGAACCGGCGACCAGCCAGGCCCGCACCCCCCACCGGTCCGGCCGGTACCGGGTGCGGATGCTGCGCCGCCCGCCGAGCCGCAGCCCCGCGAGGGCCAGCACGAGGCCGATGCCGAGCACCGGCAGCCCGTACACGGCACCCTCCGCGGCGAGCAGCCCGTACGTTCCGGCGCACATGCCGAGCAGCCCGCCCAGGGTGAGGGCGTTGGTGGTGTGCCGCACGGACGGCGGCACCTGCGCGGTACGCCCGTACCCGCGCGCGTCCATCGACGCGGCGACGGCCACCGAGCGCTCCAGCGCCCCCTCCAGCACCGGCAGCCCGATCTGGAGGACGGCCTTCACCCCGCCCGTGGGGCGCCCGCGCAGCCGGCGGGCGGTCCGCAGCCGGGCCACGTCGGCGACCATGTTCGGCGCGAACGTCATCGCGACGACCACCGCCACGCCCGCCTCGTACAGCGCGGCCGGCAGCGACTTCAGCAGCCGCGCCGGATTGGCGAGCGCGTTCGCCGCGCCCACGCAGATGAGCAGGGTCGCCAGCTTCGCGCCGTCGTAGAAGGCGAAGACCAGCTGCTCGGCGGTGACCCGGCCGCCGAACCGGATGCCCTGCGCCCACGCCGGCAGCGGGATCTCGGGGAGGGTGAAGAGGGTGTGCGTGCCGGGGATCGGGGAGCCCAGCAGCATGGAGAAGACCAGCCGCAGCCCTATGACGAAGAGGCCCAGCTTGACGAAGGCCCCGTAGGAACGCGCCCACGGCGCCTCCGTCCGGCGGGCCGCCACCACGTACCCGGCGACGCCGACGACCAGCCCGAGCAGCAGCGGGTTGGTGGTCCGGGAGGCGGCGGTGGCCAGCCCGAGGGCCCACAGCCACCAGGCCCCCGCGTGCAGGGCGTTCCCACGCCGTGCCTCGGGGGCCCGCCAGGGCCGTTCCCTCTTGTACGCCGCCCCGTGCGGGGGACCGGACCGCCCGGCCCCGCCGGGCCCGGCCGGGGGTGCGTCGGCACGTGCCGCGCCGTGGGCGGTGCGCGGCGTCATCGCCTGCGGCGGCGGGACTGCCAGACGGCGGCGGCGCCCAGGGCGAGGACCGCCGCGGTGCCCAGGTACAGGCCGGCCGAAGGGCCGCCGCCCGAGGAGCCCTCCGAAGCGGAGGCGGAGGGGGAGGGGGAGGGGGAGGCGGGGGCGGCCGAGGCGGGTGCCGGCGGCTTCGGCTGTTCCGCGTCCTGGATGGGCTCGCCGCAGCCCGTCCTCGGGTAGCCGGAGATACCGCACAGCAGCGCCGCACCGTTGTAGCGCAGCGGCTTCGCCACCTCCGCCAGCGCCTCGGCCGCCGTGGCCCCGGGCGCCAGCTGCGCGCAGGCCGTGCGCGGCGTGCCCTGCGGCGGGGTCTCGCCGGCGGGGGCGTCCTCGGGCACGCCGAAGTCGATGACCAGCGCCACCCGTTTCCTCCCCTCCGCCGGGGCGGTGCCGCCGCAGACGGCCTCGAAGTCGGCGGCCGCACGCGGCTGGGCCGCCTCGGCGCCGGCGTCCTTGCTCACGGAGAAGCGGAAGCCGAGCGTGGCGCCGTCCGCGGGGCGGACCGTCGAAGGGCCCTGGGTGGCGTACGCCCAGCGGCCGCCCGCACCGTCCCAGAACGACCAGTAGCGGTAGCTCGCCGCCAGGGCGGGGGAGGCCGCGAACAGGGTCAGCACCAGGCCCAGCACGGCCAGGACGCCGGTGAGCGCGCCGGCCGGGGTGCGGGTGCGGCGGCGGATCACTGCTGCTTCTTCCTGCGGCCGCTCAGCAGGATGCCGATGCCCATGCCGGCCGCGGCGCCCGCGCCGACGATCCACCAGATGTTCTGGTTGCCGGAGCCCGGCTTCTCCTCGCCCTTCACCTTCTGCGGTTCGGCGTCCGGCACGGCCACCGGGGCCGGGCCCGTGGCGTTCAGCGCCGCCACCAGGTCCACGCCGCCGAAGGCCTTCGGGTCGGTGCCCGTCGCGTGGGCGGTCAGGATCAGGGTGGCCAGTGCGGCCGGGTTGCGGTTGGCCCACGCGGTGGAGTTCTTCTGGAGCCACTCCAGGGCGCCCGCCGCCGCCTGCCGGTGCCCGGCCGCGGCCAGGGCGATCACGGCGTCGGCGGTGTTGCCGGTGTCGGCGGTGGGCTGGTCGGCGCCCGGGGTGACCGCCGTCAGGTGGCCGTCCTTCTTCAGCGCCTCGGCCAGGTAGCCGGCCGCGCCCTGGGCCGCGCCCGCCGGGTCGGCGGAGCCGGCCGGGCAGGCCAGCGGGGCGGCCGGGGTGTCCGTGGCGGCCGGATCGACGACGATGCCCTTGCCCAGGCCCGCCAGCGCGGCGGCGGCCGTGGCGTCGGCGTTCGCGGCGAGCTTGCCGTCGGCCGGCTGGTACCCGAAGGCACCCCGGTCGGAGGCCGGCTCGGCGGAGCAGCCGAGCTGGAAGGAGAGCAGGCCGTCGTACGCGGACTTGCCCGCCTTCGACTTGACCTCGGCGGGCTTCTCGCCGGCCGCGGCCAGCGCGCTGATCACGATGGAGGTGGAGCTGCCCTCGCTGGGGGAGCCCGGCACGTAGGCCCAGCCGCCGTCCTCGTTCTGCACGGACTTCAGCCAGTCCGTCGACTTCCTGACCTCCGCGTCCTTGCCGCCGAGGGCCTTCATGGCCTGCACGGCGACGGCGGTCGCGTTGGTGTCGTACGTCGTCTTGTCGTCGCAGGGCAGGCCGGCGTCGCGGAAGGAGGCGAAGCCGCCGCTCGGGCACTGCTGGCTCATGAGGAAGGCCACGGCCTGCGGGGCGGGCTTCACGCCGGCCGTCTGCTGGCCGAGCAGCGCGAGGGACTGGCGCCACACGCCGTCGTACGCCGGGTCGGCCTTGCCGAACAGGCCCGCCGGGAGGTTCGGGGAGGGGGAGGGCGGCGGCGTCTCGGCGAGGGCGACGGGGGCGGCGCCCACGCAGAGCACGGCGGATGCGGCGAGCGCGGCTGCGCTGCGGCGGACGTTCATGGCGGGGCGGGTGCCTCTCGTACGGGGGGCGGGAGACAGGCACGCGCAGGCACCGGGCTCCGGCTCCGTTTACCTCGACGGTGCCGGCCGCCGGAGGCCCCGGCGGCACGAGCCGCGCACCTCCGGTACGGGGCATTCCGGCTGCCGTCCCGCGTACTGCGGGCCGGATCACGGTTGCGGGTCAGCGCCGGATTCGCACCGGCTTCCCCCCGTACGGAAGTGTGGACGACGGGCTCACTCTACCGGCCCGTAGCTCCCGGCCCCGGGGGCACGGGGCCCCGTACGGGCGGCCCCGGACCCGTACCGGGCGGCGCCCTGCAGCGCCCGGTACGCCACCGGGTCCGTGCCCGGGACCGCCTCCGCCCGGCCCTGCTTCACCAGCCGCCGCAGATGGGCCTCCGCTTCGGAGACGGCGATGTTCCGGGAGCCGTACGGGATCTGCTCCCAGGGCCGGTTCCACTCCATCCGCTCCGCGAGCGCCCACGGGGTCAGGGGCTCCGCCAGCAGCCGCCACAGCCCGGTCAGCCGCTCCTCGTGGTGCTCCAGCAGCTCCCGTACGCGGGCGGGCGCGTCGGTGAAGGCGTACTGGTGGGCCGGGAGCACCTCGGCGGGGGCCAGGCGGCCGATGCGTTCGAGGGAGTCGAGGTAGTCGCCGAGCGGGTCGGTGACGCGGGTGTCCTCCGGGGCCTCGTACAGGCCGATGTGGGGGGAGATGCCGGGCAGCAGGTGGTCACCGGAGAAGAGCCGGCCGTTTCCGGGGAGGCCGGCGGGGTGCCGTTCCTCCAGGTGCAGGCAGACGTGGCCGGGGGTGTGCCCGGGGGTCCAGATGGCCCGCAGCCGGCGCCCGGCGAGGGGCAGCAGCTCGCCGGGGAGGATCTCCCGGTCGGGCACGGCGGCGCTGAGCCCGGGCAGGGTGCGGACGCGGCCGCTCGCCCGGGCCGCGCGGAGCGGGGCGACGTGCGCTTCGGGGGCCCCGGCGGCGGCCAGCTTCTCGCTCATGTAGTCGAACCAGACGCCGGGCTCGGCGGAGCGGGTCCGCAGGACGACCTCGGTGTCGGCGGCGTGCATCGCGATCCACGCACCCGAGGCCTGCCGTACCTGCCCGGACAGGCCGTGGTGGTCGGGGTGGTGGTGGGTGATGACCACCCCGTGCACGTCGGCGACGCCGATGCCGAGCGCGCCGAGCCCGGCGGTGAGGGTGTCCCAGGAGGCGGGGTCGTCCCAGCCGGTGTCGATGAGGACGGGCCCGCGGTCGGTGTCGACGACGTGGACGAGGGTGTGGCCGAGGGGGTTGTCGGGGATCGGGACGTGGATGGCGTGGACGCCGCCGCCGTGGTCGGTGACCTGGGGGGTGGTCGCTCGGGTGGTTGTCGGGGTGGGCTCCGGGGCTGTTTCTGACATGGCTCTCCCTGGGCGGCGCGGGCCGGTGGGGCACGGTCTGACGAGAACGCGTTTCAGTAGTAGCCCAAGTCGACCATTTATCCGGCCTTCTGACCAGCCGTCGGATCTTCCGCGGACCTCGCCGTCGAAGCCGTCCTGGCCGTGGACTCCTCGAACTAGAACTGGTATCAGTTCTGCGACATCGGTGAGATCGTGCGCAGCCCCTGGAGGCATCGGACATGACCGAGCTCGTGGAACACGGCCAACTGTTCATCGGCGGGGAATGGACCGATCCGCTGGGCACCGACACCATCCGGATCGTCTCCCCCCACACCGAGCAGGTCATCGGCAGCGTCCCGCACGCCTCCCGGGCCGATGTGGACCGGGCCGTGGCCGTCGCCCGCAAGGCCTTCGACGAGGGGCCCTGGCCCCGGCTGTCGCTGGAGGAGCGGATCGCCGTCGTCTCCCGCATCAAGGACGCCATCGCCGTCCGGCACGAGGAGATCGCCCGCTCCATCAGCTCCCAGAACGGCTCCCCGTACTCCTGGAGCGTCCTCGCCCAGGCGCTCGGCGCGATGATGGTCTACGACTCCGCCATCAAGGTCGCCGCCGAATACCCCTACGAGGAGCGCCGCCAGGGCGCGCTCGGCCCGATCCTCGTACGCCGCGAACCGGTCGGGGTCGTCGCCGCCGTCATCCCGTGGAACGTCCCCCAGTTCGTGGCCGCGGCGAAGCTGGCGCCCGCGCTGCTCACCGGCTCCTCGGCCATCCTCAAGCCCTCGCCCGAAGCCCCGCTGGACTCCTTCATCCTGGCGGACATCGCACGGGAGGCCGGGCTGCCCGAGGGCGTGCTGTCGATCCTGCCCGCCGACCGGGAGGTCAGCGAGTACCTGGTCGGGCACCCCGGGGTCGACAAGGTCGCCTTCACCGGCTCCGTCGCCGCCGGCAAGCGGGTCATGGAGGTCGCCGCCCGCAACCTGACGCGGGTCACCCTCGAACTCGGCGGCAAGTCCGCCGCCGTGATCCTGCCGGACGCGGACCTGGCGAGCACCGTGGCGGGCATCGTGCCGGCGGCCTGGATGAACAACGGCCAGGCGTGTGTGGCGCAGACCCGGATCCTCGCCCCGCGCAGCCGGTACGAGGAGGTGGCCGAAGCCCTCGCGGCGGCCGCCGGCGCACTCGTGGTCGGCGACCCGCTGGACCCGGCGACGCAGCTCGGGCCGCTGGTCGCGAAGCGGCAGCAGCAGCGGTCGCTGGACTACATCCGGATCGGCCAGGAGGAGGGCGCGAAGGTCCTGGCGGGCGGCGGCCGCCCGGCCGGCCTGGAGCGGGGCTGGTACGTGGAACCCACCCTCTTCGGCGACGTCGACAACTCGATGCGGATCGCCCGCGAGGAGATCTTCGGCCCGGTCGTGTGCCTGATCCCGTACGGGGACGAGGCGGAGGCCGTACGGGTGGCCAACGACTCCGAGTTCGGCCTGAGCGGCAGCGTCTGGACGGCCGACGTGGAGCACGGAATCGACTTCGCGCGGAGCGTGCGCACCGGCACCTTCAACGTGAACACCTTCAGCCTGGACATGCTGGGCCCGTTCGGCGGCTACAAGAACAGTGGCGTGGGGCGGGAGTTCGGCCCGGAGGGACTGAGCGAGTACCTGGAGCACAAGATGATCCACCTCCCGGCGGGTGCGTGATGGGGGACCGCGGGGACCGCTGGCAGGTCGAGGTCGACCGGGGGGTCTGCATCGGCTCGGGCATGTGCGTGAACCACGCCCCCGACGCCTTCACCCTCGACGCGGCCCGCCAGTCCCACCCCCGGTCGGCGGAGACGGACGCCAACGAACCCACCCTGACGGCCGCCGAGGGCTGCCCGGTGGAGGCCATCCTCATCACCCTGTCGGCGACGGGCGAGGCGGTGTTCCCGCCGGAGGAGTGAGGGGCGGGGATGGGGCGGGGCGAGCGGGGCGGGGCGGGGGCTTCGGGGGCGGGGTCCTGGCGGGGCGGTCTCGCAGCCGGTTTGGGGGTTTCCCGTCAGTCCCATCGTCCTTCCGTGTCGGGCCGGCCTGTCAAGGGCGCTCCTTCGTCGCGTCACTTCGTGATCGCCTTCGGCGACCCTTGACAGCCCGTCCCGCCCCGGAAAGCCGAAAGACTGACGGGAAGCCCCCAAAAGAACGGTCACGGGGCAGGAGGAGAGGAGCGGGTCCGTCAGTGACGAGGCGAGGGGCCGGGCGTTGGCCGGCCGGGCATCCGGGCCCGTGATCCCTGGTCCCGGGCCGGGGGCGCGAGTATGCGCACGAGAGGTTCATCAGAGCGACCTCCGGAGCCCCCAGACGCAGCAAATCGCTACGCGCTCCTGTCGTCTCAGCGTCCGACGACCGCCCGGGGCTGATACCCGCACCAGAGGTTGATCAGGGCAGCGCGGGAAGCGCAGGGGCGCGCCAGATCGCTACGCGCTCCTGTCGTCTCGGCGTCTGACGACCGTCTTGGGCTGGTTTCAGGGGTGGGTGAGGGCTTCGAGGGCTTCGCGGGCGGAGAAGGACTCGAAGAGGCGGAGGGTCGGGCCCTGGGGGGAGGCCAGGACGGCGTAGTGCTCCGGGATGAGGGAGAGGTCGCCCCACGGCTCCTCGACGTGCGCGCGGGTCAGCAGGCGGCCGGAGGCGTGCCTGATCCAGGGGATCACGAGGAAATCGGTCAGTTCCGGGAGGGCCGTCAGGGGCGTGGTGGCGGGGTGTTCGACGAGCGTGACGGGGCTGGGGAGCCCGTCACCCTGGCAGGCCAGGAGGCGGGAGGCGATGTCCCGCCGCACACCCCAGCTCTCCGCTATGACGGAGATCTCCACCCGGGTGCTCTCACTGATGGCCACCTGGTGTTCCAGGAGCCCGCTCACCAGGAGGTCGAGTCCGGCCTCCTGTTCGCCGATGTCCCAGCAGACCTGGACCTCATGCCCCTCATTGTCGGGCAAGAGGCGGACGAAACGGTTCCACACATCGGCTTCAGCGATCACCCGGAGAGGCTACGGTACGCCCCACCTGAGAGACTTCCGGCCTGTCTATCAAGGGAGTTGTGATGCAGGTAGCCGTTGTCACCTTCGACGGATTCAACGAACTGGACAGCTTCATAGCCTCGGCGTTGATCAGCAAGTCCGGCCTCAAGGCCTACATCACCACGCCCACCCCCGTGGTCACCTCGATGAACGGTGTCGAGGTGACCGGCCAGCGGTCCATGGACTTCGTGACCGAGGCCGATGTCGTACTGATCGGCAGTGGGGTGAAGACGCGCGACGTGGTCGCCGACGACCGGCTCCTCTCCATGCTGCCGCTCGACCCCTCGCGACAGCTGATCGGTTCGCAGTGCTCCGGCGCGCTGGTCCTCGCGAAGCTCGGCCTGCTGGGTGACATGCCGGCCTGCACGGACATGACGAGCCGCCCGTTCGTCGAGGCCGAGGGCGTCACCGTCCTGGACGCCCCCTTCCACTCCGAGGGGAACATCGCCACCGCCGGCGGCTGCCTGGCGTCCCAGTACCTCGCCACGTGGGTGATCACCCGCACCCTCGGCGAGGAGGCCGCGCGCGCCGTCATCGACTACGCCGGACCGGTCGGTGAGAAGCTCGAAACCGTCGAGCGCTCCCTCCGCGCCGTCCGCGCCGGTGAGGCCGCGATGACGTCCTGAGTACGGATATCAGCCCCGGACGGCCGCCGGCCGCTGAGACGACAGGAGCGCGTAGCGATTTGCTGCGCCCATGCGCTTCCCACACTGCTCTGATCAACCTCTGGTGCGGATATCAGCCCCGGACGGCCGCCGGCCGCTGAGAAGACAGGAGCGCGTAGCGATCTGGTGCGTCTGGGGGCTCCGGAGGTCGCTCTGATGAACCTCTCGTGCGCATACTCGCGCCCCCGGCCCGGGACCAGGGATCACGGGCCCGGATGCCCGGCCGGCCGACGCCCGGCCCCTCGCCTCGTCACTGACGGACCCGCCCCTCCTCTCCTGCCCGGTGACCGTTCTTTTGGGGGCTTCCCGTCAGTCTTTCGGCTTTCCGGGGCGGGACGGCCTGTCAAGGGTCGCCGAAGGCGATCACGAAGTGACGCGACCGAAGGGAGCGCCCTTGACAGGCCGGCCCGAACCGGAAGGACGATGGGACTGACGGGAAACCCCCAAACCGGCTGCGAGACCGCCCCGCCAGGACCCCGCCCCCCGAAGCCCCCGCCCCGCCACAATCAGGCCTTTCCCTGACCCGTCCCCGTCAGGTCGATCAGCCGGCACACCGTCTCGATGTCGATCTTCACCTGGGCGATGGACGCCCGGCCCGAGAGCCACGTGATCAGGGCCGAGTGCCAGGTGTGCTCGATGACCCGGACCGCCGAGAGCTGTTCCGCCGTCGGTGGGGCGTCGAGGCCCATGGCGTCCAGGATGATCGCGGTCGTCAGCCGCGAGACCGTGTCCACCTCGGGCGACACGCTCCGGTCCGCGAAGGTCAGGGCGCGGACCATCGCGTCCGCGAGGTGCGGCTCGCGCTGGAGGGCGCGGAAGGCGCGCATCAGGGTTTCCGCGACGCGGGCCGCCGGCTCCTCGCCCGCCGGGGGGCGCTTGCGCAGGGTCGTGTGCATGTGCTGGAGCTGGTCCTGCATGGTGGCGACCAGCAGGTGCACCTTGGAAGGGAAGTAGCGGTACAGGGTGCCCAGTGCGACGTTCGACGACTCGGCGACCTCCCGCATCTGCACGGCGTCGAAGCCGCCCCGGCTGGCCAGCTGCGCGCTCGCGTGCAGGATCCGACGGCGGCGCGCCTCCTGGCGCTCCGTCAGGGGAGGCGTCACGGTCTTCGCTTCCGCTGTCATGTGTCCCGTTCCTGGCGTTCCGTATCGTTGCGGCGGCTGATTCCGGGATGGTCCGGGGGTCAGCATGTCAGGCGTCCGAGCCGTGGCGCGAATCACCTGCTCCGCCTCTTACGGTGTAGTTTCCGGCCGGTAGATTCAATGGTCTTCAGAGGATCAACTCTGAAACTTGTTCTACATTATCCGAGCGGTTACGCTCCGGCGAAAGTGCAGGGAGAAGGGGGCCGAGAGTGTCCGCAGAGGCCATGGTGGCGAGCCCTTTCGCGGGTTCCGCCACCGCCGGCGACCGCCCGTTGCGCATCGCACTCCTCACCTATAAGGGGAACCCGTTCTGTGGCGGCCAGGGCGTCTACGTCCGCCACCTCTCGCGGGAGCTGGTGAAGCTCGGGCACTCCGTCGAGGTCATCGGCGCACAGCCCTATCCGGTGCTGGACACCGGGGCCACGCTCACCGAGCTGCCGAGCCTGGACCTCTACCGCAGCCCCGACCCGTTCCGGACCCCCAAGCGCGACGAGTACCGGGACTGGATCGACGCCCTGGAAGTCGCGACGATGTGGACCGGCGGCTTCCCCGAGCCGCTGACCTTCTCGCTGCGCGCCCGGCGCCATCTCCAGGCCCGCGCGGGCGATTTCGACGTCATCCACGACAACCAGACCCTCGGCTACGGCCTGTTGGGCGACCTCGGCGCGCCCCTGGTGACGACCATCCACCACCCCATCACCGTCGACCGCAAACTCGACCTTGCCGCCGCGAAGGACCGCAAGAAGCGGGCCTCCGTGCGGCGCTGGTACGCGTTCACGCGGATGCAGGGCCGGGTGGCCCGCAGGCTGCCCTCCGTGCTGACGGTCTCCGGCTCCTCCCAGCAGGAGATCGCCGAGCACCTCGGGGTGCGCGACGACCGCATCCACGTCGTGCACATCGGCGCGGACACCGACCTCTGGTCGCCGGACCCGTCCGTCGCGGAAGTCCCCGGGCGGATCGTGACGACCTCCAGCGCCGACGTCCCGCTCAAGGGGCTCGTCCACCTCGTCGAGGCCCTCGCCAAGCTCCGTACCGAGCAGCCCGACGCCCACCTCGTCGTGGTCGGCAAGCGGGCCGAGAGCGGGCCGGTCGCCCGCGCGATCGAGACGTACGGGCTCCAGGACGCGGTGCGGTTCGTCAAGGGCATCACCGACGCCGAGCTCGTGGACCTCGTGCGCAGCGCCCAGGTCTCCTGCGTGCCCTCCCTCTACGAGGGCTTCTCGCTCCCCGCCGCCGAGGCCATGGCCACCGGCACCCCGCTGGTCGCCACCACCGGCGGGGCCATCCCCGAGGTGTCCGGCCCCGACGGGGAGACCTGCCTGGCCGTGCCGCCCGGTGACGCGGGGGCGCTGGCCGGTGCGCTGGGCAGGCTGCTGGGCGACGCCGAGCTGCGCGCCCGCCTCGGTGCCGCCGGGCGGGAGCGGGTCCTGACCCGGTTCACCTGGGCCAAGGCCGCCGAGGGCACCGCCGCGCACTACAGAGCCGCCATCGCGCAGGCCGCCGCCGCCCGGACGCGGTGAGCGGCGCGCCACCGAGCACAGCAAGTACCACCCGCAACACCCGCAACACCCGCAACACCCGCAACACCCGCAACACCCGCAACACCCGCAACACCCGCAACACCCGCACCACCCTTCACCCCCGTGACCGCGAAGGCAGGACCCCGTGCTGACCGTCGATTTCTCCAGGTTCCCGCTCGCCGCAGGCGACCGTGTGCTCGATCTGGGCTGCGGCGCAGGCCGGCACGCCTTCGAGTGTTATCGGCGCGGCGCCCAGGTCGTCGCCGTCGACCGCAACGGCGAGGAGATCCGCGAGGTCGCCAAGTGGTTCGCCGCCATGAAGGAGGCCGGTGAGGCCCCGGCAGGCGCCACCGCCACCGCCATGGAGGGCGACGCCCTGGCCCTGCCCTTCCCGGACGAGTCCTTCGACGTCGTCATCATCTCCGAGGTGATGGAGCACATCCCCGACGACAAGGGCGTCCTCGCCGAGATGGTGCGCGTGCTCAAGCCCGGCGGCCGGATAGCGGTCACCGTCCCGCGCTACGGCCCAGAGAAGATCTGCTGGGCGCTGTCCGACGCGTACCACGAGGTCGAGGGCGGCCACATCCGCATCTACAAGGCGGACGAGCTCCTCGGCAAGATGCAGGCCGCCGGCCTCAAGCCGTACGGCACCCACCACGCGCACGGCCTGCACTCCCCGTACTGGTGGCTCAAGTGCGCCTTCGGCGTCGACAACGACAAGGCGCTGCCGGTCAAGGCGTACCACAAGCTCCTGGTCTGGGACATCATGAAGAAGCCCCTCGCGACCCGCCTCGCCGAGCAGGCCCTCAACCCGATCATCGGCAAGAGCTTCGTCGCGTACGCGACCAAGCCCCACCTGCCCGTCGGCGCAGCCGGCTCCGCCCAGTGAGCTCGCCGGGGCGCACCGTACCCGAGCACCTCGTCCTGGACGGCGTGCTGACCGCCGAGCAGGCCGCGCAGACCGTGGCCGGGATCCTGGCCGTGCAGCGCGAGGACGGGGCCGTGCCGTGGTTCCGCGGCCACCACCTCGACCCGTGGGACCACACCGAGGCCGCGATGGCCCTGGACACGGCGGGCGAGCACGAGGCGGCCGAGCGGGCCTACGCCTGGCTGGCCCGGCACCAGAACCAGGACGGATCCTGGTACGCGGCGTACGCGGACCGGCCCGACGGCGTGGACACGGCCGTGCCGCAGGACGCGGGCCGGGAGACGAACTTCGTCGCCTACATAGCCGTCGGCGTCTGGCACCACTACCTGGCCACCGGCGACGACACCTTCCTCGACCGGATGTGGCCGGCGGTCGTCGCGGCCGTCGAGTTCGTCCTCGCGCTCCAGCAGCCGGGCGGCGAGATCGGCTGGAAGCGGGAGGCGGACGGCACCGCCATCACCGACGCCCTGCTGACCGGCTCCTCCTCCATCCACCAGGCGTTGCGCTGCGCGCTGGCCATCGCGGACCACCGCGGCGAGCCGCAGCCGGACTGGGAGCTGGCGACGGGGGCGCTCGCGCACGCGATACGCCGGCACCCGGAGCGGTTCCTGGACAAGGACCGCTACTCGATGGACTGGTACTACCCGGTGCTGGGCGGGGCGCTGTCCGGCCCGGAGGCGAAGGTGCGCATCGAGGGGCGCTGGGACGAGTTCGTCGTCCCGGACCTGGGGGTGCGGTGCGTACTGCCGAACCCGTGGGTGACGGGCGGGGAGTCCTGCGAGCTGGCGCTGACCCTGTGGGTGATGGGGGAGTCGGACCGGGCGCTGGAGGTCCTGCGGTCGATCGGGCACCTGCGCGCCGAGAACGGCATGTACTGGACGGGGTACGTCTTCGAGGACCGGGCCGTGTGGCCGGTGGAGCAGACGGCCTGGACGGCGGGTTCGCTGCTGCTCGCGGTGGCGGCGCTCGGCGGCGACGAGGCCACGGGGGAGGTCTTCGGCGGGCTGGCCCTGCCGACGGGCCTGGAGCCGGACTGCTGCCGCTGAGCCGCCGCTGAGCCGGCGCTCCCGGGCCCGGGCGGGCCGGGGCCGCCGGCCCGGGGCCGTTGCGCTGACCGTGCCGCAGGCTCCGGGGGACCCCCGAACGGGTCCCCCGGGTGGTGGCGCCCGGTGCCCGGGGTGAGGCTGCGGGGGACACCTCAGTCCCCGGAGGCAACCGTGGCCGTACCCGCAACCGTCCGTATCCGTCGAGCCCTCACGGCGGTGGTGCTGTCCACCGCGCTGCTGGCCGGTGCCACCGCGTGCGGCAGCGGCGGCGACCGGGGGCAGCGGGAGGAGGTCTCCTCCGCCTCCGCCGCCGAACTGGCGGTCCTGGCCGTGGCGGAGCCGGACGCGGCCGCGGCCGACGAGCTGGCCGCGGCGACGCCCTCGCCGACGACCCCGGCCGAGAAGCAGAAGTTCGCCAAGACGCGGTTCGTCGCCAACGCCGGGCTCGCGGCCGGGGCGACGTACCAGTGGATCGTGAAGCCGTACCGCGAGGGCAAGTTCAAGAAGGGCGCGAAGGGGCGTACGTTCGCGCTGATCAAGGCCGGTCTGGCGGGGGCCTTCGCGTACAACCGGCTGAAGGCGGCCGCGGAGAACGCCAAGGGCGACCCGCTGCTGTCGAAGGCGATGGGCCCGCTGACGGCGGGCATCGAGTCCCTCAAGGGGCTGGGCACCAAGCTCCGCAAGGGGGAGGCGGGCGACGCCGACATCGACGCCTTCAACAACGTCATCAGCGGAGTCAAGGAAGCCGGCAAGAACGCGGGCGCCGTGGTCACCGACAAGGTGCCGAGCACCTCGCAGCTGACGGGCTGAGGCCGCGGCCGACGGCCGCACCGCCGGGCCCCGGGCACGACCCGGGCCCCGGCGGTGCGCTGTGCCGGGCCGGACCGGCTAGTCCGGGTCGGGCATGCGGTGCCAGTCGGCCCAGTGGCCGTCGTGGCTGCGGTTCTTGACCCAGCGGTAGCCGTCGGTGCCCTGGACGGAGAGGCTGAACTGCCAGGGGTCGCCGCCGCTGAAGCGGTCGATGACGACGATGCTGCTGGTGACGATGCCGCCCAGGGACGACCAGTGGGTCCAGTCGCCGTCGGAGTCGGTCCAGCGCGTCCACACGGCGTTGTCCGTGCCGACCAGGAACTGCTGCTTACCCCCGTCAGGCAGCGCGTGCTTGGTCACCCCGTACTCGCAGATGTAGACGGCGCCGCCGCCGGCCTTGCAGTGGTCGGCCGCGTCGGCCGGTCCGGCGGCGAGGGCGAGGCCCGCGACGGTGGCGGCCGCGAGGACGCCCGCCTTGATCCGGTTGGTGCTGATGACTGTTCCCCTTTGGTGGAGCTGTGCGTCGGTGGTCGGGCACCATGCTCCGGCCCGGCGCCAACGCTTCGCTAACGTGCGGGTGCTCAGCCGTTCAGCTCCGCCAGCACCCGCAGGGTGTGCGGGTCCGGGGCCGTGACCAGCAGGTCGGTGACGGGGCCCTTGCGCCACAGCTCCAGCCGTTCCGCGATCCGCTCCCGGGGGCCGACGAGGGAGATCTCGTCCGCGAACGCGTCCGGGACGGCCAGCACCGCCTCCTGCCTGCGCCCGGCCAGGAACAGTTCCTGGACGCGCCGGGCCTCGGCCTCGTAGCCCATGCGGCCCATCAGGTCGGCGTGGAAGTTGCGGGCCGCGTGGCCCATGCCGCCGATGTAGAAGCCGAGCATCGCCTTGACCGGCAGCAGCCCCTCGGCGACGTCGTCGCAGACCTGGGCGCGGGCCATCGGGGCGATCATGAACCCGTCGGGGAGGTCCGTCAGCGAGGCCCGGTAGACGTCGGTGCGGGTGGGCGACCAGTAGAGGGGGAGCCAGCCGTCCGCGATGCGGGTGGTCTGGGCGATGTTCTTGGGGCCCTCCGCGCCGAGCAGCAGCGGGAGGTCCGCGCGCAGCGGGTGGGTGATGGGCTTGAGGGGTTTGCCGGTGCCGGTGCCGTCCTCGCCGCGGTAGGGGTGGCTGTGGAAGCGGCCGTCCAGGGTGACGGGGGCCTCGCGGCGCAGCACCTGGCGTACGACGTCCACGTACTCCCGGGTCGCGGTGAGCGGGCTCGCGGGGAAGGGGCGCCCGTACCAGCCCTCCACCACCTGCGGCCCGGACAGGCCGAGGCCCAGCATCATTCGGCCGCCGGAGAGGTGGTCGAGGGTGAGGGCGTGCATGGCGGTGGCGGTGGGGGTGCGGGCGGCCATCTGGGCGATGGCGGTGCCGAGCCGGATGCGGGAGGTGTGCGCGGCGATCCAGGTGAGCGGGGTGAAGGCGTCGGAGCCCCAGGCCTCGGCGGTCCACACCGAGTCGTAGCCGAGGCGTTCGGCCTCCGTGGCGAGGTCGAGGTGGGCGGGGCTGGGCCCGCGGCCCCAGTAGCCGAGTGCGAGTCCGAGGCGCATGTAATGTCCCCTCCGCGAGCCTGATCCGAGCCTGATCTGACGGTGTGTCAGGTGACGTCAGGCGACTGTAGGGCACGCGCGCCCCGCCGGGAAGTCCGGCGGGAGCGCGGCGGAAGCAGGGCGGCCCCCCGCCCGTGAAGGGGCGGGGGGCCGTGAGCCGTGGTGCGGGGCCGGGTCAGCCGCGCTGGATGCCGGAGGTGTCGTTGAGGACGCCGCGGCGGCCGTCCTGGGTCTGCGCGATCAGCGACGACGGCCCGCGCTGGTCGACGGCCAGGTACCAGGTGCCCGGTGCCAGCTCCGCGACCGGGACGGGGGAGCCGTCCTCGCCGTAGAGGGGCCGGGCCACGGGCACCGCGAACCAGAACGGCGTGAAGTCCGCCGCCGGCGTCGGCGCCGGGTTCTGCGGGCCGGGCGCGGGGGTGCCCCCGTAGGGCGGGGCCGGCTGCGGGGTGGTCCCGTAGCCCTGCGGCTGCTGCTGCCCCGGGTAGCCGTACCCGGTGCCGGGCTGGCCGCCGTACGGCTGCGGGGCGACGGGCCGCGGCTCGGGCACGAGCGGGCCGGCCAGGGCGGGGATCTTCGTACCGGCGACGGCCACGCCCGCCAGGGCGAGGGTGGCGAGGAAGGCGATGATGCTGCCCGCGCCCAGGTCCCACCTGGACGGGCAGGTGATCAGCGACCACAGCGAGGCCCAGGCCGCCGCCACGGCCAGTACGGTGCCCCACGCCGTCAGGGTCAGGCTCCCGAGCTTGCGGCCCTCGGGCTGGAAGCGGGCGCCGAGCAGCAGGCCCACGGCGATGAAGCCGGTCAGGAAGACGGTCGGCAGCGCCAGCCCGTAGACGTCGGTGTCCCACGCACTCGGGAGGTCCAGGCCGGTGGCGGAGTAGAAATCGAGGAACGAGGCGATGAACAGCAGTACCGCTGCTCCGATCACCACGCCGTCACCTCGAGTGAGGGAGCGGATGTTCACGTCTGGGGGTGTCCTTCTCGGTCTTGGCTGGGGCGGAGCGGGCGCACCCATGGTACGGAGCTTCGCGCGGCCGAGAGGATCGGGGCGGCGAGCCGCCCCTGGACGACTGACCGTGAACTACCCGCCCAGGAAACCGGTGATGCCGTCCGCGATGCCCTGCGCGGCCTTCTGCCGCCACTCCGGATTCATCAGCTGCGCCGCGTCCTTGTCGTCACGCATGTTGCCGCATTCGAGGAACACCTTCGGCCGGGTCGAGAGATTGAGCCCGCCCAGGTCGTCACGGACCACCAGCCCGGTGCCGCTGCCGAGGTAGTTGGCGGGGGAGGAGCCGGTGGTGCGGCCGAAGTTGCTCGCGATGCGTTCGCCGAGGTCCCGGGAGGGGCCGACGATCTTCGCGGTGTCCGCCGTGCCGCCCTTGACCCGGGCCGGGAGGATGACGTGGAAGCCCCGGTTGCCGGCGGAGGCGCCGTCGGCGTGCACGGAGACCACGGCGTCGGCCGCCGCCTCGTTCCCGATCCGGGCCCGCTCGTTGATGCAGGGGCCCCAGGGGCGGTCGGCCTCGTGGGTGAAGACCACCTTGGCGCCCTTGGCCTCCAGCAGGGCGCGCGCCCGGCGGGAGACGTCGAGGGAGAACTCGGCTTCCATGTAACCGGAGTTGGTGGTGGTGCCGGTGGTGTCGCACTCCTTGCGGTTGGTGCCGATGTCCACCAGCTTGTTGATCTCGGCGGAGTGCTGGAAGTTGCCCGTGTTGTGGCCGGGGTCGATGACCACGGTCCGGCCGGTGAGCGGGCCCTTGGCGGGGGCGGTGCCGGCGGTGGGGCTCTGCGCGGGGCTCTGCGCGGGGCTCGCGGCCGGGGTCGGGGAGGCGCTGGCCTTGGCGTCCGACCCCGCCGTCGTGTGCGAGGCGGTGAGCGGCATGCCCCCGGGCTGCCGCTCGCCGGGCCCGGAGCCGGTCAGGACCTGGGTCAGCACCCAGCCCGCCAGACAGGTCGGGGCGAGCGCCGCCAGCGCCACCGTGAGGGCGGGCCGGCGCGCGAACCAGGGCCGGTCCGGGCTGATCGAGGACCGGGATTCGGGAAGCGGGGGGCTGTCGTCGTAGCGCACGTCGCGATGCTAGAACGCCCGCCCGGGCCCCGTACGGACCATGGGCCATTCGAGGGCGTGGTGTGATTGTCGTCTTATCGCCCGCCGAGGGGCATTGTCGACGCCCCTAGACGCCCTCGCCGGTGCGCCGGAGCACGCGCAGGGAGTCCGTCACCGAGACCTCCTCGAAGGCGCCGGAGGCCAGCGCGCGCAGGTAGATCCGGTACGGGGCCTGGCCGCCGTCGGCCGGGTCCGGGAACACGTCGTGGATCACGAGCGTGCCGCCCTCCGCGACGTGCGGGGCCCAGCCCTCGTAGTCGCCGTTGGCGTGCTCGTCGGTGTGGCCGCCGTCGATGAAGACGAAGCCGAGCTTGCCGCCCCAGGCCGCGGCGACCTGCGGGGACCGGCCGACGACCGCGATGACGTGCTCCTCCAGGCCGGCCCGGTGCAGGGTGCGGCGGAAGGTCGGCAGGGTGTCCATCAGCCCGATCTCCGGGTCCACGACGGCCGGGTCGTGGTACTCCCACCCGGGCTGCTGCTCCTCGCTGCCGCGGTGGTGGTCGACCGTGATCGCGGGGACGCCCGCCTCGCGGGCCGCGTCGGCCAGCAGGATCGTGGAACGCCCGCAGTACGTGCCGACCTCCAGCAGCGGCAGCCCGAGGGCCGCGGCCCCGGCGGCCGCCTCGTACAGGGCGAGGCCCTCGCGTACGGGCATGAACCCCTTGGCGGCCTCGAAAGCGGCGAGGGTCTCCGGCTTGGGGGCGGCGGCTGCCATGGGTGTTCCTCCGGCGGTGAGCGGGTGTGGCGGCCCATGGTGCCCTACTGCCCGGTAGGGCACCATGCCGGGGTGCGTGCGCCGCCTGGTCGGCCGCCCGGGCCGGCGCGGATCGCCTGGACGGTGAAGTCGACGGCGGCGCCGGTTCCGTCGTACACGTTCCCCTCAGCTCGCGGCGTTCACGCAGACGGCGTTCCCGGTTACTTGAGCAGGCCGCCGAGGGCGGTGGAGCCGGCCGGGGCCGGGGAGAGGCCGGTGAGGAGGCCGGAGACCTGGCGCTTCGCGTCCTTGACGGTCGGCATGAGGAAGCGCAGGGACAGCAGGTTGTCCAGGCTGAGGGGGCCGGCCTGGGTGCCGGCGGCCGGCCGGGCGGCCGTGGGGGCGGCCTGGGCGGCGGGGGCAGCGGCGAGGCCGACGGTCAGGGCCAGGGCGGCGCCGGACAGGGCGCGGGCGAGGGTGAGGTGAGCCATGACCGCCCCAACGCCCCATGCCCGGCCCGGTTATGGGTCATGGGCCGGGCGGGGCCGCGTTTTCGCCCGACTGGCGCCGCCGGTTGGGCCGTTCGGGTCGCTCAGTCCAGGTCGTATTCGAAGGTGTAGGGGACGGACGGTTCGCCGTGCCGGGCCAGGAAGGCGCCGGTGCCGCGCAGGCCGGTGAGCTCGCCCGTGCCGGAGCCGGGGACGACCTCGAAGGAGCAGCGGGTGGTGCCGTCCTCGTGGAAGGTACCGCGCTCCTCGACGGCGAAGGTGCCCTTGCGGGCGTCGAGGGTGCCGGTGAGCAGCTCCATGCCGGTGTAGGTGCCGGTCGTCGCCGTCAGGTACGTGATCGTGTACGCGCAGACGGTGCCGGCGGCCTCGATGCCGCCGGAGAAGGTGTTGGCGACCGTGGCCTGCGCGAGCCGGGGCAGTGCGTCGGCCGGGCCGGCGGGACGCTCCTCCCAGTCGGCGAAGGTGAAATGGCCGGTGGCGGTGCGCGTGGGCATGGGGATCCTTTCGGCGGGTCGCGCGGGGCCGTCCCCCGTGCTGTGACCAGCCTGGATGCCATACCTGACACCTCTTGTCAGGTACCGCGCCACAATGGGCCCATGCGTGCCGACCGGCTTCTCTCCCTGCTCCTGCTGCTCCAGAACCGCGGTCGGATGACCGCCCCGGAGCTGGCGGCGGAGCTGGAGGTGTCCGTCCGTACGGTGTACCGGGACATCGAGGCGCTCGGCGCGTCCGGCGTCCCCGTGTGCGCGGACCGGGGGCCCGCGGGCGGGTACCGGCTGATGGACGGCTACCGCACGCGGCTGACCGGGCTCACCGACGCCGAGGCGGCCTCGCTGTTCCTGGCCGGGGCGCCCGGGCCCGCGCGGGAGCTGGGGCTGGGCGCGGTGCTGGCCACCGCGCAGCTGAAGCTCCAGGCCGCGCTGCCGGCCGGGCCGGCGGACCGGGCCCGGCTCGTGCGGGACCGCTTCCACCTGGACGCGCCCGCCTGGTTCCGGGACGCCGACCCGGTGCCGCACCTGGCCGCGGTGGCGGCGGCGGTGTGGGAGCAGCGCGCGGTGCGGGTGGAGTACCGGCGCTGGTCGGGCGAGCTCCGGGAGCGGGAGCTGCACCCGCTGGGCGTCGTCCTCAAGGGCGGCATCTGGTACCTGGTGGCGGCGCCGGCGGGGGAGGGCGTACGCACCTACCGGGTGTCGCGGCTGCTGTCGGTGCGGGAGACGGGGGAGGGCTTCGAGAGGCCCGCCGGGTTCGGACTGGCGGCCTACTGGGAGGAGTCCTCCCGGCGCCTGGAGGCGGCGCTCCGGCAGGGGGTGGCGCGGCTGCGGCTCTCGCCGCGTGCGCAGAGGCTGCTGCCGATGCAGTTCGGGACGCCGGGGGTGCGGGCGCTGGAGGGGGCCGGGCCGCCGGACGGGGACGGCTGGGCGGAGGTGGAGCTGCCGGTGGAGTCGCAGGCCGTCGCGGTGGGGGACCTGCTCCGGCTGGGCGCGGAGGCGGAGGTGCTCGGCCCCCCGGAGCTGCGGGCGGCGGTGGCCGGGGTGGTGGCCGTGCTGGCGGGCCGGTACGCGATCCCCGTGGGGGTGGAGGGAGTTGACGGCTCTGTATGATCCCCTCCCGTGTCCGGGGAGGTCGGGGGAGCATGGAGCCGTTAGGGCCGTCGGGTCCGTCGTACGTGGGGCCGTTCCGGGTGCTGGGGGTGCTCGGCGAGGGCGGGATGGGCCGTGTGCTGCTCGGCGCCGCGCCGGACGGGCGGCTGGTCGCCGTCAAACAGGTCCTCGCCCGCTTCGCCGACGACGAGGGCTTCCGGGCCCGGTTCCGCCGGGAGGTCGCCGCGTCCCGGAGGGTGTCCGGGGCCTACACGGCGGCGGTGATGGAGTCCGACGCGGACGCCCGGACCCCTTGGCTGGCCTCGGTGTTCGTCTCCGGCCCCTCGCTGGGGGCAGCCGTCGCGGCGGTCGGGGCGCTGCCCGAGGAGACCGTACGCCGCCTCGCGGCCGGACTGGCGTCGGCGCTCGCGGAGATCCACCGGGCGGGGCTGGTCCACCGGGACCTGAAGCCCGAGAACGTCCTGCTCGCCGAGGACGGGGTCCGGGTGATCGACCTGGGCATCGCGCGGGCGGCCGAGAGCGGTGTGGACACCCGGCTGACGCACACGGGCCTGGTGATCGGCTCGCCGCCGTTCATGTCGCCCGAGCAGGCGGAGGGGCGGGAACTGACCCCGGCGAGCGACGTGTTCTCGCTGGGCTCGGTGCTGTTCCTGGCCGTCACGGGGCGCAACCCGTTCGCGGGGTCGTCGACCCTGCAGACCCTGTACGACGTGGTGCACGCGGAGCCGGAGCTGTCGGCCGTCCCGGCCGGGCTGCGGCCGGCGGTCGAGCGGTGCCTGGCCAAGGACCCGGCCGCCCGGCCGACCCCGGCGGAGCTCCAGAGCCTGCTCGGACCGGTGGCCCCGGCGGGCCGCCTGCCGTGGCCTCCGGCGGTGCACCGGATGATCGCCGAGCAGGCCGTGGCCATCGACCGGCTGCTGGGCGCGGAGGGTCCCTCCGGGACGGTGGTCCGGCCGGTGGAGCGGGAGGAGGTTCCGGTCGCGGTTCCCGTGCCCGCCGAACCCCCGGCCCGGCGACAGGGCCCGGACCCGGCCCGGGGGCGCGCGGCGACGCCGCTCCCGGCGCAGGACCCGAACCCGGACCCGGACGCGGACCCCGACCCGGACCCGGACCCGGACCCGGCCACGGTCGTGGCCGTGGCCGTGCCCGAGCAGGCTGCCGGGGGACCCCGGCCGGCCTTCGTCCCCCTCCCGGAGGAACCGCCCGTCACCGTGGGCGCCCTGGCTCCCGGACCCGGCCGGCGGCCTCCGCGCCGGAGCGCGCTGCGCGTGGCTTCGTCGGTGGCGGCCCTCGCGCTGGTGGCGGCCGGTGCCGGCGTCTGGGCGTACGGGAAGGGCAGGTGGTGGGGCGAGGAGCCGCCGCACACCAAGCTGGACAGTTGCGCGGTGGCGGCACCGAAACTGCCGGTGCCGCCCGGGACGGAGCGTGCGCCGACTCTGGACACCTCCCTGCCGGCCTCCGGCGGCGGCCCCACCACCTCGGTGCGCTGCTACTGGTTCGCAGGGGGCATGACGCGGATGATCGTGGACTGGTCCCTGAAGCTCGACGGCGAAGGCGGCGAAGGCGGCGGGGACGGGCAGGAGCAGCAGCGGAAGCGGTTGGCCTCGGAGCGCCGGACGGTGGAGTCTGCCGTGGAGTCGGTGGAGCAGACGGAGGTCGGGATCGGCGACGAGGCGCTGTGGACCCAGGACTGTCAACTCGTGGTCCGTGACGGGAGCCTCAGGATCGACGTGTGGAGCGGGGACAAGTCCTCGCTGTCCGCGTGCCGGTCCGAGGTCGAGGCGGTCGCCCGCGCCGCCCTCGCGGCCGTGCCGAAGGGCTGACGGGCCGGCCCGGGCCGGGCGCGCCGCGCGCTCAGCTCCCGCCGGGAGGCCGTACGCGGCGCGGGTTGCTCGTGCCGCAGCTCAGGCAGACCAGCCAGTCCCGCAGCTCGCCCGCGTCGGTCTCCCAGACCTCGCTGACGGCGTTGGAGTCCTCCTCGCCGCAGAAGAAGCACGTGCCCTCGTCGTCCTCCAGGAGCCGCATCGGGCGCAGCGGCCGGTCCGCCCCGCGGCGGTAGCCCAGCCAGTCGCATCCGGTGCACCTCCACCACTGTTCGGGCCTCGGCGACGGCGGTGCGCCGCCCCAGCGGTTGCGGCGGTACGTGACGCTCAGCGCCGTCAGCGCTCTCCCGCAGCGCGGGCAGTCCGGGCTCATGGGTGACAGCCCACAGCACCCCGGCCGCCGCCGCAAGGGGCGTACCGGGAAGTCCCGGCTTCCGACCGGCTTCTGACCTTCCGTCAGATTGAAACGTGTTCTAGTCTGCCGCGCATGGGCATCGGAATCACGCAAGAGCAGCGGGAGTTGGCCGACGCCGTGCGCGGCTGGGTGGCGCGGGCAGTACCGCCCGAGGAGGTGCGCAAGCTGCTCGACGCCCCGCCGCAGGCGGGTGCGCGGCCCGGCTACTGGGACGGGCTGGCCGCCTCCGGGCTGCTCGCGCCGCACCTGGAGGGCGGGACCCTGCTGGATCTGGCCGTCGTGGTGGAGGAGGCCGCCCGGGCGGCGCTGCCCGGGCCCTTCCTGCCGAGCGCGCTGGCCTCCGTACTCCTGGACCGGGCGGGGGCCGGGCCGCTCGACGGGCGGGTCGGGGCGGTCGCCCTCGGGGCGGGCGCCGTCACCGCCGTCGCCGTCGAGGGGGGCGGGTGGCTGCTGGACGGGGTCGCGCCGCCCGTCCTCGGCGCCGGCGAGGCCGACCTCGTGCTGCTCGCCGCCGAGGCGGACGGCGGGACCCGCTGGTACGCCGTGGACGCCGCCGCGCTGGACGTCCGCGTCCACGAGAGCGCCGACCCCACCCGCCCCACCGCCGAGGTCCGGGCGCGGGCCGTCACCGTCCCGCCCGGCCGGCTCCTGGAGCTGGACGCCGCCCTCGTCCAGGACCTGGCCCGCACCCTGTTCGCCGCCGACGCCTGCGGCACCGCCGCCTGGGCGGTCCACACCGCCGCCGAGTACGCGAAGACGCGCGAGCAGTTCGGCAGCCCCATCGGCCGCTTCCAGGGCGTCAAGCACCTGTGCGCCGACATGCTGGTCCGCCTCGAACAGGCCCGCGCCCTCGCCTGGGACGCCGCCAACAGTGCCGACGAGGAGCCCGGCGCCCGCTCGCTCGCCGCCGCCCTCGCCGCCGCGACCGCCCTCGACGCCGCCTACTCCTGCGCCAAGGACTGCATCCAGATCCTCGGCGGCATCGGCTTCACCTGGGAGCACGACGCCCACCTCTACCTGCGCCGCGCCCTCGTCGCCCGCCAGCTCCTCGGCCCCGGCGATGCCCACCGCATCCACGCCGTACGCCTCGCCGCGGCCGGCGCCCGGCGCGAGCTGCGCCTCGAACTCCCGCCGGAGGCCGAGGCCCACCGGGCGGCCGCCCGCACCGCCATCGAGGCGGCGCGCGGCCTCGGCCCGGCCGCCGCCCGCCGCGCGCTGGCCCCCACCGGGTACGCGGCCCCCTACCTGCCGCCGCCGTACGGACTCGGCGCCGGGCCCGTCGAACAGCTCGTCGTCCAGCAGGAGCTGAAGGCGGCCGGGGTCAGGATCGCCGACCTCGGCATCGCCACCTGGGTCGTCCCCTCGCTGCTCGCCTACGGGACCGACGAGCAGCGCGCCGCCCACGTCCTGCCGGCCCTGCGCGGGGACACGACCTGGTGCCAGCTCTTCTCGGAACCCGGAGCGGGCTCCGACCTGGCCTCCCTGCGGACCCGCGCGGAGCGCACCGCCGACGGCTCCTGGAAGGTCAACGGACAGAAGGTGTGGACGAGTTCCGCGCACACCGCCGACTTCGGGATCCTGCTGGCCCGCACGGACCCGGCCGCGCCCAAGCACAAGGGGCTCGGCTACTTCGTCGTCGACATGAAGAACACCCCCGGCATCGAGATCCGCCCGCTGAAGGAGATCACCGGCGAGGCCCTGTTCAACGAGGTGTGGTTCGAGGACGCCGTGCTCCCGGCCGACGCCCTGGTCGGGGCGGCCGACGGCGGGTGGAAGGTCGCCCGCAACACCCTCGGCAACGAGCGCGTCCACATGGCCGACCAGATGACCTTCGACACTCCCCCTGGGCCTGGCGGCCAGGGAGGTACCCCCAGCCTGGAGGCGCTCATCGCCCGCTCCGCCGGACTCGACGACTCCTACCGGGCCCGCATCGGCGCGCTCGCCGCCGAGGCGCACGCGCTCGCCTGCATCGGGCTGCGGACCACCCTCCAGCAGGTGTCCGGGCTGGAGCCGGGCGCGGGGGCCTCCGTACGCAAGCTCGTGCAGACCCCCCACCAGCAGCGGACCGCCGAACTGGCCCTCGAACTGCTCGGCCCGGCGGGTGCGGTGCGCGAGGGAGCGGGGGAGCGGGCGGTGCACGGGATGCTCATGTCCCGCTGCCTGACCATCGCCGGGGGCACCACGCAGGTACAGCTCAACGTCGTCGCCGAGCGGATCCTCGGCCTCCCCAGGGACTAGGAGTCAACGGACATGAAGTCGTACATCGTGGGCGTCGGCATGACGAAGTTCGAGAAGCCGGAGTCGCGGGACTGGCAGTACTGGGACATGGTCAAGGAGGCCGGCGGCGCGGCGCTCGCCGACGCGGGCGTGGACTACGGCCTCGTCGAGCAGGTGCCGGCCGGCTACTGCTTCCAGCCCTCCACCGCCGGGCAGCGGGCGGCGTACGAACTGGGTCTGACCGGCGTACCCGTCTACAACGTCAACAACAACTGCGCGACGGGCTCGACGGCCCTGATGATGGCGCGGCAGTTCGTCCAGGGCGGCCTCGCCGACTGCGTGCTCGCCGTCGGCTTCGAGAAGATGAAGCGCGGCGCGCTGGGAGGCGGTGCCGAAGGGGGCGCCCGCGGCGGAGCCGCTGGTGATTTCGGCAAGACCTCCCCGGTGGCCCGGCACTACGGGATCATGGCGGCCGCGCACGGCTTCGAGATGTCCCCGCCCACCGCGCAGATCTTCGGGAACGCGGCCCGCGAGCACATGGAGCGGTACGGGACCACGCCCGCCCAGCTGGCGGCGGTCGGCGCCAAGAACCACCGGCACTCCGCGAACAACCCGAACGCGCAGTTCCAGGACGTGTACACGGTCGAGGAGGTGCTCGCGGCCAAGACCATCCACGACCCGCTGACCAAGCTCCAGTGCTCGCCCACCTCCGACGGGGCCGCGGCGGCCGTCGTCGTCTCGGAACGGTTCGTCGTGGCGCACGGACTGCACGACAAGGCCGTCGAGATCATCGCCCAGGCCATGACCACGGACACCGCCGAGAGCTTCGGCGGCTCCTGCATCGACGTCGTCGGCAAGCCGATGACGGCCGCCGCGGGCCGCAAGGTGTACGAGGACTCCGGGCTCGGCATCGAGGACGTCGACGTCGTCGAACTCCACGACTGCTTCTCCGTCAACGAACTGCTGACGTACGAGGCGCTCGGCATGTGCGCGGACGGGGCCTCCGGCAAGCTCGTGGAGAGCGGCGCGACGACGTACGGCGGGCGGTGGGTGGTCAACCCCTCGGGCGGCCTGATCTCCAAGGGCCACCCGCTCGGGGCGACGGGGCTCGCGCAGGCGGCGGAGCTGGTGTGGCAGCTGCGCGGCGAGGCGGGCGCCCGCCAGGTCCCCGGCGCCCGGGTCGGGCTCGCGCACAACATCGGGCTGGGCGGCGCGGCGGTGGTGACCCTGCTGCGGAAATAGCACTCCTACGCCGGCACCAGCCGCGGCATCAGGCGCAGCGCGTTCTCCCGGTTGACGGCGCGGCGCAGCGCGGGCGTCAGGGCCGGGTCCGCGGCCAGCGCGGGGACGGCGATGTCCGCGACCATGTCGGCGGGGCAGGCCGGCCAGTCGCTGCCGAACAGGACCCGGGCGGGGTCCACGGTGGCCAGCAGGGTGCCGGCCGGGGACATCGGGCCGGCGGTGTCGTAGTAGAAGCGGTGCAGGTGGTCCCGGACCGTCGCGGGTTCCAGCGGGGGGTCGAAGGAGCCCGCGAAGGCCTCCAGCCGGGTCGCGATGTGCGGGAGGAAGCCGCCGCCGTGCGGCAGGATCACCGACAGGTTCGGGAAGCGGTCCAGGGTCCGGTTGCGGATCATGTTGGCGGCGGCGCGGGTGGTGTCGAGGAGGAAGTCGCACAGGAAGTTCGGCAGCCCGGGCACGGTGACTCCGGGCGGACCGCCGGCCCCCGGACCGCCGGCCCCCGGCCTGCCGGCCCCTGGCCCGCCGGCCGTAGGGTGCAGGCCGTCGGCGCCGGGGGCCCCGAGCCCGCCGGCGGCCGCCGGCACCTCCAGCCCCCCGGCCCCGGGTGCGTCGTCCGTACCCGGCCTTCCGCCTGCGCCGGGCCGGCCCCCGCCCGGCTTCCCGGATGCGCCGGCGGTCCCGCTTCCGCCGGGCCGGCCCGCGCCCGCCCGGCCGGCGGATCCGGGGGTCCCCGGCCCGGCCGCTCCGGGCCCGCCCGTGGCGCCCGGCGCACCGCGCCCCCCGGTGCCGCCGGCGGCCGCCGGCAGGGCCGGGAGGTTGTGCGGGTGGGTGTCCACCACCGCGGACCGCTCGTCCAGTTCGGCGAAGATCCCGTCGTACACGGGGTCCCCGAGGTACACACCGCCGTAGTTGGCGGTGACGTTCACCCCGACCGCGCCCAGCTCGTCCAGCCCGTGGCGCAGCGCCCAGGAGGAGACCTCCAGGTCGTCCAGGAAGAGCGGGGTGTGGAAGAAGAACCGCCCCGGATGCGCCTCGACGGCCTCCACCGCCGCCCGGAGCGTCACCGTGATGGCCTCCCGCAGCTGCGCGGAGCTCTCGTACCGCGCGGGCAGCATCGGCTTGAGCACGGCCGTGGCGATCCCGGCCCGGTCCATCAGCGCGAGCGCGGACTCCGCGTCCCAGCGGGCCCACGGCGGCAGCGCCCGGGGGTTCACCAGCCCCCGGGCCTCAGCCCACTCCCGCCAGGCCGGGGCGCAGAAGTGGTGGTGGACGTCGATCACCGCCCGGCTGCCGTCGTCCTCCAGGGCCGTGGAACCGGTCAGTGACGCACCACTGGCGGTGAAACCGCCGGCACCGTATTCCGGCATGCGCGCATTCCCTCTCTTCGGGCTGCGGAACGGGATCAGCGCACACCTTAGGACGGGCCCGGGCCGGCGTCGCCCGGACATTCCCGAGGGGGAGGATTCGGCGCCGAACGGGTCAACGCGGTTTTACGTTCATTCGGCCCAGGGAAAGGAGCCGACTGTCAATTCCGGGTTACCCGAGAGGTATGGCGTGACGACTGAACCGACGGTGGCAGTGGGGGACGGACCCGCGCTCGAAGACGCGGTGGCGGCGGTGACGAAGGGCACGCCGGAATACCGGCAGTGCCCGTATCCGTTCTACCGGTCGCTGCGGGAACAGGCCCCGATCGCCCGGCTGACCCCCGGCCACGGGGTCGACACGTACCTCGTCACCCGGTACGAGGAAGCCCACGCGATCCTCGCCGACCACCGCATCGGCAAGGACATGCACGAGGCCATCGACACCTACCACGCCCTCTTCGGGGACGCGTGCGAGGCGCTGGACGACAACCTCCTGTTCGCGGACCCGCCCCGGCACACCCGGCTGCGCCACATCGCCAAGACCGCCTTCACCCCGCGCCACGTCAAGGACCTGCGCCCGCACATCCAGGAGCTGGTGGACGGGCTGCTGGACCGGTGCCCGACGGACGAGCCCGTCGACCTGATGGCGGCCTTCGCCCTGCCGCTGCCCGTCATGGTCATCTGCGAGCTGCTCGGCATCGTCGGCGAGGAGCGCGTCGAGGTGCTGAAGTGGTTCGCCCAGGTGACCCGCTCGCGCTTCAGCCGGGACATGAAGCACGAACTGGTCGAGGCCGAGCACTGGCTGCGCGACTACTTCACGGACCTGATCCACCGCACCCGCGCGAATCCCACCGACGACTTCCTGAGCGTGCTGGCGGAGACCCCGCACGACGAGGAACCGCTGACGGACGACGAACTCGTCTCGATGATCTGGGTGCTGCTCTTCGCCGGCCACAAGACGACCACCCTCCAGATCGGCAACTGCGTCTACAGCCTGCTGACCAATCCGGAGCAGCTGAAGGCCGTCCAGGAGAACCGGGAACTCCTGCCGCAGGCGATCGAGGAAATGGTCCGTTTCGAGGGATCGGTGGAAACCTCCACCTTCCGTTACGCGCTGGAGGACGTGGAAATCGGCGGGACCCTCATTCCGCGGGGCGCGGTCGTGCAGATCGCGCTCGCCTCCGCGAACCGCGACCCGGAGAAGTTCCCCGAGCCCGACAGGCTCGACATCACCCGCGAGGGACTCCAGGGCAACCACCTCGGCTTCGGCTTCGGGGCGCACTACTGCCTGGGCGCGCCGCTGGCCCGGCTGGAGCTGGAGATCTGCCTGACGGCCCTGCTGGACCGATTCCCGGACATGGTGCTGGCGATGCCGTCGGCGCACGGCGGCGACTGGCTGAAGGGGCCGTTCCCCGCCTTCCGGGGGCTGGAGCGGCTGCCGGTGGCGCTGGACCCGTCGCGGACGGTCGACGACTGGACGAAGCCCAAGGGCTGAGCCCCCGCAGGTGGTCCCGAGGCCCTCCGCCGTCACCGGCGGGGGGCCGTACGCGCGCCCGTACGCCTACGGACCGGTGAGCGCGGGGTCGATCACCGTCTCGCCCATGGAGGCCCGGCGCAGGCAGTCCGCGAGGTCATCGACGGGGCCGTCCCGCAGGACCAGTCCCGCCGCGCCCGCCGCCAGGGCCGCCTCCGGCAGGCCGGGGTGGGCCGAGCGGGCGGTGACCAGGACCCGGCATTCGGGATCCTCGGCCAGCAGGGCGGTCACCGCGGCGACCTCCTCCACCAGCGCCACCTCGGGGCGGGCCAGGGCGGAGTCCACGACCTCGATGTCCGGCTGGAGGCCGAGCAGCAGCGCGAGGGCCGGGTCCGGCGGCTCCAGCAGGACGCGCAGCGAGCGCGCGGGCCGGTGCGTCACGGGCATTTCGTCCACCGGCGAAGCGTATCCGCCCGGGTCCGGCGCAGTGGACAACACGCCTCGGCCAAAGGTCATCTGACGTGAAGTCAGGAGTCTTCCCAAGTGCTGGGGCGTGCGTTATACATGCCTTCAGCCCGATGCTAGAACGCGTTCTAGAACGCGGTCCGGCGTCCGGCTCCGCATACGACCTCGGTGCGGCCGACGGTGCGGACGGCCGTGCCGAGGTCTTCCAAGGAACCGAAGGAGCAGCATCCTCATGCCGATCGATGCCGCGAGGGCACTGGCCGCCGAACCCCGCCGGGGGAACATCGGCTGGGACCACAAGGACATCCAGCTCTACCACCTCGGCCTCGGAGCGGGCACGTCGCTGAACGGGCAGAGCCTCGCCACCGACCCCGACGAGCTCCGCTACACCCTGGAGTCCAAGCTCCACGTCCTGCCCAGCTTCGCGACCGTCGCCGGAGCCGGCATGGCCATGCTCGGCGGCCTCGCCGCCCCCGGCATCGAGGTCAACCTCGCCAACGTCCTGCACGGCGGCCAGTCCATCGAGCTGCACCGGCCCATTCCCGTCCAGGGGAGCGCCACCTCCTCCGCCAAGGTCGCCGCCCTCTACGACAAGGGCAAGGCGGCGGTGATCGTGCTGCGCACCGAGGTGGCCGACGCCGACGGGCCGCTGTGGACCAGCGACGCGCAGATCTTCGTACGCGGCGAAGGCGGCTTCGGCGGCGAGCGCGGCCCCTCCGTCAAGGAGGAACTGCCCGGGCGTGCCCCCGACCGCACCGAGGAGCGGGCCATCCGCGACGAGCAGGCGCTGCTCTACCGCCTCTCCGGGGACTGGAACCCCCTCCACGCCGACCCGGAGTTCGCCAAGCTGGCCGGCTTCGACAAGCCGATCCTGCACGGCCTCTGCTCGTACGGGATGACCCTCAAGGCCGTCGTCGACACCGTCCTCGGCGGGGACGTGTCCCGGGTGCGCGCCTACCGCACGCGCTTCGCCGGGATCGTCTTCCCGGGGGAGACGCTGCGCATCCGGATGTGGCGGGAGGAGGGCCGCGTACTGGTCTCGGTGACCGCCGTCGAACGGGACGACGCACCGGTCCTCGCCGACACCGTCGTCGAACACTCGTAGCACCCACTAAGGAGCCGCACCGTGCGCGCAGCACTGCAGAGCGAGATAGGCCAGGACAAGCTGGAGGTCGTCGACGACATGGAGGCCGTGGGCTTCGGCCCCGGCAAGGTCAGGATCCGCATCAAGGCCACCGGCCTGTGCCACTCCGACCTCTCCGCGATGAGCGGCGTACTGCCGCAGCCCGCCCCCTTCATACCCGGCCACGAGGGCTCCGGCGTGATCACGGACATCGGCGACGGGGTCACCTCCCACCGGATCGGGGACCGGGTCCTCGTCTGCTGGCTGCCGCCGTGCGGCCACTGCCCCGCCTGCAAGCGCGGCCAGGGCCACCTGTGCCTGGAGGCCTTCGGGAACGTCGCCACCCCCAACTTCAAGCGCGCCGCCAGTGACGTCTTCGGCTTCGCCGGCACCGGCACCTTCGCCGAGGAGATGGTCGTCCCGGCCGCCTGCGCCATCCCGATCCCCGACGACCTGCCCTTCGACATCGCCGCCCTGATCGGCTGCGGCGTCACCACCGGACTCGGCGCGGCCATCAACACCGCCGAGGTGGAGGCCGGCTCCTCGGTCGCCGTCATCGGCTGCGGCGGCGTCGGCATCTCCGTCATCCAGGGCGCCAAGGTCCAGGGCGCGGCGCAGATCATCGCCGTCGACCCGGTCGCCTCGCGGCGCGAGGCCGCCCTGCGGTTCGGCGCGACCGGGGCCGTCTCCCCGGAGGAGTTCGCCGACGCCAAGAACCGGATCACGGCCGGCGAGGGCTTCGACTACGTCTTCGAGGTCGTCGGCAAGTCCGCGACCGCGCAGAAGGCGTACGAGATGACCCGCCGCGGCGGCTCCGTCGTCGTGGTCGGCGCGGGCGCCCTCGACGACGACTTCCAGGTCAACATGTTCTCCCTGTTCTTCGACGAGAAGAAGATCCTGCCGTCGATGTACGGCGGCGGCGACGTCCTGCGCTCCTACGAGCGCACCATCGCGCTGTGGCGGGCCGGCCGGATCGACCTGGAGAACCTGATCACCCACCGGGTGAGCCTGGCCGAGATCAACGACGCCCTGGACCAGATGCGCACGGGCGTGGCCCTGCGCACCTGCATCGAACTCTGAGACCGCTGACCACCGACCGCTGAGAGGAACGCTACGGATGTCACTCCCACTTGAGGGGCTCTCCGCCATCGTCACCGGCGCCGGCCGAGGCCTCGGCCGGGCCGAGGCGCTCGAACTCGCCCGGCTCGGCGCGAGCGTCGTCGTCAACGACTTCGGGCAGAGCGGCCGCGACGGCTCCGGCGAGGCCTCGGCCGCCCCGGCGGAGGAGGTGGCCGAGGAGATCCGCGCGGCGGGCGGCCAGGCGGTGTCACACCTGGGCGACGTGGCCGACTTCGAGCAGGCCCGGGAACTGGTCGGCCTCGCCGTCTCGTCCTTCGGCAAGCTCGACGTCCTGGTCAACAACGCGGGCATCCTGCGCGACCGGATGGTCTTCTCCATGACGGAGGACGAGTGGGACTCGGTGATCCGGGTCCACCTCAAGGGCCACTTCAACACCACGCACTTCGCCGCCGCGCACTGGCGGGAGCGGTCCAAGGCGGCGGGCGGCCCGGTGTACGGGCGGATCGTCAACACCTCCTCGGAGGCCTTCCTCGGCGGTTCGGCCGGCCAGCCCAACTACGCGGCCGCCAAGGGCGGCATCGTGGGCCTGACCACCTCGACCGCCCTGGCCCTGGCCAAGTACGGGGTGACGGCCAACGCGATCTGCCCGCGCGCCCGCACCCGGATGACCGAGGACGTCTTCGCGGGCTTCCAGGTTCCGGAGGAGGGCAAGCTCGACGCCCTCGCCCCCGAGCACGTCTCCCCGCTGGTCGGCTACCTGGCCTCGCCGGCCTCCGCCAAGGCCAACGGGCAGCTCTTCGTCGTGCACGGCGGCATCGTCGTCGTGATGGAACGCCCCCGGGTGGCCGCGAAGTTCGACACGGCCAAGGAGGCCTTCTCCTACGAGGAGCTCGACGGCCTCCTCACCCCGCACTACGACTCCCGCCCGGCGAACGAGACCTTCGCGGCGGCCGAGGTCCTGGGCCTCAAGCACGGCTAGGGGGCGGGTCGGGAGGCGGCCCGGGCAGGGGACTCCCGGGGCGCCTCCGCGTTCCCTCAGGGCAGGAAGGCGAGGGCCGCGCGCAGGTCGTCGGGCCCGCGGTAGTGGACGCCGGTCATCCCGAAGGCGACGGCCGCCTCCACGTTCTCCGGCCGGTCGTCCACGAACAGGCACCGCTCGGGGGCGGCGCCCGCCCGCTCGGCGGCGATCGCGTAGATCTCCGGGTCCGGCTTGGCCACGCCTTCCCGTGCGCTGCTGACGACGTGGTCCGCGAGGTCGGTGAGCCCCATCGCCGCCAGGTCCTCGTCCAGGTCCAGGGCCGCGTTGGTCACCAGCACCAGCGAGAGCCCGGCCGCCCGCGCCCCGCGCAGTACGGACACCACCGCCTCGTCGGCCGAGAAGGGGGACCGGGTCATCGCCTCGGCCAGCTCCCACGCCCGTGCCTCGGCGTAGTCCTCCCGGAGCCTGCCGGCTATCGACTCGGCCCACTGGTCCCGGGTGATCCGGCCCAGCAGCAGCGGCCCGTCCAGCTCGGGGGAGAACGCCAGGCTCGCGGTGGTGCCCTCGTGGAGGCCGGCCAGACGTTCCAGCGCGGCCAGTCCGCTGGAGTCGTAGAAGCGGATGACGTTGTCGAGGTCGCACAGGACCGCGTCGAAGGGCCTGTCGCCGCCGGGGGCTTCGGTGATCGTCACGCCCCTTCCCTATCACGGGACCTCGTACGCGGTCCCGTACGGGGATCAGCCCAGCGGCGCCTGCTGGAGCGGCACCGGCCGCGCGGCCGGCGGCGGGGGCGGGTCCACGCGCACGGGCGGCGGCGGGGCGGCGGGCTGGCTCATGGTGACCACGCCGCACGGCACCCCCGGGGTGGCGTACGGCAGGCACAGCCGCCCGTCCGGGGTCCACAGCCCGCTCCCGAGCCAGCCCTCCGGGGCGCCGAGCCGGAAGACGTACCGGTCGGCGGGACGCCACAGCGCGAGGCCCGCCCCGCCCACCCGGAGCGCCACCCCGCAGGTCTCCGGCATCAGGACCTGTCCCGGCTGCACCGCGAAGGGGTGGGCGTCCTCCAGCCGCAGGCACTCCGGGAAGCGGACCGGGCGCTCGCTGCCCAGCACCCCCCAGCCGAGCCGCGGCTCGCCCGGGGCGTCCGAGCGGATCAGCAGCAGCCCGCTGTCCGGGGCCGCCAGCAGCAGCCGGTCGTCGCTGTCCTCGGCGATCTGGAGCAGCGGGCTGACCACCCCGCCCCGGCCCAGGTCCACGGCGACGGCCTTGGTGCGGCCGTCGGCCTCGCGGTCCAGGGCCAGGAGCCGGCCCGCGCGGTCCAGCCAGACCCCGCCCGAGCAGCGGCCCGGGACCACCGCGACCCGCTCGGGCCCGCCGGAGCCCCCGGCCACCCGCCAGACGGTGCTCTCCGCGTCCCCCACCGCCAGGGCGAAGGCCCCGCACCCGTCGGGGGACGGCGGCAGCAGGCGGACCCGCAGCCCCTCCTCGGCGTCGACCGCGCCGAGCCGGAACTCCCCGGTGCGGGGGCCGGAGGCGGCGCCCGAGGGGTAGAGGAGGGAGAACTCGTGCCGGTCGGCGACCCTGCGGTGGATCAGCACCTGCCCGTCGGCCAGCGCCAGCACCTCGCTGTCGGCCTCCTCCGGCTGCGCGAGGGGCAGCGGCACCGCGTACGGCTCCGGGCCGCCCAGCGTCCAGCGCTCCGGATAGCGGGCCTCCCCCCGGCCGGCCAGCCGGGCCGCGTACGCCCCGTCGGCGGAGACCGCCAGGGCCGGGGCCGGTACCGCCGGGGCCGGGGGCCCGGGAGCCTCCGGCGCCCCGGGGGGGACCTCGGCCGGCTCGGCGGCTTCGGGGTCCGGGAACGCGGTGGTCGTCGTGATCTCGGTGGCACAGACAGTCATCCGGGCCGTCACCTCCGGAGAGGAAGCTAGTTTTCGCACTTCCAGCCGAACAACACGACCCAGCCCGCTTCACACGTACGGGTGGCCGACCACCGATTCACCAGTGGCGGGGGATGCGGTTGTGCTGCCGCCCCGGCCAGGGGACCACCGGTCGCCACGGACGGTAGCCTTGGCCCGTGCCCCGTCTCTCTGAAGTCATCGCCGCGCTGGACGCTCTCTGGCCCCCCTCGCGGGCCGAGGAGTGGGACGCCGTCGGCACCGTCTGCGGCGACCCCGATGCCGAGGTCACCCGGGTGCTGTTCGCCGTGGACCCCGTACAGGAGATCGTCGACGAGGCGGTGAAGCTCGGCGCCGACCTGGTCGTCACCCACCACCCCCTCTACCTGCGCGGCACCACCACCGTCGCCGCGGACACCTTCAAGGGCCGTGTCGTGCACACCCTGATCAGGAACGACATCGCCCTGCACGTGGCCCACACCAATGCCGACACCGCGGACCCCGGGGTCTCCGACGCCCTCGCCGGCGCCCTCGACCTGCGCGTCACCGGCCCCCTCGTGCCCGACCCCACCGACCCGGCGGGCCGCCGGGGCCTGGGCCGGATCTGCGAGCTCGACCACCCCGAGACCCTGCGCGAGTTCGTCGCCCGCGCCGCCGCCCGGCTGCCGCGCACCGCGCAGGGCATCCGCGCCGCCGGCGACCCGGACGCGCCGATCCGCACCGTCGCCGTCAGCGGCGGCTCCGGCGACAGCCTGTTCGCGCAGGTCCGCGCCGCCGGCGTGGACGCCTTCCTCACCGCCGACCTGCGCCACCACCCGGTGTCCGAGGCCCGCGAGCAGAGCCCGCTCGCCCTCGTCGACGCCGCGCACTGGGCCACCGAGTGGCCCTGGTGCGAGCAGGCCGCCGCCGAGCTCGACGCGATCTCCGAGCGCCACGGCTGGGGTCTGCGGACCCACGTCTCGCGCACGGTCACCGACCCCTGGACGGCGCACGCGCCGTCCGCCACACCCCCTTCTAGTGCCTCTGGAGCCCCCAACTGAACGCCGAGCCCGCCGACCAGATCCGACTCCTCGACGTCCAGGCCCTGGACGTCCGGCTGTCTCAGCTCGCCCACAAGCGCAAGTCGCTGCCCGAGCACGCCGAGGTCGACTCCCTGACCAAGGACCTCAGCCAGCAGCGCGACCTCCTCGTCGCCGCCCAGACGCAGGCCAGCGACGCCGCCCGCGAGCAGACCAAGGCGGAGCAGGACGTCGACCAGGTGCGCCAGCGCGCGGCCCGGGACCAGCAGCGGCTCGACTCCGGCGCCGGCATCTCGGCCCGGGACCTGGCGAACCTGCAGAGCGAGGTCGCCTCGCTCGCCAAGCGCCAGGCCGACCTGGAGGACGTCGTCCTGGAGGTCATGGAGCGGCTGGAGGGCGCACAGGAGCGCGTCACCGGGATCACCGGGCGCGTCTCCGAGCTGGAGGCCAAGCTGACGGACGCCACCGCGCGCCGCGACGCCGCCACCGGCGAGCTCGACACCGAGGCCGCGAAGATCGCCAAGGACCGCGAGGTCATCGTGGCCTCCATGCCGTCCGACCTGATGGCGCTGTACGAGAAGATCCGCGTCAAGCAGGGCGGGGTCGGCGCCGCGCGCCTGTACCAGCGCCGCTGCGAGGGCTGCCGGCTGGAGCTCGACATGGCCGAGATCAACGAGATCAAGGCCGCGGCCCGCGACCAGGTCGTCCGCCACGACAACTGCGGCCGCATCCTGGTCCGTGCGGCGGACTCGGGCATCTGATGCCGCGTTTCGTCGTGGAGGCGGACGGCGGCTCCCGGGGCAACCCGGGCCCCGCCGGCTACGGGGCGGTCGTCCTCGACCCGGTCACCGGTGAGACCCTGGCCGAGCGCGCCGAGTTCATCGGCGTCGCGACGAACAACGTCGCCGAGTACAAGGGCCTGATCGCGGGCCTGAAGGCGGCGGCGGAGCTGGCGCCGGACGCGGTGGTCCGGGTCCGGATGGACTCGAAGCTCGTCGTGGAGCAGATGTCGGGCCGCTGGAAGATCAAGCACCCCGACATGAAGCCGCTCGCGGCGGAGGCGGCGAAGATCCTCCCGCGCGGGCAGGTCACGTACGAGTGGATCCCGCGCGAGAGGAACAAGCACGCGGACCGGCTCGCCAACGAGGCGATGGACGCGGGCAAGCGCGGCAAGCAGTGGGAGCCGTCCGCCTCCACGGCCGACCTGGCCCCCTCCGGTCCCCCCGGTGACGCGGCGAAGGGCGCGGCGGCGGTCCGCGCCGCCCTGGCCTCCGGCGGCGGTACGGGAACCGGCGCCGACGTGCGGGCCGCCCGCAGCGCGGCCGCGGCCGGCACCCTCTTCGCGGAGGCCGGGGCCCCGGCCGCGTCCCCCGCCCGCATCCCGGCCCCGGCCGGCGCGCCCGCGGCGGCCGCCACCGCCGTGGACGGGGCTCCGGCCGCCGCCGGGGCCGGATGGGGCGGGCCCGACATGGGGACCCCCGCCACCTTCGTGCTGCTGCGTCACGGCGAGACCGCCCTGACCCCGCAGAAGCGCTTCTCCGGCAGTGGCGGCACCGACCCGGAGCTGTCCCCGGCCGGCCGCCGCCAGGCCGCGGCCGTCGCCGAGGCGCTGGCCGCGCGGGGCACCGTACAGGCCGTCGTCAGCTCCCCGCTGCGCCGCTGCCGGGAGACCGCGCAGGCCGTGGCCGACCGGCTCGGGCTGCCCGTCGCGGTCGAAGAGGGCCTGCGCGAGACGGACTTCGGTGCCTGGGAGGGCCTGACCTTCGCCGAGGTACGGGAGCGCTTCCCCGACGACCTCCAGGCGTGGCTGGACTCCCCGAGGGCGGCCCCCACGGGCGGCGGCGAGAGCTTCACCTCCGTCACCCGGCGGGTGTCGGCGGCGCGTGACCGGCTGCTGGCCGCGCACGCGGGCCGTACGGTCCTGCTGGTCACCCACGTGACGCCGGTCAAGACGCTGGTCCGCCTCGCGCTGGGAGCCCCGCCGGAGTCCCTGTTCCGGATGGAGCTCTCCGCGGCCTCCCTGTCGGCGGTGGCCTACTACGCCGACGGCAACGCCTCGGTCCGGCTCCTGAACGACACCTCGCACCTGCGCTGACGGCCGCGCCACGAACACCCCGAGGCCCCCGCCCGTCCACGGGCGGGGGCCTTCGCGCGGTCGGTCCCCGCAGCTGCCGTCAGTCCCCGCAGCTGCCGGCGGTGCCCCAGCGCAGGAACTCGCCGCCGCCGGAGCCGTCTTCGGCGAAGACCGCGTACCTCGTGTAGGGCCAGCCGGCCGACCTCGCGGACTCGGAGGTGAGGTCCGCGCAGGCCCGCCGCGCGGCCTTGAGCGCCCAGTCCTCGCGGGTGGTCCGGTCCCACAGGGGCTTGACCGCCCAGACGTACATGACCCGGCCGGCCGGGTCGAAGCCGACGGCCAGGTTCTCGTGGCCGAGCCGGCCGCCGGAGCCGGCGGCGCTGCCGCCGTTCCACTCGTCGATGATCGACGTGGCGGTCCGGTCGGCCACGCGGATCTCGTCCGCGTCGCTGGACGGGATCTTCGCGACGGCCAGCCCTCCCGCGGCCGGGTACCAGTCGGCGGCCTGACCCGCAGGCCGGCCGGTGGCGCGATCGGTGGCCCCGGAGGTGCGGTCCTCATGGGACGTGGCACAGGTCGAGTCGGCCACGTAGTCGTCCTCCCACAGGATGCGGGGGCTCGCCTTGTCGGTGCTGTCGACCAGCACGAAGGAGTCGTACGGGAGGGCGGGGTAGAGCCCGGGGAACCCGCGCACCGTCCCACCCTTGAACTGGCGCATGGACAGGCAGGTGCCCTTGGCGAGCTCGGTGATCCCGTGGCTGCTCAGGGCTTCGGCCTTGTCGTGCACGGCGACCTCGATGTAGACCTCGCGCCGGGCTTCGTGGAACGTGGTGACGACGTCGGCCTCGGGCAGCAGCCCTTCGGGACTCCCCATGGACCAGCCGAGGTCGTGATGGATTCCCCGCTCCACCTCGTTCTCGGCCTCGCCCTTCGCCCGGCGCGATTCCCGCCAGGTCGCCAGGGTCGCCCCGGCACCGGAGGGGTCGCCGTTCTTGGCGCCGGAGCCGGGGGCGGGGGCCGGGGCTGCCGGGGTGCCGGTGGTGCGCCCCGCTGCGGCAGGGGTGGCCGCAGCACCCGCCGAAGGCGAGGCCGCCTGCTCCTGACGCGCGGCCGGCAGTGCGAGGAGCCCGCCCACGGCCCCGCCCAGGACGGCCGCGCCCACGGTGACGGCGAGCAGCAGGCGCCCCCGGCCGGGGGCCGACGGGGAGGGCCAGGCGGGGTCGTCGACGGCGGGCAGGTGCCACTGGGCGGCGATCGGGTCGCCGGCCAGGGTGGGCGCGACGCCGGCGAGGAGCTGGGTGGCCTCCGCGGCGAGCAGGGCCGCGCAGCGCGCGGCGGCCCGCTCGGCCGTCGGCCGGGCTTCCGGGGTCTTGGCGAGGGCTTCCTCCACCACCTCGCGGAGCGCGGCGGGCAGGCCGTCGAGATCGGGGTCCCCGGACATGACGCGGAACGCGACCACGTCGGGGGCGCCCGTGCCGAAGGGGAGGCGGCCGGTGGCGGCGTGGGCCACGAGGGCGCCCCAGGCGAAGAGGTCCCCGGCCGGTCCGGTCGTGCCGGAGCGGTAGTGCTCGGGGCTGATCCAGCCCGGTGTGCCGGTCATGACCCCGGTCCGGGTCACGGACGTGCCGTCGGCGGCGTGGGCGATGCCGAAGTCCAGCATCCGCGGGCCGGCCGGGCTCAGGATGACGTTCTGCGGCTTCACGTCCCGGTGGACCACGCCCGCGCGATGGATCGCCGAGAGCGCCTGGGCGGTACCGGCGGCGAAGGCGTACAGGCTGCCGCCGGTGAGCGGGCCGTGGGCGGCGAGGTGCCGGTCCAGGGTCGGGCCGGGTACGTACTCCGCCGCCAGCCAGGGGCGTTCGGCCTCGGTGTCGGCCGCCAGCACGGGCACCAGGCAGGGGCCCTGGACGCGGGCGGACAGGGCGACCTCGCGGCGGAACCGGGCCCGGAACTCGGGGTCCTGGGCCTGTGCCTGGTGAACGGACTTGACCGCGACCCGCGTTCCCCCGGGGTCGAGGGCGGCGTGGACGGTGCCCATGCCGCCGGTGCCGAGGCGCCCGATGATCCGGTAGGGGCCGATTCTCTTCGGGTCGCCGGGGTGGGCGGGGTGAACCCGCCCGCCGGGGGCGGTGCTTCTCA
Organism: Streptomyces sp. NPDC033966; assembly: GCF_055575955.1. Classification (NCBI taxonomy): domain Bacteria; kingdom Bacillati; phylum Actinomycetota; class Actinomycetes; order Kitasatosporales; family Streptomycetaceae; genus Streptomyces; species Streptomyces sp. NPDC033966. Next base: position 579,642 of record NZ_JBVIRQ010000004.1, on the reverse strand, counting down.
AGGGGGCTTCTCTCTGTCAGCGCGGCTGATTCGGAAGAGACGGTCTCATTTTTGGGACTTCCTATGGCACGCTTTGACATTTTATTTAAGCTGGGCGTCCGCTCATGTTCCGAGTTCGTGGCGCTCCTTCCGAGGGTGTTCGGCATCCGGCCCTGAGCCGGACGGCAACCACCCAGCGGAGGAGTCCCCATGGCCACCCCTTACCCCGGCCAGCAGCCGGAGCAGCCCTACGGTCAGCAGCCGCCTTACGGCCAGCAGCCGCAGCCGCCCTACGGCCAGCAGCCCCCGCCTTACGGCCAGCAGCCGCAGCCGCCCTACGGCCAGCAGCCCCCGCCCTACGGCTACCCGGCCCCGCCGCAGCAGCCGAAGAAGAGCAACGCCGGCAAGATCATCGGTTTCGGCTGCGGTGGCATCGTCCTCCTGTCGCTGGTCCTCTTCGCGTGCGGCGTGGCGGTCACCGGCGCGTCCAAGAGCGGCACCAAGAAGGACACCGGGATCACGGTGCCCTCCGCCCCCGGCGCCTCCTCGGCCCCCAGCGCGGCGCCGATGCAGCCCGCGCCCGGGAACTCCGAGGCGCCGGCCGGGACGACCGACAAGAACGCCGACGTGGTCCTCACCGCCTCGCCGACGCCCTTCAAGCCCAGCATCCTCGCCCAGAGCGGTGACTACACCTCCGTGCAGGTGACCATCGTCAACAACGCCGCCAAGGAAGTCGACGTCAACGTCTTCTACTTCGAGGTGACGGCCGAGGACGGCACGCGCAAGCAGATCGAACTGGCGGCGGCCGAGGACCAGATCGACACCGTCAAGCTGGCGAAGGGCGAGAAGGTCACCGGAACCATCACGGTCAAGGGCAAGGTCACCGCGAAGACGGTGACCTTCAGGAACGGCTTCATCGGCAAGACGTACACCGCCGCGGTGAAGTGACGCCGCACGGGCCCCCGCTCCGGCGGGGGCCGGCCTGGTCGAAGCCGTCCGGCATGCCGTTGGCCGCCTCGCCGACATCACCGCCGACCGGCACATGGAGGGGGTGCGCGTCGTCCGCTGGCTCCTGTCCCCGGTCCCCACGATGAAGCTGTGGCGGCGGATGAAGCTATGGGAGCTGCGCAGCTACGAACAGGCTGTCGGCATGGAACAGGACCGGCTGATCTACCAGGCCCGCCTCCAGGCCCGGTACGGACGCGGGTGGCGGCGCAAGGCCCCCGTGGAGGCGGTACTCCCTCTGCGCCTGGCCCGCATCGGCGTCCCGCTCGCTCAGACCGCGCCCGGCGGACTGGCCGCCGCCGGAATCGAGTTCGAGTGGCGGCCCACGGAGGGCTCGGCCCCCGCGTACGACTGTGGTGTCGGAGAACCCGGGCCTCCCACCGGATGCCACTTTCCCGACCGCCCCAACGACTGAGCCGTGCGCCCCGGCACCGGCTTGGTCAGCGAAGGCGTTCTCTTATCTGGGGCCCCAAAGGACGTCCAGCGATTCGAGGACCGCTGCCCCCGGGTCCTTCCGCGCCGACCGCTCGCGCAGATCCTGCGCCGCATTGACGACCCGCGTGGACTGGATCCCGTCCGCGCACGCCGCGAACTCAGCCGTTGTCGACAGGGCGCCGTCGGCGTCCTCGCGCCGCATCTGGACCGTTGCGAGGTCCGCAAGCACCATCGCCCGGCTTCGGCGGCGGTCGATGCCGTGGATGTCGAGCGCCACGTGCAGAAGCTCCTCGGCCGCCGCACGGTCGCCGAGCCGGCTGATGGGGGCTTCTGTCATTGTCAGACCGAGGTGCCAGCATGGCGAAATGACACGCCCTCAGACGCTGAAGGACCTTGTGTTCGGCGACACGAGCAAGATCCCACCCGGTACCCCGGTCTTTGCCCGCACCGATGTCGACCTCAGCGTGCTTCCTCTTACGAGTCCCGTGCTCCCTTGGGAGTATGAGGGCTTCGAAGAGCACATAGAACGGGCCCGCAACGAGGTGCTGGAGGGGGCGGTCGAATTTCCGCGCTTCCCGCTCACCGAGTTCGTCCAGGTGATCCAGAGTCTCGTGCGGGACCACCTGAAGCGATACGTAGAACCGGAGAGGCCACGAGCCGACAGGCTCTACGTGTTGGAATTCCAGGGTCCGACTCGCCAGTACGTCATGTTCGGGCACACGACGGATCTCGTCACCCGCGTCAACGATCACTGTCTGAACGCGACGCCCCACGGGTACGCCCTGCTCAACGGCTGGGCGTCCCCGGGTCTGGTCACAGCGGCGCGGCTGGAGCGCTATGCGCTCGATTGGGGCGATCGCCTGCACAATCACCTGCACTACCGGGAGCGGTACTATGACATGCCGTTCGAGAAGGGCCTGAACATCGTCCGGGCCGTCTACGAGGAGCGAGACCTGGACTAGCCGTCCCGGCAAAACCTTGCCCCGCCCCGGCATACGGCCGGCAAGCGGGGGCTTCGTCGTTTCCGGGGTCAGCCGAGGAAGGTCTGGCGCCACTCCAGCGGCGACATCGTGAGCGCGGCCTCGGCCAGCTCACGGGCGGACGCCGTCTTGAGGCTGTTCAAGGAGGTGTCGATCCAGTCCTGTACCAGGGTGTTGCCCTGGGCCCGGTATTCCACGGCCTGCACCAGGCACTCCAGCTTGTCCGCGTCCTTGGCCACGATCGCCTCGGGGCTGTCGTTGGCCTCGTACTCCGCCACCACTCGCTGCACGCCGGCCTTGACCGCCGGGTGCGCGCGAGCGACCTGATCGGCGGTGACGGTCTCGTTCGACGCGGCGTCGATGTAACGGCGCCCGATGTGCGGGATGTCCCCGATCCGGGTTTCCTGCGTGTCGTGGAAGAGGCACATCAGGGCGACCTTCGCCGGGTCGACGCCCTCCATCATGGCCAGGACAGCGCCGACGATGCCCACGCGGAACGAGTGGTCGGCGATGGATTCGGGGTTGTTGTTCCCGGTGAACCACCACCCTGTCCGCTTGGCCTGCTTCATGACGCCCATCTCGAAGATGAACCCGGTCGTGCCCTGGGCGTGCGCCGTCTCGTCTGCCATGTGGTGACCTCCGGTCTCTCAGGTTCGATCACGCAAAACGTAATGCACCGCGCTCAGTTCGTGCCGCGACCTTTCGGAGATCCCCCGCCCGTCCAGCAGCCGCCCGGTACGCTCCTCCAGCTCCTGAACGAGCAGCCTCGACGCCCGAGGCAGCCACGGGTGCGCCGTCAGCAGGGCCCACAGCGTGTGAGCGTAGAGATCCGCGTATCCGGGCGCGTAGTGCAGCCCGTAGGTCAGCCCGCGCAGCAGCGTCACTGGGTCCCAGCCGGTCAGGTCCCGGTCACGCATGAATCCGTCGTCGGCCTGTGGGAGGCGGACGCCGCCAAGCCAGTACGCCCAGTAATTCAGGTTCGCCGCTTCCGCCGTGTCGTCGCCGGCCAGCGAGCGCTCGATGAAGTCGAGCAGCGGCTGCGGGTCCCCCAGACGGGCCAGTGCCGTTGCCGTAGACCGGGCTTCCGCCCAGTGCTCCGACCATCCCCGGCGGCCCAGCACTCCCCGCCGAGCGTGCAAGGCGTGCGCCGTCCACGAGACCGCCTCCGGCCCCCGGTCGTACGACGCCAGATACAGGGCCTGCCGGTGCAGCAGCACCCCACCCCCGCCGCGCCGGGCCGACTCGGCGGTCTCCCGCAGGTGCTCGAAGAACTGGCCTCGTTCGCCCGCCCCCAGCAGCGGAGCCGACGCAGACGGGCCACGGCGAGGAGCCGGGATCCGCCCCGCCAAAGCGGGCGGCGGCGTACCGGTCAAGGCCCACGCCAACATGTGCGCGGTCTCCCTGGTGTGCACCCACGACGCCAGCGGATGAAGCCCCGTCTCCCCCGGCGGATCGAGGGCGGCCCCGATGATCTGGTCAGCGTCCAGCGCCGGATCTAACAGCCCCACCACGCCCGCGTCCGCACCCAGAGCCCCAAGACGTCGCCGCAGATTCAGCAGCGCTCCGGCCTTCATGTTCGCCAGTGGGCGCCGACCGGACTCCCAGCCCTGCAAGGTGCCCAGGTCCACGCCCAAGACCTCCGCCATGGCCGCCTGCGTACGCGGGATGCTCTCCCGCGCCAGCCTCAGCACAAAGCCCGCAATCGCTCCTGTGGCCGCACGTCCCCGTGCGGGCGGTGTACCCGCCATGCCCAGCTCCCGACGACGCTCCGTTCCCCAACACGTACCGCCAGTCAGTCCTATCGCGTCTCCAGCGACCGTACGTTCAAGACGCGGAAACGGACAGGACCCGGAAGGGGAAAGGCCGTTGACGTCCCCCACGCAGCGGGCCGCAGGCCCCATCCTCGCGCCGTCCTGCGGTCCGCTGCGCCCCCGTCGGAGAGGAGCAAGGCCATGAGCACCCCCTCCCTGCCGCGCCGGAAGCCCGGAGCCAGTGGACGCACCCCCGCCATACAGGAGCCCGCCCCTGGGGCGCCGAGCCGGGCCTTGCGCGTCCGCACGGCCGGCGGCTGGGAGAAGTTCATGCGCCGCGCCGACATCGAGGGTGGTGACCGTGTCCCGCCCCAGCCGTGACCGCCAGCGCCAGACCGTACCCGGCTGGGTCAGCGAGGGGACCGCCATCTACGACCCGTTGGAACGCAAGACCGGCTACGTCCAGTTCATCGGCGAGTGGGAAGACCCCACCACCCGCGTCGTCATGGCCAACGCCGTCTTCGCCAGGCCTCCCGGCGGTGGGGTCGAGTGGGTGGTCAAGGACCCCTCCAGCCTCGAACGGGGCTGACCTCCGCAGATTCCCGCCCCGCACTCCTACGGCCCGGGGCGGCCGACTCCCACCTCGACCGGATGCAGCACAGCATGGCGACGGCCAGGTGGGGCACGACCCTGCACCGCAGCGGTGCAGGCTGACTTTTCGTGAAAGGGCGGATCTCCCATGATCAACGCACCCCAGGTCAGCAACCTGACGCGACGTCTGGACCACTCCGTTCCGGACGATGTGTTCGAGCCGGAGGTGGCCGTCGAGTCCCTGACCCGCCGCCTGGACCACTCCGTCCCGGACGGGGTGTTCGAGCCGCAGACGCCCGCCGTCTGACCGCAGTTCGAACCTGATGCCGCCTGAATGACGGCATGGCGGGCCGACTCGGAGCAGACAGCCGGGCCGGCCCGCCTCCTATTCCCCACCCCGACCAAGGAGAGTCCGCCGTGCAGATCACTGCCACCGTAGAGCCCGGCTCTTTCTTCGACCTCAGCCGCCAGGACCCCGCGCTCATGCTCCTGCGCGAGGACGGCGTCGAACGGGCCCTGCCGTTCGCCCTGATGGAGCGCCTCATGAAGTCCGGCGTCCCCTACGCCGAGCACGCCCGCGCCCTCGCCAGCGACCCCGTCCACGTCTCCGGGGCCGCCTTCGACTGGTTCGACGCCGAACTCCCCGCGCAGATCGCCGACGAGATCAACCTGAGCAACTACGAGATCCTGGAGCACACCAGCGAGCGCCGCACGGCCCTCACACAGGCTCTGGAGCGCCTGGCCGCCGTCCACCCCGACGGCTTCGCCCGCGTCCGCGAGTTCGTCCGGGGACTGCTGTGGGTGGGCATCAAGCCCGGCATCCGCACCTCCTCGCTGACCAGCTCCAGCGACCCGGCGCTCCCGTACGTCATCGTGTTCTCGGAGAAGGCGCGGCACCACATCCCGCCGAACACGGTCAGCGAGGAGCCGTCTCACCTCTTCCTCGCGGAGAACATCCTGCACGAGGCCGTGCACCAGTCGGTCAGCTTCCACATCCTCCAGCACCAGGTCTTCGCCGACGGCTACGACTCCAAGACCTCCCCCAAGATCGAGATCGCGTGGCGCGCCACACAGGGCATCGCCCGAAACCAGTTCTGGGAGGTGGACCGGGCCTTCCACGCGACGTGCGTCTACAACCAGCTCCTGGGGTTCCGCCGGACCGAACTCGACCGCGACGACCTCACCGCCAACGAGCGCGCCCATTTCCAGGCCGCCTACGACGAGGGCATGCCGGCCGTCCGCTACCTGATGGGCCAGCTCGAACTCTTGGGCGAGCACTTCACCGAGCACGGCACGGAGCTGCTGACGGGCCTGCGCCACCAGACCGACCAGCTGTAGAACTCATCCACCAGACCGACCTTCGGAGGGGCGAGTGCTCCAGCACCTCATCACCCAGGACGAGAACCTGCGCATGGTCCCCACCGACCGGGACGCACTGACGACCGCCGCCGCCGGGCTCCGCGAGGAACTTCGGGGCCACGCAACGGATACGGACAAGCAGCGCGTGCTGACCCGGTGGAGCGGCATCGCCTCGCTCGCGCTGGGCGACTACCCCAGCGCCCGCGCTTTCCTGCGGCAGGCCCTGGACCTCGCCACAGCCAGCGGCAATACCCGCGCCGTCATCGCAACGCAGCTCAACCTCGGGGACGCGTACCGCTACGCCGGGGAGGCACAGACCGCAGACACGCTCTACCGCACCGCCCTGGACACCGCCCGCGCCCAGCAGCCCGACCTCCTCGACTTCGCCCTCCAGCACTTCGCCAAGCACCTGATGGAACAGGGCGACCTCGTCCCGGCCCGTGCCTGCCTCCAGGAGGCGCTCCGCCTTCGGCAGGCCAAGGGTGACGACGATCTGATCGAGTCCACGCAGGCCGCCGTTGACCGTGTCGAGCTGCTGCTGGGCCAGGCCGACGCCGGCGTACCCACGGCCGCCCCTGTGGAATCGAGCCGGTGGAGTAGCGGGTGGACCTCATGGCTCCAGGCCCGCACATCTACCCACACCACGGACCGGTGGAACGGCGACTTCCCCCTGATCCGAGACGCGGTGTACACGCTCGCCCAGCACGAACGCCTTCGACCCCAGCGCCTGCGGGCTCAGTTCCCCGTCGAGCTGATCTCCGCGATGGCGCAGGAGGCGGAGAAGGCCCTGGCCACCGAGGGCTACCTGCACAACGGCAAGTGGAACGCGGCCGTCGGCGACGCCGCGAACCGCTTCGCGAGCGAGGTAGACCTGGCTGCAGTCGTCGCACGGTCAACCGGCCTGGAGGTCGAGCAGCCCCACACCGGCGTCTTCATCGCCTACCTGGACCAGGGGCAGTTCCTCGCTTTCCACCTGGACGAATTCGGCTTCGGCGAGGCCAACCTGATCCTGTGTCTCAAGCACGAGCGCCCCACCGCAGCCACCACCGCGAGCTGCACCGTCTTCATCACCGCCGACGGCTACCGCGCATGTGATCTCGCACCGGGAGACTGCGTTGTGTTCGACGGCGCGCTCACCCCGCATGGCCGGACGTCCCTGGGCCCCGGGGAGCGCGTCATCCTCGTCAGCTTCGGATTCCGCGCCCGTGACCAGGCTCTGCGCACGGTATCCCACCGCCCACAGGTTCCACGTTGAGGAGGGCGCAGCCAAGACCCCAGCCCCGCCCCCACAGCCCCGGGGAACGGGGCTTCGTGCTGTCTGGCTTCGGTAAGGTGCTGCCCCTGCTCCAGGGAGGTACGACGTGAACCCCGAGGACGAACCCCTTGACCGCTGGGCCGCGCGCCGAGAAGGCCGCCTGCGGAAGCCGGGCGAACTCAAAGCCATCACCCTCGCTCCTGGGCCCGGGAGGGCGGCCCACCTCGACCCCGACGCCCCGCGCCTGATCTTGGAATGGGACGGCTTCGCCTGGCAGCCGCTCACCACGGTGGACAACTACGCGGCGGCCCGCCGGTACATGAACCCGCTCCCCGCCCCGCAATTGAAGTCGGAGCAGCCGTCGCAGAAGAAACGGCCCGGCCGCCACCGAAAGCCGTAACCCCAGCAGGACCGAGGAGCGGGGCTTCGTCGTATCCCGCATCAAGTCCTGGTGGACTCGGCGGCCTGACCACCGAGAACCGTGGTCAGGGGCGCGCTGAACGGGCTGTGAGTCACACCTCCCAGAGGGCTTCGGGGTGCCACCGCGCGCACCTTCAGCGCGATGTAGCCAGGGGTGGAGATCGTGCTGGTGGTGACCCTGATCGGCTTCTGTGAGTCCACCACAGCCTGCGGAGCGACGCCCACGAGGACGTCGCCTTTCATAAGGGAACCGGTTGGCGTACACCTCGTAGGAGGTGGCCCCTGGTACAGCTGCGAACTCCAGCAGGAACGGGCCCGGTGCGGCGCTGGAGGGAACCGCGCTGCCGCGCTGGAAGGCGAGGCTGGTGGGTGCCGCCAGGGGCACGAGCGTTTCCGACGGGAGGACGTCCCCGGTCTGGAGCTGGAGGACGGCCGACTTGGGGCCCTCCGTCCCGTCCAGGCCGATGGCCGCGATCTGGATCGCGTAGGCCGTGCTGGGTGCGATGCGCGTCCAGATCGGGAGCCCCTGCGGGGCCGGCGGAACGGGGGGGGCGGGGCGGGGACGTAATAGCCGCCCAGGACCGTCTCCGTGTCCGGCGTCGTCAGGACCAGGCTCGGGGCCGTCGGCACCGTGGGGACGGGCACGGGCTGGCCCTCGGCAGGAAGCGGCAGCGAACCGACATACAGGTTCCAGCCCCGGATCCGGGCCACGGAGGAAACATCTTGGCTGCCCCTGTCGCCCGGCTGCGGGGAGGGGGCCAGCGCGCCCGCGAACTGGAAGCTGAAGGCGCGGCGATGGCAAAGCCGCAAGATCGGCCGGACCGCATTCGTACCGGATTCGCACCGGAGGGTGCAGTGACAGAGTAGGGCCGACAGGCCGCCACCGCGTTATCGCAGGTGGGAGGCGGGTTCCCACCCCCGAGAAGAGGGTGGGACAGACGAGTCGGCCTGTACGCCGGGTTCTGTCACCCGGAGACCTCGCGGTCGCCGGGGAGACGGCCATCCATCTAGGACCGGCGTTGCCGCCGGCCTCGTGCGGTCTACCCGCGAACATCGGGCGGGCAGCCCTCAAGCGTTCGCGCAGACCCGTCCGGGGACGGATCCTCTTGACCTTGCTCCAGGTGGGGTTTACCTAGCCGCCTGAGTCACCTCAGGCGCTGGTGGTCTCTTACACCACCGTTTCACCCTTACCGGAGGCCGAAGCCCCCGGCGGTCTGTTTTCTGTGGCACTGTCCCGCGGGTCACCCCGGGTGGGCGTTACCCACCACCCTGCCCTGTGGAGCCCGGACGTTCCTCGGCGGGATCCGGGGACCCCGACGCGGCCGCCCGGCCGACTCGTCTGTCGTGCCGACCATGCTACCGGCTGTCCGCGCCGCCTTGACCTTGACGCAGCGGCAGGGTTTCTACTGAGGGGCATGCGGATCGGAGAGATCGCCGCGCTCGTCGGGCTCACCACCAGGGCGATCCGGCACTACCACCATGTCGGGCTGCTCCCGGAGCCGGAGCGGCGCCCCAACGGGTACCGGGCCTACACCGTGCGCGACGCCGTGCTGCTGGCCCGGGTGCGCCGGCTGACCGAGCTCGGGCTGAGCCTGGACGAGGTGCGGGACGTCCTCGCCGACGACGCGGGGCGCGAGCTGGCCGACGTACTCCGGGAGCTGGACGCCGACCTGGCGCGGCAGGAGGCCGGGCTGGCCGAGCGCCGGCGCCGGCTGGCCGTGCTGCTCGCCGCCGGGCCGGGGGAGGGCGAGCCCGTCTCGCCGGCGCTGGCCGCGCTGCTGGCGAAGGCCCCGGCGACGGACTCGCCGGCCGCCGCGAAGGACCGCGAGCACCTGACCCTGCTCGACGCCACCGGTGGCGTCGGGGAGGAGGTCTACGCCCTGCTCGGTCCACTGGCCGCCGATCCCGCCGTGCTCGCACTGTACGAGCGGCTGGACGAGCTGGCCGACGCCCCCGCCGACGACCCCCGGATCGGGCCGCTCGCGGAGGCCATGGTGGCCGCCGTCCCGGACGCGGTCTTCGACGCGATCCCGTCCGACGGGCCGGCCGTGGCCGGGTTCGGGGAGGCGCTGCTCGCCGAGTACGCCCCCGCTCAGGCGGAGGTCGTACGCCTGGTGATGGAAGCCTTCGTGGGCAAGGGGCGGGCATGAGCGCCGTACGCGCCGCGCGGATCGCGGCCTGCGCCGTCGTACCCGGCGAGCTGGCCCTCGTGCTGTGCCTCGCGGCCGGGGTGCGCCCGCCCGGGTGGGCCACGGCCGCCGCCGAGGTACTGGTGCTCGCGGTACTGCTGCTGGAGGCCTGGGTGCTGTGCTCGCTGCGGAGGCGCACCGGCTCCTGGCGGCGGGCCGCACGGGCCGTCGTGCCCGAGGCGGTGCTGCGGCTGCTGCTGCACGAGCTGCGGGCCGCCGCCTCCCTCGGCCGGTGGGTCGTGCGCCGCAGGCACGGCGTGGGACCCGGCGACCTCGGCGCCGCGTACACCGGACCGCAGACGGCCACGATGTACGGGTTCCTCTTCGTGTCGGTGATCGAGACCGTCGCCCTGGCCGTGCTCATCCCCTGGCCCGTCGTGCACCGCGTGGTGCTCGTCCTCGACGTCTACGGGGTGCTGCTGGTCCTCGCCCTGCACGCCGCCTGCGTGACCCGGCCGCACGTGCTGCGGGCGGACGGGTCGCTGCGGATCCGCTACGGGGCGCTGTTCGACCTCACCGTCCCGCCGGAAGCGGTGGCATCGGCCCGGGTGGAGCGCCGCTACCCCGAGGGGCGGCTCGTCACCCTCTCCGGGGACGGGGTGCTCGACCTGGTCGTGGGCAGCCAGACGACCGTCACCCTGGAGCTGAACCGCCCGCTGGACTTCCGCCGGCCGCTCGGCGCCCGGGCCAGGGCCCGTACGATCCGCTTCCACGCCGACGACCCCCGCGCGCTGGTGGCCGCACTGCGGCAACCCGCACCCCCGTGACGGGCTGCCGCACTGCGTGGGGACTCTCCGGGGGGAGGAGGAGTCGTACGCCGAGCGTGACAAGCCGGCCGGGCCCTGTCTTGTACAAAACGGCCCCGCCCGGCCTCAGTCCGGCGGCGGGAGCAGCACGCTCGTGATGCGGCCCGGCACCCGGTCGAGCGCCGAGCCCGGCGGGAGGCCGCCGCGCAGCAGCGCGAACCGGGCGGGCGGCAGGCCCGTCATGGCCTTCACCTCCCGGCCCAGGTGCGCCTGGTCGTGGTAGCCGCAGGCGGCCGCCACCTCGGCCGGGGGCGTCCCGGCCGCGAGCCGGCGCAGTGCGTGCTGGAGCCGGAACAGCCGGGCCACGGCCTTGGGCGGCAGCCCCACCTCCTCCCGGAACCGGGCCCGCAGCCGGCGTGCGCTCCAGCCGGCCTCCGCGCCCGCCCGGGCCGGCGCACCCGGGCCGGTGTCCGCCCACAGCCGGGCGAGCGCGCCGCGCACCTCGGGGGCGGCGGCCGGGCCCCGGTCCAGGCGGGCCGCGAAGACGGAGTCGAGCAGGTCGAAGCGGGCGTTCCAGCCGTCCGCGGCGCGGAGCCGGTCGGCCAGCTGCCGCCCGCCCGGCCCGAACACCTCGGCGAGGTCCACCGGGCCCTGCCCGAAGTGCGCCATCGGCACCCCGAAGAGCCGGTACGCGCCGAGCGGGCTCATGTTCACCTCCAGCCCGTGCACCGCGCCCGCGTGCACCCCGATCACGGGGCCGGTTCGGGGGCCGCCGATCAGGGCGCGGGAGGCGGCGGCGGGCCACAGCCGGGCGGTGGCGAGCTCGGCGCCGCGGGTCACCCACAGGCCGTCGTCGAAGGTGAAGACCAGGGTGACGAAGCCGGTGGGCAGCTCCAGGCGCCGCCGCGGCGCGGCGAAACGGGTGTCGAAGCCGGTGTAGTTCACGATGTGCGGGCGCAGCACGGCGGCGGGCCGGCGCACCGGCGGCGCCGGCGCCGGGGCCGGGGCCGGGGCTCCGGCGGGGCGGGGCCCGGCGGGACATGGCCCGGCGGGCCGTTCGGGGGCACCCAACTCCGGGCCTCCCGGGGTTCGCGCGGCCGGGGGCGCCGCGGGGTGCGCAGATGATGGCAGAGCCGCCCGCCGACGGCCATACCAGCGGCGATGCCCGTACCCGAGGCCGTCCGCGATGCCCCGTCCGCGATGCCCGTACCCGATGCCCGTACCCGAGGCCCGTCCGCGAGGCCGTCCGCGCGGCCCGTCCCCCGGGCGCTACGCCGGGGCGAAGAGGATCTTCGCGGTGCCCGGGTCGGCCTGGGTCAGCCTGACCCGGATCCGCTCCCCGAGCGGCAGCCGCTCCGTCCGCGACTCGACCCGTCCCACCACGGCCGGTTCCTCCAGGTGGACGGTCCCGACCTTCGGCTCCTGTTCCTTCACGTCGATGACCGTCGCCTCGAAGCTCTCGCCGACGCGGTCCTTGAGCAGTGCCGCCTCCACCAGGTCCACGCACTCCCGCTCGACCGAGTTGGCCAGCCGGGTGCCCTCCGCCATCTCGTGCGGCAGCGCCTCCAGCGCCTCGACCGCCCAGGCCGGGGGCTCCGCCCCCGCCACCACCGCCACGCACAGCTCGCCGGCGTAGCGGTCGGCGAGCCGGCGCAGCGGGGCGGTGCAGTGCGCGTACGGGGCGGCGACCGCCGCGTGCAGGGCGGGGTCCGGGATCCGGCCGCCGGTGAAGACCGTGTAGCCGGCGCCGCGCAGCAGGGCCGTGCACTCCTGGAGGAAGGCGGCGTGCGCCGGGACGTGCGGGTCGAGGGAGCGGACCAGCGCCGCGTACGGGACGTGGTGCGGCCAGTCGATCCGCAGGGCCTTGGCCGCCCGGCGCAGCCGCCCGACCGCCCCGTCGGGGGCGGCGGGGAGGGTGCGCAGGATGCCGGTGCCGGAGGCGAGCATCAGCTCGGCGGCCGCCATGCCGGTCATCAGCGAGACCTGGGCGTTCCAGCCGTCGGCCGGGAGCGGGGCCCGGTAGGCCAGGCTGTACGAGCCGTCGTGCTCGACGACCTCCTGCTCGGGGACGTTCAGGGAGACGCCGCCGCGCTCGGCCTCCAGGGCCTCGCGCAAGGTTCCGATGTCCTTCAGCAGGGCCAGGGAGGGCTCGGCGGTGCCGGTGTCGATGGCCTTCTGCACGCCGTCGTAGTCGAGTTTGGCGCGGCTGCGCACCAGGGCCCGGCGGACGTCGGTGGTCTCGACCCGGCCGTCGGAGTCCAGGTCCAGCCGCCATACGAGGGCCGGGCGGGTCCGGTCGGGCAGCAGGCTGGCCGCGTCCTCGGAGAGCACGGCCGGGTGCAGGGGGACCTTGCCGTCGGGGAAGTACAGGGTGGTCACCCGGCGGTGGGCCTCGGCGTCGAGGGCGCCGCCCGGGCTGACGAAGGCGGCGACGTCGGCGATGGCGTAGTGGACGCGGTAGCCGCCGGTGGACCGTTTCGCCAGGTGCATGGCCTGGTCGAGGTCCACGGAGGCGGGCGGGTCGACGGTGAAGAAGGGGAGGCCGGTCAGGTCCTCGGACGGCAGCCGGGGAGCGGCGGCCGCCCGCTCGGCCTCGGCGAGCACCTCGGCCGGGAAGGATCCGGGCACGCCCAGTCGCGTCCGCAGGGCGCCCAGCGCGGCGCGCAGGACCGCCCCGTCCGGTCCGGCCATGTGCATGTGACGGCGTGGCATGGACCGAGCGTAGGCCGAGTCCGGCGGATCCGCGCGGGCCGCGAAACCCGCCGCGCGGCGGAACGCGGCGTGGAAATGGTTCCGTATGACGGCGTGAAACCGCCTGGAATGTGGGGCGCGGCCGGGGCGCAATGTGGTGAGCGGTTTACCGGCCCGGGGGAGGGGCCGGCGGCCCATTGGCGGAACCATCCACACCCACATTCATTCGAATTTCATTCGAACTCGGAAAAACGGGGCGGGCATGCTGTTGCGCATTCATTTCACGGGAGCCGACCTGGTCCGCACGAGCGTGGCCAGCCGGCCTGATCCCCTTTGGGAGACGGTATTGAGCCTGCGCGCGTTGCAGCACCGCCCGCGGAGCCCGGCTGCCGAGTGCTGGGGCCGCGACGTCCTTTCCCGGCAGGCCGGGAACCTGCGGACGCTGTTCCCGCTCGTCCGCCCGCACGGGTACTTCCCCGACTTCCTCACCCCGCCCGACGGGACGCTCGGGATCGAGCCCGCCCTGGACACCCTCAGCGCCACCCCCGCCCGCCACCTCCGCGCCGACCTGGCCGTCCTCGCGGCGGGCGGCACCCTGCCCGGCTGGACGGGTGACCTCGCCGCCGGCCGCCCCGACGCGGTACGGGACCTGGCCCGGGCCCTGCGCGGCTACCACGCGGCGGCACTGGCGCCCCTGGAGCCGGCGATGCGGAGCACGGTGCGGGCGGAGTACGCAGCGCAGGCGAAACTCGCGGCCGAATCGGGAATCGAAGCCGTCCTGTCGGGCCTCGGACCGGGCATGCGGTGGAAACCGCCCGTCCTCGAAGTCCAGTACTCGGTCAATCAGGAACTGCACCTGAACGGGCGGGGGCTGCTCCTCGTCCCCACGATGTTCCGCACCCGTAACCCGGTATCGCTGTTCGACCCGGAACTCCCACCCGTGCTCACTTATCCGGCGCGGCGTACGGATTCCCCGGACGCCCGCGCGGGAGAAAGGCTCGGCCCCCTGATGGGCCGCACCCGGACGGCAATCCTGCGGTCCACTTCGGAGACTCCGCACAGCACTTCGGAACTCGCCCGTCTGCTGGGAATGTCGCAGGCGTCGGTCAGCCACCACACCACCGTGCTGCGCGCGGCGGGCCTGATCAGCTCGACCCGGCACCGGAACACGGTCCTCCACCGGGCGACTTCCCTGGGAACCCTTCTACTGCGCGGATGAGGCCGCGTCCACGTCTTTCGAAGAGGTTCGAAAGACGTGGACGGGGTGCGGCGGCGCGTCGGAGAGTCGGCTCGTCCGCAGCACCGTCCGCGACACGAGAGGCTCGATCATGCAACGAGGCAGGACCGCAGCAGCAGCGCTGGCACTGGCCGTGACGTCACTGCTGGGCTTCGCCGGTACGTCCTCCGCCGATGCCACGGGTGCCACGGGTGCCACGGGTGTCACCAGCGACCACCTCGACCGGGGCTCCACCCTGTGGGCGGGCAGCCAGATCGAGAGCAGCACCCGGTACGGATACGCCCGGCTCGTGATGCAGACCGACGGCAACCTGGTGCTGTACGGCACCAACTGGGGCGTGTGCTGGGCCTCCCACACCTACGGCAGCGGCGGGAACCGGGCCGTCTACCAGAGCGACGGGAACTTCGTCGTCTACAACGGCTCCGGCGCCGTGTGGGCCAGCCACACCATGGGCTCGGGCGGCACCAACGTCAACATCAACTGGAACGGCGAGGTGTGGGTCGGGGTCACCCGGCTCACCGGTTCCTGCGGCTGATCCGGCCGCACCAGCCCCCCCCACGAGACCCCCCACCGGCGGCCACGGCCCGCCCCCGGCCCCCAGCGGCCGGGGTGCGGCCGTGGCCGTTCGCCTGTGACCGGGCGGCGGCGGGCCGTCTACCCTGGCCCGGGGGCCGCATCCCCTGCGCCGCGTCGTCTGAAGGAGAACCACCGTGCTCGTGCTGCTGCCGCCCTCCGAGGGAAAGGCCGCCGGCGGCTCCGGCGCACCGCTCGACCCCGCGGCCCTGTCGCTGCCGGGCCTGGCCCCCGCGCGGGCGGCCGTCCTGGAGGAGCTCGTCGAGCTGTGCGCGGGGGACGAGGTGAAGGCGCGCGAGGTGCTCGGGCTCAGCGAGGGCCTGCGCGGGGAGGTCGCGAAGAACGCCGCCCTGCGCTCGGCACCGGCCCGCCCGGCAGGGGAGATCTACACCGGTGTGCTCTACGACGCCCTGGACCTGGCGGGGCTGCCGGCGCCCGCGCGGGGGCTGGCCGAGCGGACGCTGCTGGTGTTCTCCGGGCTGTGGGGCGCGGTCCGGGTGACGGACCGCATCCCCTCCTACCGCTGCTCGATGGGGGTCAAGCTGCCGGGGCTGGGCGCGCTGGGCGCGTACTGGCGCACGCCGATGGCCGAGGTGATGCCGCAGGCGGCGGGGGACGGGCTGGTGCTGGACCTGCGCTCGTCGGCGTACGCGTCCGCGTGGAAGCCGAAGGGGGAGACGGCGGGCCGCACCGCCACGGTGCGGGTGCTGCACTCGCAGGTGGTGGACGGGGTGGAGAAGCGGTCGGTGGTGAGCCACTTCAACAAGGCCACCAAGGGCCGCCTGGTACGCGACCTGCTGCTCGCCGGCGCCGTCCCGGCGTCCCCGGCGGAGCTGGTGACGGCCCTGCGCGACCTCGGCTACGTGGTGGAGGCCGGGGCCCCCGCGAAGCCGGCGAAGGCCTGGTCCCTCGACGTGATCGTCACCCAGATCCACTGAGCCCTCCTTCTTCACGCGGCCCTCGCACCGCTCGGCGCCGGGGCGCTTCCCGGGCTTCGGCCCGCTCCGACGGCCGGAGGCTGTCGCAGCGGCGCGAAGCCGGTAAGGCGCCCGGGCGCCGCACCGCGCGAGCGGCGCGTCAAGGAGGAGGAACGCGGCGGCTAGCGGCCCGGCGGCCAGGCCACCGCGGCCGGGGTCTGGTCCAGCGCGCCCGCGTACTGGGCGCAGGCGTCCGTCAGGGTTTCCAGGAGGGTCAGCGGGTCCGGGAGCGGGTGGCGGACGTCGCGCAGCCAGGTCACCGAGTGGTCGCCCGGGAGGGCCGCCGGGGGGAGCAGGACGTAGCTGCCGCGGCAGTGCCAGCGCAGGCCGGGGTGTTCGTCCATCGTCTCGGGGTGGCAGTCCAGTTCGCAGGGCCACCATTCGTCCTCGTCCTCCGGCGTACCGCGGGTCGCCGTGAAGAAGAGCATCCGGGCCTGGTCGCCGGTGCCGCCGGACTCGGCGACGGGGCCGACCTCGATGCCCGCGGCCAGCAGGCGCTCCAGCGCGCTGCGGCCGGCCTCCAGGGGGACGTCCAGGACGTCGTGCACCATGCCCGTCGCGGTGATGAAGTTGGCCTGGGGCTGGTTGCGGGCCCAACGCTCGATCTGCGCGCGGTCGGTGGTCGACTGGGTCTGCCAGGCGAAGGAGACGGGGTGCCGGCCGGGCGTGGGACAGCCGATGCGGTCGCACGAACACCGGTATCCCGAGGGATGGGCGGCTGGGGCGAGGGGGAGTCCGGCGGCGGCGACGGCGAGCAGGAGCGCTTCGCGCTCCTTGCCGGGGTCCTCGGGGGCGGGTTTCGAGCGGCGGCGCAGCCACTGGGAAATCCTGCTCTGCTCGCCGCGTTTGACGCGGCCGGACTCAGACCCCATCTATCCCCTCACCTCACCGTTGCCCCGGCAGACCATTCCATGGTCCCACCATCGGGAGCGCCGGGTGACCGCACCCCCCGAACGGACTCCCCGATCGAGATCCCCACATAACCACACAATCAGGCCATATGGTTCTCGGCCGTGCCGGTGTCACCGGCCCTCCCGGCGCCCGGCGGTGACGTATCCCACGCCGGCCAGCACCCCGTCCACCAGCGCGTCCGCGAACCCGTGCGTCAACGGCGCGGTCCGCAGCAGCCACCGGTACGTCAGCGGACCCACCAGCATCTCCACCGTCAGCCGCAGATCGGTGCCCGCCGGGAGCTGCCCGGCCTCCCGCGCCGCCCGCAACCGGGCCTCGTACAGCGCGAGCTGCGGCTCCAGCAGCCGCTGCGTGAAACGGGCCCCCAGCTCCGGGTCCGTCGCCCCGGCCGCGGTCAGGGCGCGCACGGGGGCCTCGTACCGGGCGTCGGCGAACTCGTCCACCGTGGCCCGCAGTACGGCCTTCAGGTCCGCCGCCAGGTCCCCGGTGTCCGGGAAGCCGGTCCAGCCGGCCTCCGCGCCCGCCTCTCCGGCCAGCGCCAGCGAGGCGTCCAGCAGCACCTCGGCCTTCGAGGACCACCAGCGGTAGATCGTCTGCTTGCCGACTCCCGCGCGGGCCGCGATGGCCTCGATGGTCAGCTTGTTGTAGCCGACCTCGCCGACCAGCACGAGGGAGGCGTCGAGGATCGCGCGCCGGGAGCGGTCGCTGCGGCGGGTGGCGTCGGGGGTTTTGGTCACCGGCCCAACGTATCAAGCCGGTCCGAGACGTCTCGTCTTCCAGCCGTTGTGGTAATTCACCCGATCAGTTCACTGCGCGGCCACCCCCGAGGAGAGACGATTCTCTCGACACACGCACAGCACCGTGAGTCCGTAGTCGTAGTCGTGAGGAGCCTTCTTTGCGCAGAGACGCCACACCCCGGCGCTACCTGATGTGCCCACCCGCACACTTCAAGGTCACGTACTCCATCAACCCGTGGATGGACCCCACGAAACCGGTGGACCTGCCCCTCGCACACGCCCAGTGGGAAGACCTGAGGGACCGCTACCTCTCCCTCGGGCACACCGTCGAGACCCTCGTCCCCGACCCCGGCCTGCCCGACATGGTCTTCGCCGCGAACGGGGCGCTCGTCGTCGACGGCCGGGTGCTCGGCGCCCGCTTCGCCTACCCGGAACGCGCCGCCGAGGCGGAGATCCACCTCGACTGGTTCCGCGCGCACGGCTTCGAGGACGTCCACGAGCCCTCGCACGTCAACGAGGGCGAGGGGGACTTCGCCGTCACCGCCACCTACATCCTGGCCGGCCGGGGCTTCCGCTCCAGCCCGCTCTCGCACGACGAGGCCCAGGAGTTCTTCGGCCGCCCCGTCATCGGCCTCGACCTGGTGGACCCGCGCTACTACCACCTGGACACGGCGCTCTGCGTCCTCGACGGCGACGAGATCATGTACCACCCGCCGGCCTTCTCCCAGGGCAGCCGGGCCGTACTGCGCCGGCTGTTCCCGGACGCCCTGGTCGTGGAGGACGAGGACGCGGCGGCCTTCGGCCTGAACTCGGTCTCCGACGGGCGGCACGTACTGCTCCCGCAGGGCGCGACCGGGCTGCTGGCCCCGCTGCGCGACCGGGGGTTCGAACCCATCCCGATGGACCTGGGCGAGCTGCTCAAGGGCGGCGGCAGCGTGAAGTGCTGCACGCAGGAGCTGAGGCCGTAGGCCCTACTCGGCGTCGGCGGAGGCGGGCGGCCAGGCGTCGCCCCACTCGGCGTCCCGGGCCGTCTTGTAGAGGCCGCCGTGGCGCTTGGTGACGGTGGCCCGGGACAGCCCGGCCTCCTCGGGACCGCACAGGTCCAGCAGGACCAGCCCCTTCCGGATCTGCGGCTTGCGCGTGATCCGGGAGGGGACCGGCGTCACGGGGAACCGGGTCGCGGCGACGTAGCTGAACTTCTCGTCCTCGTACGGCAGGGACCCGCCCTTGACCTTCCGGTGCAGGGAGGAGCGGCTGACCCGCGCCGAGAAGTGGCACCAGTCCTGCCCGACTTCGATGGGGCAGGCCCCGTCGTGCGGGCAGGGCGCCGCCACCGTCATCCCGGCCGCGAGCAGCTGATCGCGGGCCTCGCGGATGCGCAGGTACCCCTGGGGCGTGCCCGGCTCGATCAGTACGACGGCCTGCCCGGCGCGGGCCGCCTCGGCGACGACCGCCGTGCGGGCCTGCTCGGTGAGTTCGCCGAGTACGTACGACACGGTCACCAGGTCCGCGTCGGGCAGGCTGATCCCGCTGCCGATGACGGCCCGGCGCCACTCCGCCGCGCGCAGCACCCCCGACGACGAGCGGCCCGCCAGCTCCTTGCCGAGCGCCAGCGCCGGCTCCGCCCAGTCCAGCACCGTCGTCGCGCGGGGTCCGTCCCAGGTGGCGTCCACCGCCCAGGTCGCGGAGCCCGTGCCGCCGCCCACGTCCACGTGCGAGCCCGGCGTCCAGTCCGGCGCGGCTTCCGCCAGCCCGTCCAGGGCGGACCGTACGGCTTCGAAGGTGGCCGGCATCCGGTACGCCGCGTACGCCGCCACGTCGGAGCGGTCGCGCAGCACGGGGGTGTCGGTCGGGGTGTCCCCCCGGTAGTTGGCGATCAGGCGCTCGACGGCGGCCGAGGCCTGCTTCGGCGGGAGCCCGTCGAGCAGCCCGGCGAGGGCGCTGCGGAGGGTTTCGGCGGTGGTGGGGGCGGGTGCGGCGTTCACCCGGGAAGTTTACGGCGCCCCGGAGCCCGCCCCGGGTGCGCCCGGTGCGCCCGCTGCCGCGGGCACGGCCATGGGCTCCCGGGTCCGCCAGGGCCGGCACATCCCGAGGAAGCAGGCCACCGCCAGCAGCGAGCAGCTGAGCTGCACGAGCGCCATGGGCACCGCCGTGTCCTCGCCCGCGATCCCGACCAGCGGCGAGGCGACCGCCCCGACCAGGAAGGAGGAGGTGCCCAGCAGCGCGGACGCCGATCCGGCGGCGTGCGGGGTGCGCATGAGGGCCTGCGCGTTGGTGTTCGGCAGGACCAGGCCCATCGCCGACATCAGTACGAACAGCGCGGCGGCGACGGGCACCAGCCCGGCCTTCCCGAACACCCCGGTGGACATGAGCAGCAGGGTGACGGAGGCGGCGGTGATGACGGCGAGCCCGGTGGCAAGGGCCTTGTCCAGACTGACCCGGCCCACCAGCAGCTTGCCGTTGATCTGGCCGACGATGATGAGCCCGACGGAGTTCAGGCCGAACAGCAGGCTGAAGGCCTGCGGGGAGGCCCCGTAGATCTGCTGCACCACGAAGGGCGAGGCGGATATGTAGGAGAAGAGCACCGCGAAGGCGAAGCCGCCCGCCAGGGTGTAGCCGGCGAAGACCCGGTCGGCGAGCAGCCCGCGCATGGTCCGCAGCGCGGCGCCCACCCCGCCGGTCTGGCGGCGCTCGGGCGGCAGCGTCTCGCCGAGGCTGCGCCACACCACGAGGGTGAGCGCGAGGCCGACGGCGGTGAGGACGACGAAGACCCCGCGCCAGTCGGCGAACCGGAGCACCTGGCCGCCGATGAGCGGGGCGATGATCGGGGCGGTGCCGGATATCAGCATCAGGGTGGAGAAGAAGCGGGCCATCTCGACGCCCTCGTACAGGTCGCGCACGACGGCCCGGGCGATCACGATGGCGGCCGCGCCGGCCAGGCCCTGGAGCAGCCGGAAGGCGATGAGCAGGTCGGCGCTCGGGGCGAGGGCGCAGATCGCGGTGGCGAGCACGTAGACGGCCATGCCGGTCAGCAGCGGTCTGCGGCGGCCCCACTTGTCGCTCATCGGGCCGATGACCAGCTGACCGAGCGCCATGCCGGCGAGGCAGGAGGTGAGGGTGAGCTGGACGGTCGCGGCGGGGCTGTGCAGGGCGGCGGTGACCTCGGGCAGGGCCGGGAGGTACATGTCCATGGACAGCGGGGGGAGGGCGGTGAGGCCGCCCAGGATGAAGGTGACCAGCAGGCCGGTGCGGCGCGCGGCCGTCAGGGGGGCGGCGGCGGGTGCCTTCCGGGACGTCGCGGCGGGCGACGACGGCCCGGGGTCCTGACGGGGGCCCGGACGGGGTGCCGGAACGGGGGAGGGACCGGGGGAGGGATCGGGCGACGGGTGGGGCGACGGCCCGTGCGAGGGGGCCGTCGAGGGGCCGCTCTCCGACATGCGGAACTCCAGTCTTTTCATCTGCTTTATGCACCCCTGACCGACCCATGCTCTCAGCTGTCGGAACGTCCCAGAACGGATGTGCGCTGTGACGTACCCTGCGGCCCCATGAGCGCACCCGCGAAGAAGACCGCTGTAGTGACCGGAGCCGGCTCCGGGATCGGCCGCTCCGTGGCCCTGGCCCTGGCCGGCGCGGGCTGGTCGGTGGCCGTGGCCGGACGCCGCACCGGGCCCCTGGAGGAGACGGCCGCCGCGGCCGGAGCGGGGGCGGACGTGCTGCCCGTACCGGCCGACGTCAGCGACCCGCAGGACGTCGCCGCGCTGTTCGAGGCCGTACGGGAGCGGTACGGGCGGCTCGACCTGCTCTTCAACAACGCCGGCACCTTCGGCCCCGCGGGGGTCCCGCTGGAGGACATCTCGTACGAGGCCTGGCGCCAGGTCGTGGACGTCAACCTGACGGGCTCCTTCCTCTGCGCACAGGCGGCGTTCCGCGCGATGAAGGAACAGGACCCGCAGGGCGGCCGGATCATCAACAACGGCTCCATCTCCGCCCACGTCCCGCGCCCGAACTCCATCGCCTACACCGCGACCAAGCACGCCATGACCGGCCTGACCAAGTCCCTGTCGCTCGACGGGCGCCCGTACCGGATCGCCTGCGGACAGATCGACATCGGCAACGCGGCCACCGAGATGACCGAGCGCATGCAGACCGGCATCCTCCAGGCCAACGGTCAGCTGGCGGTGGAGCCGGTGATGGACGCCGCCGACGTGGCCCGCACCGTGCTGCACATGGCGGAGCTCCCGCTGGAGGCCAACGTGCAGTTCGCGACGGTGATGGCCACCGCGATGCCGTACATCGGCCGCGGCTGAGCGGGGCCCGGCCCCGCCGGGGTCGTGCTCGAACTCGGCGCTGCACGCCGGCGACCCCCGCGTACGGGTCGCCGGCGCGGCCGTCCGCATCCCCTGACGCGGCCGCCGCACGCGGAACGGCCCGGCCGCCTCCCCCGAGGGGGAGGCGGCCGGGCCGTTCCGTGGGACCGCTCAGTCCTTGGCGGGACCGCTCGCCGACGCCGCCGGGGCCGGCGCCTCCGCCGGGGCGGGCGGGCGGGCCGGGAGGAGGAACAGCGTCAGCACGACCGCCAGGTACAGGGCCCACACCACCAGCTGGTGGACGGTCGGGTCCGGCTGGAAGTTGAAGACGCCCTTCAGCAGCACCCCGTACCAGCTGTCCGGCGCGATCACCGAGCTGATGTCGAAGGCCTTGTCGTTCAGGCCCCCGAGGAAGCCGGCCTCCTGGAGGTCGTGGACCCCGTACGCGAGCACGCCCGCGGCCACGACCACCAGCATCCCGCCGGTCCACTTGAAGAACCTCGCCAGGTTGATCTTCAGGGCGCCCCGGTAGAACAGCCAGCCGAGGACGATCGCGGTCGCGATGCCCAGCAGCACGCCGATCAGGGGGGCCGAGGAGCCCTCGCCGCTCGCGCGGACCGACGCCCACACGAACAGCGCCGTCTCCAGGCCCTCGCGGCCCACCGCCAGGAAGGCGGTGGCGACCAGCGCGCCGGTGCCCATGGCGAGCGCCGAGTCGAGCTTGCCGTGCAGCTCGGCCCTCAGGTGCCGCGCGGTGCGCTTCATCCAGAAGACCATCCACGTCACCAGGCCCACCGAGATGATCGACAGGCTGCCGCCGAGCAGCTCCTGCGCCTCGAAGGTCAGCTCCTGCGTGCCGAACTCCAGCAGCGCGCCGAAGGTGAGCGAAAGCCCGCAGGCGATTCCGATGCCGAGCCAGACCGGGCGCAGGGCGGCCCGGTTCCCGGTCTTGACCAGGTACGCGACGAGGATGCAGACGACCAGGCTGGCCTCCAGCCCCTCGCGCAGGCCGATCAGATAGTTGCCGAACACGGCGTTTCCTCTCCGGCGGGGACTAGGCGAACAGGGACCGGCCCCACCAGTCGTCCTTGTCGCGGACGCCCGGCGGGACGGCGAAGATCGCCGAACCCACGTGCTGGATGTACTCGTTCAGGACGTCCGACTTCGCCAGCTGGCGCTGGATCGGGATGAAGCCCTTGCGGACGTCGCGCTGGTAGGCCAGGAAGAACAGGCCCGCGTCGAGGCGGCCCAGGCCGTCCGTGCCGTCGGTGAAGGAGTAGCCGCGACGCAGGATCGTCGCCCCGTCGTTGCTGTCGGGGTGCGCGAGGCGCACGTGCGCCTCCGGCTTCATCGCCTTCAGGAACGGCTCGTCGCGCTCCTTGGACTTGCCCACGGGGGCACCCTCGCCCTTGTCGCGGCCGAAGATGTCCTCCTGCTCCTGCAGGGGGGTGCGGTCCCAGATCTCGATGTTCATCCGGATGCGCCGGGCGACCAGGTACGAGCCGCCGGTCAGCCAGTCGCTGCCGTCGCCCGCGCCGACCCACACGTGCTTGTCCAGGGCGGCCTTGTCGGTGCCCGAGATGTTCCGGGTGCCGTCCTTGAAGCCCATCATGTTGCGCGGGGTCTGCTCGTCGGGCGTGGTCGAGGAGGTCTTGCCGAAGCCGAGCTGCGACCAGCGGACGGCGACCTTGCCGAAGCCGATGCGGGCCAGCTGGCGGATGGCGTGCACGGCGACCTGCGGGTCGTCGGCGCAGGCCTGGACGCACAGGTCGCCGCCGGAGCGGGCCTGGTCCAGGTTGTCGCCGGGGAAGAGCTCCAGGTCCACCAGGGCCCCGGGGCGCTTGCCCTCCAGGCCGAAGCGGTCCTTGGCGAACAGCCCCGGGCCGAAGCCGATGGTCAGCGTGAGGCGGGAGGGCTTGAGGCCGAGGGCCTCGCCGGTGTCGGTGGGCGGCGCCTCGGGCGCGCCCTCGAACACGTCGCCGACCGGCAGGCCGGCCGTCATCAGCCGGGCCGCGGCCGTCCACTCCTTGAGGAGCGCGACCAGCTCGTCGCGGCTCTTCGTCTTCACGTCGAAGGCCGCGAAGTGCAGCCGGTCCTGGACGGCGCTCGCGATGCCGGCCTGGTGCTCGCCGTGGAAGGGCACCGCCGCCCCGGCGGAGGCCGCCGGGGAGATGTCCGAGCCGCTGCCGAACGCGGCGACCGCGCCGCCGGCGGCGGCAGCTCCGACCGCCAGCCCCGCGCCGCCCCAGCCGAGCACGGCACGGCGCGAGGGCGCGCCCGCGGCGCCCGCGGCGCCGGTGGTCTCTTCCGACACCTGGTCGGTCATGTTGCTTCTCCCGCCTCTGCCTGGCTCTGGACTACTTGACGACCGCGGCGGCCAGCTTGGAGAGCGGCTCGCCCAGCGCGCTGACGGCGTCGGAGAGCTCCTTGCGCTCGGCCTCGCCGACCTTGTCGTACGAGGTGAACTCGTAGGTGTTCTTGTCGGCGCGGTACTTGTCCAGGAGGGTGTTCATCGCGGCGAACTGGGTGTCCAGCTGCTTGGCGAGCTCCGGGTCGTTCTTGGCGGTGACCGCCTTGAGGAGCTCGTAGGACTTCTGGGCGCCCTCGACGTTGGCCTTGAAGTCGACCAGGTCGGTGTGGCTGTAGCGCTCTTCCTCGCCCGTCACCTTGCCGGTGGCGACCTCGTCGAGCAGCTCCTTGGCACCGTTGGCCATGGAGGTGGGGGTGATCTCGGCCTGGCCGACCTTCTTCTGCCATTCGGTCAGGTCGGCGATCAGGGTGTCGGCGAGCTTCTTGTCGTTGTCGTCGATCTTGTTGTCCTGGAAGAGGGACTTCTCCAGGCGGTGCCAGCCGGTCCAGTCCTTGGCCGGGTCCTGGCCGGCCTCCAGGCCGTCCTCGCGGACGTCGACCTTCGGGTCGATGTCGCCGAAGGACTCGGCGACCGGCTCGGTGCGCTCCCAGCCGATGCGGGAGGGGGCGTAGGCCTTCTTCGCGGCCTCCAGGTCGCCGGCCTTGACGGCGTCGGCGAAGGCCTGGGCCTTCGGCAGGGTCTCGTCGGCCTGCTCCTGGACGTACTTGCGGTACGAGGCGACCGCGGCGTCCAGCTCGGGGCTGCGCTTCTCGGTGCCGCCCTTGCCGGTGGCCTTGACCTGGGTGCGGATGCCGTCGCCCTTCATGCCGGGCTTGCAGGTGAAGGCGTAGTCGCCCGCCTTGATCTCGGCGGTGATGGTGGCCTTGGTGCCGGGGCCGATGTTCTCGCGCTCGGCGACGATCCGGTCGTCCGGGAAGAGCACGTAGAGCTCGGTGACCTTGGAGCCCTTGTTCTCGACCTCGATGGTGACCTTGCCGGCCGGGAACTCGGTCTTCGAGACCTCGCAGGCGCTGTCGGTCGCGTTCACGTGGATCGCGCCGGAGCCGCTCTTGTCGCTCTTCTCGGCGCAGCCGGTGACTGCGGTGAGCGCGGCGACGGCTGCGGCCGCGGTGAGGACGGTGAGGCGGGCGGGGCGCATGTGGGCTCCTGGCGAGGGTGAAGGCTGGGGGAGGGCCGGTGAGGCGGACCTAACTTAACCGAGGCTTACCTGACCGATACCCACTCGTCCAGTGATTCAGCTCTCACCTTTCGGCCCCGGACACAAGCCCGTCACGGGCCTTCCATGACCGGCTCAAGCGAGGGTCAAGCGGGAGTCAAGTCGTCGTCCGCGTTTCGTGCGGGACCGTAGTTACCGTCCGGTTCGACCCCTTGCGCCGCCTGGCAGGGAGGTTGATCCGGAACGCCTCCGTCCCGTACCGGGACGACCAGCGGAGCGCCCGTCCGGGGGTGCGCCAGCACCTCCACCGGCTGCCGGTAGACCCGGCTCAGGAGCCCGTCCTCGAACACCTCCGCCGGGGGCCCGGCCGCCGCGATCCGCCCGCCGTGCAGCACCGCCGCCCGGTCCGCGTACGCCGCCGCCAGCCCCAGGTCGTGCAGGACCACGACCACCGCGTCCCCGGCAGCCGCCCGTTCCCGGCAGATCCGCAGCACCAGCTCCTGGTGGCGCAGGTCCAGGGCCGCGGTGGGCTCGTCGAGCAGCAGCAGCGGGGCCCGCTGGGCCAGTACGCGGGCCAGCGCGACCCGGGCCCGCTCGCCGCCGGAGAGATCGGAGAAGGCCCGATCGGCGAAACGGGTGATCTCGGTGGCGGCCATCGCCCCGGCCACCGCCTCCTCGTCGGCGTCCGCCAGCCCGGTCCCCGCCCACGGGGCGCGGCCCATCCGGACCACCTCCGCGACCGGGAAGGGAAAGGACAGTGCGGCCGACTGGGGGAGCACCGAGCGGCGCAGGGCCAGCTCGGCGGCGCTCCAGCCGTCCACCGGGCGCCCGTCGATCAGTACGGAGCCCGAGCCGGCCGGCAGGTCGGCGGCGAGGGCGGCCAGCAGGGTGGACTTCCCGGCGCCGTTCGGGCCGACCAGCGCCAGCACCTCGCCGGCGCGGGCGGCCAGGTCGATCCCGGCGAGCACCTCGCGGTCCCCGAGCCGGACGTGCAGCCCGACGGCCTCCGCGACGGTGGCCCCGGGGGCGGGGCGCGCGGGCACGGCGCGCCGGCCGCGGGAAAGGAAGCCGCGGGAAGGGAAGCCGCGGGATACGGACCTCACGCCCAGCCCCCCTGCCCCCTGCGGGTGCGGCGCAGCAGCCAGAAGAAGAACGGGCTGCCGATCAGCGCGGTCAGCACACCGAGCGGCAGCTCGGCCGGCCGGGCCACCGTACGGGCGGCCAGGTCGCCCCCGGCCAGGACCACGGCCCCGGCGAGCGCGCTGCCCGGCACCAGGAAACGGTGCCCGGGCCCGTTCGCCATCCGCAGCAGGTGAGGGACCAGCAGCCCCACGAAGGTGATCACCCCGGCGACGGCCACGGCGGCCGCCGTCAGCAGGGCCACGACCAGCACCAGGGCCAGGCGCAGCCGCTCGACGTCGATCCCGAGGTGGCGGGCCGGCCGCTCGCCGAGGGCGAGGAGGTCGAGCCTGCGGGCGTAGAAGGGGGCCGCGAGCAGCCCCGCGAGCGCACAGGGCAGCACCGCGAGCACCTTGGGCCAGGTCGCCTGCGCGAGGGAGCCGAGCTGCCAGAAGGTGATCTGGTTGACCTGGCCGCTGTCCGCGAAGAAGACGAACAGCCCGATCACGGCGCCCGCGAAGGCGTTGACGGCGATACCGGTCAGGATCAGCGTGACCACCTCGGTCCGGCCGCCGCTGCGGGACAGCAGGTAGACCGCGCCGACCGTGACCAGCCCCGCCACGAAGGCGCAGGCGGTGACCGTCCAGTTGCCGAGGAAGGTCAGGCCCAGCCCGATCGCGGCGACCGCTCCCACGGCGGAGCCCGCCGAGATGCCGATCACCCCGGGCTCGGCCAGCGGGTTGCCGAACACCCCCTGCATCAGCGCGCCCGCGCACCCCAGGCTCGCGCCGACCAGCAGGGCGAGCGCGACCCGGGGCAGGCGTACGTTCCACAGCACGCTCTCCCCGACCCGGTCGAGCGGAGCCCCGCCGAGGCCCGCCCGGTGCTGGACGGAGGCGAGCACGTCCCCGGTGGGGATGGCGTACGCGCCGACGCCGGCCGAGACCAGCGCGAGCAGCAGCAGCGCGGCGAGGAGCCCGGCCGCGAGCAGCGGCGCCCTGCGGCCCGGCCGTCGCTCCGGGGGAGCCCCGGACGGCACGGTTCCCGGGCGCGCCCCGGAGGAGACGGCCACCTCAGGCCCCCTTGCCGTGGAGCTGCGCGACCAGCGAGGCGAGCACCTGGCCGGTGCGCGGGCCGTAGTTCAGCAGCACCCCGTCGTCGACGGTGACGACCCTGCGGTCCATCCCGGCCGGGGTCTGGCCCACGCCCGGGATCTTCACCAGGCCGTCGACCCCGCCCACCGATTCGAGGCCCTTGGTCATGACGAGGAGGGCGTCCGGGGCGGCCGCGGCCAGGGCCTCGCTGGTGATCGGGGTGAAGTCCTTGCCGAGCCCCGACTCCTTGCCGGTGTCCACCGCGCCCGCCGCCTCCAGCAGCGAGCCGGCGCCCGAGTCGGAGCCGCCCAGCAGATAGACCGAGGCGGTGCCGCGCAGATAGAGGAAGGCCACCCGGGGCTTCTTCCCGGCAGCGGCCGGAACGCCCTTGCGGGCGGCGGCGATCCGCTCGGCGGTGCGCTCCTTCAGCCGCGCGCCGGCCTCCTTGATGCCCAGTGCGGCGGCGACGGCGTCGATCCGCTCCGGTACGTCCTCCAGGGCCTTGGCGGGCGCGAGGACCACGACCGGGACGCCCGCGTCGCGGATCTGCCGCACCGCCTCGGCGGGGCCGGTGGTGGTCTCCGCCAGGACCAGCGTCGGGTGCAGGGAGAGGACGCTCTCGGCGGAGACCTCGTGTCCGCGGGTCACCACCGGCAGGGCCGAGGCCTGTTCGAAGGTGGCGGTGATGTCCCGGGCGACGACCTGCGGGCCGAGCCCGAGGGTCTGCACGATCTCGTTGAGGCTGCCGGTGAGCGGGATGACCCGGTCCGCCGAGGTGACGGTGACCTGCTGCCCGTCGGCCGAGGCGACCGTCACCGGCAGCGTGGGCCGCGGGGCGGCGGCGATCGGCTCCACCCGGTCGGGGAGGGAGGGGGCGGAGCGGCCGGCGCCGGGGCCCTCGGGGGCGTCCGTGCCGGCGCAGCCGGTGGCGGAGAGGGCGAGCACGAGCGAGAACGCGAAGGCCCTCAGGCCGACGCCCAGGCGGGAGAAGCGGGTTGAGGGGGCGGGCGTAGGCACGAAGGCACCGTCCTGATCGTCCGGCCGGGAGGCGGGGGAGGGGGCTGGGTCGGACCGAGGGGTTCCCCGCTCGGCCGAGATAGCTTAGGTTAGCCTAACCTTAGTTACCAGCCCCGGGATTCATCGGACCTGGAGGGGGCCCGCATGTCCGCAAGACCCGTCCGCGCGTTCGCCGCAACCCTGTTGGCGGCCCTGATCGTGGCGCTGCTCCCGGCCGCCGCCGCCCGCGCGGAGAGCCGTACCGTCCAGGGGGGACGGTTGGACTGGGGCCTCAAATCGTCCTTCCAGAGTTACGTCACGGGTCCGGTCGCGAAAGGCGGTTTCCAGCTGAAGAGCGGAGCCGCCACCGTCGGCGGAAGCTTGTTCCGCTTCCACTCCGCGACCGGCTCCTACGACCCCGCCTCCGGGGTGTTCGAGGCCGCGTTCTCGGGCGGGGTGGCCTTCCGGGGCCACCGGAAGCCCGACGGCACGTACGACCTGGACCTGACCGTCAGTCGCCCCACCGTCCGCATCTCCGGCGGCAGCGGCACCCTCTACCTGGACGTGACCAGCAAGGCCAAGGACACCGGCGCGGTCAGCAGTCAGTCCCAGGTGCCCTTCGCCACCCTCGGCCTCGGCGGCATCGACATGAGGGGCGGCGGCAGCCCCATCGCCCTCACCAACGTCCCCGCCACCCTCACCGACCAGGGCGCCAAGGCCTTCGCCGGCTACTACCAGGCCGGCGCGCCGCTCGACCCGGTCAGCCTGTCCGCCGACGTCAAGGCCGCCCCGGCCGCCGCCCCGCAGCCGACCCCGCCCGCACGGACGTCCGGCACCCCGCCGGTCGGCCCGCAGCCGGCGGGGGCCTTCACCGACGCCGCCGTCGACTGGGGCGTGCGCCGCACCTTCCGCGAGTACGTCACCGGCCCGGTGGGCCAGGGCGGGTGGACCCTCGCCGAAGGCGCCCAGGACGGCGGCGCGCTGTTCCGCTTCCCGCAGGGCAAGGGGACGTACGACAGCCAGAAGGGCGCGCTCGCCGCGGAGTTCGCCGGTAGCGTCCGGTTCGCCGGCGCCCATCTCGACCTCGAGCTCGGGAAGGTGGGCGTCAAGGTGGAGAACGGCAAGGGCGTGCTGTCCGCCGACGTGACCACCGGCGGGCAGACCAGGCCGGCCGTGGCGCTCGTCGAGTTCGACGCCAAGGGCCTCAAGACCGAGGGGAAGCTCGCCACCTTGACCGAAGCTCCCGCCACCCTCACCGAAGGCGGCGCCCAGGCCTTCGCTTCCATGGCCCCGCTCTCCTCGTACAGGGCGGGCACGGAGATGGACCCCGTATCGCTGGCCGTCGCCCTCGAAGCAGGTACGCAGTTGCCCGCCCTGCCCGACCTCGGCTCCACCGCCTCCCCGGCCCCCGCGTCACCGGCCGGGCCGTCCTCCGCCGCTCCGGCTCCCGCGTCCGCCGCACCGGCGGGCGGGTCCGCCGACACCGGCCCGTACGCGGCCGTCGCCGTGGCCGTACTGGTCCTCGCCGGCGGGGCCGCGCTGCTGGTGGCGCGCAGGCGCCGCGCGTCGGCGTCCGACACCACCTCGTAGACCTTCTCCCCTTCTCCTCGCCCTCTTCTCCTCTTCCTGTTCGTCCCGCACCTCCAGGAGATTCCCAGCCATGTCGTCCAACCGCCGCCCGATCGCCGTCGCGGCCGCCGTACTGACCGCCGCCGCCCTCGGCGCCACCGCCTTCACCCTCCCCGCCGCGGCCGAGGGGGTCGCTCCCCCCGCCGGGGCCGCCCAGACCGCCACCGCACCGATACCCGTCGTGGGCGGCACCCTCGACTGGGGGGTGCTGGCGAGCTTCCGCGCCTACGTCACGGGCATGGCGCAGGGCAAGATCACCACGGCGGACGGTGCCACGCAGAACGCCGACGGCACCTTCCGCTTCGGCTCGGCCACCGGCCAGTACGACAAGGACGCCGGCCATGTGGTGAAGGCGCAGTTCAAGGGCAGCGTCACCTTCGAGAGCGCGACCCACGGCTTCGTCATCAAGATGGAGAACTTCCGCTTCGACACGGGCAGCAGGAAGCTGACGGTCGACATCACCAAGAACGGCACGCTCACCAAGGACGTCCCGGCGGCGACCGTCGCCTTCGCCGGGACGAACATGAACGGCCTGGCCACCAAGCTCACCAAGGAGCTCGGCGAACAGCTCGGCGCGCCCCAGTACGAGGGCCGCGACGGCGACAAGCTGACGGCCGCCCTGGAATTCCAGAAGCCGCCCGCCCCGTCCCCCTCGCCGTCCACCTCCACCGCCCCGTCCCCGTCGGCGCCCACCTCCTCCGCCCCGGCCCCCGCCCCGTCCGCCGACGGCCCGCAGAAGATCCTCCGGGGCAAGCTGACGTGGGGGGTGATGGCCTCCTTCCACGACTACGTCGGCGAGAAGGGGATCACCACCAGCGGCGGCGCCACCAAGAACGGCAAGACCTTCGACTTCTCCTTCGGCAAGGGCGAACTCGACGTCAAGAAGCAGAAGCTGAACGCCGCCTTCGAAGGCGCCGTGCGCTTCGAGTACGCCGCCCACGGACTCGACCTGACCTTCGGCAACATCCGGATCGAGACCGCGGGCAGGACCGGCACCCTGGTCCTGGACGCCAAGACGGCGGCGGGCGCGACCAAGGACGTCCCGTTCGCCACGCTCGACCTGTCCAAGGGCGACTACAAGACCAAGGGCGGCCTGCTGACCCTCGAATCCGTGCCCGCCGTCTTCACGGAGAAGGGCTCGGCGTTCTTCGCCAACGGCGGCTCCGTCCCGGAGAAGTACAAGCCGGGCAAGCCCATGGACCCCGTGACGCTCTCCGTGGCCGTCGACAAGGACGCCCCCCTCCCGACGCCCAGCGCCACCAGCACCGCCACGGCCGGCGCGGGCAGCACGGGCAGCACGGGCGGTACCGCCACCACGGGCGGCACGGCGGGCGGTTCCGTGGGCGGAGGCGGCTCGGTGGGCGGCTCGGCCGGCGCCCCCGCGGGCGGCAACCTCGCCTCCACCGGAGCCGAGGTCCCGGCCGGCACCCTGCTCGGCGCCTCCGCCGGCGTGGTCGCGGCGGGCGCGGGCGCCGTCTACCTCGGGCGCCGCCGCCGGGCGGTGCCGAGCTGACGGAGGCCGGCCGTCGCGCCGTGCTTGAATGCCAGCGTGAACGATCTGGATGTGATCAAGGTCTTCTGCGCGGGTGACGGCCGTTTCGGCAATCTGCTCGGAGTCGTCCGCGACGGCCGCACCTGCCCGGACGACGCCTCCCGGCAGGCACTGGCCGCGGAACTGGGCTACAGCGAAACGGTGTTCGTCGACGACCCCGAGCGCGGTGTCGTCGACATCCGCACCCCCGGCACGTGCATGTCCTTCGCCGGACACCCGCTGGTCGGGGTCGCCTGGCTGCTGGACATCGAGGAGCTCCAGCCGCCGGCCGGGTCCGTATGGGCGCGCGACGACGGGGAGTTCACCTGGATCACGGCCCGCCCCGAGTGGGTCACCGGCAAGCGCACGGAGCAGTACGCCACCCCCGCCGACGTCGACGCCCTGCCCGCTCCGCCGCCCGGCGAGGGCTGGCTGTACGCGTGGGCCTGGGAGGACGAGACCGCGGGCCGGATCCGCGCCCGGGGCTTCCCGCGCCGCCCGGACGGGGTCATCACCGAGGACGAGGCCACCGGCTCGGCGGCGATCCTCCTCACCGCCGAGCTGAACCGCGCCCTGAACATCACCCAGGGCGCCGGCTCCCAGATCCTCACCGCCCCGGGCCCCGACGGCACGATCGAGATCGGCGGCCGCGTCCGCTTCGCCTCGTGACGACGCGGGAGGGCCGGGCGGGTGCGTCCGCGCCCGCCCGGCCCTCCCGCGCCCGCACCGCCCGGCCGGGGCCTACGCGGTCAGCGGGAACTCCTCGCCCAGCTCGCGGAAGACCGCCCCGTTGAAGTCGAAGGCACGCTTGCACTCGTCGATGATCCGCTGCTTCTCCAGGTCGTCCGCGGCGATCGCGTCCAGCAGCTCCCGGTAGCCCCGCTTGAAGGCGGCCGGGTTGGAGATGTCCGCGAAGACGTAGAACCGCACCCCGTCGCCCTTGCGCTCGAAGCCCCAGGTGCGCTCCGCCTTGTCCCGGATGATCTGGCCCCCGGAGAGGTCGCCCAGGTAGCGCGTGTAGTGGTGGGCCACGTACCCGCCCGGCCAGGAGGCCGCGCACTCCGCGACCCGGGCCGCGTACGCCTCCGTCGCGGGCAGCGCGCTGACCGCGTCGCGCCAGCCGGGGCCCAGCAGGTGCGCCAGATCGCGCTCGATCTCGGCGACGCGCATCAGCTCGGGCCGTATGAACGGGCCCGCCACCGGGTCGTCCCGCAGGGACCCGGCGCCGTCCTCCAGCGCCCGGTACACGAACCACAGCTGCTCGGTGTACCGGGCGTACGCGTCCACGCCGAGCCGTCCGCCGAGCAGGTCGCTCATGAACGAGGAGGTCTCGGCTTCGGTGTGCTGCTCGTGCGAGGCGACACGGATGACCGTGGAGAACGCGTCCAAGACTGACCTCCGGAGGAGAGGAGCGGGCCGTGGCGGCACGCCGCCGCCACACCCGATCCTGCTGCTTAGGCTTACCTAAGTCAATGTGTTCCCGACGCGTTGTCGGTAAAAACCCTCCGGGCGGTAAAACCCTCCGGGCGGCAAAACCCGGCGGGCGCCAAAAACTCGCCGCCGGGTCCGGTCCCTACGGCAGGGTCAGGATCTCCGTGCCGGTTTCCGTCACCACCAGCGTGTGCTCGAACTGCGCCGTGCGCTTGCGGTCCTTCGTGACGACCGTCCAGCCGTCCTCCCACATGTCGTACTCGTGGGTGCCCAGCGTCAGCATCGGCTCGATGGTGAAGGTCATGCCGGGCTCGATCACGGTCGTGGCGTGCGGGCTGTCGTAGTGCGGGATGATCAGGCCCGAGTGGAACGACGAGTTGATGCCGTGCCCGGTGAAGTCCCGGACCACCCCGTACCCGAAGCGCTTCGCGTACGACTCGATGACCCGTCCGATGACGTTGATCTGACGGCCGGGCTTGACCGCCTTGATCGCCCGGTTCAGGGCCTCGCGCGTGCGCTCCACCAGCAGCCGCGACTCCTCGTCGACCTCGCCGCACAGGTAGGTGGCGTTGTTGTCGCCGTGCACCCCGCCGATGTACGCGGTCACGTCGAGGTTCACGATGTCGCCGTCCCGCAGGACGGTCGAGTCCGGGATCCCGTGGCAGATGACCTCGTTGAGCGACGAGCACAGGGACTTCGGGAACCCCCGGTAGCCGAGCGTCGAGGGGTAGGCGCCGTGGTCGCACATGTACTCGTGCGCGACCCGGTCCAGCTCGTCGGTGGTCACCCCCGGCGCGATGTGCTTGGCCGCCTCCTCCATCGCCTGAGCGGCGATCCGGCCGGCGATGCGCATGGCCTCGATGGTCTCGGCCGACTGCACCTCCGGTCCGGTGTACGGAGTGGGCCCGGGCTTGCCCACGTACTCGGGCCGGCGGATGTTTCCGGGGACGGAACGGACGGGAGAGAGCTCGCCTGGTACGAGCAGCGACTGGCCAGACATGCAAGCGAGTGTATCCAGCGGCGATGGGGCAGCATGGCGACGAGGAGCGGTATCGAACGGTATCGAGCGGCGGTACCGGGAGACCGTGCCGGAAGGAGTCCGAAGCCGATGGCCCTGTTCAAGAAGCGTCAGGTGGGCAAACCGGGCGAGTGGTACTACTGCCTGGTCCACCAGAAGGTGGAGGAGGGCCCCGAGTGCCCCGCCAAGGACCGCTTCGGCCCCTACACCACGCGCGAGGAGGCCGCCCACGCCATGGAGACGGCGCAGGAGCGCAACCTCGAATGGCAGAACGACCCCAAGTGGAACGACAAGAGCCGGGAGGAAGACGAAGGCGGCGCCACTCCCTGACGCCGCCACCCCCTGACGCCGCTCCCCCGCCCTACCAGCGGCTGGGCGGCGGGGCGGTCAGCTGGTCGGCCAGCCGCGCCAGCCGGTCGCGCAGCCGCCGCGTGCCCCGCCGCTCCGGCGGGCCGTTCTCCCCGGCCGCCGCGCTGACCAGGTGCTGCACGGTGTCCAGATCCAGCTCGGAGCCGGCGGCGGGCACCGACAGGGCGTCGTGCGCGAGGGCCGTCAGGTCCGGGTCCCCGCCGTCCAGGGACAGTACGGTCGCCCCCGCGCGCCGGGCGTCGTGCACCCGCTCCAGCAGCCCCCCGCCGGGCCGCTCCGGAGCCACCACCAGCAGCGTGTGCCCGCGCCGGGCGGCCTCCAGCCGGCCCAGCCCGACCGACAGGTGCGGCGGCTCACCCGGCCGCACGTGGTGGCGTACCAGCGTCGGAGCCAGTTCCGGCTGACCCGACCAGGCGGCCTCGTCCACCAGGTGCGCCGCCAGGTGCCAGGGCTCGTACCGCTCGGTGCCCACCAGCAGCAGCCCGCCGCGGGCCGGCGCCACCGACCGCCGCAGCGAGCCCGCGAAGCGCCGGGCCTCGTCCGGCCACCGCGTCCCGGCGAGCACCTCGCGCAGCAGCGCCACCCTCACGGCATCCATGCGGCATCCATGGCCGCATCCTGCCCCATCGGACCCTCCTCGTCCGGCCTACCCGGCAGTACGCTCGCCAGCATGACTTCCTCAGACAGCACGCAGAAGCCGCCGGCCAAGGACCCCTGGGACCTCCCCGACGTCTCCGGCCTCGTCGTCGGCGTCCTCGGCGGCACCGGCGACCAGGGCCGCGGCCTCGCCTACCGGCTCGCCCGCGCGGGCCAGAAGGTGATCATCGGCTCCCGCGCCGCCGACCGCGCCGAGACCGCCGCCGCGGAGCTCGGCCTCGGCGTCGAGGGCGCCGACAACGCCGAATGCGCCCGCCGCAGCGACATCGTGATCATCGCGGTTCCGTGGGAGGGCCACGCCAAGACCCTCGAAGCCCTGCGCGAGGACCTCGCGGGCAAGCTCGTCGTGGACTGCGTGAACCCCCTCGGCTTCGACAAGCAGGGCGCCTACGCCCTCCAGGTCGAGGAGGGCAGCGCCGCCCAGCAGGCCGCCGCCCTGCTCCCCGGATCCCGCGTCACGGCCGCCTTCCACCACCTCTCCGCCGTCCTCCTCCAGGACGCCTCGGTGGAGGAGATCGACACCGACGTGATGGTCCTCGGCGAGTCCCGCGCCGACACCGACACCGTCCAGGCCCTCGCGGCCCGCATCCCCGGCATGCGCGGCGTCTTCGCGGGCCGCCTGCGCAACGCACACCAGGTCGAGGCGATGGTGGCCAACCTCATCTCCACCAACCGCCGCTACAAGGCCCACGCGGGCCTCCGCCTCACCGACGTGTGACCCGACCGCCCCCTCCGGGCCCCGCACCGGCGGCGGGGCCTGGACGGCATGGGGGACACTGGAGGGGTTCGACCCCCTTCCGTGTCGCCGAGGAGCTGTTCCGGATGCCCCGCCTTGCCCTGTTCGCCGTTGTCGTCTGCGTCCTTGCCGTGGCCGCGGCCGTGGTCGCCTTCGTGGAGGGCAGCTTCCTCGGGATCGTGTGGGTGCTGCTGGCCGGCGTCACGTCCAACATGGCCTGGTTCTACATCCGCAAGGCCAAGGCCGAGAAGCAGCAGCGGGCCGCGTAGCCGGCCGGATCAGCCCTGCGGGTCCGTGCAGAAGAACCCCTCGGAGCCCTGCCAGAAGCGGTACAGGTCGCGACCGCAGTAGGTCTCCAGGTCCGAGACGCCCAGCGCGCGCAGGATCCCGCGCACCGCGTCGAAGAACACGGCGTTCACCTCCGGGATCCACAGCAGGGCGAACACCCCGATCAGCGCGAACGGCGCCAGCGGGGCCAGCTCGCGGCGGACGCGGTGGGACAGCCACGGCTCGATGATCCCGTAGCCGTCCAGGCCCGGGACCGGCAGGAAGTTCAGGATCGCCGCCGAGACCTGGAGCAGCGCCAGGAACGCCAGCGCGAAGCGGAAGGGCAGCGGGACCCCGTCGAGGGCGTCCAGCCAGAACGGTGCCGTGCAGACGACGGCGAAGGCCACGTTCGTCAGCGGCCCCGCAGCCGAGATCAGGCTGTGCCTCCAGCGGCCCCGGATCCGGTCGCGCTCGATGTACACCGCGCCGCCCGGCAGGCCCAGCCCGCCCAGGATCACGAAGACCACCGGCAGCACGATGCTGAGCAGCGCGTGCGTGTACTTCAACGGGTTCAGGGTCAGGTAGCCCTTGGCGCCGACCGTGATGTCACCGCCGTGCAGCGCGGTACGGGCGTGCGCGTACTCGTGCAGGCACAGCGAGACCACCCACGCCGACGTGACGAAGAGGAACACGGCCAGCCCCGTGCTCGCCGCGTAGTCCGTCCACACGGCCCACCCGGTCACCGCCATGACGGCGACTATGCCGAGGAACACGGAACTGATCTGCCGCTCGCCGCGGACGCCCTGATGACCCATGCGGCGAAACCTATCCCGGGCTCGGCGCCGACGGGGGCGCGGGGCCGGGGAGAATGGGCCGGTGCGCTACGCGATTCTCGGCAACGCCCAGGCCATACGCGACGACGGCAGCCCCGTCGCCGTCGGCGGAGCGCGCCTGCGCGCGCTCCTGACCGCCCTCGCCCTGCGACCCGGCCGCGCGGTCCCGTCCGGGCTGCTGGTCGCCGAGGTGTGGGACGCCGATCCGCCGGCCGACGCCGTCGCCGCGCTCCAGGCACTGGTGGGGCGGCTGCGCCGGGCGCTGGGGCACGCGGCCGTGCGGTCCGTGGAGGGCGGCTACCAGCTGGAGGCGGAGCGGGAGGACGTCGACCTGTACCGCTTCGAACGGCTCGCGCGCTCCGCCGCGGCCGAACCGGACCCGGCCCGGGCGGCGGCCCTGTACGACGAGGCGCTCGCACTGTGGCGGGGCCCCGCGCTGGCCTCCCTCCCCGATCCGACGGCCGAGTCCGCGCGCTGGGAGGCCGTACGGATGGACGCGCGCCGGGGCCGCCTGGGCGCGGCGCTGGCGCTGGGCGAAGCGGAACAGGCCCTGCCGGAGCTGACCGAGCTGTGTGCGCGGCAGCCCCTGGACGAGTCCCTGCAGGTGCTGCGGATCCGGGCCCTGCGTGCGGCGGGCCGCCCGGCGGAGGCGCTGGCCGCGTACGAGACCGTCCGCCAGGACCTCGCCGCCCGCCTCGGCACGGACCCGGGCCCGGCCCTGCGCGCCCTCCACGCGGAACTCCTCGCCCCACCGCCCGCCCCGACCGGCCCCGCCCCCCAGGCCGCCCCGGCCCCCGCCGGCGGCGCCCCGAAGCCGCCCGCCGCCGGCGCCCCCCACTCCCCGGCCCCGCGTCCGGCGGCCCCCGACGCCCCGGCCCCCGGGAACCTGCGGGCGCGGCTCACCACCTTCGTCGGGCGGGAGGAGGACATCCGCGTCATCGGCGACGACCTCGGCAGGGCCCGGCTCGTCACGCTGCTCGGCCCCGGCGGTGCCGGGAAGACACGGCTCTCGCAGGAGGCCGCCGAGACCCACGCCCGCGCCGCGGTCGACGGCTGGCCCGACGGGGTGTGGTTCGTCGAGCTGGCGCCCGTGGAGGATCCCGAGGACGTCCCCGAGGCGGTCCTCGCCGCGCTCGGCGCCCGCGAGACCAAGCTGCGCGGCGCCGCCGCGGAAGAACTGCGCGCGCTCACCGACCGGGGCGGGGACGACCCCCTCGACCGGCTCGCCGAGCACTGCTCCCGCCGCCGGCTCCTGCTGCTCCTGGACAACTGCGAGCACGTCATCGGCGCCGCCGCCCACCTCGCCGAACGCCTCCTCACCCACTGCCCCGGCGTCCGGATCCTCGCCACCAGCCGGGAACCCCTCGGCGTGCCGGGGGAGTTCCTGCGCCCCGTCGAACCCCTGCCGGACCCCGTCGCGCTGCGGCTCCTCGCCGACCGCGGGGCCGCGGCCCGGCCCGGGTTCAGCGTCGACGCCGACCCGGCCGCCGCGGCCGAGATCTGCCGCCGCCTGGACGGTCTGCCGCTCGCCATCGAGCTGGCCGCCGCCCGGCTGCGGCTGCTCACCCCGCGCCAGATCGCCGACCGGCTCGACGACCGCTTCCGGCTGCTGACCGGCGGCGCCCGCACCGTCCTGCCCCGCCAGCAGACCCTGCGCGCCGTCGTCGACTGGTCCTGGGACCTGCTGGACGCGCCCGAACGGGCCGTGCTCAGCCGGCTGTCCGTCTTCGCGGGCGGCTGCGACCTGGAGGCCGCCGAGGCCGTCTGCGCGGATCCGGAGACGGAAGCGGGCGCGGACGTCGCCGACGCCATGGCCACCCTGGTCGACAAGTCCCTCGTCGTCGCCGCGCCCGGCCCCGCCGGCGACATGCGCTACCGGCTCCTGGAGACCGTCGGCGAGTACGCCGCCGAGCGCCTCGCCGAAGCCGGCGGCGACCGCGCGGCCACCGAGCACCGCCACCTCGTCCACTACCGCGAACTCGCCCGTACCACCGAGCCCCTGCTCCGCGGCCACGGCCAGCGCGCGGCCGCCGACCGGATCGCCACCGAGTACGAGAACCTCCGCAGCGCCCTGCGCCGGGCCGTCGCCACCCGCGACGTCGGCGAAGTGCTCTGCCTCGTCCACTCGCTCGGCTGGTACTGGCACATGCTGGACCTGCGCGCCGAGTCCCGGCACTGGTCCGACGCCGCCGCCGAACTCGGCCCGAACCCCTTCCTGGCGCCCCACGTCCCCGCCGGGCCCGTGTACGAACGGCTCGTCGACTCGCCCCCGCCCTACTCGGGCGAGGTGCTCGCCGAGGGCTGGCGCGCCCTGTACCTGGTGCGGCTGGCCGCCCGGGACCAGACGAACACCGACTGGGACAGCCCGGAGGTCCGCGAGCAGGTGGCCGGGGTGCTCGCCACCTACCGGCCCGGCCTCCCGCAGACCTGCCGCACCCCCGCCTCCCTGTGGATCTACGCCGTGATGATCGCGGGGAACGCGGGCCTGCTCAAGCGGGTCGTGGACGCCACGATCGACACCTCCCGCGAGCTCGGCTACCGCTGGGAGCTCGCCTCCGGCCTCCAGCTGCGGGCCAACATCCTCGCCAACCGGGCCGACTGGGCCGGCGACGCCTCCCGCGACGCGGACGAGAGCCTGGCCCTCTTCCGCGAGCTCGGCGACGACTGGGGCTGCGCCGAGGCCCTGTCGGCCCGCGCCGAGTCCCGGGAGAAGTGCGGGGACTACGAACTGTCCGCCCAGTACTACCTCGCGGCGATCGAGTACGCCGAACGTCTCGGCGCCAAGGCGCAGGTGACGGTGCTGCGCGTGCGGATGGCCGGCTCCCTCGCCGAGGGCGGCCGGGTCGAGGAGGCCGAGCGCATCCTCACCGAGAGCATCACCACGGTGCAGCGGTTCGGCAACGAGGCCATGCCCGCCGCGCGGATGTTCCTCGCCGGGGTCTACGGCCGCACCGGCCGGATCCCCGCGGCCCGCGAACAGATCCGGCTGCTGCGCGAGGAGTTCGCGCTCGGCGCGTTCGCCGTCTTCGACGTGTTCCTGCTCGCCATGACGGCCTGGCTGGACAACCAGGAGGGCAAGTACGAGGAGGCCCTGAGCCTGGCCCGGGAGGCCTCGGGGGCCGTCCGGCACCCGCTGGCGATGATGGTCGCCCCGCACATGCCGGCCCTCTACCTGCTGACGGCCGCGGTGGCCCGGACCGGCCTCGGCGGCCCGGCGCAGGCGTACGAGAGCGCGCGGCTGATCGGCGCCTACCGCGCCCACCTGCCGGCCGGGCACGTCCCGGTCTCCTCGGAACGCGAGGACGCCGCCCGCGCCGAGGAATCGGTGCGGGCGGCGCTGGGCGACGCGGCGTACGAGGCGGCGTACGCCGAAGGCGGCGGCCTCTCCCTGGAGGAGGCCACCGCCCTCATCTGATCCGTCGGCTCCCCCGTGCGGTGCCGTCCGGGACGCGATCCGGACGGACCGGCCGGCCCGGGATCAGGTCTTCTGGCGGAACTTGCGGACCGCGACCGGCATGGTGACGGCCGTGATGGCGACCGACCAGGCCAGGGTGATCCACACCGAGTTGCCCAGCGGGGTGCCGTTGATCAGGCCGCGGGCCGCGTCGGCCAGGTTGGACAGCGGGTTGACGTCGGTGAAGCTCTGCAGCCAGCCGGGCATCGTGGTGGGCGGGGCGAAGATCGAGCTGCCGAACTGCAGCGGCATCAGGACCAGCATCGCCATGCCCTGGACGGCCTGCGCGGTCTTCATGGTCAGACCGAGCAGGATGAAGACCCACATCAGCGAGGCGCCGAAGACGGCCGACAGCCCAATGGCGAGGAACAGGTCCAGCACCGAGGACTTGATGGACAGGCCCAGGATGAAGCCCACGGTGAGCAGGATCGCGATGGCGACCATCATCCGGCCGAGCTCGACGACGATCTTCGCGATGAGGACCGAGGAGCGGGCGATGGGCATGGACCGGAAGCGGTCCATCACGCCCTTCTTGAAGTCGTCGTTGACGCCGGTGCCGACGCCCATCGCGATGTTCATGCCCATCATCGCCATCATGCCCGGGACGACGTAGTTGACGTAGTCGTCCTGGTTGCCCTTGCCGGAGATCGCGCCGCCGAAGACGAACACGAACAGCAGCGTGAAGATGATCGGCATGAGCACGACGTCGAACATCGACTCCGGGTCCTGCTTGATCTGGAGGGTGTTGCGGCGGACCAGGGCGCCGATGTGGCGCAGGTTGGCCCGCAGGCCGATCCGGCCCTCGCCGGGCGGCGGGGAGGCGGCCGTGGCGGCCGCGCCGGTGCTGGGCTTCGTCGTGGTTACGGTGCTCATGCCGCGACCTCCTGATCCGTCTCGGTCTTCCGGGTGGGTACGGCGCCCTCGGCCGTCGCCGGCTTCTGGCCGGTGATCGACAGGAACACCTCGTCCAGGCTGGGCAGGTAGGTGCCGAGGTCGGCGATCGCGTACCCGCAGGCGGCCAGCAGGCCGACCACCGCGGTCAGCTGCTCGTCGCTGAGGATCGGGACCAGCAGCACGCCCTCGTCCGGCACCGCCTGGGTGCCGGCGATGCCGTCCAGGCCGGTCTCCGCCAGCGCGCGGGCCATGCCCGGCAGGTCGGCCGGGTCCACCGGGCGGATCCGCAGGGTGCGGCCGCCGACGCGGGCCTTCAGCTCGTCGACCTTGCCCTTGGCGATGACCTTGCCGCGGTCGATGACCGTCAGCTCGCTGGCGAGCTGCTCGGCCTCCTCCATGTACTGGGTGGTGAGCAGGACGGTGGCGCCCTCGGCGACCATCCGCTGCACCTCGTCCCACACCTCGTTGCGGGTGCGGGGGTCCAGGCCGGTGGTCGGCTCGTCCAGGTAGAGCACGGCCGGCCGGCCGATCATCGAGGCGGCCAGGTCGAGCCGGCGGCGCATGCCGCCGGAGTAGTTCATCGCCGCCTTCTTCGCGGCCTCCGTGAGGGAGAACCGCTCCAGCAGCTCGTCCGCGCGGGCCCGGGCGTCCTTGCGGGACAGGTCCAGCAGCCGGCCGATCATGTAGAGGTTCTCCCAGCCGGAGAGCTTCTCGTCGACCGAGGCGTACTGGCCGGTCAGGCCGATCGCGCGGCGCAGCTGCCGGGGCTGGCGGACCACGTCGTAGCCGGCGACCGTGGCGGTGCCGGCGTCGGGGACGATCAGGGTGGACAGGCAGCGGACCAGGGTCGTCTTGCCGGCGCCGTTCGGGCCGAGGACACCGAGCACGGTGCCCTCGCGGACGTCCAGGTCGACCCCGTCCAGGGCCTTGGTCTCGCCGTAGTGCTTGACCAGCCCCCGCACTTCCACGGCGTGGGCGGTCTTGTCGTTTCGCGTCATGTCCACCATGGGACCAGCCGCCACTGACAAAGCTCCGACAGCCGACCGACAGCCCACCGACGGTCCACCGACGGCCGACCGGCAGGAGACCGGCGGCCCGCGGACGAGGCTGTCGACGGGCCGCCGGTGCGTGCCGGACTAGTGGAAGGCGTGCTCCTCCTGCGGGAACGTTCCGCCGACCACGTCCTCGGCGAAGGCCTTCGCCGCGTCACCCATGGTCTGCCGCAGGTTCGCGTACTGCTTCACGAACCGCGGCATCTTCCCGCCGGTCAGGCCCATCATGTCGGTCCACACCAGCACCTGCGCGTCGCACTCCGAACCGGCGCCGATGCCGACCGTCGGGATGTGCAGGGACCGGGTGACCTCGGCGGCCAGCTCGGCCGGGACCAGCTCCAGGACCACCGCGAAGGCACCCGCGTCCTGCGCCGCCTTCGCGTCGCGCAGCAGCTGGTGCGCGGCCTCGTCGGTGCGGCCCTGCACCCGGTAGCCCATGGCGTTCACGGACTGCGGGGTCAGGCCCAGGTGGGACATGACCGGGATGCCGGACTGCACGATCAGCTCGGTCTGGTGCAGCGAGCGCTCGCCGCCCTCCAGCTTGACCGCCCCGACGCCGGCCTCCTTCACCAGCCGGGTGGCGCTGCGCAGCGCCTGCACGGCGCCTTCCTGGTAGGAGCCGAACGGCAGGTCGCCGACGACCAGGGCACGGCCGGTGCCCCGTACGACGGCCGCCGACAGCAGGGTCATCTCGTCCATCGTCACGGGGACGGTGGTGTCGTAGCCGAGGTGACAGTTGCCCATCGAGTCACCGACGAGGATCACCGGGATGCCGGCCTCGTCGAACACGGACGCCGTCATGGCGTCGTACGCGGTGAGCATGGGCCACT
Organism: Streptomyces sp. NPDC033966; assembly: GCF_055575955.1. Classification (NCBI taxonomy): domain Bacteria; kingdom Bacillati; phylum Actinomycetota; class Actinomycetes; order Kitasatosporales; family Streptomycetaceae; genus Streptomyces; species Streptomyces sp. NPDC033966. Next base: position 536,061 of record NZ_JBVIRQ010000004.1, on the reverse strand, counting down.
TCTCGCCGCGCTCCTTGGCGAGCATGAGGTCGCGGACGGTGATCCGCCGGGTGCCAGTGCCTCCGTACAGGGTGGGGGAGGCGGCTTCGCGGGCAGGCGAAACGGCATGCGTCATTGCAACTGCTCCTTGTGTCATCTCGAGGCGCCCTCACGGCGTCCCCGGACTCACCCACCATGGTGGCACTCGTCCGGCCGTCGGCGGAAGTGGCGGGGCTGCGACGCGCTGACCCGTCCGTCACACTCCTGGCCCGCTCCCGGACGCGCCGGAGCCAATGTGCGCGTTTCGTGACAACCGGAACCCTTGCCGCACGGCCGTTCGTCCTCCCGGTTGTACGGCCGCGAGGTCGGCACGGAAGGCTCCCGACATCGCCTAGGGTCAAGGGGCGGGGACGGAGCGCGAGCACGGCAGCGAGGATTTTGGCATGGCACAGGCGTACATGACGGAGACGGGGAACGGCGGCTCCGAGCCCGGGCCCTCCGGATCCGGACTGAAGCGCCGGCTGGCCGAGCTGCGGCGCGACCGGGGGATCTGGAAGCGGGGGATCGTCACCGCCGGCATCGCCGCGCTGATCTCGCTGATCATGATCTTCCATGCGGAGCTGTCCAACGACGTCGGCAACCTCGGCAGCCTCACCGAGACCTTCCTGCCCTGGCTGGGCGTGGCCATTCCGGTGCTGCTGGCCGTCGCCGTGGTCCGCAAGTCCGCGACCGCCCTGATCGCGATACTGCTGACGGGCGCGGTCTGGGTGAACCTCTTCGGCGGCCTGGTCACCGACAAGTCGGGCTCCGGCGGCAACCTGACGGTCGCCACCCACAACGTGGACGCCGACAACCCGGACCCGCGCGGCACCGGCGAGGCGGTCGCCAAGTCCACGGCCGACGTACTGGCCCTGACCGAGCTCAAGGCGAGCGCCGTCCCGGTCTACGAGAAGGCCCTCGAAGGCACGTACAAGTACCACGCGGTCGAGGGCACGGTCGGGGTGTGGAGCAAGTACCCGCTGACCTCCAGCAAGCCCGTCGACATCCGGCTCGGCTGGACCCGCGCCATGCGCACCACCGTGGCGAGCCCCTTCGGCGAGATCGGCGTGTACGTCGCCCACCTGCCCTCGGTCCGCGTCAAGCTCAACGCCGGCTTCACCGCCAACCAGCGCGACAACAGCGCCGACGCGCTCGGCGCGGCCCTCGCCGCCGAACCCCTGAAGAACGTCATCCTGCTCGGCGACCTCAACGGCACCATGAACGACCGCGCCCTGTCCGAGGTCACCTCGCAGATGCGCTCGACGCAGGGCGCGGCCGGCAACGGCTTCGGCTTCAGCTGGCCCGCGCAGTTCCCGATGGCCCGCATCGACCAGATCATGGTCCGCGGCGCGAAGCCCGAGGCCTCCTGGACCCTGCCGCGCACGGGCAGCGACCACCTGCCGGTCGCCGCCCGGCTGACCGTGCGCAAGTAGCGGCGCCGCCGGCCGCCCGGGGGCGGCCGGCCCGGCCTACGGCCGCTCGCGCCAGCCGTTGGTGATGGGCAGCCGGCGGTCCTTGCCGAAGCCCTTCGCGGAGATCTTGGTGCCCGGCGGGTACTGGCGGCGCTTGTACTCCGCGGTGTCCACCATCCGCACGGTCTTCGCGACGAGCTCCCGGTCGAAGCCGGCCGCGACGATCTCCTCCAGGCCCTGGTCCCGGTCCACGTACCGGTCGAGGATCGCGTCGAGCACCGGGTAGTCCGGCAGCGAGTCCGTGTCCACCTGCCCCGGGCGCAGCTCGGCGCTCGGCGGCTTCACGATCGAGTTCTCCGGGATGGGCGGGGTCTCGCCCCGCTCCTCGGCGGCCCGGTTGCGGTAGCGGGCGAGCCGGAAGACGTCGCTCTTGTACACGTCCTTGATCGGCCCGTAGGCGCCGACGGAGTCCCCGTAGAGGGTGGAGTAGCCGACGGCCAGCTCGGACTTGTTGCCCGGCGCCAGCACGATGTGGCCCTCCTGGTTGGAGACCGCCATCAGCATGGTGCCGCGCAGCCGGGACTGGAGGTTCTCCTCGGCCAGGCCGGTCAGGCCCAGCGAGCCCATGTAGGCGTCGAACATCGGCTCGATCGGGACGGTGCGGAAGTTCAGCCCGGTCCGCGCCGCCAGATCGGCGGCGTCGCCCTTGGAGTGCTCCGAGGAGTACTTCGAGGGCATGGCGATGCCGTACACGTTCTGCGCGCCGATCGCGTCGCAGGCGATGGCCGCGACGAGCGCCGAGTCGATGCCCCCGGAGAGCCCGATCAGGACGGAGCGGAAGCCGTTCTTGCGGACGTACGCGCGCAGGCCCACCACCAGCGCGTCGTAGACCTCCTCGTCGTCGTCCAGCCGCTCGGCGTAGCCGCCGGTCACGACCGGCTCGTACGCCTCCAGCGGCTCCTCGGAGAGGACCACGCGGTCGATGCGCAGGCCGTCGTCGACGACGCCCTCGGGGGCGTCGGCCCGCGCGGCCGGGAGGTCGAGGTCGACCAGGACGCAGCCCTCGGAGAACTGCGGGGCCCGGACGACGACCTCGCCGGAGGCGTCCACGACGATCGAGTCGCCGTCGAAGACCAGCTCGTCCTGGCCGCCGATCATCGCCAGGTAGGCGAGGGTGCAGCCGGCCTCCTGGGCGCGCTTGCGGACCAGTTCGAGGCGTACGTCGTCCTTGTTGCGCTCGTACGGGGACGCGTTGATCGAGATCAGCAGGCCGGCCCCGGCGGAGCGGGTGGCGGGGACGCGGCCGCCCTCCTGCCAGAGGTCCTCGCAGATGGCGAGGGCCACGTCGACGCCGTGGACCCGGACGACGGGCTGGGTGTCGCCGGGCACGAAGTACCGGAACTCGTCGAACACCCCGTAGTTGGGCAGGTGGTGCTTGGCGAACCGCAGCACGACCTCGCCGCCGTACAGCACGGCGGCGGCGTTCTCCGGGGAGCCGGCGGGGCGGCCGAGCCGGGGGGCGGCCCGCTCGCTGCGGTCGAGGTAGCCGACGACGACGGGGAGCCCCCCGAGCCCCTCGTCCGCCAGCCGCCGGGCCAGCGCGGTCAGAGCGGTGCGGGACGCGTCGACGAAGGACGCGCGCAGGGCCAGGTCCTCGACGGGGTAGCCCGTCAGCGTCATCTCCGGGAACGCCACCAGGTGGGCGCCCTGCTCGGCGGAGTGCCGCGTCCAGTGCACGACCGAGTCGGAGTTGGCGGCGATGTTGCCGACCTGCGAGTCGATCTGATTCAGAGCGAGGCGAAGTTGAGGCACGGGGCCCAGTGTAATCGTCTTTCTGACGCGATGTCCTGGGTCCCGGCCGTTCCGGCGCGGAATCAGAGCTTCCGTGAGTGGCTGCGCGGGTGGTCCGGCGCGTGGTTCAGCGGATGGGGCCGGTGAACTTCGCCGGGGGCAGCAGGACGCCGGGGGAGAGCTCCGCGCTGATGCTCGTGGTGCCGCCGGGCACCTCGTACGCGGCACTGCCGGAGGCCGTCTCGCCGGGCTGGAGCACCCTGTCGACGCGCTTCGGCATCCGGCCGTCGAAGACGAGCCTGCCGACGTTGCCCTTGCCGTCGCGGACCTCGGGGATCGCGTGGACGACGCGGAGGGGCTCGGCGGAGGTGTTGGTGATGGTGAAGCGCACCTCCACCGCGTTGCCCACCTCGATCCACTTGCTGCTGGTGGCGTACTTCCGGGGCGCTTCGACGCTCACCTTGACCCCGTTGGGGTACGTGTACGTACGGCCGAAGTCGAGCGGGGTGGTCATGCCGGGGCCCGGCGGCGGGGTGGGGACCGGGTCCTGCTCCCAGTCCTCGTCCTCGTCCCAGTCCTCCTCCCCGTCCTCGTCCCAGTCCCCGTCCGGGTCGGCCGCGACGTGCCGGGAGGCGCGGTCCACGGCCCTGTCGACGAAGGTGACGGTGAGGAACCAGCCGCCGACGCAGGCGCCGAGGCCGAGGACGCCGAGGGCGACGCCGAAGAGGGACATCACCTTGCGCGGGGCGCCGGCCCGGGCGCGTACGAAGGCGGCGATGCCGAGGCCGAGCGCGGTCATGCCGAGGAGCGCACCGACCCAGAACACGAACGGCACGAGGGCGACGGGCACGGCCACCAGGCCCACCACCAGCGCGGCGACGGCCATCCCGTTGGAGGGCGCGGCGGGCACGGGCGGGTACCCGGGATAGGCGGCGTAGCCGGGGTACGCGGCGTAGGGCGCGGCCGGCGGCGGGCCGGCCTGCCCGGCCTGCCCCCAGGCCCCGCCGGGCGGCGCGAACCGCGGCGGGGTGGCTCCGGGGGCGGGAGCCGCCCAGGGGTTGAACTCCCCGGCCGGCGCGGCGGCCGGCGGCGGCTGCGGGGCCCGGGCCTGCACGGGCGGCGGCTGCGGGGCCCGGGTCTGGGCGGGCTCCGGCTGCGGGGCCTGCGCCGGCTCGGGGGCCGCGGCGGGCTCGGGGGCGGGGGCCTTGGTCAGCGACGGGCCCGCCGGCTCCGGAGCGGGGGCGGGGGTCTGCGCCGGCGCGGGCTCGGCCTGCGGGGTCTTCGTCAGCGACGGCTTCGCCGGCTCCCGGGCAGGTGCCCCGGACGCCGGTGCCTCGGAGGCCGGGACGTCCGCCGGCGGGGTGTCGGCCGGCGGGGTCTTCTCAAGTGACGGCTTCGCCGTCTCGGGTATGGGCGTGGCCGCGGGCTCGGACGGCGGACCGGACGGGGTCCCGGGCGGGTTCGGGGGCGTGCTCATACCTGGCGGCGTCCTTGGAGTGTGCGGCGTACGGGGCGGGAGGCGCGGTGTACGGACGATGCGGGCAGACTGCCATGCCCTCCGGCCCCCTCCAAGCCGTTTCGGCTCCGGCCCCCGCACCGGGGAGCGGAATCGGCCGATGTGCCGGAATCAGGACTTCCGCGGGGCGGCACCCCCGGGGGAACGTGGCGGCCGGCGCGCACGTTCTCCCCGTGTGGGACTCGGCCGGATGGCCCAGGGTGCGCATCCCGGCGATCCCCAGCGGCGGCGCCGCCCGGGGGCGCCGCGCGCCGACGCCGGATCTGCTGAGGATCATTCACGCCATGCGTACAGAACGCCCGAACCGTCCGTACCGTCCCGAAGGAGCCCCACCCCCCACGACGTGGCCCGTCGCCCTCCTCGTCGGTCTCGGCGCGGCCGCCTACACCGCCTGGGTGCTCGAAGTCGTCCTCTCCACCGGCCTCAACCCCATCGAGACCTACGTCAGCGAGCTCGCCGCCCGGGACCAGCCCCTCGGCGGCCTCTTCCGGGCCACCGACTTCACCGCCGGCCTGCTCGTCTTCCTCGGCGGGCTGCTCGCCCTGGCCCGACTGGTACGCCACCCCCAGTCCCGGGGTCTCTGGGCCGTCGCGGGGTGGGCCGGGGTCACCCTCTTCGGCGCGGCCACCGCCGCCGACGCCTGGCTGCCGCTCAGCTGCCGGCCGACCGCCGACCCGGAGTGCGCCGCCCGCGAGACCGCAGGCCTCGTCCCGGCCACCCACCAGGCCCACGCCGTCAGCAGCAGCCTGGCCATGACCGGCGCCCTCATCGGGATAGTGGCCCTCACCGTCGCCGCACGCCGGTACCGGCGGCTCGCGCCCCTCGCCCGCTACGGCCCCGCCCTCGTCGTCCTGGAGCTGCTCGCCACCGCCTGGACCCTGACCGCCATCGCCCTGTTCACCGCCGGACACGGGACCTGGGCGCTCGGGGCGGGACAGCGGCTCCAGGTGCTGCTGGTCGCGCTCTGGCTGGGGCTGCTGGCCCGCTCCGTCCACAAGGAGGGCCGTACGTGAAGGCCCCGGCCCTGAACCCCCCGGCCCGCTTCGTCCGGGTGGACGGGGTCCCGCTGCACGTGGTCGTCGAGGGCGGCGGTGACGGCTCCGGGCCCGCCGTGGTGCTGAGCGCCGGGCTCGCCATGGCCTGGTTCGACTGGGACCCGGTCGCGGCCCTGCTCGCCGCCCGGGGCCGCACCGTGATCCGCTTCGACCGCCCGGGGCACGGGCTCAGCGCCCCGGCCTGCGAGCCGCCCGGCGCCGCCGCCGAGGCCCGGCGGATCGCCGGGCTGCTGGACGCGCTGGGGCTGGGCGCCGCCCCCGTCACCGTCGTCGGGCACTCCATCGCCGGGTTCCACGCCGAGGCCTTCGCCCGCCTGTACCCCGAGCGCACCGCCGCCCTGGTGCTGGTCGACTCCAGCGTCGAGGAGGCCCCCCGCACGCTGCTGCCCGCCGCGCTGCGCACCGGCGCCGCCCGCGCGCTCGGCCGGGCCGTCACCGCGGCCGGGCTCCCCGCCGCGGTGGGGCCCGCGCTGCGGCACGCCGCCGTCCGGGCCTCCCGGGCGGGCCGGGCGGCCGACCCGGCCGCGCGGGACCTCGTACGCCGCTGCTACCGCACGGGCCGGGTCTGGCGCGGGGCGCTCCTGGAGAACTCCCGCTACCCGGACACCGCCGCCGAACTGCTCGCCCTGCGCGCGGAGCACCCGCTGAAGGCCCCCGCCACCGTCCTGGCCGGCCACGACGGCCGGCCCGGCACCGCCGCCCCGCGCTGGCTCGGCCGCCAGGCGGCACTGGCCGACGCGCTCGGCGCCCGCTTCGAGGTCGCCGAACCGGCCGGGCACCTGGTCATGCTCGACCGCCCGCACCAGGTGGCACGGGCGGTCCTGGACGCCGCCGCTCCGGCGTAGCCGGGCTCAGCGCGGCGCCGCCCCGCGCTGGCGGAGCATGTCCGCCATCAGCTTCAGCTCCGACTGCTGCGCCTCGACCATGCCCTGCGCCAGCGCCCGTTCCGCCGGGGTGCCGCACTGGCGGGCACAGCCCTCGGCCATCGCGACGCCGCCCTTGTGGTGGTCGGTCATCAGCTGGAGGTAGAGCACCTCGGCGTCCCGGCCGTTCGCCGCGCCGAGCCGCTCCAGCTCCTCCTTGGTGGCCATGCCGGGCATCAGCGCCCCGGGCTTGGCGCCCGGGTGCCCCGCGTGGCCGCCGTGCCCCTCGCCGGACTGCATCCAGGACATCGGCGGCTCGTCGGCCACCACCTTCGGCAGCCCCCACAGGTCCAGCCAGCCCAGCAGCATGCCGCGCTGGTTGGCCTGCGTGTTCGCGATGTCGTACGCGAGCCCGCGCACCGGCTCGTCCTGGGTGCGGTCGCGGACGATGAAGGACATCTCCACCGCCTGCTGGTGGTGCACGGCCATGTCCCGGGCGAAGCCCGCGTCCGGCGAGTACAGGGCCGGCGCGGCGGACGCGGCACGGTCGCCGCCGTCCGGGCCGTTCGCGGTGGCGACCGTGGCCCCCACCGCGAACAGCACGGCCAGCACGACCGCCGCGCCCGCCGCCCAGTACGTACGGGTCACTTCTCGCCCACTCCGTTGGTGCAGGCCGCCCCCGGCTCGGGGGTCTGGGGGCCCTGCACGTACTTGGTGAAGAACTGCGCCACGCGGGGGTCGTCCGCCTTGTCCACCGTCAGCTGCTTGCCCCAGGCGCTCAGCATGATCGCGCCGGCCTGCTCCTTGACGGGGCTCAGCAGCGTGTAGGGGGTCTTGCCGACCTTCTCCGCGAGCTTGCCGACCTCGGCCTTGTCGGCCTTGTCGCTGTACGTCACCCAGACCGCGCCGTGCTCCAGCGAGTGGACGGCGTTCACCTCGGGGACCGGGTTCTTGTAGACGTCGCCGTTGCAGTTCATCCAGCGGGGGTGGTGGTCACCGCCGACCGGCGGGTTCATCTCGTACTTGACCGGGGTCTCGACGTGGTTGCGGCCGAGCTTCTTCGCGTCCCAGGTCTGCTCGCCCGAGACGGGGGCCTTGCGGGCCGCCTCCGCGTCCTTCTCCTTCTGCTTCTGGTCGATCAGCACCCAGGCCCCGAACCCGACGAGTCCGGCGACGATCGCCGTGGAGATGCCGATCGCGAGGAACTTGTTGCGCCGTTCGCGCGACTGATCGGCGCGGCGCATCTCGGCTATGCGCTGCTGGCGGGAGTTCTGCTGTGACGTCCTGCTGGCCATGTGCCCTTGGTTCCTTCTGCTGAGGGGGGTGTGGGGGTGGTGCCGTTGGTGCCGTCCGGTGCGCCGGAGCGCTCAGGTCCGCAGCACTTGCAGGACGTGCAGGCCGGGGGCGCGTGCGAGGGTGCCGGGCGGCCGCACCGGCCCAGGAGCCGCGCCAGGGCGGGCGGCGGGCGCCGGTCCGCTCCCGGGCAGGGCCGCGGCGGGCGGCGGGGCGGGCAGCACGGCGGGGGTCACATGGGCGAGGGGGGAGCAGCCCGGAAGGTCGTACGGGGACACGCAGGTGGCGTGCGCTCCGTGTCCGGCGTGCACCCGACCGGGTTCCGCCGCGGGCCGCACGCACAGGAAGGCCATGCCGGCCGCCACCCCGGCCGCGACCAGCAGCACGAGGACGGCACGCCGGACGGGGCGCCCATGGCGCCCGCTCCGCGTGTGCTCCCAGCCCCCCATGGGCGCTGATGGTAATGCTCATGACGGGCCCTGGGTCAGTGCGGGGGTGCCATCGGCCTTGGGGGGTGCGTAATGTGGCGGAAACCACCACTGGCGATACTGGACGGGCCCGGCTGTGCCCCCCGTCCCTTTCGGGTGGTGGTGCACAGATCGTCTGAACTGCGAGGATGAAGGCATGGACAAGCAGCAGGAATTCGTCCTCCGGACGCTCGAGGAGCGCGACATCCGCTTCGTGCGCCTGTGGTTCACCGATGTGCTGGGCTTCCTGAAGTCCGTCGCGGTCGCCCCCGCCGAGCTGGAGCAGGCCTTCGACGAGGGCATCGGCTTCGACGGCTCCGCGATCGAGGGCTTCGCCCGGGTCTACGAGTCCGACATGATCGCCAAGCCGGACCCGGGGACCTTCCAGATACTGCCGTGGCGCGCCGAGGCCCCCGGGACGGCCCGGATGTTCTGCGACATCCTGATGCCGGACGGCTCCCCGTCCTTCGCGGACCCGCGCTACGTCCTCAAGCGCATCCTGGCCAAGACCTCCGACCTGGGCTTCACCTTCTACACCCACCCGGAGATCGAGTTCTTCCTGCTGAAGGACAAGCCCCTGGACGGCACCCGCCCCGTCCCCGCCGACAACTCCGGCTACTTCGACCACACTCCGCAGAACGTGGGCATGGACTTCCGCCGCCAGGCGATCACCATGCTCGAATCCATGGGCATCTCGGTGGAGTTCAGCCACCACGAGGGCGCCCCGGGACAGCAGGAGATCGACCTCCGCTACGCCGACGCCCTCTCGACGGCCGACAACATCATGACGTTCCGCCTGGTCATGAAGCAGGTCGCCCTCGAACAGGGCGTCCAGGCGACCTTCATGCCGAAGCCCTTCTCCGAGTACCCGGGCTCCGGCATGCACACCCACCTGTCCCTCTTCGAGGGCGACCGCAACGCCTTCTACGAGTCGGGCGCCGAGTACCAGCTCTCGAAGGTCGGCCGCTCCTTCATCGCGGGCCTGCTGAAGCACGCGGCGGAGACGGCCGCGGTCACCAACCAGTGGGTCAACTCCTACAAGCGCATCTGGGGCGGCTCCTCCCGCACCGCCGGCTCCGGCGGCGAGGCCCCCTCGTACATCTGCTGGGGCCACAACAACCGCTCGGCCCTGATCCGCGTCCCGATGTACAAGCCGGGCAAGACCGGTTCCTCACGGGTGGAGGTCCGCTCGATCGACTCGGGCGCCAACCCGTACCTCACCTACGCCGTCCTCCTGGCGGCGGGCCTCAAGGGCATCGAGGAGGGCTACGAACTCCCGGCGGGCGCCGACGACGACGTCTGGGCCCTCTCCGACGCCGAACGCCGCGCGATGGGCATCGAACCCCTCCCGCAGAACCTGGGCGAGGCCATCTCCCTGATGGAGCGCAGCGAACTGGTCGCCGAGACCCTCGGCGAGCACGTCTTCGACTTCTTCCTGCGCAACAAGAAGCAGGAGTGGGAGGAATACCGCTCGGAGGTCACGGCCTTCGAACTCCGCAAGAACCTGCCGGTGCTGTAGGCGCCGGCCGTACTGCCGTTCCGGGCCCGCGGTCGGTTGACCGGGGGCCCGGAGCCGTTTCAGGGCTTGGCGCAGGTGAGGGTCACCTGGTCGCTGCGGGCCGACAGGTTCCCCACGTGCAAGGTGACGAAGACGCTCGGCGACATGCCGTTCACCGTCGGCGAGAGCTCGACGACCTTGAGCAGGGAGACGCTGCCGACGCCGGGGCCGAAAGTGACCGTGCCCGAGCCGAAGGGGTCGCTGCTGGAGGCGTAGGTCCAGTAGTAGGGGACCTTGCCGTTGCCCGACCCGGTGATCTTGCCGTCGAATTCGGCCCGGCTCGGCTTGGTGCAGTCGACGACCGTGCCCGGCTTGGTGAGGGTGATGACCTCGACCTTGGTGACCTGCACCTTGCCCTGCTTGCCGCCACCGTCGTGCTTCTCCCGGGGCGGGGTCAGGCAGCCGATGCGCTTGCCCTTGGTGTGGACGCTGTACTGGCCGTAGCGGACGCCCTGCTTGTCGAGGGTGCCCTCGTCGCCGACCCGGGTGCGCTGGCTGGTGTTCGGGCCCTTGATCGTGACGGACTGGTTCGGCTCGAAGCCCTCCAGGACGAGGGTGTACGGGCCGCTCCCGGCCTCCCCGGTCGCGACCAGCTCGCACGAGGCGGCCGGCGCCGGTGCCGGGGCGGCCGGGGGTGCGAAGGCGACGGCGGCCGAGGAGAGGAGGAGCGGGGCCGCGAGGAGCGTGAGGTGGCGGTGCCGGTTCATCGTGCTGCCCTCCGGGACGGGAATGCCCCCAATGCTCCTCCCAGGATATCGGCGGGTCAGGCGGGGGGCTGGAGGACGGCCGGGTGCCAGGTGGGGTGGGGGGCCGCGGGGCGGGCGGTCGTGGTGTGGAGCAGGCCGTCCAGGCCCAGGACCGCCGTGGTCGTGGTGCCGGACGGGTCGAGGACGGCCGACGGCGCGCCCGCGTACAGCATCCGGGACTCCGTCCAGGCGGGCGGGCCGCCCAGGGTGGTCGCGGCGACGGTGCCGGTGTCCGCGCGGCCCGTCACCGTGCGGCCCGCGACGCCGACCGCGCCGTAGCCCGCCCGGCCGCCGGACTCGGAGACGCTGGAGACCTGCGGGGCGCCCGGGCCCGCGGTGACGAGCGCGGTGCGCACCACCCCGGAGTCGGGGCGGCGGAAGTAGAGCCGGATGCCCGCGCCGTCCCGGGCCGCCGACAAGGGGACCGTGGTGGCGGGGAGCCCGGTGGGGTACGGACCGGCGAGCGGGGCGCCGGGGGCCGGCTGCGTCCAGGCCAGGACGGATTTCGTGGTGGTGGCGTAGACGTGGCGCCGCCCGGCGGAGTCGACGAGGGCTATCGGGTCGCTCTGGAGGTCCTCACCGCCCAGCTGCTGCCAGTCGGTGAAGGCCCCCGACGGCTGCTGCACGCGGGCGCGCAGGGTGCGGCGGGTGTCGCGGACGTAGACGGTGAGGCGGCCCTCGGCGTCGCCGGCGGCGGAGGGGGCGCTGATGGCCGAGGTGCCCGGCTCGTCCCCCTGCTCGGGGGTGCCCAGCGACTGCCACGCCCCGAACGGGCCGTCGGGCGCGGTCTGGGCGGCGTACACCACCTCGCGCCGGTAGTCGGCCGGCCGGGGGCCGAGGGTGGTGCGGGTGGCGAGGACCGCGACGCGGCCGTCGGGGAGGCGGGCGGTGGTGGCGCCGGGGTCGATGCCGGTGCCGGGGAGCAGGGCCGGCCCGGTCCAGGTCCCGGCCCGGTCGCGGTTCCAGACGGCCATCCGGCCGTCCAGTACGGCGAAGGCCCAGAGCCGGCCGGGGGCGCCCTCGGTGAGCCAGGAGGAGGTGTCGGCGCGGGCGTAGCGCAGCGACTGGGCCCAGTGGCGGCCGGTGGGGCTGCCCGCCACCTTGCGGTCGCCGCAGCCGGAGGGTGAGCCGCCGCAGTAGTCGGCCCGGTCCTGCCAGGCGTACGTCTTCAGGAAGCCGGTCTTCGTCTCGGCGGTCTGCGGGTCGAGCGCGTGGGGGAGGGTGCCGTTGTGGTAGCCGAGGTAGTTCTGGACCGAGAACCGCGGCCGGTCCGTGACCTGCTCGGCGTACAGGGCGGTGGCGGCCTGCACGAAGCGGGCGCCGTACATGTGGTCCTGGTGGTCGGTGTACTTGCCGGTGTCCGCGTACCGGTTGGGCGTCGGGTCCTGCATCCGTATCGTCGTCGGCCGGTACCGCTCCAGGATCCCGGATATCGACCGGACCACCTGGTCCTTGGTGTACGAGAACTGCTGCTTGACCGGGGTGCCGGTGGTGAGCTGCGCCTCCAGCGCCGGTATCCGCCCGTTCCACAGGCCGCGCAGGCTGTCCGGGTTCTCCGCGGCCGGGTTGCGGGCCTCGCGCAGCTGGAACCAGACCAGGTTGACCTGCGGGCGGGCGACGAGGACGTCGAGCTCGGCCTGTCCGCCGCCGGCCGTGGGTATGACCGTGCGCTTCCACGCGCTCGTGCGGTCCCCGGTGGCCATCTGCGCGTAGGCGGACCGTATGCCGTTCTGCCGGGCCTCCGCGTACTGGGCGCGGTCGGCGGGCTGCTCCGGGTCCTTGGCCTCGCCGCCGCGCGCCTCGTTGCGGCCGTCGGCCTCGCCGGAGGTGAGGTAGGCGGTGGTGACGGGGATCCCGGCCAGCAGGGAGCGGCTGAGGTCGGGGTTCATGAAGAAGAGGTCGTCGTCGGGGTGCGCGACGATCTGGACGACCGTGCCGGAGGTGGTGCTGGCGGGCAGGGCGGCGGCCGGGTTCTTCCCCTCGCCGGTCTCGGCCGCGGTCTGCTGGCCGGAGGTGATGGAGAGGACACCGGAGGCGCCCACGGTCAGCATGGGCAGCACGGCCGCGAGGAGGAAGCGGCGGCGGGAAAGGGGCATGGTCACGGCCTCTTGAGGTCGCTTCGGGCAGGAAGAACCGCTGTGCAGTCAGTGAGAGGCCAAAACGGGGGAGTTGGTTCACCGATTTCGCCGATGACGCACACTTTTCCGAAAACGACCGGTTGTGATTGTGCCCTGCCGGTGCCGTGGCCGGGCCAACCGCCCGGATCGTGGACGCGGCCGCCCCCCACAAGACGCCCGCTAGGGGGCGGTGTTGCGCGGTCCCACCGGCTGCCACGGGGCGAGGTAGGCGTCGGGGTCGTCCGTCGAGGAGGTGACGTACAGCCGCGCGTCGAGGCCGACCACGGCCAGGCTGACCAGGTTCTTCCCGGTCGTCGTGCTGGACGGGGCCTCGACGAACAGCAGCGGTGAGCGCTGCCACGCCTCGCCCGGGGCGACGTCCGCGCCCAGCTGCCCGCCCGCCGAGCGGCCGGCCAGTACGTGTCCGCTCGCCGTCACCGGACCGAAGCCCTGGAGCCCGCCCAGCTCGGTGGGGCCGTCCACCTTGAGCCCGGCGCCGGCCGTGACCAGCGCCGAGCGCACGTTGCCCGAGCCCGGCTTGCGGAACCACAGCCGCACGCCGCCCTCGCGCCCCTGCGCCGTCAGCGGGAGCGTGGTGTCCGGCAGTCCGGTGGGGGTGGCCGGGCCCAGCGGGGCGCCGGGCTCCGGCTGGGCCCAGGCCGTCACCGTCTTCGTGGTGGCGGCGAAGACCATCCGCCGCCCGGCCCCGTCGGTCGCGGTGGCCGGGGTGCCGTGCAGGTCGGAGCCGCCTAGGGAGTCCCACGGGCCCCACTCCCCGTCGGGGCGCCGGACGCGGCCGCGCAGGGTGGAGGCCCCGTCGCGGACGTAGACGGCGAGCGCCCCGGTGCCGTCGACGGACACGGCGGGCGCGCTGATGTCGGAGGTCCAGGTGTCGTCGGCGCCCTCGGGCGTGCCGAGCGACTGCCAGGGGCCGAACTCCCCGGAGCCGGGGGCCTGCTGGACCGCGTACACGACCTCGCGGAGGTAGTCGGCCGGCTTGTCGCCGAAGGAGGTGCGGGTGCCGAAGGCGGCGATCCGGCCGTCCTTGAGCGTGACGGTGGATATGCCCTGGTCCATCCCGGTTCCGGCGAGCAGGCGGGGGCCGGTCCAGCTGCCGAGCAGGCCCTCGCGGTGCCAGACGGCGACCTGGCCGTCGAGCACCTTGAAGGCCCACAGGCCGTGCTCCGCGTCGGAGGCCAGCCAGGAGGTGCTGGTGCCGCGGGCGTAGTTGACGGTCTGGGTCCAGCGGTTGCCGGAGGGGCGGTCGGCCACCTTGAGGTCGCCGCAGCCGGCCTCGCTGCCGCAGTGGTTCTCCTTGTCGAGCCAGGCGTAGGTGTCCAGGATGTCCAGCTTCTCCTTGGCCTCGCCGGGGTCGAGGGAGCTGGGGAGCGAGCCGTTGAAGTAGCCGATGTAGTTCTGCACCGCGAAGTGCGGGCGGTCCTTGACCTCCTGCGCGTAGGCGGCGGTGGCCATCTGCACGAACCGGGCGCCGTAGAAGTGGTCCTGGTGGTCGGTGTACCGCTTGGTGTCCTGGAACCGGCCGGGGGACGGGTCCTGGGCGCGGATGGTGGTGGGCCGGTAGCGCTCCAGGATGCCCTCGATGGTCCGGACGACCTGGTCCTTGGTGTACGTGAACCCCTGCCTGACCGGGGAGCCGGAGGCGAGCACCGACTCCAGGTGCGGGACCCGGCCGTCCCACAGGCCGTGGAGGCTGTCGGGGACGTCCGCGTAGACGTTGCCGGCCTCGCGCAGCTGGAGCCAGACGAGGTTGACCTCGGGCTTCGCGACGAGGACGTCCACCTCGGCCTGCCCGCCGCCCTTGGTCGGGACCACGGTGCGCTTCCAGGCGCTGCTGCGGTCGCCGGTGGCCATCTTGGCGTAGGCGGCGCGGATGCCGTTCTGGCGGGCCTCGGCGTAGGCGGGCTTGTCGGGGCGGGTGGAGGCCTGCTTGGCGGCGCCCGCGTTGATGCCGTCGGCTTCGCCGGAGGTGAGGTAGACGGAGGTGACGGGGTGGCCGGCGGCTATGGAGTACCGCAGGTCCGGGTTCATGAAGTACAGGTCGTCGTCGGGGTGGGCGACGATCTGGAGCACCCGGCCGGGGTCGGGGGCGTCCACGGCGGTGGCGGTGGTGGCCCTGGAATCGGCGGCGGTGGGCACGTCGAGGGCGCCGAGGGCTTCGTTGCCCCGGATCATGAGCATGCTGCCGGCGGCGGTGGCGGCGACGAGGCCGACGGCCTTGACGATCTTCCGGGCGACCGGATGCCGGGCGGCTGCGCCGGGGCTTGGCACGGGACCGGCCCCGTACCGCTCGGCGGCGGCTTCGGCTTCGGCTTCGGCCTCGGTCGCGGCGGCTTCGGCCTCGGGACTCCCCGCCTGGGCGGGCACGCGGGTCCCGGGCGGGGCCCCGGCGGCTTCGGCCTCGGTGCTCCCCGCCGGAGCCGGGGCGTCCGGCTCCGGCGGGGCCGCGGCGGCTTCGGTCCCGGAGGTCCGGGCGGTCCGGGCGGCTTCGGTCCGGGCGGTCCCGGCGGTCCTGGCGGCTTCGGGGCCCGTATCGGCGGGCGTGCCCGCCTCGGCGTCCGCGGAGTGCGGGCCCTCCGGGGCCTCGGCGGGGGCCGCCGGAAGGGCGGAGGCGTCGCGCTGCTGGGGGACACGTGCAGCGGGGGTCGAGGACGGGTCGGGCTGCCGTGAGGAAGGAGAGGTCGCGGCGGAGCCGGCGGGTCCGTCGGACATGGGGGCTCCTCGCGGCCGGTCGGGCGGGGACCGGGCCCCTCGGACATAGATCTAACAAGTAAGCAGATAATCCGATAATCCGCCTCATGATATCGGCCACGGTGCCCGGTGAGTCGAACGCCTGCTCCGGCTAGGCTCGCTCCCAGGCCGGCCGGACCAGCCGGCAGCGAGACACTCGGGAGGCGGCGGGATGACAGTCCCGGGACGCAGGAGCAGCACCTTCATCAGGCTGCTGCGCAGCGGGTTCACCGACCCCACGCACGCCGCCCGGCTCCTCGACGCCGACGCGCTGGCCTCCGTACGCGCCGACCCGGTCCTCCTCGACGCCCTCGGCGCCACCGCCGACCCCGACCTCGCCCTGCACGGGCTGGTCCGCCTCGCCGAGGCCCAGACCCCCGAGGAGCTGCCCCTGCTCCTCGACACCCTCGTCAGCGCCAAACCCCTGCGCGACCGCCTCCTCGGCGTGCTCGGCGCCTCCGAGGCCCTCGCCGACCACCTCGCGCGCCACCCCCGCGACTGGCAGGCCCTCGTCACCTACGAGGCCGCCGACCTGCACCCCGGCCTCGCCGAGTTCGAGCAGGGCCTCGCCGGGGCCCACGACCCCGTCGCCCTGCGCGTCGCCTACCGCCGCTGCCTGCTCTCCATCGCCGCCCGCGACGTCTGCGGCACCACCGACGTCGCGCAGACCGCCGCCGAGCTCGCCGACCTCGCCACCGCCACCCTCCGCGCGGCCCTGCGCATGGCGACCGCGGCCGCCCCCGAGGACGCCGTCCAGTGCCGCCTCGCGGTGATCGCCATGGGCAAGTGCGGCGGCAACGAGCTCAACTACGTCTCCGACGTCGACGTGATCTTCGTCGGGGAGGCCGTCGCCGGCGCCGAGGAGCACAAGGCGCTCCAGGCCGCCACCCGCCTCGCCTCCCACCTGATGCGGATCTGCTCCGAGACCACCGTCGAGGGCAGCATCTGGCCCGTCGACGCCAACCTCCGCCCCGAGGGCCGCAACGGCCCCCTCGTACGCACCCTCTCCTCCCACCTCGCCTACTACCAGCGCTGGGCCAAGACCTGGGAGTTCCAGGCCCTGCTCAAGGCCCGCGCCGTCGCCGGCGACCCCGAACTCGGGGCCCAGTACGTCGCCGCCATAACCCCCCTCGTCTGGCAGGCCGCCGAACGCGAGAACTTCGTCGCCGACGTCCAGAAGATGCGCCGCCGCGTCGTCGACAACATCCCCGCCGCCCAGGTCGACCGGGAACTCAAACTCGGCCCCGGCGGCCTGCGCGACGTCGAGTTCGCCGTCCAGCTGCTCCAGCTCGTCCACGGCCGCAGCGACGCCACCCTGCACTCCGGCACCACCCTCGACGCCCTGCACGCCCTCGCCGCCGGCGGCTACGTCGGCCGCGCCGACGCCGCCCAGCTGCACGACGCGTACCGCTTCCTGCGCGCCATGGAGCACCGCATCCAGCTCTACCGTCTGCGCCGCACCCACCTCGTTCCCGAGGACGAGGCCGACCTGCGCCGCCTCGGCCGCTCCATGGGCCTGCGCACCGAACCCGTCGCCGAGCTCAACAAGGCCTGGCGCCGGCACGCCTCCGTCGTGCGCCGCCTCCACGAGAAGCTCTTCTACCGGCCCCTGCTCGACGCCGTCGCCCAGCTCGCCCCCGGCGAGACCCGGCTCTCCCCGCGCGCCGCCGGCCAGCGCCTCGAAGCCCTCGGCTACGCCGACCCGGCCTCCGCCCTGCGCCACCTGGAGGCCCTCGCCTCCGGCGTCAGCCGCAAGGCCGCCATCCAGCGCACCCTGCTTCCGGTCCTCCTCGGCTGGTTCGCCGACTCCGCCGACCCGGACGCCGGACTGCTCGGCTTCCGCAAGGTCTCCGACGCCCTCGGCAAGACCCCCTGGTACCTGCGCCTGCTGCGCGACGAGGGCGCCGCCGCCGAGAACCTCGCCCGCGTGCTCTCCGCCGGACGCCTCGCCCCCGACCTGCTGATGCGCGCCCCCGAGGCCGTCGCCCTGCTCGGCGACCCCGAAGGCCTCCAGCCCCGTACGCACGAGGCCCTCGAACAGGAGGTGCTCGCCGCCGTCGGCCGCGCCGACAACGGGGAGGCCGCCGTCGCCGCCGCGCGCGGGGTCCGCCGCCGCGAGCTGTTCCGCACCGCCGCCGCCGACATCATCGCCTCCTACGGCACCGAGGACAGCCCCGCCGAGAAGGACTGCGGCGCCCTCGTCGACCGGGTCGGCGACGCCGTCTCCGAACTCACCGCCGCCACCATCGCCGGAGCCCTGCGCGCCGCCGTGCGCGACCACTGGGGCGAGACCCTCCCCACCCGCTTCGCCGTCATCGGTGTGGGCCGCTTCGGCGGGCACGAACTGGGCTACGGCTCCGACGCCGACGTCCTGTTCGTCCACGAACCCCGCGAGGGCGTCGACGAACAGGAGGCCGCCAAGGCCGCCCAGACCGTCATCGCCGAGATGCGCCGGCTGCTCCAGCTGCCCACCGCCGACCCGCCGCTCCTCATCGACGCCGACCTGCGCCCCGAGGGCCGCTCCGGGCCCCTCGTACGCACCCTGTCCTCCTACGCCGCCTACTACCGGCGGTGGTCCCTGACCTGGGAGAGCCAGGCCCTGCTGCGCGCCGAGCCGGTCGCCGGCGACGTCGACCTCGGCAACCGCTTCATCGAGCTGATCGACCCGCTGCGCTACCCCACCGAAGGCCTCGGCGAGGACGCGGTCCGCGAGATCCGCCGCCTCAAGGCCCGCATGGAGTCCGAACGCATGCCGCGCGGCGCCGACCCCACCCTGCACACCAAACTCGGCCGCGGCGGGCTCAGCGACGTCGAGTGGACCGTCCAGCTGCTCCAGATGCAGCACGCCTGGGCCGAGCCGGGCCTGCGCACCACCCGCACCCGCCGGGCCCTGGCCGCCGCCCACGCCGCCGGTCTGCTCCCGACGGAGGAGGCGCAGATCCTCGACGAGGCCTGGGTCCTCGCCACCCGCGTCCGCAACGCCGTCATGCTGGTCCGCGGCCGCGCCGGGGATACCTTCCCCTCGGACGCCCGCGAACTGGCCGCCGTCGGCCGCTACCTGGGCTACCCGGAGGGCAAGGTCGGCGAGGTGCTGGACGACTACCGCCGCACCACCCGCCGCGCCCGCGCGGTGGTGGACGAGCTGTTCTACGGGGCGTAGGCCGGAGGGCCGGACGCCCCGGAGGGCGGCCGGCCCGTACGGCGGGGGTGGTTACGCCGCCGCCCGGCGGTAGGTACAGACGTGGACGCCCGTGCCGCTGACGACCGTGGAGACCAGTTCCAGGGTGCGCAGCCTGCCGTCCGACGGGAAGAGCTTCTTGCCGCCGCCGAGGACCACCGGCATGATCATCAGCCGGAGTTCGTCGACCAGGTCCTCGGCCAGCAGGGTCCGGGCCAGCGCGGCGCTGCCCATGACCACCAGGTCGCCGCCCTCGGTCTCGTGCAGCTTCCGGATCCGGGCGACGGCCTCGTCGCCGGGGACGAGCGTGGTGTTGTTCCACGTCAGGTCGGATTCGGCGAGCGTGCCGGACACGACGTACTTGGCGATGCCGTTCATGTGGTCGGCGAAGGGGTCGCCCGCCCGCTCCGGCCACGCCGCGGCCATGGTCTGCCAGGTGCGGCGCCCGAACAGCAGGGCCTCGGTGGTCGCCATCCAGTCGGACAGGGCGCCGCCCATCACCTCCGGGTCGAAGAACGGGTGCGTCCAGCCGCCGTGGGCGAAGCCGCCGTCGGTGTCCTCGTCGGGGTGCCCCGGCGCCTGGACGACGCCGTCCAGGCTGATGAATTCACCCAGCACGATGCGCATGGGAATGCCTCGCTTCCTGATCCTTCGGATTCGTTCGCGACAGGGGAAAGCTATGCAGCGTTCACTGACCGGGCAATCGAATGACGGGTGGGGCGGGCGGTATTTGCAGGTCAAGTAGGGGAAATCGTTGCAACGGATCTGATTTGAACGCAAGGTCGGATCCTGGTTCATTGCAATGAATGGATGTGAACGCACGCCTGCCACCGCCGGTGCCGGCGCGACATGATGGCCTCCCGAGCCCAGAAGGAGAACCGCCGCCGTGCCCGCTGCCGACACCGTCCTCACCGGAGCCCGCGTCCGCACCCTCGACCCCGCCCGCCCCGAAGCCGGCGCGGTCGCCGTACGCGGCGGCGAGATCGCGGCCGTCGGCGACGCGGCCGACGTACGCGACTGGCTCGGCCCCGCCACCCAGGTCCTCGACCTCGGCGGGGCCACCCTCACCCCCGGCCTCACCGACGCGCACAGCCACCCCGTCTGGGGCGTCGAGACGGCCACCGGAACCGACCTCTCGCACGTCCGGGACCTCGACCAGCTGCGCTCCGCCCTGCGCACCGCCGACCGCACCGGCGGCTGGGTCCTCGGCTTCGGCCTCGACCACAACGCCTTCGGCGGCCGCCCCGTCGACCGGGACCTCGTCGAGGACGTCCTCGGCGGCACCCCCGCCTTCCTGCGCCTCTACGACGGCCACTCCGCCCTCGCCACCGGCCCGGCCCTGGCCGCCGCCGGCATCACCGGGCCCCGCGCCTTCGGCCAGCGCTCCGAGATCGTCTGCGACGGCGACGGCCGCCCCACCGGCCACCTCGTCGAACACGCCGCGATGTCCCTGGCCGGCGCCCTCGCCCCCAAGCCCGCCCCCGCCGAGCGCCGCGCCCGCCTGCTCGCCCTGCTCGACGCCATGGCCGCCACCGGGCTCACCGGTGCCCACGTCATGGACCTCGGCGACGGGGACGTACCCGCCCTCCTCGCCACCGTCGAGTACGAGACCGACCTGCCGCTGCGGCTGCGCCTCGCCCCCTGGTGCATGCCCGGCGCCGACGAGGAGGAACTGGCCCGGCTGATCGGGCTCCAGGGCGTCCACGGACGCCACTGGCAGGTCGGCGGCGTCAAGTTCTTCATGGACGGCACCGTCGAGGGAGGCACCGCCTGGCTGGAGCACGCCGACTGCCACGGCCAGGGCACCGAGGCCTTCTGGCCCGACCCGCACGCGTACGCGCGGGCCGTACGCCTCCTCGACGCGGCCGGGGTCCGCACCGCCACCCACGCCATCGGCGACGCCGCCGTCCGGCACGTCCTGGACACGGTCGCGGCCCTCGGCGAAGGGGCCCGCATGCGGCACCGGATCGAGCACGTCGAGACCGTCCCCGACGACCAGCTGAAGCGGTTCGCCGAGCTCGGGGTGATCGCCTCCATGCAGCCCCCGCACACGGCGTACACCCGCGCCGACCACACCGACGAGTGGTCGAAGCGGCTCGGTAGCGAACGCGCCGGCCGCGCCTGGCGCTGCCGGGACCTGCGCGACGCCGGCGCGGTCCTCGCCCTCGGCTCCGACTGGCCCATCGCCCACCACGACGCACGCCAGGTCCTCGCCACCGCCCTGCGCCCCCGCGGCGCCGCATCCGGCGGCCGGGCCCTGACCGGGCTGATGGCACTGGAGGGCATGACCTCCCACGCGGCGCTCGCGGCGGGCGAACAGGCCGTCGCGGGCCGCATCGCCCCGGGCTGCCGCGCGGACCTGACGGCCCTCGCCCTCGACCCGGTCACCGCCGCCCCCGACGAACTCGCGGAGGCCCCCGTACGCCTGACGATGTCAGGCGGCCGGATCACACACAGGGGCTAGGCCCGGCGGAGGCGGTTCAGCAGCTCCGACACCGGGTGCGGTCCGGTGGGTACCGGCCGGCGCGGCAGCCGGTGCGGCAGCGATCCGTACCAGGCGCGGGACACGGTGTACCCGAAGGCCAGGCAGAGCACACCGCCGACGGCGTCGAGCCAGAAGTGGTTGGCGGTGGCCACGATCACGACGAGGGTCGCCGTCGGGTACAGCAGCCCCAGGATCCGCGCCCACGGCGCGGAGGCCACCGCGAAGATCGTCAGCCCGCACCAGAGCGACCACCCTATGTGCATGGAGGGCATCGCCGCGTACTGGTTCGACATGTGCTTGAGGTTCCCCGAGGCCATGGAACCCCAGGTGTGGTGCACCAGCACGGTGTCGATGAAGTGCCCCCCGTTCATCAGCCGGGGCGGCGCGAGCGGGTAGAGGTAGTAGCCGACCAGGGCGACGCCCGTGGTGGCGAAGAGGACGAGGCGGGTGGCGGCGTAACGCCCGGGATGGAAGCGGTAGATCCACACGAGCACACCGATCGTCACGATGAAGTGCAACGTCGCGTAGTAGTAGTTCATACCGACGACCAGCCACGTCACCGAGTTCACGGCGTGGTTGACGGACTGCTCCACGGCGATGCCGAGCCCGCGCTCCACGGACCAGATCCAGTCGGCGTTCGCGAGCGCGGCCGCCTTCTGCTCGGGCACGGCGTTGCGGATCAGCGAGTACGTCCAGTAGCTGACGGCGATCAGCAGGACCTCGAACCAGATCCGCGGCCGGCGCGGGGTCCGCAGCCGGGTCAGGAGCGCGGCATCCGGCTCCGGACGGGTGTCGTCCCCCGTCACGGTGGCTGACGAGACGTCCGTCCTGGCGGTGCCCCCGGCGGTGGCTGGGGGAGTTTCCAGTGTCTTCACGCTCGCTTCACCCATGGGCAGAGAGTCTGCCAGATGCGTTACCCCCTCCGATCATCCCTCGGGACGGTCTTCCACGCCCCTCCTCCGCCCCTGGGACTACCCGGTAACCCCTAGGGGGTACGCCGCTGCGCCGGCCCCGAGGCCGTCGAGCCGCGGACCACCAATTCGGGCAGGAACACGAACTCGCTGTGGGGGGCCGGCGTACCGCCGATCTCCTCCAGCAGGGTCCGTACGGCCGCCTGCCCCATGGCCTGCACCGGCTGCCGGATGGTGGTCAGCGGCGGATCGGTGAACGCTATGAGCGGGGAGTCGTCGAAGCCGACCACCGACACGTCCTGCGGAACCCGCAGCCCCTGCTGCCGGGCGGCCCGGATCGCGCCGAGCGCCATCATGTCGCTCGCGCACACCACCGCCGTGCAGCCCCGCGCGACGAGCGCGGCCGCGGCGGCCTGACCGCCCTCCAGCGTGTACAGGGAGTGCTGGATCAGCTCCTCCACCTCGGCCTCGCCGAGCCCGAGCCGGTCCCGCATCGCGACCCGGAAGCCCTCGATCTTGCGGAGCACCGGCACGAACCGCTTCGGGCCGACCGCGAGGCCGATCCGGGTGTGCCCCAGCGCCGTCAGGTGGGTCACCGCGAGCTGCATCGCGGCCCGGTCGTCGGGGGAGACGAAGGGGGCCCGCACCTTGTCGGAGAAACCGTTGATCAGGACGTACGGCACGCCCTGGGCCCGGAGCTGGTCGTAACGGCCCATGTCGGCGGTGGTGTCGGCGTGCAGCCCCGAGACGAAGATGATCCCGGAGACCCCCCGGTCCACCAGCATCTCGGTCAGCTCGTCCTCCGTGGACCCGCCGGGCGTCTGCGTCGCCAGCACCGGCGTGTACCCCTGCCGGGTCAGCGCCTGGCCGATGACCTGCGCGAGCGCCGGGAAGATGGGGTTGTCCAGCTCGGGGGTTATCAGCCCGATGAGCCCCGCGCTGCGCTGCCGCAGCCGTACGGGCCGCTCGTAGCCGAGCACGTCGAGCGCGGCCAGCACGGACTCACGGGTGCCCGCGGCCACACCGGGCTTGCCGTTGAGCACGCGGCTGACTGTGGCTTCGCTGACTCCCGCCTGGGCTGCGATGTCGGCTAGCCGTGCGGTCACGGGATTGGACTGTACCGGTAGCGGGCTCACATCGCCCACCACGTGCAGGAATCGGGGGGAAGACGGACCGTGCGGCCATCGGTCTCCACCGGGGCGCTGGAGAGCACCGGCCGGCCCGGGGAGGGAAGCTCCACGGCGGTGGGCCGGGTGTTGAGGGTGCAGGCGAAGCCGGGGCGGGTGAACAGGAGGACCCCGTCGGGGGCGGGCCGCCAGCGCATCCCCCGTGCGAACACCGCGGGTCCCGCCCCCGCCCCGGGCCACTCCTCAGGGCACCCGCCCCGCCCCGACTCCGGCGCGCCCAGGCCCGGCATGGCCCGGCGCAGCTCCAGGGCGGCGCGGTACAGCTCCAGCGTGGAGTGCGGATCGCCGGTCTGCGCGGCGACGCTCAGCCCCGCCCAGCCGGCGGGCTGCGGCAGCCAGCTGCCGCCGGGGCCGAAGCCGTACGGGGCCTCCTCACCGCACCAGGGGAGCGGTACGCGGCACCCGTCGCGCAGCCCGTCCTGCCCCTCGGCCTCCGCCCCGGACCCGGACCCACCCTCGGCGGAGGCCCCCGCCCCCCGCCGCCCGCGGCGGAACGCCGGGTCCTGGCGGGCCCCGTCCGGGAGGTCGACGACCTCCGGCAGGCCGAGCTCCTCGCCCTGGTAGACGTACGCCGACCCGGGCAGGGCCAGCATCAGCAGCGCCGCCGCCCGCGCCCGGGCCAGCCCACGCGCCCCGCCCCCGTACCGCGTGACGTGCCGTACGACGTCGTGGTTGGACAGCACCCAGGTCGTCGGGGCGCCCACGGAGGCGGTGGCGGCGAGGGACTCGTCGATCACGGTCCGCATCGCCGCCGGGTCCCAGGGGCAGTTCAGGAACCGGAAGTTGAAGGCCTGGTGCAGCTCGTCGGGCCGTACGTACAGCGCGAGCCGCTCCGAGGTCGGCGCCCACGCCTCCGCGACCCCGATCCGCCCGTCCCCGTAAGAGTCGAGCAGCCGCCGCCAGGAGCGGTGGATGGCGTGCACCCCGTCCTGGTCGAAGAAGGGGAGCGGCTCGGTGCCGATCAGGGTGGCCTGCGCGCCCCGGCCGATGTCGGGCAGGCCCGGGGCCTTGACCATGCCGTGGGCCACGTCCACCCGGAAGCCGTCGACGCCCAGGTCGAGCCAGAAGCGCAGCACCGACTCGAACTCCTCCGCGACCTGCGGGTGCTCCCAGTCGAGGTCGGGCTGCTCGGGGGCGAAGAGGTGCAGGTACCAGTCGCCGTCCGGCACCCGGGTCCAGGCCGGGCCGCCGAAGACGGACTCCCAGTCGTTGGGCGGCAGCTCCCCGTCCGTGCCGCGCCCCGGCCGGAACAGGTACCGCTCGCGGGCGCCGGGCGCGCCCGCTAGGGCCTCCCGGAACCAGGGGTGGGCCTCGGAGGTGTGGTTCGGCACCACGTCGACGATCACCCGCAGGCCGAGCGCGTGCGCGGCCCGGACCAGGTCGTCGGCATCGGCGAGGTCGCCGAAGAGCGGGTCGACGGCCCGGTAGTCGGCGACGTCGTAGCCGCCGTCCGCCTGCGGGGACACGTAGAAGGGGGTCAGCCACACGGCGTCCACCCCGAGCCGGGCCAGGTGCGGCAGCCGCTCGCGCACCCCGCGCAGGTCCCCGACGCCGTCGCCGTCGCTGTCCGCGAAGGAGCGGACGTACACCTGGTAGATGACGGCATCGCGCCACCAGCCGCCGCTCACGGCCGGGTCGCCGGAGTCACCGCTGAAAGCGTTGCTGGAAGCTCTTGCAAGCGGGACGGCCGTCAACTCGTGGTTCATACCGCAGTCAACGCGCCTGCACGCCCCGTGGTTGCGGGCCTGTGCAATCGAAGCGGACTCGAACTAACAGCAAGCTGCGGCAACCGTAGGGACACACGGATGTAACGATCCCCTCCGCTTGCAGAAAATTGCCGCAAGGTCTTTCGGTCAGCTTTCAGGCTTGTTACGTTCCTCGCAACTCGGGACCGCGAGGGCGCGGCCGGGATCATCGAAGGAGTTCATATGCGGCGTGGCATAGCGGCCACCGCGCTGGTCGCGACCCTGGCGCTCGCGGCGACGGCTTGCGGTGGGGACACCAAGGACGACGGTGGCGAGACGAAGGCCGGCGGCGAGCTGTCCGGCACCGTCACCTGGTGGGACACTTCGAACGACGCCGAGAAGGCGAGCTTCCAGAAGATCGCCGAGGCGTTCACCGCGAAGCACCCGAAGGTGACCGTCAAGTACGTCAACGTGCCCTACGGTGACGCCCAGAACAAGGTCAAGAACGCCTTCAGCAGCGGCGCCGACGCGCCCGACGTGATCCGCGCCGACGTCGGCTGGGTCGCCGACTTCGCCTCGCTCGGCTACCTCGACGAGGTCCCGGCCGACACCGCGAAGAAGATCGACGCCGAGTTCCTGCCGCAGGCCGCGGCCAGCGGCAAGTTCGAGGGCAAGACCTACGCCGTCCCGCAGGTCATCGACACCCTCGGCCTCTTCTACAACAAGAAGATGCTCGCCGACGCCGGCGTCCAGCCGCCCAAGACGCTCGAGGAGCTGAAGACCGCCGCCACCGCCATCAAGGCCAAGAGCGGCAAGACCGGCCTCTACCTGCGCGGCGACGACTCCTACTGGTTCCTGCCCTTCATCTACGGCGAGGGCGGCGACCTCGTCGACGCCAAGACCAAGACGGTCACCGTCGACAACGCGGCCGGCGTCAAGGGCTTCAAGGCCGCCCGCGACCTGGTCACCTCCGGTGCGGCGGTCACCAACGCCACCGACGGCTGGACCAACATGCAGACCGCCTTCAAGTCCGGGGAGGTCGCGATGATGATCAACGGCCCCTGGGCCGTCGCGGACAGCTACGCGGGCGACCAGTTCAAGGACAAGTCCAACCTCGGCGTCGCCCCCGTCCCGGCCGGCTCCGCCAAGGCCGGCGCCCCGCAGGGCGGCCACGACCTCGCCGTCTACGCCGGCTCCAAGAACACCGCCGCCGCGCACGCCTTCGTCGAGTACATGACCTCCCAGGAGGTCCAGGTCCAGTCCGCCAAGGACCTGAGCCTGCTGCCCACGCGCACCGCCGCCTACGAGCAGCCGGACGTCAAGAGCAGCGAGATGGTCCAGTTCTTCAAGCCGGCCGTCGACAAGGCCGTCCAGCGCGCCTGGATCCCGGAGAACGGCTCCCTCTTCGAGCCGCTCAAGGTCGAGTACACCAAGGCCGTCACCGGCGCCTCGACCCCCGAGGACGCGGCCAAGGCGGCCGGCGCCGAGTTCCGCAAGATCCTCAAGGGCTGGAAGTAGTACGGACGATGGCTGCTGACACCAGCCGGTCGGTGGCGAAGGCCGCGGACGGCGAGACGCCCCTCGCCGCCCGCGGCCCCAGCCGCACGACTGCCAGAAGCAAGCGTGGAAGCGACGGCGGGAACAACCGCGGCCTCGGCCGCGCCCTCGCCACGCACTGGTACGCCTGGGCCATGATCGCCCCGGTCGTGCTCGTCCTCGGCGTGATCGTGGGCTGGCCGCTCGTACGCGGCGTCTACCTGTCGCTCACCGACGCCAACGAGCGCAACGTCGCCCGCACCATCGGCGTGCGCCACATCGACGCCACGTACCGGTTCGTCGGGCTCGACAACTACACGGAGGTCCTCGGCGACCCCGTCTTCTGGCAGCGGCTGGTCTGGACGGTGGTGTGGACCGTCGCGTGCGTCTCCATCACCTTCGTCCTCGGCCTCACCCTGGCCACCATGCTCAACCGGCAGTTCCGGGGCCGCGCCGCCTACCGCATGGCGCTCATCCTGCCCTGGGCCGTACCCGGCTTCGTCTCCGTCTTCGCCTGGCGGTTCCTCTTCAACCGCGACAACGGCATCCTCAACAAGATCCTCGACGGCGGCGGCATCTCCGCCGTCCCGTGGCTCGACGACCCCACCTGGGCCAAGGTGGCCGTCATCGCCGTCAACGTCTGGCTCGGCATCCCCTTCATGATGGTCGCCCTCCTCGGCGGCCTCCAGTCCATCCCGGCCGAGCTCTACGAGGCCGCCGAGATGGACGGCGCCGGCCCCTGGCAGCGCTTCCGGCACATCACCCTGCCCGGACTGCGCGCCGTGAGCATGACGGTGATCCTGCTCTCCACCATCTGGACCTTCAACATGTTCCCGGTGATCTTCCTGCTGACGCGGGGCGGCCCCGGCGACTCCACCGAGATCCTGGTGACCCAGGCCTTCCGCGAGGCCTTCATCGCGAGCCCGCGCGACTTCGCCGGCTCCGCGACCTGGGGCGTGCTGATCCTCGGCCTGCTCATGATCTTCGCGCTGGTCTACCGGCGCTCGCTGCGCAAGCAGGGAGAGGTGTGGTGACCGTGACCACCAACGAGACCGCCTCGAAGCAGGCCGCCCGCCCGCGCGGCGCGCGGTCCCCGCTCGCCTCCTTCGGACTGCACGCCACGCTCGTCGTCGCGTCCGTCATCGCCGTCTTCCCCGTGCTGTGGATCCTGCTGACCTCGCTCAAGCCGGCCAAGTACGCGATCAGCACGGACTTCGTGAAGGAACCGACGCTCGCCAACTACTCCTACCTGCTGGAGGACAGCCACTTCCTCAGCTGGTTCTGGAACTCGGTCCTCGTCGCCGGCGTCACCACCGTGCTCGGTGTGTTCATCGCCGCCACCACCGGATACGCGGTCAGCCGCTTCAAGTTCCCCGGCATGAAGCCGCTGATGTGGACCCTGCTCATCACGCAGATGTTCCCGATGGCCATCCTGATCGTCCCGCTCTACAACCTGATGGGAGAGCTCGGGCTGCTCAACCAGCCGCTCGGCCTGATCATCACGTACCTCACCATCGCCGTGCCGTTCTGCGCCTGGATGATGAAGGGCTTCTTCGACACGATCCCGGTCGAGATCGACGAATCCGGCCGCGTCGACGGGCTCAACCCCTTCGGCACCTTCTGGCGCCTGATCCTGCCGCTCGCCAAGCCCGGCCTCGCCGTGACCGGCTTCTACGCCTTCATCACCGCCTGGGGCGAGGTCGCGTACGCCTCCGCCTTCATGGTCGGCGAGGAGAACCTCACCCTCGCGGGCGGCCTGCAGACCTTCGTCACGCAGTACACCTCCAACTGGGGCGCCATGAGCGCGGCATCCGTCCTCATCGCCATCCCGGCGGCGGTCTTCTTCCTCTTCGCCCAGCGTCACCTCGTCGCCGGTATGACGGCGGGCGCCACCAAGGGCTGACCACCCGGCGCTCCCCTCTTCGTGTTACCGGCCCGATCTCTCAAGGACACCATGACCCAGCACCTCGCCGACGCGCTCCCCACCCAGACCGGGACCCAGCCCGGCTGGTGGAGAGACGCGGTGATCTACCAGGTCTATCCGCGCAGCTTCGCCGACTCCGACGGGGACGGCATGGGGGACCTGGAAGGCATCCGCAGCCGGCTGCCCTACCTGCGCGACCTGGGTGTCGACGCCGTGTGGCTCAGCCCCTTCTACGCCTCCCCGCAGGCCGACGCCGGCTACGACGTCGCCGACTACCGGGCCATCGACCCCATGTTCGGCACCCTGCACGACGCCGACGCCGTGATCCGCGAAGCGCACGCGCTGGGCATGCGGATCATCGTCGACCTCGTCCCCAACCACTGCTCCGACCAGCACGAATGGTTCAAGCAGGCGCTCCGGGAAGGCCCCGGCAGCACCCTGCGCGAACGCTTCCACTTCCGGCCGGGGAAGGGCGAGGCGGGCGAGCAGCCGCCGAACGACTGGGAGTCCATCTTCGGCGGCCCCGCGTGGACCCGGGTCGCCGACGGGGAGTGGTACCTGCACCTGTTCGCGCCCGAGCAGCCCGACTTCAACTGGGAACACCCCGCCGTCCAGGACGAGTTCCGGTCCGTACTGCGGTTCTGGCTCGACCTGGGCGTCGACGGCTTCCGGATCGACGTCGCGCACGGCCTGGTCAAGGCGGCCGGACTGCCGGACCTGGGCAGGGACGAACAGCTCAAGCTGCTGGGCAACCAGGTGCTGCCCTTCTTCGACCAGGACGGCGTCCACGAGATCTACCGGGCGTGGCGGACCGTCCTCGACGAGTACGCGGGCGACCGGATCGGCGTCGCCGAGGCCTGGGCCCCCAACGTCGAGCGCACCGCCCTCTACGTACGCCACGACGAACTGCACCAGGCGTTCAACTTCCACTACCTGACGACCGGCTGGGACGCGGCCGCGCTGCGCGCCACCATCGACGCGTCGCTGGACGCCATGCGGCCGGTCGGCGCCCCGACGACCTGGGTGCTGTCCAACCACGACGTGGTCCGCCACCGGACCCGCTTCGGGAGCCTCGACCGGGCGCGCGCGGCCGCGCTGCTCATGCTGGCCCTGCCCGGGTCCGCGTACGTCTACCAGGGCGAGGAGCTCGGACTGCCCGAGGTCACCGACCTCCCGGACGAGGTGCGCCAGGACCCCTCGTTCTTCAAGGCGAACGGCCAGGACGGGCTGCGCGACGGCTGCCGCGTCCCGCTCCCGTGGTCGGGCGACGCCGCCCCGTACGGCTTCGGGACGGGCGGCAGCTGGCTCCCGCAGCCGGCGGAGTGGGCCGGGCTGAGCGTCGAAGCGCAGACCGGGGACCCGGACTCCACGCTGGAGCTGTACCGCACCGCCCTGCGGATCCGGCGCGAGCACCCGGACCTGGGCGCGGGCGACGCCGTGGAGTGGCTGGAGGCGCCGGAAGGCGTGCTGATGTTCCGCCGCGGCGGCCTCGTGTGCGCGGCCAACACGACGGGGACCGCGGTGCGGATATCCGGTGCGGGTGCCGGTGCCGGTGCCGGTTCCGTGCTGCTGGCGAGCGGGCCGCTCGCCGACCCCGACGTCCTGCCGGGTGACACGGCGGTGTGGTGGCAGGGGTGAGTTCCCCGCTGCGGCTGACGGACATCGCCTCGCAGGCACAGGTCAGCGAGGCGACCGTCAGCCGCGTACTCAACGGCAAGGCGGGCGTGGCCGCCGGCACCCGGCACCGGGTACTGGCCGCCATGGACCTGCTCGGCTACGAACGGCCGGTGCGGCTGAAGCGGCGCAGCAACGGGCTGGTGGGGCTGCTGATCCCGGAGCTGACCAATCCCATCTTTCCGGCGTTCGCCCAGGTCATAGAGCAGGCACTGGCCGGGCAGGGGTACACGCCGGTGCTGTGCACCCAGACCCCGGGCGGCGCGACGGAGGACGAACTGGTCGAGCAGCTGGAGGAGCGGGGGGTCACCGGGATCGTCTTCCTGTCCGGGCTGCACGCGGACGCGTCGGCCGATCCCGCGCGCTACCAGCGGCTGTCCGCGCGCGGGCTGCCGTTCGTGCTGATCAACGGCTTCAACGAGGCCATCAGCGCCCCCTTCGTCTCCCCGGACGACCGCGCGGCCGCCGAGATGGCCGTACGGCACCTGGAGGAGCTCGGCCACCGGCGCATCGGGCTCGCCATCGGGCCGACGCGGTACGTCCCCTCGGCGCGCAAGGAGCAGGGGTTCCTGGCCGCGCGGCCGGGGGCGGCGGAGGAAGGGCTGGTCCAGCGCACCCTGTTCACCGTCGAGGGCGGCCACGCGGCGGGCGGCGCCCTGCTGGACCGGGGCTGCACGGGCGTGGTCTGCGCCAGCGACATGATGGCCCTCGGCGTCATCCGCGCCGCCCGCGAGCGGGGCCTGCGCGTCCCGGAGGACGTCTCGGTGGTCGGCTTCGACGACTCCCCGCTCATCGCCTTCACGGATCCCCCGCTGACGACGGTCCGCCAGCCGGTCCGCGCGATGGCCACGGCGGCGGTGGGAGCCCTGCTGGAGGCGGTGGCCGGGACCCCGGTCCAGCGCACGGAGTACGTCTTCCAGCCGGAGCTGGTGGTACGGGGCTCGACGGGAATGGCCCGGGGGTAGGGGGCGCGGTGGGGCGGGGGCGGCGTTGGCTCGCGGTGCGTTGGCTCGCGGTGCGGCTCGCGGTGCGTCGCCCTGCGGTTCGGGCCCGCCATCTCCCCCGCGAGGGGTGGGGGCCGGGCGGTGTTTGCCCACCCGCCTCCCCGGGTGCGGGCCGGTGGGCTGGGGCCGTACCCCCTCGGGCGGTCTCGCAGCTGGTTTGGGGGTTTCCCGGCAGTCCATCGTCCTTCCGGTTCGGGCCGGTCCCTCAAGGGCGCTCCCTTCGGTCGCGTCGCTTCGCGATGGCCTTCGGCCACCCTTGACCGACCGGCCCGCCCCGGAAAGACAAAGGACTGCCGGGAAGCCCCCAAAAGAACGGCACGGTCCATGGTTGGAGGGACGGGTCCGTCAGGGATGAGGCGACGGAGCCGGGCCTTGGCCGGCCGGGCATCCGGGCCTCTGGATGCCGGATTCGGGGCCGGGGGCGCGGCTATGCGCACGAGAGGTTGATCAGAGCGACCTGCGGAGCACCCAGACGCGCCAGATCGCTACGCGCTCCTCATATCTCGGCGTCCGGCGACCGCCTTGGGCTGATACCCGCACCAGAGGACGAACAGACCGGCCGGGAAGCACGCTGGAGCCGGTACCGGCGCAGCCTGAGACGGCTACCGTCCCGCTTCGTCTGCTGTGAGAGCCTGCGCGGCATGGGCATCGCGAAGAAGGGCACGCGGACGATCGTCGTGGACGGCGAGCGGTACCGGTGGGTGGTCGCGCCCGATGACGAGCCCGGGCTGGGGATCGTGGTCGAGCACGGGGAGGCGGACGGGCAGCGGATGGTGACGTGGGTCGAGCACGGGACGGTGATCGCGCCGGGGCTCGTTGAGGTGGTCGTTCGCCGGGCGTTGGACCGTCACGGCTGGACGCCTCGGGAGCGGGGGAAGCAGCTCACGTTGCGTCTCGACGCGGTGTAGAACGCCGCGGGGGCGGCCGACGTTGCCGTCGGGCCGCCCCCGCGGGCCGCTCCGGGTCAGGCGCCCAGGTGGGAGCCCTCCGCCCACTCCTTCTCGCCTTCCTTGACGCAGCTGGAGTGGTAGACCGGGCCGGCGAAGGCCGGGAGGTTGTGGGGCACCGCGGCGAAGGAGGTGCAGTTCGACGAGTAGCCCTTGCGGCCACCGTCGAAGTAGTCGATCTCGACTCCGTCGTTGGCCAGGGCGGCACCGGCCCCGCCCAGGAGGATGCCGGCAGCCAGGACGGACGCGGTGACAGCGGAACGAATGCGCATGACTCCCCTAAGGATCAATGGACGGACGCGCCGGTCGGTCCGCGCGTCGGCCGGTCCAACCGTCCGCGAGCGGGGCTGGGAACGGCCGTTCACTCCAATGCCCGCAGCTGTATCGTTTCGCCTTGGTGCGGTTCCGCTGGTCGGGTGGCGCGTGCAAGCATCTGCGGATGATCACACTTGCCGATGATCTCGGCCACCTTTCGTACGTCGTCGCAGGTGACGGGCCGCCCGTCGTACTCGTGCACGCCGGCGTCGCCGACCACCAGATGTGGGACGCCGTCGTGCCCGGCCTGGCGGAGCACTACACGGTTGTCCGCTACGACCTGCGCGGCTTCGGTGAATCCGCCCCGCCGACCGGCCCGTACAGCGACGCCGACGATCTGCGGCGCCTCCTGGACCACCTCGGGTACGACCGCGTCCGCCTCGTCGGAGCCTCCTGGGGCGGCCGCGTGGCCGTGGACTTCACCCTCGCCCACCCCGGCCGGGTGCACTCCCTGGCCCTGTTCGCCGCGCCCTGGCCGGGCTACGACTGGTCCGCCGAGATGCACGCCTACGACGGGGCGGAGACGGCCGCTCTGGCCGTGGGTGACGTGGACGCCGCCACGCAGATCAACCTGGACATGTGGCTGCGAGGACCGGCGCGAGAGTGGGCGGACGTGGCTGTCGGTCTGGCCGACCGGGTTCGTGAGCCGATGCGGACCTCCTTGGTGAACATGGCCGTCCGTGACGAGCACGGGGCGGGGCCGGGGAGGGGTGACCTCGCCGCCGTTTCCGTTCCCACGCTCGTCGGGGTCGGCAAGCTCGACGTCGCCGACTTCCAGGACATCGCCCGGCGCTACGCCTCGGAGATCCCCGGCGCGACCCTGGTCGAATTCCCCACCGCCGCCCACCTCATCGCGCTCGACGCGCCGGAGGAACTCGCCGGGCAGCTGGGAACGTTCCTCGCCCGGTAGAACCGGCGTCTGGCAGGGTGACCGCCACGGAGGACTCCGTCGTCGATCCTGAGAAGGCGGTCGCCCTGCCGGCTGTCAGGCCCGAAGTCACCGGCTGACCGGTCCGTATCAGCCCCGGACGGTCGTCGGACGCCGAGACGACAGAAGCGCGTAGCGATCCGTCGCGCCCCTGCGCTTCCCACACTGCTCTGATCGACCTCTGGTGCGGGTATCAGCCCCGGGCGGTCGTCGGACGCTGAGACGACAGGAGCGCGTAGCGATCTGGCGCGCCCCTGCGCTTCCCGCGCTGCTCTTGTCGTCATTTGGTGCGGGTATCAGCCACAGACGGCCGCCGGACGCTGAGATGACAGGAGCGCGTAGCGATCTGGCGCGCCTGGGGGCTCCGGAGGTCGCTCTGGTCGACCTCTCGTGCGCCTAGTCGCGTCCCCGGCCCCGAATCCGGCATCCAGGGGCCCGGATGCCCGGCTGGCCGAGGCCCGGCCCCTCGCCTCATCGCTGACGGACCCGCCCCTCTCCTCCTGCCCCGTGACCGTTCTTTTGGGGGTTTCCCGGCAGTCTTTCGGCTTTCCGGGGCGGGTCGGTCGGTCAAGGGTGGCCGAAGGCCATCACGAAGTGACGCGACCGAAGGGAGCGCCCTTGAGGGACCGGCCCGAACCGGAAAGCCGAAAGACTGCCGGGAAACCCCCAAACCGACTGTGAGACCGCCCAGGGGGACGCGGCTCTCGGGACACGGCTCTCGGGGCGTGGCGCCGGGGGGTGTGGCGCCGGCGGGGAATGCCCCGCCGCGGCTGATCACGGGCATGGTGCCCGTCTCGCCCGCTGGCCGCGCGTGATCGGAAACAATTCTGCAATCTCTTGCGCAAACTCTTGCAACACTCCTGGGCGCCCCCTACGGTCGCGTGCAACCCCCCACACCTTCCCGCCAGGAGGACCCCCACATGGCTCGATCCGTATCCGCGCGCGCCGGCAGAGCCGCGCTGGCGACGGCGGCTCTCGCCGCCGCCTCCCTCACCGCCCAGGCGCCGCAGGCTTCGGCGGCTCCGCCCGGGGAGAAGGACGTCACCGCCGTGCTGTTCGAGTGGCGGTTCGCCGACGTCGCCAGGGCGTGCGCCGACAGCCTCGGGCCCGCCGGGTACGGGTACGTGCAGGTGTCGCCGCCGCAGGAGCACGTCCAGGGGTCCCAGTGGTGGACCTCGTACCAGCCCGTCAGCTACAAGATCGCCGGGCGGCTCGGGGACCGGGCCGCCTTCAAGGGCATGGTCGACGCCTGTCACGCCGCCGGGGTGAAGGTCGTCGCCGACTCCGTCATCAACCACATGGCCGGACCGGACGACCCCGGCGCCGTCCTCTCCGGGACCGGCGGGTCGGCGTACAGCAAGTACTCCTACCCCGGGCTCTACTCCGGCGCCGACATGGACGACTGCCGGGCCGAGATCTCGAACTACCAGGACAAGGCCAACGTCCAGAACTGCGAGCTCGTCAAGCTCGCCGACCTCGACACCGGCGAGGAGTACGTGCGCGGGCGGATCGCCGGGTACCTCAACGACCTGCTCTCCCTCGGCGTCGACGGGTTCCGGATCGACGCCGCCAAGCACATGCCCGCCGCCGACCTCGCCAACATCAAGTCCCGGCTGAGCAACCCCTCCGTGTACTGGAAGCAGGAGGCGATATACGGGGCCGGGGAGGCGGTGAGCCCGGCCGAGTACCTCGGCTCCGGCGACGTGCAGGAGTTCCGGTACGCCCGGGACCTGAAGCGGGTCTTCCAGAACGAGAACCTCGCCTACCTGAAGAACTTCGGGGAGGCGTGGGGGTACATGGCCTCCGGCAAGTCCGGGGTGTTCGTCGACAACCACGACACCGAGCGCAACGGCGAGACCCTCACCTACAAGAACGGCTCGGACTACACCCTCGCCAGCGTGTTCATGCTGGCCTGGCCCTACGGCTCACCCGACGTGCACTCCGGGTACGAGTGGACCGACAAGGACGCCGGCCCGCCCAACGGCGGCACCGTGAACGCCTGCTACTCCGACGGGTGGAAGTGCCAGCACGCCTGGCCGCAGATCTCCTCCATGGTCGGATTCCGCAATGCCGCACGCGGCCAGGGGGTCACCGACTGGTGGGACAACGGCGGTGACCAGATCGCCTTCGGACGCGGGGCCAAGGCGTACGTCGCCGTCAACCACGAGGGCTCCGCGCTGACCCGGACCTTCCAGACCTCCCTGCCCTCCGGGAGCTACTGCGACGTGCAGAGCGGCCGCACCGTGAGCGTGGACTCCGGCGGCCGGTTCACCGCCACGCTCCAGCCGCAGACCGCCCTCGCCCTGCACGTCGGCGCCCGTACGTGCGACGCGACCGCCGCCGGGGCCTCGTTCGCCGTGAACGCCGCCACCGCCCCCGGCCAGGACGTCTACGTCACCGGCGACCGCCCCGAGCTCGGCGGCTGGAACACCGCCGCCGCCCTCAAGCTCGACCCGGCCGCCTACCCCGTGTGGAAGCTCGACGTCACCCTCCCGGCCGGGACCTCCTTCGCCTACAAGTACGTCCGCAAGGACGCCTCCGGGAACGTCGCCTGGGAGAGCGGGGCCAACCGCAGCGCCACCGTCCCCGCCAACGGCGAGGTCACGCTGACCGACACCTGGCGCAACTGACCCCCGACCGCGCAGCCCGACTCCGAGGAGAGACCCCTTGATACGCCCCGCCGCGGGAGCGGTCGCCGCCGCCCTGGCCGTGACGCTCCTGCCCGCCCTCCCCGCGGCGGCCGCCGCGCAGGCCCCGGCACCGCCGTCGGACGCGAAACTGGCCGCCGAGCCCGCCCGGCACGACCTGACCCGCGAGCAGTTCTACTTCGTGCTCCCGGACCGGTTCGCCAACGGCGACCCGCGCAACGACCGGGGCGGGCTGGCCGGCGGCCGCCCGGAGACCGGCTTCGACCCGACGGACAAGGGCTTCTACCAGGGCGGGGACCTCAAGGGGCTCACCGACCGGCTCGACTACATCAAGGGGCTCGGCACCACCGCCATCTGGCTGGCGCCGATCTTCAAGAACCAGCCCGTGCAGGGCAAGGGCGCGGAAGCCTCGGCCGGCTACCACGGCTACTGGATCACCGACTTCACCCAGGTCGACCCGCACTTCGGCACCAACGCCGACCTGGAGCGGCTCATCGACAAGGCGCACCGGAAGGGGATGAAGGTCTTCTTCGACGTCATCACCAACCACACCGCCGACGTCGTCGACTACCGCGAGGGCTCGCACGAGTACCTGTCGAAGGGGGCCTTCCCCTACCTGACCAAGGACGGGGTCCCCTTCGACGACTCCGCATACGGCGGCGGTGCCGGCGGGAAGGGGAAGTTCCCCGCCGTCGACGCCGCCCGGTCCTTCCCCCGCACGCCCTTCGTGCCCGAGGGGAAGAAGGACCTCAAGGTCCCCGCCTGGCTCAACGACCCGGCGATGTACCACAACCGGGGCGACTCCACCTTCGCCGGGGAGTCCTCCGAGCAGGGCGACTTCTCCGGCCTCGACGACCTGTGGACCGAGCGTCCCGAGGTCGTCAGCGGGATGGAGAAGATCTACGAGAAGTGGGTCGAGGACTACGACATCGACGGCTTCCGCATCGACACGGTCAAGCACGTCAACACCGGCTTCTGGACCCAGTGGGCGACCGCCCTCGACAAGTACGCCGCCCGGCGCGGCCGTCCGGACTTCTTCATGTTCGGCGAGGTGTACTCCGCCGACACGGCCGTCACCTCCCCCTACGTCACCCGCGGCCGCCTCGACGCCACCCTCGACTTCCCGCTCCAGGACGCCATCCGCGCGTACGCCTCCCAGGGCGCGCCCGCCGGCCGGCTGGGCGCCGTACTCGCCGACGACTACAAGTACGGCTCCGACAAGGCCAACGCCTACGAGCAGGTGACCTTCCTCGGCAACCACGACATGGGCCGCTTCGCCTCCTTCCTGAAGCAGGACCGGCCCGGGGCGGGGGAGCGGGAGCTGCTCGACCGGTACCGGCTGGCCAACGAGCTGATGTTCCTCTCCCGGGGCAACCCGGTGATCTACTCCGGTGACGAACAGGGCTTCACCGGCTCCGGCGGCGACAAGGACGCGCGTGCGCCCCTCTTCGCCACCAAGGTCGCCGACTACCTGGACGACGACCAGCTCGGAACGGCGCGCACGCACGAGAGCGATGCATACGATCCGGAGCACCCGCTCTACATGCAGATCAGTGCTCTCTCGAAGCTGGCCAAGGCCCACCCGGCCCTGCGCGACGGCATCCAGAGCGAGCGCCTCGCCGACGGCTCCGCGTACGCCTTCGCCCGCACCGACCCCAAGACCCGTACCGAGTACCTGGTCGCCGCCAACAACAGCGGCACCGCCCGTACCGTCGAGGTCGACGCCCCGCCCGGCGCCTCCTACCGCCCCCTGTACGGGGCCACCGGCCCCGGCGGCACCCCCTACGCGGCCCCCGCCCCCGTCACCGCCTCCCCGGCCGGCAAGCTCACCCTGGACCTGCCCGCCCTCGGCACCGTCGTCCTCCAGGCCACCGCACCCCTGCCCGCCCCCGCGGCCGGGCCCGCCCTCACCCTCAAGGCCCCCGCCCCCGGCGCCACCGGCACCGTCGAGCTGTCCGCCGAGGTCACGGGCGGCGCCGGCCCCGGCGCCCTCACCCGGGTCGTCTTCGCCGCGCAGACCGGCACCGGCAAGTGGCAGGTCCTCGGCTCCGCCGACCACGCCCCCTACAGGATCACCCAGCCCGTCGACCCGGCGACCCCGTCAGGTACGCCCCTGCGCTACAAGGCCGTCGCCGTCGACTCCGCCGGCCGCACCGCGTCCGCGCTCGCCGCCTCCACCACCGGGCAGACCCCGCCGACCGCACCCCCCACCGCCACCCAGCGCGACTACGCCGTCGTCCACTACAACCGCCCCGACGGCGACTACACGAACTGGCGCCTGTACGCCTGGGGCGACCTCGCCGAGGGCGAAGCCACCCCCTGGCCCGAGGGACACCCCTTCACCGGCCGCGACGCCTACGGCGCCTTCGCCCACGTCCGCCTCAAGCCCGGCGCCTCCTCCCTCGGCTACCTCGTCATCGACAAGGACGGCAACAAGGACGTCGCCGCCGACCGCACCCTCGACCTGACCAGGACCGGCGAGATCTGGCTCGAACAGGGCAAGGAGCCCGCCCGCGCCGACCGCCCCGCCTACCCGCCGCAGGACCAGGCCAAGGCCGTCCTGCACTACCAGCGCCCCGACGGCGCCCACGACGGCTGGGGCCTGCACGTGTGGACCGGCGCCGCCACGCCCACCGACTGGTCCAAGCCGCTCCTGCCCACCCGCACCGACTCCTACGGCGCCGTCTACGAGGTCCCCCTCGCCCCCGGCGCCACCTCCCTCAGCTACATCCTCCACAACGGCGACCAGAAGGACCTCCCCGCCGACCAGTCCCTCGACCTGAAGGCCACCGGTCACGAGGTGTGGATGCTCGGCGGCCGCGAGAAGTACCTCCTCCCGCAGCCCGCCGGCTCCTCCGCCGCCCTGGACCTCACCAAGGCCGAGGCCGTCTGGATCGACCGCGACACCCTCGCCTGGAACGCCCCGCAGACCGCCGCCTCCCTCCAGCTCCTCGCCTCCCGCGAGGGCGGCATCACCACCGGGAACGGCGTCCTGCACGAAGCCGGCGCCCAGTGGCTGCGGCTGAACCGCTCCGCGCTCACCCCCGCCCAGAAGCAGAAGTTCCCGCACCTGGCCGCGTACGGCGCCTTCACCGTCGACCCCCGCGACCGCGACCGCGTACGCGAGGCCCTGCGCGGCCAGCTCGTCGCGAGCGCCCGCGCCGCGAACGGGGCCGTCCTCGCCGCCACCGGCGTCCAGCTCGCCGGCGTCCTCGACGACCTGTACGCGAACGACAGCCCCCTCGGCCCCGTCTTCAAGGACGGCCGCCCCACCCTCTCCGTCTGGGCCCCCACCGCCCAGCAGGTCGCCCTCGAGATCGACGGCCGCACCGTCCCCATGCGCCGCGACGACACCACCGGCGTCTGGTCGGTGCGCGGCGAACGCTCCTGGACCGGCAAGCCCTACCGCTACGCCGTCACCGTCTGGGCTCCCAGCACCCGCCAGATCGTCCGCAACCTGGTCACCGACCCCTACTCCACCGCCCTGACCACCGACTCCACCCGCAGCCTCGCCGTCGACCTGGCCGACCCCGAGCTCGCCCCGCCCGGCTGGAAGGAGCTGCGCAAGCCCG
The DNA here is from genome assembly GCF_055575955.1 of Streptomyces sp. NPDC033966. Taxonomy (NCBI): domain Bacteria; kingdom Bacillati; phylum Actinomycetota; class Actinomycetes; order Kitasatosporales; family Streptomycetaceae; genus Streptomyces; species Streptomyces sp. NPDC033966. Next base: position 496,483 of record NZ_JBVIRQ010000004.1, on the reverse strand, counting down.
CGCCCGTCCCCTTCACCAGCGCCCAGATCCAGGAGCTGCACATCCGCGACTTCTCCATCGCGGACGCCACCACCAAGCACCCCGGCCAGTACCTGGCCTTCACCGACACCGGCTCCGCCGGCATGCGGCACCTGAGCGAGCTGGCCGCCGCCGGCACCTCCTACGTCCACCTCCTGCCCGCCTTCGACTTCGGGACCGTCCCGGAGGCCCCGAAGGCCCGCACCGAACCCGCCTGCGACCTCAAGGCGTACGCCCCCGACTCCGAGGAGCAGCAGGCCTGTACGGCCGCGGCCGCCGCGAAGGACGGCTTCAACTGGGGCTACGACCCGCTGCACTACACCGTCCCCGAGGGCTCGTACGCGAGCGACCCGAACGGCACCGCCCGCACGGTCGAGTTCCGCAGGATGGTCCAGTCGCTGAACGGCGCCGGCCTGCGCACCGTCATGGACGTGGTCTACAACCACACCGTCGCCTCCGGGCAGTCGGACAAGTCGGTCCTCGACCGCATCGTCCCCGGCTACTACCAGCGGCTCCTCGCCGACGGCTCCGTCGCCACCTCCACCTGCTGCTCCAACACCGCGCCGGAGAACGCGATGATGGGCCGCCTCGTCGTGGACTCCGTCGTCACCTGGGCCAAGCAGTACAAGGTCGACGGCTTCCGCTTCGACCTGATGGGCCACCACCCGAAGGCCAACGTCCTCGCCGTCCGCAAGGCCCTCGACGGGCTGACCGTCGCCAAGGACGGGGTCGACGGCAAGAAGATCGTCCTCTACGGGGAGGGCTGGAACTTCGGCGAGGTCGCCGACGACGCCCGCTTCGTGCAGGCCACGCAGAAGAACATGGCCGGCACCGGCATCGCCACCTTCTCCGACCGCGCCCGTGACGCCGTCCGAGGCGGCGGCCCCTTCGACGAGGACCCCCGCGTCCAGGGCTTCGCCTCCGGCCTGTTCACCGACCCCAACGGATCCCAGGCCAACGGCACCCCCGCCGAGCAGCGCGCCCGCCTGCTGCACGCCCAGGACCTCCTCAAGGTCGGCCTCTCCGGCAACCTCGCCGGGTACGCCTTCACCGACTCCGCCGGCCGCCGCACCACGGGCGCCGGGGTGGACTACAACGGCGCCCCGGCCGGCTACGCGGCCGCCCCCGGCGACGCCCTCGCCTACGCCGACGCCCACGACAACGAGTCCCTGTACGACGCCCTGGCCTACAAGCTGCCCGCCGGCACGCCCACCGCCGACCGGGCCCGCATGCAGGTCCTCGCCATGGCCACCGCCGCCCTCTCCCAGGGCCCGGCCCTCTCCCAGGCGGGCACCGACCTGCTCCGCTCGAAGTCGCTGGACCGCAACTCCTTCGACAGCGGCGACTGGTTCAACGCCCTGCACTGGGACTGCCGCGAGGGCAACGGCTTCGGCCGGGGCCTGCCGCCCGCCGCCGACAACCGCGCCAAGTGGCCCTACGCGAAGCCCCTGCTGACCGGCCCGGCCCCCGGCTGCCCGGAGATCACCGCGGCCTCCGCCGCCTACCGCGACCTGCTGCGGATCCGTACGACGGAGCCCGCCTTCGCCCTCACCACGGCCGAGGCCGTACAGCAGCGGCTGTCCTTCCCGCTGTCCGGGCCCGAGGAGACCCCGGGCGTCCTCACCATGGCCCTCGGCGACCTGGTGGTGGTCTTCAACGCCACCCCCGCCGACCAGCGCCAGCGCGTCCCCGCCCTCGCCGGCACCGGCTACGCCCTGCACCCCGTGCAGGCGGCGGGTGCGGACCCGGTGGTGAAGCGGTCCGTGTACGACCCGGCGACGGGGGAGTTCACCGCCCCGGCGCGCACGGTCGCGGTGTTCAAGCGCGGCTGACCGCCACCCGGCCGCGCTGAGCGGCGGTGCCGGAGCAACTCCGGCACCGCCGCTCAGACGTCGAGGCGCCGCTCCAGCAGGATCACCCCGTACACCCGGCCGTCCTTGCCCTCCTTCGAGGGGAACTCGCCGACCACCCGGTAGCCGGCGCTCCGGTAGTACGCCAGAAGCTTCGGGTTGGTGGACACGCAGTCCAGCCGCGCCCGCTCCCGCCCCGTCCGGGCGATCCGGTACTCGGCGTGCTCCAGGATCCGCATGCCCGCCCCGGGCGGCGCGGCCTTCCGCTCCACCATCAGCCGGTGCACGTACCCCGCCACCGGCGGCTGCACGCCCCAGGCCTCCTCGTCGGACCACCAGAGCTCGTACGCCCCCACGAGCCGCCCGTCGGCGTCCTCGGCGAGCCAGACCTCACCGTCGCGCATCCGCGCGCGGAAGTGCTCGGCGTCCTTGTCGCCCGGCTTCCACTGGTCGATCCCCTGGCCGAGCATCCACCGGGCGGCCTGGTCGTACAGCTTCACCAGCGTGGCGGCGTCCTTCTCCCCGGCCGCCCGGAACAACATCCCGTCGTCAATGATCACGCGGGCATTATCGCCAGCCGAGCGACCGCTCAGTCTCCCTGCCCGGTCCCCGGGACGAGGACCGCCAGCCGCCCGACCAGTTCCCCGAAGGGCCCGTCCGCCGGCTCGTCCGCCAGGATCCGTACGAGGATCCCCGCCATCTCCGCGTCGTACGCGGCGCTCACCGCCGCCAGCGCCGCGAAGTCGTGCACCAGCTGGAGTTCCAGCTCGGCCCGCGGGATCCGCCGCCCGTCCAGCCACAGCAGCGCGGTGGACTCGGCCAGCGACACCCAGGAGCGCACGACGAGCTCCAGCCGGGCCGGCGGGTCCTGCACGCCGATGTGCACGAGGATCTGCTCGTACGCGGCCTGCCGGACCTCGTCGATCATCGCGTTGGCCCGGCTGCTCCCGGCGGCCGGACCGCCGCGCAGCAACGCCGAGAAGCCGGGCCCGTGTTCGTCGACGAAGGCGAAGTACCGGCCCATCACCCGCAGCAGCCGGGGCCCCAGCGGGCCCTCCTGAGGCTCCACGAACCGTGCCGCCAGCTCGTCGGCGGCCCGGCGCAGCGCGGCCTCGTACAGGCTGAGCTTGCCCGGGAAGTAGTGGTAGACGAGCGGGCGGGATATCCCGGCGGCCGCCGCGATCTCGTCGATCGACACGTCGTCGGGGGAGCGGTGGCTGAACAGCTCCAGGGCCACCCCGATCAGCTGTTGCCGCCGCTCCTCGACACCCATCCTGCGCCGCACCCCGGTTGTCATGCCGACACCCTACTTCCCGGGCGGGGGTGGGCCGTACGGGTGAAGGCCCGCCGCTACAGGTCCAGTACGAGCCGGTCCGAGTCCGCGCGGGAGACGCACAGCAGCATCGAGTCCGCGCGCTCCCCGTCCGTGAGGAGCTCGTCGCGGTGGTCCACCCGGCCCGAGAGCACCCGGTGCCGGCAGGTCCCGCAGAAGCCCTGCCCGCAGGAGTACGGGGTGTCGGGCAGCACCCGGCGCACCGCCGTCAGCGCGGACTCGTCCGCCGCGACCTCCACCGCGGCGCCGGTGCGGGCGAGTTCCACCGTGAAGGGCTTCGCCTCGGCGGGGGCCGCCGCCGCGAAGCGCTCCAGCCGGACCGCGTCCGGGTCCGGGACGGCCTCGGTGACCGCCCGCATCAGGGGTTCGGGGCCGCAGCAGTAGACCAGGGTGCCCGGCCGGATCCCGGACAGGGGGGCCAGGTCGGGCAGGCCCGTCTCGTCCTCCGCGGCGACCGTCACCCGGTCCCCGTAGGCGGCGAGTTCGGGGAGGAAGGGCATCGAGGCGCGCGAGCGGCCCCCGTACAGCAGGGTCCAGTCGGCGCCGGCCGCGGTCGCCGCGCGGAGCATCGGCAGGACCGGGGTGATGCCGATGCCGCCCGCGACGAAGGCGTACGAGGCCGCGGGCTCCAGCTCGAACCGGTTGCGCGGCGGCCGCACCCGCAGCTCGGTGCCTTCCACCAGCCGTTCGTGTGCCTCGCGGGAGCCGCCGCGGCCGTCGGCGACGAGCCGGACCGCGATCGTCCAGCGCCCCGCCTCGGCCGGGTCGCCGCACAGCGAGTACTGGCGCACCAGGCCCGAGGGCAGGGTCAGGTCCACGTGCGCGCCCGGGGTCCAGGCCGGCAGCTCGTCGGACTCCAGCACGAGCCGCAGCACCCCCTCGGCCGACTCGGTGCGGGAGGTGATCCGGGCGTGCAGGGTCCGGCGCGGCGAGTACCCGGACACCGGGTTCTCCAGCGCGGGCAGCGGCCACAGGGGGGAGCGGCCGATCCGCTTGAGCAGCGCGCGCCGGGTCAGGAGGGCGGCCCCCGCCACCGCCGTGACGGCCAGGGCCCGCCTCACGGCCGCACCCCGCCGTTGGCGCCGGGCGAGGAGGCGAGGTAGGCGACCGCCTGGGCGGTGGAGCCCTCCTGGGAGGGGTGGTAGGTGCGGGAGAGGTAGGTCGGGATGGACCGCGCCATCGCCCCGGCCGAGGGCAGGACGCCCTTGCGGCCGGCCCGCAGGAACTGCCCGTAGGAGGCCTTGGCGCCGGGCCGCTGGGGGTCGTTCTCCACGAAGAAGCGGGCGCCGCGCTGCCAGAGGAAGAGCAGGGCGGCGAAGGCGCTGGCCCAGGTCCGCACCCGGCGGCGGTAGCTGCCGTCCAGGTGCATGAAGAGGTCGAAGGCCACCGAGCGGTGCTCGACCTCCTCCGCGCCGTGCCAGCGCAGCAGGTCCAGCATCATCGGGTCGGCGCCGCGCCGGTCCAGTTCCTTCGCGTTGAGCACCCAGTCGCCGAGGAAGGCGGTGTAGTGCTCGATCGCGGCGATCATCGCGACCCGCTCCATGAGCCACCACCTGCGGGCCCGGCCCGGGGGGAGGGTCCGGTCGCCGAGGAGCTTCTCGAACATCCAGTCGACCTGGGCGGTGTAGGGGGTCGGGTCCAGCCCGAGGCGCTTGAGGTGGGGGAGCACGTCGTCGTGCGCGGCGGCGTGCATCGCCTCCTGCCCGATGAAGCCGATGACGTCCGCCCGCAGCCGCTCGTCCGTGATGTGCGGGAGGGCCTGCTTGTACACGTGCACGAACCAGCGCTCACCGGCGGGCAGCAACAGGTGCAGCACGTTGATGGTGTGCCCGGCGAAGGGCTCGCCGGGCAGCCAGTGCAGCGGGGTGTCCTCCCAGGAGAAGGACACGTTGCGGGGTTCGAGGTCTATGTGTTCCGACGCCACGGGGGCGGGGGCGGGCGGCCTATTAGACATGGTGTCAATGTACTGACGGGTCACCGTCAGGAAAACCCCTCCGCCGTCGACAATTATCAGGGTCACCTCGGCCCCGCCGCGGCCCCGGGCCACCCCCTGGCCCACACGGCGGCAGGAGCCGGGCCATCGGGGTGACGGGCGTGCGGTCGCCGTGACGGGGGCTCCGTGACGGGGGATGGGAAAGCGCGAACAGCTCGCCGTCAGAAGGGGACTGTCATGCAGGAGGAACCTCCTCACCAGGCTCGCAGGGCCACTGCGTGGAGGCGGCCGACAGCGGACGGGAAGCCGCGCGGCGGTACGGGGGAGGCCGGCCTGGACGCTGCTGCGACGGAGGAGGGCTGCGATGCCGGCGGCATCGCCTTGGAGCCGGGCCGGCTGTACGCCAGAGTCGCGGGAAGGGACCGCCAGGCGCGCATCCTGAGCGCAGAGGAACTGGCCGGGTTCGGGGACCCGATGGCCGATCTCTTCCGCGCCGGTGTCTTCCCTCTCACGGTCCAGGAGCTGCTCTCGAAATTTCCCGAAAGGGATCCCCCGGCACGCCAGGTGTACCTGGTGAGCGAGGCGGGTCAAATCGCACCCGCCTCCGCGCCGGGTCTGCACCGAGACATGCGCTTCGTCATCACTGACAGGGTGCGCGAGAGGGAAGTGGACCTGCTGGTCGCCACGCAGGCGACGGGTGACCCCGGACAGGCGTTCTTGCAGGTCGTTTCCTGGGACAGCCGGAAAGAAGTCTTCAATTACTACATGCGGATCGGGCCCACCTGGTTGTGGGCAGGCAACTCCTGGGACGCGCTGGAGCCGGACTCCCGCGGAAAGAGCTGCTTCGACAGTCACGTGAACGGCAGCGTCGTGATGAAGGAGCTGAAGGAACCCTGGATGAACTGGCAGTCCCAGCGGGCGACCATCCAGGTGGACCCCGCCGATCCGCTGAGGGGCGACCCGCTCTACGGCCGCGTGGACGGTGCGGAGAAACTGGAGAAGACCGTCAAGGCGCTGGTGCGGCGGTGGACCAGGGCACGCCTGGCCAAGGTCACCGCCACCGGCGTCGTCATGTCGCCGCACCACCTGCTGCGACAGCTGCTGACGACCACCACCGTCAACCTCGCGTCCACCGACAGCCAGAGCGGGGCCGTCACCCCGACCGACCCGCCCTTGGTCCTCCCGATGGGATTCTGGTTGAACGCCGAGGCCCTCCTCGACAACCTGCCCCTGCGCGTGACTGCCGCACCGCCCCGCATGCCGGCTGACAAATACGTCGACAGCCTGGACCGATTCGGCCTGCATCTCAGAGAAGGCGACTTCCGGCAACCGGGCGACGCCTTCTTCGCCTTCGTGGTACCCGAGGCCTCATTCGAGGACAACGAAGTAATCAATCAGATGGTGAGCACTGGACTGCTTTCGGCCAAGTTCGCTGCATGTATGCTCATGGTCGATTTCCCGAACCCCGTCTTCAGCCCCTCCCGGGAACAGCTCATGAAGTACGTTCCCAGCAGTCCCACTGACGGGTCCGGTCTCGGTCAGCGGATCGCGGAATCGATCACGGAGGCCGTCAAGGAGAAGAATCTTCCCGCCGAGAGCCCGGAAGGCGAATTCGCCGCCCACTGGCGCCTTTCTGATGAGGAATGGCCGACCGGCTTCACCCGGCGCGTGGATGCCTACCTGAAAGTGGTTGCGGAGCGCATCCGGACGCAAGCCGGTTTCGACGACTACGTACGGCTCGCTGAATCCCGGCGCAGGCAGTTCCGCAGCATGAAACTTCACGAATTCTGCCTGACGACGCCGCACACCAACATCCCCGGCAATGCTCCACTCCTGGCGATGTGCGAAGACGGCACCGTCAGGGAACTCGCCCCACCGAATCAGTGAGCACGGAAGCACGCGCCCCGACCGAGGAGTCACCATGGCCACACTCGACCTGTACAACCCCCCGGGAAACCTGGCAGACCTCGATGAAGACGGCCGAAAGAAATGGCACGCAAAGATCAGTCAATTCGTTGACGAGGCCATCGAAGGGCCCGGCCCGGCCGACGGGGTGCTCCATGACGGTCCCCGGCCCCAGTTCTACAACGCGACCAAGACCGCCACATCCGACGACGCCCAGGACGTGTCGGTCAGGTGGACCGCCTTCCCCCGAGCCGTCGCGGATGCCTCCGTCTCCGACACGCAGGCCTGGGAACTCGCCGACTCCACCCGCGACGTCCAGGACGAGTACTGCGAGTGGAGCGTCAGCCGCAACGCCGAAGGGAAGATCACCCGCGTCACCTTCACCTGCGAGGGCCCGGAGTACTGGGTGTCGATCGCCGAGAACAACCGCGCCAAGCTCCTGGAGCTCTACCGGACGCACATCAGTCCTGACGTCACGGAACGAGAACTGTTTCCCGACGGTGAGACATACGACCCCCGTAATGTGTGGAACAACTCGACCAGCCGCGGCGCGATGCACCTGATCCAGAAGAGCAACACCATCGAAGCCGAGATCCAACTGGCGGCGGCAGCCACCATCCGGCGGGTGATCGACGGCAGGGAGTACACCGCCGAGGACGAACTGATCAAGTGCAGCAAATACGGCGATGCGAGCCGAAACAGCGACCCGCTCATCGGCGCGGGCGTCAACTCCCTGGCACGTCAAGGGGCCGACATCACCCTGACCGACCCGGTGGGCCTCTATCTCGGCGACCTCGCCACCGACGGCTGGGAAACACCGGACGGATCCGACCCCAAGAGTTACTGGAAGTACGTACGCGGCGACGCCGGACATCCGGTCCGCGCCGTCTACGAGGTCCCGCTCGACAAGGGGTACACCGTCGGGGACATCACCATCGGCGGCCGACGCATCGAGTACGGGGGCCAGATCGCCGAGTTCATCACCATCCAGCTGACGGCCACCGCCTGCCGCTTCGGGAAGAGCAGCGCCCAGCCGCTGACCGCATGCAGGGCAGACGCCCCGGCCCCGGCTGCGGAGCCCGCCACCTCCGCAACCGCCGGACCGCGGCACGTCGCATCCACCCGCTCCCTCCGCACGTCCCGCTGAGGCTGACCGCACCTCGGTCCGGGGGGCTTCGGCTGCTGGTGTACCCGGCCCTACCGGAGCGCCCCGGCCTTGCTGCCGTCCGTCAGCTTCCCCGACAGGTCCACCTGCGCCCCCTCCGGAGCCTTCACCGCGAGCCGGTTGCCGTTCGCGCTCCCGCTCACCCCCGCGCCCGACGCCGACAGCGAGGCGAACTGCGCGCTGCCCGCCGCCAGTACGTACCACTGCCCCGCGCGGGACTTCCAGAGCACCCCGGCCAGCACCCGCGGCTCCCGCGGCCCGCACGCCGGGGAGCCCTCCGCCTTGGCCGCCTGGGCCGCCAGCGGCGCGCCCGGGGCCAGGAACTGGGCCTGCACCCGGTCCGCCGTGCCCCGCCAGGTCTCGGCCCGGCTGCACAGCCAGGTGGCCGTCCCGTCGCCCTCGGGCAGCGGCTGCTTCGCGTACGTCCAGGCGTTGACGGAACGCACCCCGTGCGAGCGGACCGACGGCAGCAGACAAGCCGTCTTCGACCACTCGCCGAGCTCCGCCGCCTCCGTCACGTCCCGCGCGGCGCCCGGCGCGCCCGAGGTCAGCCGGACCGGGGTCAGCTCGCCCAGGTCGGTCACCAGCCGGGTGGCGCCGTCGCCGGTCAGGGACAGCGCGGTCCAGCTGGTGCATTCGCCGTTCGGGGCGGGGCCCAGCACCGGCGGGGTGACCCCGTCCGGGGTGAGCTTCAGCGCGGTCGGTTCCTCCCCGGGCTTGAGCAGGTCGCGCAGGGAGGCCCCGGTCACCCAGGGGGCCGTCAGGTAGCGGACGTTGCCGTCGACCCGGCTCAGTACGAGCGCCGTCGCCGTGTCCGCCGTCGCCCCGTCGGTCCGGGCGAAGTCGAGGGCGGCGCCCGCCGTCCCGTTGCGCGGCTCGGCGTACCGGACCACGCGCAGCCCGTCGTGCAGCAGGACCACCACGGCCTGGTCGACCGTGCCCGCGAAGAGCAGCTGGGGCGGGCCCATCGGCGGCCCCGACGGGGTGCCCGGGGTCGCCGAGACCACCACCTCCTTGCCGGGCCGGGCCCACACCGCGAGCGCCCGGCGCAGCAGCTCGGCGTCCTGCGCGCGGTCGCCGCGCGCCGGCCAGGCGGAGTAGTCCGTACGGGAGGACGTACGCCACACCGTGGGCGCCGCCCGCAGCAGCTGCGCCGGGTCCAGGGCCTGTTCGGCCGCCGCGTTGCGCGCGTACAGCGGGGCGGCGGGCCCGTCCGAGCCCCAGCCGCCGCCCGGCAGTGCCAGCAGCGCCCCGCACACCGCGAGCGCGGCCGCCGCGGCCAGCCCGGCCCGCGCGAGCCGGCGCCGCCGCAGCAGGTCGGTGGGCCGGGCCTGGAGCACGCACGGGTCGAACTCGGGGGAGGCGAACAGGCCGTCGTGCGCCGGATCCCCGGACTCCGCGACCGCCGCCGCCGGGTCGGCGACCCCGGCCTCCGCGAGCACCCGGAGCACCTCCGGCCCGTCCAGCCCCTCCAGCGCCCGCAGTACGCAGGCCGCGCGGCCCGGGCCGTTCAGGGTGGCCAGCCACTGGTCCAGCGCCAGCTCCTCGGCCCCGCCCGCGCGCGGGAACAGCCGCAGCCCCCACACCTGCGGCAGCAGCGCGGGCAGCTGCCCGCGCAGCGGGAGCGCCTTGAAGGTCAGCGGGATCCCCGCCTCCAGGGCGGAGCGCAGCACGCGCAGCCGGACGTACGCGTATCCGGACTCGGGACCGCCCAGCCCGCCGCGCTGCGCCGGGACCCCGCCCTGCACGGCCGCCGGGTCGGCGCCCCGCCGCCCGCGCGGCAGTGCCCGCTGGGTCAGCGAGTGGGCGGTGAGCACCCGCCGGTTGCGGCCGAGGGAGGGCGGCAGCACCAGGTAGGCCAGCCGCACCAGCCGCGGGTAGTGCTCGACGATGGCGGCCTCGGCCTGCTCGACGTCGGGGGGCAGGGGGCGGGTGGCGGTATCCGGCGCAGTCACGTTCAGCAGAACGAGCGAATCGTCGGATGGTCACCCGTCTTCGCTTACCCGTTCGGGCGAATTCCGGGTTTCGAGGTGTACGCGGTGGGTTGCCGGGGTTTCAGTCGGTAAGGCGCGGCGCGGCCCGGCCTGACCCGGCCCGGCCCGTCGGCGGGACCGCTCAGGCGACGAGCCTCGCGCGCAGCGCCGCCACCGTCTCCTCGGAGACGCCGAGGCCCTCGTGCACGTACTTCTCCATCGAGCCGTAGCGGACGCGGACCTCGTCCAGGCCCGCCTCCAGGTAGGAGGGGAACACCCCGATCAGCGCCAGGGCGATGTCCGGGTCCCCGCCCGCGGCGGTGAAGCCCTCGATCATGGGGGCGAAGGCCTGCTTGACCGCCGGGTTCACCGACAGGTACTCGGCCATCAGGGTGTCGTCGTCGGCGCCGAGCAGCGACAGGACGAGCGTCGCGCCCCAGCCCGTACGGTCCTTGCCGGCGGTGCAGTGGAAGAGCAGCGGGCCCGCGTCGGGGTCGGCGGCCTCGGTGAGCAGCGTGCGGTACGCCGCGTGCGCGGACCCGGTGCTGACGAAGGAGCGGTACACGGAGCCGAACAGGGCCTGGGCCTTGCCGCCGCCGAGGTGCTCCTCGGCCACCGCGGGGTCGCCGAGGAGGTCCTTGAGCTGGGTGGCGGCCGGCATGCGGTGGTCGCTCATCTTGTCGGCCAGCACGTCGCGCACCAGCAGCCGGACCCCGTCGGGTATCCGGTCGGGGTGGTCGGCCCGCTCGGCGTCACTGCGCAGGTCTATGACGGTCCGCAGTCCCAGTGCCGCCACCGCCGGGTCGGCGTCGAGGTCGAGCCGGTCGAGGGCGCCCGCGCGCAGGAGGAGGCCGGGGCGGACGGTGCGGCCGCCGGCGAGCGGGGTGCCACCGAGGTCGCGGAGGTTGGCGACGGTGGTGGAAGGGGTGGCGGTCATCGTGGCGGCTCCAGCGGTGAGGCTCGTTCGGGCGTGACGTGTCCGGGCGTGACGTGTCCGGGCGTGGCGTGTCCGGGCGTGGCGTGTCAGGGCGTGGTGCGGATGCGGGTGGCGCCCGGTACTGCTCGTTCATGTTGTTAGGTATGTGCGATTTTCCGACGGTTTGATCCGGAAAGACAATCGACGGCGACCGACAGCCCTATCCCCACGCCCAGTGCCACGAGGTGGCCGGCGTCGGTGAAGGTCCGCCCGCGCCGCAGCACCGGCTGCGCGGCGACGGCCAGCAGGCCCGCCCGGGCCGCGTTGCGCACCGCCCCGCGCGGCAGCGCCGAGGTCAGGGCGCCCAGGACGGCGTTGAACCCGTAACTCGTGCCGACGTCCAGGGCCCGACGGGTCCGCCGGTCGGCGGTGCGGCGCAGGACGCCGTAGACGAGGAGGGTCGCCGTGGTGTGCCCGAAGAGGAAGACCGCGGCCGTCCACCACGCCCCGTACGCGTACTCCGCGTAGCCCAGGACCGCGACCAGCAGCAGGGCGTACGGCAGCGGCATGGGTTCCTCGACCACGAAGGCGCTGCTCAGCAGGGTCTCCCAGCGGCCGGTGTCGAGGTTGTCGACGTTCGTCGAGCAGCCGCGCAGCACCCGCTCCCGCTCGGTCGGATCCAGCCTTTCCAGGGCGTGGGCGCCGAGCTGGACGCCGCCCGCGTAGGCCGCTCCCAGCGGCAATGACCATGACCATGGCAATGGATTCACCGGTCCATGATCGGATACGGCCCTCTTGCGGGCGGCGGCGGGCCCCGTGAGACCATGACCGGAACATGACTGAATCCCCACCCCGTGCGCCGATGCGCGGTACGCGGGCCGCGATGTTCGCGGCCGTGTGCGTGGCATTGGGTGCGGTGGGGCATTCGTACATGTCCGGGATGAATGTCCCCCTCGGCAGCCTGCTGGCCGCTTTCGCCGTGACCGGGGCCCTCGCCTGGGCCGCCGCCGGACGGCGCTGCGGACCGGCCGGGATCACCGCCGCCCTGCTCGCCGCACAAGGGGCCCTGCACCTCGCCTTCTCCGCCGGCCAGGCCTCGGGACACGGGCACCCCGCCCACGCCCCCGCGCCGGTGCCGGGCCACGTGCCCGAGCTGATGCCCGGACACCACCACGTACCCGGCATGCGGATGGACGCCCCCGCGGGCACCGCCGCGGTGGCGGACGGCATTGCGGGCACGGGCGACATGGCCGACAGCCTGGGCGGCGACATGGCCGACATGGCCGGCATGGCGGGGCACGGCGGTCTCGGGATGATCGCCGCGCACGTCCTCGCCGGGCTCTTCTGCGCCGCCTGGCTCGCCTGGGGCGAGGCCGCCGTCTTCCGGCTCGCCGGAGCCCTCGGCGCCACCGCGCTGCTCGCCGCCCGGCCGCTCGCCCGCGTACTCGCGCTGCTGCGGACCCGGCCGGCCCCCGCGCCGGCCCCGCCCGCGCACCGCCCCGCGTACGAACGCCCGCGCCGGCTGCGCGGAGCCGTACACGCCCACACCGCGGTCCGCCGCGGCCCGCCCGGGTGGCGAGACACCCACAGCACGGCCCCGAGGCCGTGTCGCCAGAGCCCCGCCGCGTACGCACACCGCGTCGCCGCGGGCCGCCGGTGCGCCCCTTCGCACGCGCACGCACCGGCCGGAGCCGCACCGGCGACACCCGTTCCGCACCCCGCGCGCGCCTGACGGCGCGCTCCCGGGCGTTGGCGGGAGCGGAACCCGGGGCCGGTCCCCCTGTTTCGCCGAACCCTAGGACCGACATGTCCCTTGACGAACTTCAGGGCGGCCCCGCGCGGGCCGCCGAAGCGGCCGAAGCGGCCGAAGCGGCCGAAACCCCGGCCAAGTCCCCCCGCCCCACCGGCACCGGCACGGGCACGGGCACGGGCTGGGCCGCACTGCGGCCGCTGCTCCTGCGCATGCACTTCTACGCGGGACTGCTGATAGCCCCGTTCCTCTTCCTCGCCGCCGCCACCGGACTGCTGTACGCCGGCTCCTGGCAGGCCGAGCGCATCCTCTACTCCCACGAGCTGACCGTCGACAGCGTCGGCGAACGCGCCGTGCCGCTCAGCACCCAGGTGAAGGCCGCGCGGGCCGCCGCCCCCGAGGGCAAGGTGCTCGGCGTGTGGCCCGCGCCCGAAGCGGACGCGACCACCCGGGTCATCATGGAGAAGCCGGGTCTCGGAGAGGGCGAGACCCTCACCGTCTTCGTCGACCCCTACACCACCGACGTGCGCGGACAGCTGACCACCTCCGGTGACGCGCTGCCGCTGCGGGCCTGGCTGAGCGAGTTCCACGCGAGCCTCCAGCTCGGGGAGTTCGGCCGCAACTACAGCGAACTCGCCGCCAGCTGGCTCTGGGTGGTCGCCCTCGGCGGCCTCGCCCTCTGGGTCGGCCGCCGCCGCGCCCGCAAGGCCGACCTCGTCCTGCCCGACCGCAAGGCCACCGGCCGCCGCAAGACCCTCTCCTGGCACGGCACCGTCGGCCTGTGGGCCACCGTCGGGCTCGTCGGCCTCTCCGCGACCGGCCTGACCTGGTCGAACTACGCCGGCGAGAACATCGGCCGGCTCCAGGACCAGCTCGGCGGAGCCACCCCCTCCGTCTCCGCCAAGCTGAAGCCCGGCGCGGGCGCGGCAGCGGGCGCGGGCGCCGACGGCGGCGACGAGCACGCGGGGCACGTCATGACCGACGGCATGGAGATGCCCCCGCCGGCCCCCGTCACCGACATCGGCATCGACAAGGCGGTGGACGCCGCCCGGGCCGCCGGAGTCACCGAGAGCCTGCGCGTCACCCTGCCCGCCAAGGGCAAGGGCTACGTCGTCAAGGAGAACGACAAGACGCTGCCGGTGCACCTGGACTCCGTCGCGGTCGACCCCGCTGACGGCCGGGTCATGGACACGCTGCGCTTCGCCGACTACCCGCTGCTGGCCCAGCTGACCCGCTTCGGCATCGACCTGCACATGGGCCTGACCTTCGGCCTCGCCAACCAGATCGCGCTGGCCGCCCTCGCCGTCGCGGTGATGTTCCTCGTCGTCTGGGGCTACCGGATGTGGTGGATGCGCCGCCCCACCAAGGAGGACCGCCGCTCGGTCGGCCGTGCCCAGCCGCGCGGCGCCTGGCGCAAGCTGCCGGTGACCGTACTGCTGCCCTTCGCCTGCGCGACGGCGGTCGTCGGCTGGTTCGTCCCGCTGCTGGGGATCAGCCTGGTGGCCTTCCTCGTGATCGACCTCGCCGTCGGCCTCGCCGCGCGCCGTCGGGGGGCGAAGGCCGCCGCGTGACGGAGGCCTGAACGGCGGTGGGCCCGTACGCGTGCGAACGCGTACGGGCCCACCGTCATGCCGGGCTTCAGGGCGCGTACTTGTACCCCACGCGGCGGACGGTCTGGATCGCGCCGCGGTGCGCCGCGCCCAGCTTGCGGCGCAGCCGGGCGATGTGGACGTCGACGGTCCGGCCGTCGCCGACGTGCCCGTAGCCCCAGACCGTGGTGACCAGCTGGTCCCGGCTGTGCACCCGGTGAGGGTGGGCCACCAGGTGGGCGAGCAGCTCGAACTCCAGGTAGGTCAGGTCCAGCTGTTCGCCGTCGACCTCGGCCGTGCGCTGCGCGGAGTCGATCCGCACGAGCGCGTCTCCGGTGGTCGTCGACGGCTCGGACGCAGGCTGGGCGTGCGGGACCGGCCCGGCGACGGGCACGGACATGGGAACGGACTGCGGGGCGAAGGCGATCTGCTGCTGGTCGGCCGGTACGAGGACCAGGTAGCCGACCATCGGGGGCTGGCCCGGCAGTGTGGGAACGGCGTGCTGGGGCGCGGGCAGCCAGGTGGCGCCCGGCGGGAGCAGGTCCACCACCCGGGCCACCTCGTCCCGGTCCACGGCGCGCAGCCGGTGGCGGGGACTGGGCGGGAAGGGCAGGGGGGCGGAGGTCGCAGCGGAGGCGGCAGAAGCGAAGGAACGGGTGTTCGTCATGAGTGGTCAGCTCTTTCACGCGGAGTGATCGGCAGAAGACGTACGTGTGCATGTGCGAGAGCACGTAGTCGTTGCGTACCGCGCAGACCGAAGGCCCCGGGGCGGGTCTGGTGAGAGGGTCCCGGAGGCTTTAGAGGGCCGGCGCGTTCTCGGCGCGGCAACACACCCGGTCGAAGTCGTGATCCTGACGGGACGGCCAGAACGGCTCGAGGTCGCTGCGACCTGTCGGGAAGTACGAATGGCTGGCCATGCGCGCCATTGAAGCAGAAACACGGGGCCCGGGGCAGGATGCGTCTCACCTGATGGAGCGGAATCTCATATTCCGTCGTTACGTCGTCGTCGGGCCGTCACAATCCCGACATACCGTCAGCCCGAAAGTCGCTTCCGCCAGTCCAGCCCCGTCACGCGTATCGCATCGTGGGCCGATCCGTCCCACGTCCACGACAGCCCCACGCCGTCCAGCGCCGCGACGACCTCCCGCCCCACGGAGGCGGTCAGCTCCTCGCCGGACTCGAAGCCCCCGTAGAGGAGGTACAGGTCCCCGCCGTCGGCCGCCCCCTCCGTGCACTGGGAGTGGAAGAAGACGAAGCCGCGCGCGTCCTCCTCGCCTTCGGCATGGATCTCGCCGAGGCCGCAGGTACGGCAGCAGGTGAAGTTCTCCCGCGCGGTGATCCCGCTCGCGTCGAGCGCCCCGAACGCCCGGGCCAGCCGCTCCGGGTCGGTCTCGCCCACCCAGCCGGCCTGCTCCGCGACCCGCTCCCGCCACAGCCGGTCCACCAGGTCCGCCGCCTGCGCCCGGGACACCGGCCGGTCGTCGCCGGACACCAGGTACTCCTCGGCGTTCTCCGTCAGCACCGCCCGGTCGTCGTACCCGCAGCGCAGCCAGCCCCGCACGGCCCCGGTCAGCTCCTCCTCCACCCCCGGGTCCAGCGGAGCCACCTCCTCGACCGGAAAGTCCAGCCGCTCCCAGGCCGGCCCGCGGTCCCAGTCCTTCTCCCGGGCCGCCCAGCGGAGCATCACCTCCACCACCTCCTCCGCGCTGTCCACGAACGCCTGGAAGTGCCGGTCGGGCGCGCCCGACCGGTGCTCCAACTGGTAGTCACCGCCGGTCTCGTGCCAGACCTGCACGTAGACGTCGGGGTCGTCCGGGACCCGGTTCACGACGAGGAACCGGTCGCCGTCCCCGCCTATCCCCGCCACGAGCGCGGACAGCGGCTCGCGGCTCCCGGGGCCGGAGAGGTCGTGGTGGCGGCCGGGTTCGGTGTGGACCCTGACCGGGTGGATCGCGTCGTCGGCGTGCCCGGTGTCTCCGGTGTGCTCGGTGTTCATGAGGACACGGTGACAGGCGCCACTGACAACGGCGGCGCCCGCCTCCGGGAGGGGAGGCGGGCGCCGCCGGCACCGCTGTCGTGTGCGGCCGGTTCAGGGGTGGTCCGTTCGGGGGTGGCCGGTCAGACCAGGCCGTCCTTCTCCAGGCCCGTGCAGCAGGTGTCCGTGATCAGGCGGGTCACCACGTACGGGTCCACGTTCGCGTTCGGGCGGCGGTCCTCGATGTAGCCCTTGCCGTCCTTCTCCACCTGCCACGGGATGCGGACCGACGCGCCGCGGTCCGAGACGCCGTAGCTGAACTCGTTCCACGGGGCCGTCTCGTGCAGACCCGTCAGGCGCTCGTCGATGCCCGCGCCGTAGTTCTTGACGTGGTCCAGGGGCTTGCTGCCCTCGCCCAGCGCCTCGCACGCCGAGATGATCGCGCGGTAGTCCTCGCGCATCGCCTTCGTGGAGAAGTTGGTGTGCGCGCCCGCGCCGTTCCAGTCGCCCTTCACCGGCTTCGGGTTCAGCGTCGCCGACACGTTGAAGTCCTCGGCCGTGCGGTACAGCAGCCAGCGCGCGATCCACAGCTGGTCGGAGACCTCCAGCGGGCCCAGCGGGCCGACCTGGAACTCCCACTGGCCGGGCATGACCTCGGCGTTGATGCCGGAGATCTCCAGGCCGGCGGCGAGGCAGTGGTCCAGGTGCTTCTCGACGATGTCGCGGCCGAAGATCTCGTCCGCGCCGACACCGCAGTAGTAGCCGCCCTGCGCCGCCGGGAAGCCGCCCACCGGGAAGCCGAGCGGGCGGGTGCCGTCGAAGAAGGTGTACTCCTGCTCGATGCCGAAGATGGCCTCCTGCGAGGCGAACTTCTCCGCGACCGGACGCAGCAGCGCGCGGGTGTTCGACTCGTGCGGGGTCATGTCGATGTTGAGGACCTCGCACAGGACGAGGATGTCGTTCCCGCCGCGGATCGGGTCCGGGCAGGAGAACACCGGCTGGAGGACCCGGTCCGAGGCGTGGCCCTCGGCCTGGTTCGTGCTCGAACCGTCGAAGCCCCAGACCGGCAGCTCCGCCCCGTCCGCGAGGATCTTCGTCTTGGAGCGGAGCTTCGCCGTCGGCTCGGTGCCGTCGATCCAGATGTACTCAGCCTTGTAGCTCACGGGGCCATCCTGACTCTGCGGGTGCTGACTCTGCGGGCGCTGCGGGACGCTGCGGTGTTGACCGCAGCGTGCCCCGTGGCGATTTCTCATCCGTTGCCCATGTGTGAACCCCGTGTTACCGGGGTTTACGCCGCAGGTCGGGTGGCTTGATCGAGTCGGTCACCGTACATCCGTCCGGGTGCGGCACACTGAGCAGGTGAGCATTTCGTACGATTTGAACTCTGCCGGAGACGGTCCGGGCGACCGCCCCCACCGTCCCCGCCCCCGCGTCGGCCTGCTCGGCACCGGCCCCTGGGCCCGCCGCACCCACGCCCCCGCCCTCGCCGCGCACACCGGCTCCGAGTTCGCCGGAGTCTGGGGCCGGCGCCCCGAAGCCGCGGCCGAGCTCGCCGACGCGTACGGGGTGAAGGTGTACGAAGACCCCGACGCGCTGTTCGCCGACTGCGACGTCGCGGCCTTCGCCCTGCCGCCCGACGTCCAGGCCCCGCTCGCCGTGCGCGCGGCAGCCGCCGGCTGCCACCTGCTGCTCGACAAGCCCGTCGCCACGACCGTGGAGGACGCCCGTGCCGTCGCCGACGCCGCCGCGGCCCACGGCGTCGCCTCCGTCGTCTTCCTGACGCTGCGCTTCGCCGAGCCCACCGCCGGGTGGGTCCGCGAACAGGCCGGGCGCTCCGGGTGGTTCACCGCCTCCGCGCACTGGCTCGGCGCCGTCTTCCCGCCCGACGGCGAGCCCAGCGCGTACGCCGACTCGCCCTGGCGCAAGGCCAGGGGCGGCCTGTGGGACGTCGGCCCGCACGCCCTGTCCGTCCTGATCCCGGTGCTCGGCGAGGTCACCGCCGTCTCCGCCACCAGGGGCCCGTCCGACGTGGTCCAGCTGGCCCTGCGGCACGCCTCCGGGGCCGCCAGCACCGCCGTGCTCAGCCTGGGCGCGCCGAGGGCGGCCGCCGGGGTGGGGCTGGAACTGCGGGGGGCCGAGGGCGTCTTCGCGCTGCCGGACTGGAGCGACGTACCGGGCGCCTACGGGCGCGCCCTGGACGCGCTGCTCGACGCCGCCCGGACCGGGGTGGCGGATCCGCGCGGGGCGGAGTTCGGGGCCCGGCTGACGGAGATCCTGGCGGAGGCGGAGGGGCAGCTGGCTACTTGATGAGGGCGTTGGCGACGATGATCGCCAGCCCGATCGCGCCGTCGGCCAGGCCGATGAGCAGCGCCGAGGTGATCCGGTAGCCGACCCGCAGCGCCACGAAGGCCCCCCAGGCGAACAGCAGCGCGGTGTTCAGGCCGAGCCCGACCGCCGTCACCCCGTACGGCTCCCAGTGCGCGATCTCGGCGAGCAGGAGCAGGAGGAGGGTGGGGAGGGTGGCCGCGACCATCGGCCACTCGTTCCACAGGGCCCGGGCCAGCCACCGCCACCGGTGCGTGGCGGAGCCGGCCCGGTGGTCGGCCATGTGGTGCGAGTACCCGTGTGCGAGGGCACCGGTGGCGGCGGTGACCAGGATCCAGGCGGCGTCGGCGAGCGGGGTGTACTCCCCGCCCCGCTCGTCCAGCGCGGCCAACAGCGCACTGGCCAGCACGGTCCCGTACACCCCGCCGAACATCCAGTCGGCCCCCCGGCGGGGCGGGGTGGCGTGCTGGGGGGTCGGGGTGTCGGCCGGGGTGGGCTGCTCGGTCACAACGGCGGTCCTTTGGTGCGGTTTGGGTGCATTTACTCCTCGGGTCACCCTAGTGGGGAGGGGCGTGGGGCCGGTGTGAAGGCGGGCGGGGGTGGGGGTGGGGTGCGGGGTCCCCTCGGGCGGTCTCACAGCCGGTTTGGGGGTTTCCCGTCAGTCCCATCGTCCTTCCGTGTCGGGCCGGCCCGTCAAGGGCGCTCCCTTCGGTCGCGTCACTTCGTGATCGCCTTCGGCGACCCTTGACAGGCCGTCCCGCCCCGGAAAGCCGAAAGACTGCCGGGAAGCCCCCAAATGAACGGTCACCGGGCAGGGGGAGGGGAGCGGGTCCCTCAGGGACGAGGCGAGGGGTCGCGCCTTGGCCGGCCGGGCGTCCGGGCCCTTGATCCCTGGTCCCGGGCCGGGGGTGCGACTAGGCGCACGAGAGGTTGATCAGAGCGACCTCCGGAGCCCCCGGACGCAGCAAATCGCTACGCGCTCCTGTCGTCTCAGCGTCTGGCGACCGCCCGGGGCTGATACCCGCACCAGAGAGTGATCAGAGCAGCTCAGGGAGCGGACAGGCGCGTGAGATCGCTACGCGCTCCTCGGATTTCGGCGGCCGACGGCCGTCTCGGGCTGGTATCCGCGCAGAAGGAGGGAGTGGGTACCTTGATCCACACAGCTGATCGATTTCTGAAGAAAGCCTCATCGTGAGCGATTCGCGCCCCCACATCCTCTTTTCGTTTGGCACGCTGATGGACCCGAAGGTCCAGACGGCCCTCTTCGGCCAGGTCGTGCCCAGTCGTCCCGCGTCGCTGGCCGGGTACGCGACCAGGTCGCTGAAGATCACCGATCCGGACGTGATCGCCGCGAGTGGTCTCGACGTACACCTGATCCTGGAACGCAGGATCGGCAGCGTGGTCGAGGGCGTCGTCCTTGAGCTGACGGATGAGCAGCTGGCTGCGGCTGATGACTACGAGGTTGACGACTACGCGCGACGACGGGTGGTCCTCTCCTCCGGGGAGAGCGCCTGGGCCTACCTGGACGCCAAGCCGCTCCGGCCGGCGGCGCGGATCGTGATCGTGGGCGACAGCATCGCCTACGGGCGTTGCGACCCGCAGGGTGGCTGGGCCGCCCGCCTGGCGACCTCTCACATAGCCGAGAACGAGGCGGCGCACCGGGTCTTCAACCTCGCCATCCCGGGCAGCACCCTGGCCGCCGTCAGCGACCAGACGCCCTCCCTGTTGGCTCCTCGCTTGCCCGACACCATCCTTCTGGCCGCCGGGATCAACGACTCCGCCGTGCCCCTCGCGACCCCGGACGTCGATGGGCTCGCGGACATCACGGCCGGTCTGGACGCGCTGGCGACCACAGCCCACGCGCACAACGCGCGCCTCGTGGTCCTGGGCCCCATCTGGCTGGACGAGGAGCGCACCGGCGACTACGAGGGCCTGTGCTTCACCCAGGAGCGGGCGCTGTCCCTCCGGCAGTCCCTGCGAGCCTGGTGCGAGGAGAACCACGTCGACTTCGTCGACATGTGGGAGCCGCTCAGGAAGCGGGCGGATCTCCTCACCGACGGCATCCACCCCACCACCGGAGGCCACCAGGTGCTCTACGAGTACCTCATCAACCGTGCCGCCTGACTAGCCCCGGACGGCCGCCGGCCCGCCGAGACGAGAGGAGCGCGTAGCGATCTGCTGCGCCCGTCGGCTCCCCAGGCCGCTCTGTTCACCCTCTGGTGCGGGTATCAGCCCAAGGCGGTCGCCGGACGCCGAGACGACAGGAGCGCGTAGCGATCTGGCGCGCCCCTGCGCTTCCCACACTGCTCTGATCACTCTCTGGTGCGGGTATCAGCCCCGGGCGGTCGTCGGACGCTGAGACGACAGGAGCGCGTAGCGATTTGCTGCGTCCGGGGGCTCCGGAGGTCGCTCTGATCAGCCTCTCGTGCGCATAGCCGCGCCCCCGGCCCGGAATCCCGACTTCTGAGGGCCCGGATGCCCGGCCGGCCAACGCCCGGCCCCTCGCCTCGTCGCTGACGGACCCGCCCCTCCTCTCCTGCCCCGTGACCGTTCTTTTGGGGGCTTCCCGTCAGTCTTTCGGCTTTCCGGGGCGGGACGGGCTGTCAAGGGTCGCCGAAGGCGATCACGAAGTGACGCGACCGAAGGGAGCGCCCTTGACGGGCCGGCACGACACGGAAGGACGATGGGACTGACGGGAAACCCCCGAACCGGCTCTGATCCGGTCCGGGGTCAGCCGCCCGCCGTGATCCCGTCCAGGAAGGTGTCCCAGGTGGTGGGGGCCACCGCCGGCTCAGGGCCGCCCGTCACCTTTCTTGGCGGAGTGCGCCCTCAGGGGGTGAACGCCGCCCTCGCGGCCGTCAGGAACGCGCGGATCGTCTCCCGCTCGGCGGGGGAGAGGGGGGTCAGGGCCTCCAGGACGCCGTTCAGCATCGGGCCGAAGAAGGCCCGGCCGAGCTCGATCGCCGCCGGGGTGACGCGTACCAGCACGCGGCGGCGATCACCCAGGTCGCGGACGCGTTCCACGTGGCCCAGGCGCTCCAGGCGGTCCACCACCGCTGTGGTGCCGGCCGAGTTGAGCCCGAGGCGGGTGCCCAGGAGGCCCGGGGTGGCGGGCTCGGCGGCTCGGGCCGCGTCCAGCAGGCAGATCAGGGCCCGTACGTCGGTGGGGTGCATGCCGTTGGCGGCGGCGAACTCCGCCTGGCGGAGACCGAATTCGACGGTCACCGCGCGCAGCAGGTGCACCAGTTCCAGGTTGTCGTCCATGCCGTCCTTGTCGCCCACCGTGCCTCCGCCTAATATCTCTCGCTGAGCGAGATTATCGCCCATCGAGGGATCGGAGCAGGCCATGTCCCGTACGCCCTTCCGCGCCGCCTACGACGAGGCCCTCGCCCGGTGGCCCGGCCCCGTCGAGGCCGTCGACGTGCCCACCCCCTACGGGGTCACCCGCGTGAACAGCTGTGGGCCCGCCGGCGCCCCGCCGCTGGTGCTGCTGCCCGGTGGCGGGGCCACCTCCACCGCGTGGGGGGCCTGCGTCGCGGCCGGGCTGGGCCGGAGCCGGCGGGTGTACGCCGTCGACCTGGTGGGGGAACCCGGGCTCAGTGTTCCGGCGCCCGGGCGTGCGCTGCGCCGCGTCGGGGACCTCACCGCCTGGTTCGACGCGCTGCTCGGCGGCCTCGGCGGCCTCGGCGGCGGGCCCGTGACGCTGGCCGGGCATTCCTACGGGGCCTGGATCGCCGCCCACGCCGCCGCGCGGCGGCCCGACCGGATCGACCGGCTCGTCCTGCTCGACCCGACCCGGGTCTTCGCCGGGCTGCGTCCCGGCTACGTGCTGCGGGCGCTGCCCATGCTGGTGCGGCCCACCCCGGCGCGGATCCGGTCCTTCCTGGCCTGGGAGGCCGGCGGGGCGGCGCTCGACCCCGCCTGGACGCGGGTCCAGGAGGAGGCGGCCGCCTTCCCCACCGTGCGGCCGGTCACCGGCCCGCGCCCCGACCTGGCCGGGCTCGGGGAGCTGCCGGTGGAGGTCCTCTTCGCCGGGCGGGCCCGCTGCCACGACGCCCGCCGGGCCGCCGACGCCGCGCGCCGGGCGCTGCCGGCCGCGCGGGTCGGCGTACTCCCCGGCGTCTCGCACCACGCGCTGCCGCTGACGGCAGCCCAGGAGGTCGCCCGGCTCCTGGACGTCAGCCGGCGTTCGGCTTCGGGCCCTTCATGACCTTGCTGAGGGCCTCCAGGCCCTGTTCCTTCATTCCGCGGACGTAGTCCCAGCCGTTGTGGTCGCCGCCCTTGATCTCGTAGAGGTCGATCTTGACGGGGCCCTTGCCGTTCTCGCGCTGGAACTTCTCCAGCCGTTCCCGGCCGCCCTCCTTCGTCCCGTACTGGAAGTTGACGTACACCTCCGGCCCCTTCGACTGGATCAGCTTCTGGGCCAGCTTGGCGGGGTCGTTCGCGTCCATCTCCGCCTTGTTGTTCTTCCACAGGGGGGAGTCGGGGGCCGTCTCGCCGCCGTTCGCGATCACGCCGCGGAACTTCTCCGGGTGCTGCATGACCTGCTTGAGGCCCACGAAGGCGCCGGAGGAGTTGCCCATGATGGCCCAGCCGTCGCGGGACTTGTACGTACGGAAGTTAGCCTTGGCCAGGTCGGGGACGTCCTCGGCGATCCAGGTGCCCATTTTCGGCTGCCCGGGTATGTCGGAGCCGTCGTAGTAGTTCTTGTTGTCGGGGTTGAGGAGCGGCATGACCAGGATGAAGGGCAGGCCCGTGCCCTTGGCGGAGGCCTCCGCTATCGCCTTCTGGAGGCCGATGTTGGGCATGGTCGCCCAGTAGTTGTCGGGGTAGCCGTTGCCGCCGGGCAGGGCGATCATCACGGGGAAGGCGCTGTTGGCGTACTTCGGTTCGTCGTACTCCTTGGGCGTCCACACCCAGACGTCGCCCTCGAAGCCGGACTTGGCGCCCTTGAGGCGGGTCTTGGATATTCGGGTGCCGTCGTCGAGCTTGGTCGTCTGCTTGAACTGTGCGGCGGGGCCGGCCGGCAGCGATACGTCCGGGTCGGGTCCGGTCGCGGCTGCGCCGCCGGAGGCGGCCTCCTTGGCGGGCGGCTTCGGCTTGGCGAAGGTGACGTCCTCGCCGTTGCCGTCGAACCAGTCCGTCCCCCAGTACGCCCAGCCGCCTCCGCCGGCGAGCAGCGCGGCGATCACGGCCGCGCCGACCCAGATCTTGGCCCTGGAGCGCTTCGGGCGGCGCGGGCCGAACGGCGGCTGACCGCAGTGCACGCAGAGCTCCTGGGTGCCGGGGCCGGTGCCGGGACCGTGGCCCATGGGAGGGTGCCCGTACGACTGCTGCCCGTACGGCGATGTCTGCGGGTACTGCTGCTGCAACGAACTTCACTCCGAGCGGTCGGGGCTGCCCAGGCGGGCGAGCGGCGGTATCTCCCTGTCAGTCCTGATGGGAGAACGTACCGTCCGGTTGCAGAACAGGCAGAATTTGCCGGATTTGTTCAGTTCTGGGTGCTCATCCGTGGCCGGTGCCGGAGCGGGAGAGGGCGTCACGGACGGCCTCCTCCGAGCGGGCGACCACCGCCGTGCCGTCCTCGGCGGTGATGATCGGGCGCTGGATCAGCTTCGGGTGGGCGGCGAGGTGGGCGATCCAGCGGGCCCGCGCCTCGTCGGTCTCCTCGCGCGGCAGGTCCCGTACGCCGGTCTCCTTCGCGAGGGCGTCGGACGTGCGCGTGATGTCCCACGGCTCCAGTCCGAGGCGGACCAGCACCTCGCGGATCTCCTCCTCGGAGGGCACGTCCTCCAAGTAGCGGCGCACCGTGTAGTCGGCGCCCTCCGCGTCCAGCAGGGTCAGCGCGCTCCGGCACTTCGAACAGGCGGGATTGATCCAGATCTCCATGCCCGCAAGGGTAGTCAGACTCCGTCCGGCCAGCGCTTTTGTCAGTGCCCCCCGGTAAAATCGAAGGAGAACGACAGGAAGCCAACTACCGTTTGGGAGGCTGTAGATGGCCGCTGCCGCGATCATTTCGATGCCCAAGAAGAAGCCGCTGCCGGCGGGCCTGCCCCGCGAGTGGTACGAGAACCACAACCGCCGTCTGAAGGCGATGAGGCTCGCGATCTCCCTGCTCGACTCGGGGACGTACGACGCCAAGCGCGCGACCAACCGCAAGATACGCACGATGGCGGTCCGGGTGGGGATCCGCCGTCCGTCGAACGTCACCTGCCGGATGGTCCGGGCCTTCATCGTGGCCAACGGCGGCTGAGGCACGGGCCGGCCGGACGCACGGTGCGCCGGCCGGCCGCCGCTCACGCCTCGTCGAAGGTGATCTCCTCGACCGGGCGCGTCATCCTCACGGTCTCGCCGTTCGTGAGCACCACGTGCTGCAGGCCGGTCAGCTGGTCGGCCGTCCCCCGGAGGTAGTACCTGTCGGCGCAGCCGGCGAGGAAGGCGGGGAGGCAGGCCAGGGGCGCGCCGGGCAGGTCCAGGTCCAGGTAGTCCTTCAGCCGGCGGAACAGCTTGGGGAGGATCACGGCCCCGTCCTCGGCCGTGATCGAGTCCATGTCGGCGACCTTGAACCCGTCGGTGGTCACGTCCAGGGCCCATACGCCCTGCTTGGGCAGGGCCGTCCGCGCCGCCTCGGCGGCGACGGCCAGCGCGTTGCGCAGGTGGTCGGGGAAGCCGGTGTAGAAGGTCGGGTAGGCCAGGCCCTGCGCCACCATGTGGTGGTTGGCCGTCTTCTTCAGCTGCTCGACGTCGACGTCGATCTCGTAGCCGTTGAGGGTGGGCGGCCTCCCGCGGCCCACCAGGGCCACGCACCGGCCGTAGACGTCGGTCCCGCGGGTGAGGATGTACCCGGGCACGGTCTCGGGGACGGAGACGACGACGGTTTCCCGGTCCGTCTCCTTCGGCGCGCTGTCGTCACGGTGGACGTCCTTGAAGCCGAGCCACTTCAGCAGCTCGCCCGCGGCCTTGTGCGCCAGCGGCAGGGGCTGGTGCCGGACCCCCGACGCGTCGTCCCCGTAGTGGGTCTCCAGGGCGTCGATGCCCTCCAGCCTGATGGAGACACGGCCGTCGGGCTTCGGCAGGACCTGGTGGGCGCCGGGTACGCGCCTCCAGTCCGTCACGTCGTCCGGGGTGAAGGCGATGGTGTCGCCGTCCGGCTGGAGGTCTTTCGCCTTGAACGTGCCCTTGATGATCAGCATGGACATGGTGACTCCCTACGCGTCAGTCGGTTGCGTGCGGTGACAGCAGCAGCAGCGCCACGTCGTCGCGCGGTCCGCCGCCGGTGAAGGCCGCGAGGTCCCGCCACACCGCCGGGACCAGGCCCGCCGGGTCGTTCGCCAGCACCGGGACCCGGACGGCCAGCGGGTAGAAGTGCCCGGCCGCGTCGCGGGCCTCGGTGACCCCGTCCGTGTGCGCGAGCAGCCGGTCGCCCGGCAGCAGCGCCAGTTCGGCCACCGCCGGGAGGGCCGGCCCGGTCAGTCCCAGGCCCAGCGGGGGCCCCGGCTCCACGGCCACCTCCGTGACCGTGGACCGCCGCAGCAGCAGCGCCGGCGGATGCCCGCACGACACGATCCGTACGAGGTCCAGCCCGGGCGGGAACTCCAGCAGCAGCGCCGTCGCGAACAGCTCCGGGTGCGCCACGGAGTCCGCGGCCGCGTCCGCCGACAGCCGCCGGTCCAGCCGGGCCGCGACCGCGGCGAGCTCCCGGTCGTCCAGGACCGCCTCGCGGAACGCGCCGAGCAGCGAGGCCACCGTTCCGACGGCCGCCAGCCCGTGCCCCTGTACGTCCGCGACCACCGCCCGCACGCCGTACGGCCCGGCCCGCACGTCGAACAGGTCGCCGCCGACCAGCGTGCCCCGCTGCGCGGCCCGGTACAGCCCGGCGCAGCGCACCCGGCCCACCCGCTCCGGCACCGGCGGCAGCACCGCCAGCTGGGCCGCCTCGGCGACCGTGCGCACGCTGACCAGCTGGGTGTCCCGGAGCTGCCGCACCCAGGCGATGATCATGCTGAGCAGCCCGACGGTGGCCACGGTGGCCAGGTCGGCGCCGCGGGCGTGGCCCACCCTGAGCTCGGGGACGCCGAGCAGGAGCAGCACGAGCGCGGCGAAGACGGCGGTGCCGCCGGGCCCGTACGCGAAGGCGGCCACGGCGGGCAGGGCCGCCAGGAAGTAGCCCAGCTCCGCCGCACGGGTGGTCCACTGGGTGAGGCAGAGCCCGACCAGAGCCACCGCGGGCGCGATCCGGGCCCAGCGCGGCGGCGGTGCCCCCTGCAGCCAGCCCGGCTCCTCCCGTCCGCGTCTCACCCCTCCACCCTGGTACCGCGGCCCGGGCCGCGCACGCCGGGTGGCCCTGCCGGGAGCGGGCCGCGACAGTGGTGGCGTGACGGAAACGCAGAGCGCGGCGATCAGCACCCGGCTGAACTGGCTTCGGGCGGGGGTGCTCGGCGCCAACGACGGGATCATCTCCACCGCGGGCCTGGTCGTCGGCGTCGCCGGCGCCACCACCTCGCGCACCGCGATCCTCACGGCGGGCGTGGCCGGGCTGCTCGCGGGCTCGCTGTCGATGGCGGCGGGGGAGTACGTGTCGGTCAGCTCGCAGCGGGACTCCGAACGGGCGGCGCTGGACCTGGAGCGGCAGGAGCTCGCGGAAGAGCCGGAAGCGGAGCTGGACGAGCTGACGGAGCTGCTGGCCGCGCGGGGCCTGAGCCGGGAGCTGGCGCGGGAGGCCGCCGAGCAGCTGACGGAACGGGACGCGCTGCGGGCGCACGCCCGGGTGGAGCTGGGGATCGAGCCGGACGAGCTGGCGAACCCGTGGCACGCCGCCTTCGCCAGCCTGGCCGCCTTCACGGTGGGGGCGGTGCTGCCGCTGCTGGCGGTGGTCCTGCCGGAGGCGTCGTGGCGGGTGCCGGTGACGGTGGTGGCGGTGCTGGGGGCGCTGGTGCTGTGCGGGGTGACGAGCGCGCGGCTGGGCGGGGCCGCCGTTCCGAGGGCGGTCCTGCGCAACGTGGTGGGCGGGGCCCTGGCGATGGGCGTCACGTACGCGGTGGGCACCTGGCTGGGGTCGGCCTGAGCCCCTTCGGGTGTGCGGGTGCCGCTGCGCGGGGCCGTCCCCGACCCCGCCCTTCGCCCGTTCCCCGGGGCTCCGCCCCGGACCCCCGCGCCTCAAACGCCGGCGGGGCTGGATTCGGCCGAGCCAGTTTGAGGCGCGGGCGCGGTGGCGCCGTGCAGTGACCCGCACCGGCGCGGAGCGCCGGATCCCCTCAAGCCGCCCCGCGCCCGGGGCGGGGCGGAGCCCCGGAGCCTTTCCAGCCGCGCCGGCGCCTGAGGCCTGGGGGTCCCCCGGACGGAGTCTGGGGGAGGGTGAAGGGCGGGGAGGGGCCGGCCCCGCGCAGCGGCCAACCACCCGCACACGACCCACCGGCCCCAGCCACCAACCAACCGACCCCGCCCCGGGTCCGCCGGACGGAGTCCGGCGCAGCGGCGCGAAGCCCGGGAAGCGCGCCAGCGCTGAGCGGTGCGAGTGGCGCGTCAAGAAAAGGAACGCGGTGCGAGCGGCGCGTCAAGAAAAGGAACACTGGGCCCATGCGCATCGCCATCACCGGAGCCTCCGGACTCATCGGCAGGGCCCTCGTCCGCTCCCTGCACGCCGACGGCCACGACACCGTCCGCTTCGTGCGGCGCGACCCCGCGCGGGAGGGGGAGGCGCGGTGGGATCCCCGTAGCGGGTACGTCGACCCCGACGGGCTGCGCGGGTGTGACGCCGTCGTGCACCTGGCCGGGGCCGGGGTCGGGGACCACCGGTGGACGGACGCGTACAAGAGGGAGATCCGCGACAGCCGGGTGCTGGGGACCGCCGCCGTCGCCCGGGCCGTGGCGGCGCTCGACGACCCGCCGGGCGTGTTCGTGTGCGGGTCGGCGGTCGGGTACTACGGGGACACGGGGGACAGGGCCGTGGACGAGTCCGCCCCCGCGGGGCAGGGGTTCCTGCCCTCCGTCTGCGTCGAGTGGGAGGCCGCCGCCGCCCCCGCCCAAGAGGCCGGGATCCGGACCGTGTTCGCCCGCACCGGGCTGGTGGTCGCCGGCGGGGGCGGGGCCTGGGGGCGGATGTTCCCGGTCTTCAAGGCCGGCCTCGGCGGACGGCTCGGCAGCGGCCGCCAGTACTGGTCGTTCATCTCCCTGCACGACGAGGTCGCCGCCCTGCGGTTCCTGATGGAGACGCCCGGGCTGTCCGGGCCCTTCAACCTCACCGCCCCGCAGCCCCTGACCAACCGCGAGGTCACCTCCGCCATGGGCCGCGTACTGCGCCGCCCGGCCCTCTTCGCGGTCCCCGCCCCCGCCCTGCGCCTCGTGCTCGGGGAGCTCTCGCAGGACGTGCTGGGCAGTCAGCGGGCGCGCCCCGCCCGGCTGATGGAGTCCGGGTTCGTGTTCACGTACCCCGGCATCGAGGAGTCGATCAGGGCGGCCATGAACGGGTAAAGGCGGGAGCAGGGGCGTGATCGTGTGCGACCGTTCGTGACCCGTGTGCGACCGTCGTGCGACCGGAGTTGTGCGCAATCCCCAGCCGGACTCGGGTTCTCCTGGAGCTCGTTGGGGGAAGGAGGATCCCCACACAGCCGCGCCGACCTCGGGGAGGGGCACGTGCTCAGCAGCTCACACCATGCCGCACATCACGCGGACGTCGTCATCGTAGGAGCCGGAGTCTCAGGACTCGCGGCCGCGCACCACCTGATCGCGGCAGGGGTCGCCGTCAGCGTCCTGGAGACCGCCGACGACCCCGGCGGCCGCATGGCCACCGAATCGGCCGACGGGTTCCGGCTCGACCGGGTCGGCCAGCTCCTCAACACCGCCTACACCGAACCCGCCCGCACCCCCGGCCTCACCGGGCTGGTCCTGCGTCCCTTCGCCCCCGGCGTCCTGGTGCACGGCGCCGACGGCAGGCAGCAGCGGGCCGGGGCCCTGACCCCCGCCCGCGCGCTCGCCAGCGGCTCCCTCGACCAGGCCCGCTTCAGCGCCGCGCTCGGCCGGCTCGCGGCGCTGCCCCTGGAACGCGTCCTCGCCCGGCCCGAACGCACCGCCCTCGCCGCCCTCGGCTCCCGCGGCCTGCCCCCGCGCACAGTGACCGGCGTCCTGCGCCCCCTGCTGTCCACCCTGCTCCGCGACCCGGAGCTGACCACCTCCAGCCGCGTCGCCGACCTCGCGCTGCGCACCTTCGCCAGAGGCCGCCTCGCCGTGCCCGAGGGCGGCGCCGCCACCCTGCCCGGCATGCTCGCGGCCGCCCTGCCGCCCGGGACGGTCCGCACCGGGATCCGGGTGCGGTCGGTGGCGACCAACCTCGTCACCACCGAGGAGCACGGCGACTTCGGCTGTCGCGCCGTACTGCTCGCCACCGGCGCCCGGGCCGCTGCCGAACTCCTCCCGGGGCTGCGCGTGCCGGCCTTCCACGAGGTCACCGTCATCCACCACGCCACCCCCGAACCCCTGCCCTGGGACGGCTCCCTGCTCCTGGACGCCGACCCCAAGTGGCCGCTCGCCCACACCACCGTGATGAGCGCCGTCGACCCCACCCGGGCACCCGCCGGCCGCAGCCTGGTCACCACCACCGTGCACGGCCCGCCGCCGCCCGCCCGGACGGTCGCCGCCCGGCTGGCCCGGCTGTACGAGACCCGGACGCGGGACTGGGAGCTGCTGGCCGTCCACCACACCCCGGAGGCCGTCCCGGCGATGCCCCCGCCCCACGACAGGCAACGGCCCGTCAGGGTCCTGGCCGGGCTCTACGTCTGCGGCGACCACCGCGACTCCAACACCGTCCAGGGCGCCCTGCACTCCGCCCGCCGCGCCTCGACCGCCCTGCTGCGCGACTTCGGGATCCCGCTGCCCGCCCGGCCGGAGCCCGCCCTCCCGGCGGCCGCCTGAGAACCACCGGCCAAGGGCCCGGCTCCCCGCGGGGCCGGGCCCGCGGGTCAGTTCAGTGCCGACACCCGGTCCCGGTACGTCCGCACCGCCGCCGCGTCCCGGTATGGCTCCAGCCGCCGCTCGAAGTCCCGTACGTACTCCACCGCGCGCACCGACCGCATCTCCATCGCCTGCTGCGCCGCCTCCGCCCCCAGCGCGCACGCCTGGTCCAGCTCGCCCAGCCCCAGCCGCGCCGTGGCCAGCACCACCCGGCAGAACAGCCGCGAGCGCGCGAAGCCCGGCGCCCGCAGCTGGAGCGAGCGCTCCGCGTGCTGGGCCGAGGCCCGGTACTGCTGGAGGTCGCGGTGGCAGTGCCCGAACTCGTCCGCCAGCTGCCCTTCGTCGAACAGCCGCGCCCAGTGCGGGACGTCGTCCCCCGGCCGGGCCGCGCCCAGCGCCCGTTCCGCCCGCACCAGCGAGGCCGTCGCCGCCCGCACCTCGCCCAGCACCGCGTGCCCCCGCGCCTCCGAGGCGTGCAGCAGCGACTGCACCACCGGCGGCGGGCCCGAGCCCACGCCCTGCTGGGCGACCCGGGCCAGCTGCACCGCCTCCCGGCCGTGCCCCAGGTAGACCGCCTGACGGCTCATGGTGATCAGTACGTAGGACCCGTACGGCCGGTCCCCGGCGGCCTGCGCCAGCCGCAGCGCCTGGACGAAGTACCGCTGGGCCAGCCCGTGCGCGGCGATGTCGTACGAGGTCCAGCCCGCGAGCCGGGTCAGGTCGGCGGCCGCGGCGAACAGCCGGCGCCCGGTGGTCTCCCCGTAGGTACCGCGCAGCATCGGCTCGGCCTCGTGCTCCAGGTACCGCACCAGGGCCTGCCGGGCGTGGCCGCCGCCGTAGGTGTGGTCCAGGGTGCGGAACAGCTCGCTGACCGAGCGCAGCGCCGCGATGTCCCCGCTGGTCACCCGCTGTCCGGGCCCCCGGTCGATCTGCCGCTGCCGGGGCACCGAGGTGCGGCCCTGGGCGGGGACCCGGTGCGTGGCGGGGTCGGCGCCGCGGCCGACGCGTTCGTCGGCCCGCCCGATGAGCCAGTCCCGGCTCGGCACCACCAGTCCGGCCGGGGTGAAG
This sequence comes from Streptomyces sp. NPDC033966, assembly GCF_055575955.1. Lineage (NCBI taxonomy): Bacteria > Bacillati > Actinomycetota > Actinomycetes > Kitasatosporales > Streptomycetaceae > Streptomyces > Streptomyces sp. NPDC033966. The sequence goes on along the minus strand of NZ_JBVIRQ010000004.1, from coordinate 464,737 downwards.
GCGATCTTGCGCAGCTCGGCGTGCGAGCCGGAGTCCTTGCGCCACAGCCCGCTCGCGATGTCCACGGCCTCCTCCGGGGTGGCCGCGAACTCCAGCCCGGCGTACACGGGAGCGCACGCGTCCAGGCCCAGATCCTGCGCGGACAGCCGCCGCCCGAGCCGCCGCGTGAAGACCTCCGCGATCAGCGCCGGGGTGGTGCCGCGGGGCTGCTGGCCGCGTAGCCAGCGGGTCACGGAGGTTTTGTCGTACCGCAGGTCCAGACCGTGTTCCAGACCGAGCTGGTCGACACGGCGGGCGAGCCCGGCGTTGGAGAACCCGGCTTCCGCGATCAGTGCCGCGAGCTGCCGGTTGGGGACACGCTGGGCAGGTCGTTCGGTCATCGGCTCCACGGTTTCCGTACGTGACGGACCGGAGTCCCGGCCCTGTGAACGGCGTGAATGTAGCGGCCAACTCCGCTCACACCGCCCTCTCTGCCCCACATTCATCCGATCGTGTGCAGAATGGGTAGGGCTCTTTACGGACCGACCCACTCGGTCCGCGTACTCTGCGCCACATGACCCGCCGTCCCCACGGGGCGTACCTCCCCGAACCGCCCGCGGAATCCACCGCCCCGCTGCCCGCCCCCGAGATCACCGAGGCCGAGTGCCGCCGCTGCGGCACCCTCATCGCGGGACTGGACGGGCGTTACGCGTGCGGGGTGTGCGGCTGGGTCAACGACCACTCCGAGGGCCACCGCAGACTGCCGAGGGCCGACGAGGACCCGGACCGCCCGCCCGCGGGCCGCAGGCGCCCCCGCCGGCTGCCGGCCGCCCCGCCGCCGGGGACCGGGCCGGGGGCCTGAAGGGGCCCGCACGGCTCGCCGTACTCTTGACCGGAGTGCGATACGTGCACACAGCAGGTTCAACGAGGAGGCGCTGCGGTGACTGAGCTTCGGTTTGTCCATCTGGGCTTCGGGTCGGAATCCGTCGAGTACACCGAGGCCTGGGAAGAGCAGCGCCGGGTGCACGCGGCCCGCTTCGCGGACGAGATCGACGACACCTGCCTGATGGTGGAGCACGAGCCGGTCTACACCGCCGGCCGCCGCACCGACCCCAGCGAGCGCCCCCTGGACGGGACCCCGGTCATCGACGTGGACCGCGGCGGCAAGATCACCTGGCACGGCCCGGGCCAGCTGGTCGGCTACCCGATCATGAAGCTGCCCCGCCCCGTCGACGTGGTCGCCCACGTGCGCCGGCTGGAGGAGGCCCTCATCCGCACCGCCGCCGAATTCGGCCTGGAGACCACCCGGGTCGAGGGCCGCTCCGGGGTCTGGGTGCTCGGCGACCCCGTGGAGGAGCGCCCGAGGATAGGCGGCCTCTCCCTGGACTTCACGGTGCCCGCCACGGACGCGCGCACGGGTGACGACGAGTTCGACGCCCGGCTCCACGGTCCCGAGTACGCCCCGTCCAACGCCGGCCAGCGCCGCGAGGACCGCAAGCTCGCCGCCATCGGCATCCGCGTCGCCAAGGGCGTCACGATGCACGGCTTCTCCCTGAACGTGAACCCGGACAGCACCTGGTTCGACCGGATCATCCCCTGCGGCATCCGCGACGCCGGTGTGACCTCGCTCTCGTACGAACTGGGCCGCGAGGTCACCATCGCCGAGGTGCTGCCGGTCGTCGAACGGCACCTGAAGGACGTGCTGGAGCACGCCGAGCTGAAGGCGCGCGAGATCGAGCCGGCGGCCGGCTAGCGGCTCGGGGGAATGCGTCCGGGCGGCCCCCGGTTGGCGGACGTAAGAGCGTACGAATTTACGGGCGTACCCTGGTGGGCGCCGAAGAATCGAAGTCACAGGGAGCCGGTCGTGTCCGCAGTCGCACCCGACGGACGCAAGATGCTGCGCCTGGAGGTCCGTAACAGCCAGACCCCCATCGAGCGCAAGCCCGAGTGGATCAAGACCCGGGCGAAGATGGGTCCCGAGTACACCAAGATGCAGGCCCTGGTGAAGGGCGAAGGACTGCACACGGTGTGCCAGGAAGCCGGCTGTCCGAACATCTACGAATGCTGGGAGGACCGCGAGGCCACCTTCCTCATCGGTGGCGACCAGTGCACCCGGCGCTGTGACTTCTGCCAGATCGACACGGGCAAGCCCGAGGCCCTGGACCGGGACGAGCCGCGCCGCGTCGGCGAGTCCGTGGTCACCATGGACCTGAACTACGCCACCATCACCGGCGTCGCCCGCGACGACCTGGCGGACGGCGGCGCGTGGCTGTACGCGGAGACCGTGCGCCAGATCCACCAGCAGACGGCCGGCCGCGAGGGCGGCCACACCAAGGTCGAGCTGCTGGCCCCCGACTTCAACGCGGTCCCGGAGCTGCTGGAGGAGGTCTTCGCCTCCCGCCCCGAGGTCTTCGCGCACAACGTCGAGACCGTGCCGCGCATCTTCAAGCGCATCCGCCCGGGCTTCCGCTACGAGCGCTCCCTCGACGTGATCACGCAGGCCCGCGCGTACGGCCTGGTCACCAAGTCCAACCTGATCCTGGGCATGGGCGAGGAGCGCGAAGAGGTCAGCGAGGCGCTGCGCGACCTGCACGAGGCCGGCTGCGAGCTCATCACCATCACCCAGTACCTGCGGCCCTCGCCGCGGCACCACCCCGTGGAGCGCTGGGTGAAGCCGGCCGAGTTCGTGGAGCTGGCGAAGGAGGCCGAGGAGATCGGCTTCTCCGGTGTGATGTCGGGCCCGCTGGTCCGGTCCTCCTACCGCGCCGGCCGCCTCTACAACCAGGCGATGGAGAAGCGGAGCTCGACCGCGGGCGCAGAGAACGGCGCCGCCATCTGATCCGGCGGCTGCCTGACTGTGCGTGAGTGTGAACTCACGCACAAAAACTACCAATCGGTAACACCGCATCGACGCGGCCCCTAGGCTCTTTTCGTGTGAGGAGCCCGGCGGGTCGCGTCTGTGTTTGCAACGTGTCGATCACATTTGACCGACCGGTCATGCCCTGGTAACACCAGTCAGTGACGCTGGATCCACACACCGCACACGCCGACGATGCGAGCAGCGAGAGTAGGGGTCGACATCATGCAGGCCGCGCCAGTCCGCGCCATCGCCATCCCGTCCTTCACCGAGGCCTTCCGCGGCCTGGAATCGCTGCTCATGAGCGGTGCCCGGCGCAACGCCTGGGCCGCCGTCCTGGAGGACCGCCGCCGGGCGAAGGACCGCGTGGAAACCGAGCACGTACTCGAGGCCGCGGCGACCCGGACCCCGCAGGACACGTAAACTTCGCCTTATGGCGAGGAAGTCAAACGCAGAGACTGCTGCGAACCCCGGGCGACTGAAGCAGATCGCCCTGACGTACAAGATGACGCGGAAGGCCGACCCGAAGGTCGGTCTGATCGTCGCGGGCGTGGGAATCGTCACCTTCGGTGTCTTCCTTGCGATCGGCTTCCTGATCGGCCACCCGGTCTACCTGGGCATCCTGGGATTCCTGGTGGCGTTCCTCGCGATGGCGATCGTCTTCGGGCGGCGGGCCGAGCGGGCTGCCTTCGGGCAGATGGAGGGGCAGCCGGGCGCTGCCGCGGCCGTACTGGACAACGTGGGACGGGGCTGGACGACCACCCCGGCCGTCGCGATGAACCGGAACCAGGACATCGTCCACCGGGCCGTCGGCAAGGCGGGCGTGGTCCTGATCGCGGAGGGCAACCCGAACCGGGTCAAGTCCCTGCTCGCGGCCGAGAAGAAGAAGCTGGCCCGGATCATGCCCGACATCCCGGTCCACGACTTCATCGTGGGCACCGGCGAGGGCGAGGTGCCGCTCAAGAAGGTCCGCACCACGCTGCTGAAGCTGCCGCGCGTCCTGTCCGGCCCGCAGATCACGCAGGTCAACGACAAGCTCCGGGCCATGGGCGACCTCATGAGCAACATGCCCGTCCCGAAGGGCCCGATGCCCAAGGGCATGCGCATGCCGCGCGGCGGAAAGATGCGCTGACCGAACTCCTCGTACACACAGGGGCGCCCCCGGAGCCGGATGGCTCGGGGGCGCCCCTGTGTGTATACGAGCGGTGCGTTCCGGCCACGGCCGCCGCACGCGTACGCCCCTACGCGCCGGCGGTGGCGTACCGGTGGTGTGCCGCTGGATCCGGATCCAGGTCCGGACCTAGATCCGGACCTGGACCGCGCCCGCGAGGCGGTCGTGCAGTCCGCGCCCGTCGCGGTCCCAGATCAGGGCCGGGACGACCAGGGCCAGCAGCAGGGTCCGCAGCATCACGCGGGGGATGCCCAGGCGGCCGCCGTCCTGCCCGATCACCCGGAGGCCGAGCATCCGCTTGCCGGGGGTGAATCCCACGGTGCCCACGGTCAGCAGGGTCAGGGAGAGGAAGAGGGCGAGCGTCCAGTTCCCGGCGGCGGCCAGATCGCCGTGGGTGATGAGCCCGTACGCGATCAGCTGGCAGCCGATCCAGTCGATGAGGACGGCGCCCAGCCGGCGTCCGAAGCGGGCCACGGAGCCGGGTCCCGACTGGGGCAGACCGAGCCGCTGGCCCGGATAACCGAAGTCGACGCCCATCTCCTCGGCGGCCGCGCGCGGGCCGGAGAGCCAGGAACCGATTGCTTGCCTGTTGTCCACTCCACCACGGTACCGGTGCTCCTCCACGGGACCTGGACCGGACCCTGGTTAACTTGTGCGAAACAAATGGGTCATGCTTGGGAAATCCCGTCTGCTTATGGTCGGGTCAGCGTGCGGCACCGCACTGACGCACCACGAGCTATAAAGCCCGTCCCTGCCCCGGGACCGGGAGTAGGAGGAGTTGGATGTTCAAGAACGCCGACGAAGTGAAGCAGTACATCGAGGAGAACGACGTCAAGTTCGTTGACGTCCGCTTCTGCGACCTGCCTGGTGTGATGCAGCACTTCACCATCCCGGCGCGAGCGTTCGACCCGGCGGAGGAGCTCGCCTTCGACGGTTCCTCGATCCGCGGCTTCCAGGCGATCCACGAGTCCGACATGGCGCTGCGCGCCGACATCACCACCGCGCGCCTGGACCCGTTCCGCAAGGACAAGACGCTCAACATCAACTTCTTCATCCACGACCCGATCACGGGTGAGGCCTACAGCCGCGACCCGCGCAACATCGCGAAGAAGGCCGAGGCGTACCTCGCCTCCACCGGCATCGCCGACACCGCGTTCTTCGGCCCCGAGGCCGAGTTCTACGTGTTCGACAGCGTGCGCTTCGCGACCTCCGCGAACGAGGGCTTCTACCACATCGACTCCGAGGCCGGCGCCTGGAACACCGGTTCCGAGGAGAACAACCGCGGCTACAAGGTCCGCTACAAGGGCGGTTACTTCCCGGTCGCCCCGGTCGACCACTTCGCCGACCTGCGCGCCGAGATCTCCCTCGAACTGGACGCCCAGGGCCTCCAGGTCGAGCGCCAGCACCACGAGGTCGGCACCGGTGGCCAGGCCGAGATCAACTACAAGTTCAACACGCTGCTCGCCGCGGCCGACGACCTGATGCTCTTCAAGTACATCGTGAAGAACGTCGCCTGGCGCAACGGCAAGACCGCGACCTTCATGCCGAAGCCGATCTTCGGTGACAACGGCTCGGGCATGCACGTCCACCAGTCCCTGTGGGCCGGCGGCGAGCCGCTGTTCTACGACGAGGCCGGCTACGCGGGCCTGTCGGACACCGCCCGCTACTACATCGGCGGCATCCTCAAGCACGCCCCGTCGCTGCTCGCCTTCACCAACCCGACGGTGAACTCCTACCACCGCCTGGTGCCGGGCTTCGAGGCGCCGGTCAACATGGTGTACTCGCAGCGCAACCGCTCCGCCGCCATGCGCATCCCGATCACGGGCTCGAACCCGAAGGCCAAGCGCGTCGAGTTCCGCGCGCCGGACCCGTCCTCGAACCCGTACCTCGCCTTCTCGGCGCTGCTCCTCGCGGGCCTCGACGGCATCAAGAACAAGATCGAGCCGATGGAGCCGATCGACAAGGACCTCTACGAGCTCTCGCCCGACGAGCACGCGAGCGTCCCGCAGGTCCCGACCAGCCTCGAGGACGTCCTCAAGGCCCTGGAGGAGGACCACGAGTACCTCCTGGCCGGCGGTGTCTTCACCCCCGACCTGATCGAGACCTGGATCGACTACAAGCGCACGCACGAGATCGCCCCGATCGCGCAGCGTCCGCACCCGCACGAGTTCGAGCTCTACTTCGACCTGTAAGAAGCCCAGGTCAGCGTAGGCAGGGAAGGCCCCCGCCGCTCTCTTTCGGAGAGTGGCGGGGGCCTTCTGCTTTTGACAGCCCGCCCGACCGGAGTAACGGTGGATAGGACCTAAATGCCCGATAAGCGATAGATGTTCGGAGGTGCATGAAGATGCGCCGTAGGATCGTTGGAGCCGTTGTCGCCGGGGCCGCCGGACTCGCCCTGGGTCTGCTGCCGGCCGCGAACGCATCAGCCCACGACGGTGGCTGGGACTCGCGCTCGGACTACCGCCACTCGAACAACTGGGACGATGACGACTGCGGTGGGAACGGCCGCTGGAGCGACCACGACCACGGCTGGAACGACAACGACTGGGGCCGCTGGGACAACGCCGACTGGCGCGGCCACGACGGCTGGGACGGCGACTGGGGCGACTGGGGCGGCTGGCGCTGACCGCCGCGCCCGACCGTGCACCCACGGTGCCCCTGCCCCGCGCTCAGCGGAGCAGGGGCATCGCGCCGGTCAGCTCGCGCAGGGCCCGGACCGCGAGGTCCGCGGGGGAGCCGGGTCCCGCCACCGGGGCGTCGCCCGCCGACCAGAGCTCCAGCGAGACGCGGATCGCGTCCGTGGCGGCCGCCGCGAGCAGGCGTACGGACAACGGGTCCGCCTCCGGGCCGGCCAGCCGGGCCACCACCGGGACCAGGCGCTCCTCCGAGTCCTGGTTCACCCGGTACCAGACCGCCCGCAGCGCCTCGTCGGAGGCGGCCGCGCGCAACAGGCCGCGGGTGACCTCCAGCCCCTCCTCCACGCTCTGCGAGTCGCTGAGCGAGCGCCTCACCGCGCGCTCCAGCGCCTCCGCCAAGGGCGTTCCCGGGCGCTCCTCGGCGAGCAGCGCCCGCCAGGCGTCGCCGCCGCCCGCCAGCAGCGGGGCCACGGCCTCCTGCTTGTTGCGGAAGTAGCGGTAGAACGTGCGCAGTGCGACCCCCGCCCGGTGGGCGATGTCCTCGGCGGTGGTGCCGTCGGGGCCGTGCGCGGCGAAGAGCTCGCACGCGGCACGGGCGATGTCCAGCTGCGTGGCGGCCTTGCGGCGCTCGGTCAGCGACTGGGTTCCGGGGCCGCTCTGGGGGGAGTACGGACGGGGAGATCTCACGGGTGAAGACTACGCCAGGACCGGCTGAAGAATGCATTTCATGCCAGCCTGGCAAAACGTGTCAGACACTCGGTACGCTCGCCCCATGAACCGTTACGAAGGACGTCGCGTCCTCATCACCGGCGGCGGCTCGGGCATCGGCCAGGCCACCGTCCACCGCATTCTCTCCGAGGGCGGCCGCGTCCACGCCGTCGACGTGAACGAGGCCGGCCTGAAGGCCACCGCCGAGCAGGCGGCCGCCGATGGCCACGGCGGCCGGCTGACCACCGCCGTCCTGGACATATCCGACGAGGCCTCGGTCAAGGAGGGCGTCGCCGCCGCCGTCGACGCCCTCACCGGCATCGACGTACTGGTCAACGCGGCGGGCATCCTGCGCTCGGCGCACACCCACCAGACCACGCTCGACCTGTGGAACCAGGTGATCTCGGTCAACCTGACCGGCACCTTCCTGATGATCCGCGAGTCGCTCCCGGCGCTGCTGGCCGGCGAGCAGCCCGTCGTCGTCAACTTCAGCTCCACCTCGGCGAGCTTCGCCCACCCCTACATGTCCGCCTACGCGGCCAGCAAGGGCGGCATCCAGTCCATGACCCACGCACTGGCCGCCGAGTACAGCAAGCAGGGCCTGCGCTTCGTCTCCGTCGCCCCCGGCTCCATCGAGAGCGGCATGACCACCGGCACCGGCCCCGGCCTGCCCGAGGACACCGACTGGAGCCTGTTCGCCAAGCTCGCCCCCGCCCTCGGCCAGGGCTTCGCCGGCCCGCAGACCGTCGCCGGCGTCGTCGCGATGCTGGGCTCCGAGGACGGCGCCTTCATCACCGGCACCGAGATCCGCATCGACGGCGGCACGCACTACTGATCAACCGCGGAACCGGTCCCAGAGCCGGGGGAAGCGCTCCGCCAGCACGGCTTCGTTCTCGAAGTCCAGCGGAGTGCCCTCCGGCTCCTCCGCCTGCAACGGGATGCCCAGGTCCGGGGCGACCACCCCGGTGAGCTGCTCGTACGCCTCGTCGGCCGCGTACCCCAGCTCCTCACCGTCCCCGTCGATCTCCTCGTCGAACTCGCCCAGCAGCTCCGCCAGCCGGTCCGGATCGTGCACCGCGCCCTCGAAGACCTCCCGGCCCTGCCCGATCAGCCAGCACCGGAAGTAGTCGAACGCGTCGTCGCTCGCCCCGTCGAGCAGCACCCACGCCGCGCCCCACAGGTCCCAGGTGTACGCCCGGTTGTACCGGGACTCGAAGTGCCGTGCGAAGTCCAGCACGGAGTCGGGGTCGAGCTGCGCCAGCCGTTCCACGAGCAGCTCGGCATGCTCCTCGGGGTCGCCCTCGGCGGCCTCGCGGGTACGGTCGACGATCTCCCAGAACTCCGTCTCGTCCATCACGGGATCCAGCATCACGGCTCCACCCCCGCGTCGCCACCGCTCGTACGGCCAAAGGCCGGTGTCCGACCCCTTTGGGGGGTGGACACCGGCCTTCGGTGTTCGGCGGGACACGGCTCAGAGGCCGTAGCGCTCCCGGGCCTCCTTGACGGCGGACGCCGGAACCTCGCCGCGGCGGGCGAGCTGGGCCAGCGCGGCCACCGCGATCGACTGGGCGTCGACACCGAAGTGGCGGCGGGCGCCCTCACGGGTGTCGGACAGACCGAAGCCGTCCGTACCCAGCGAGGTGTAGTCCTGCGGGACCCACTGGCTGATCTGGTCCGGGACCTGGCGCATCCAGTCGGAGACCGCCAGGACCGGGCCCGGGGCGCCCTCCAGCACGCGGGTCACGTACGGGGTGCGCTCCTCGCCGCGCAGCAGCGCCTCGTCGCACTCCAGCGCGTCGCGGCGCAGCTCGCCCCACGAGGTGGCGGACCACACGTCGGCGGCCACGTTCCAGTCGGCGGCGAGCAGCCGCTGCGCCTCCAGGACCCAGTGGATCGCCGTACCCGAGGCCATCAGCTGGATCTTCGGGGCGTCGGCGGCCGGGGCGGCCTCCAGGGCGGCGGCCGTGTTGAAGCGGTACAGACCCTTGAGGATGCCCTCCTCCACGCCCTCGGGCATGGCCGGCTGGACCTTCGGCTCGTTGTAGACCGTCAGGTAGTAGAAGACGTCCTCGGGCTGCTCGCCGTACATCCGGCGCAGACCGTCCTTGACGATCACCGCGATCTCGTACGCGAAGGCCGGGTCGTAGTTGAGCGACGCCGGGTTCGTGGACGCGATCAGGTGCGAGTGGCCGTCCGCGTGCTGCAGGCCCTCACCGGTCAGGGTCGTACGACCGGCCGTGGCGCCGACGATGAAGCCCTTGCCGAGCTGGTCGGCGAGCTGCCACATCTGGTCGGCGGTGCGCTGCCAGCCGAACATCGAGTAGAAGATGTAGAACGGGATCATCGGCTCGCCGTGCGTCGCGTACGACGTGCAGGCGGCGATGAAGTCGGCCATGGCGCCGGCCTCGGTGATCCCCTCGTTGAGGATCTGGCCGTCCTTGGCCTCCTTGTAGTACATCAGCTGGTCGCGGTCGACCGGCTCGTACGTCTGGCCCAGCGGCGAGTAGATGCCGGCCGACGGGAAGAGGGACTCCATACCGAAGGTGCGGGCCTCGTCGGGGACGATCGGCACCCAGCGCTTGCCGGTCTCCTTGTCCCGCATCAGGTCCTTGACGAGGCGGACGAAGGCCATGGTGGTGGCCATCTCCTGCTTGCCGGAACCCTTGAGCAGCGGGGCGAAGGAACGGTCCGCGGGGGCGGGCAGGGCGACCTGCTTGACCTTGCGGGCCGGGGCGGGGCCGCCGAGGGCCGCGCGGCGCTCGTTCAGGTACTGGACCTCGGGGCTGTTCGCGCCCGGGTGGCCGTACGGGACCACGCCGTCGGCGAAGGCGCTGTCCGGGATCGGGAGGCCAAGGAGGTCGCGCATGTCCTTGAACTCGTCGATCGTCAGCTTCTTCATCTGGTGGTTCGCGTTCTTCGACTCGAACCCGGCGCCCAGCGTGTAGCCCTTGACGGTCTGCGCGAGGATGACCGTCGGAGCACCCTTGTGCTCCAGGGCGGCCTTGTACGCGGCGTACACCTTGCGGGGCTCGTGGCCGCCGCGGGAGGTGTGGAAGCACTCGGCGATCTTCGCGTCGGAGAGCACACCGGCCAGCTGCACGAGCTCGGCGTTGGCGCCGAAGAAGTGCTGGCGGATGTAGGCCACGTCGCGGGTCGCGTACGTCTGGAACTGCGCGTCCGGTACCTCGCGCAGGCGGCGTACCAGGGCGCCCGTGGTGTCCAGCTGGAACAGCTCGTCCCAGGCGGAGCCCCACAGGGTCTTGATGACGTTCCAGCCGGCGCCGCGGAACTGGGCCTCCAGCTCCTGCACCACGCGGAAGTTGGCGCGGACCGGACCGTCGAGGCGCTGCAGGTTGCAGTTGATGACGAAGGTCAGGTTGTCGAGCTGCTCGCGGGAGGCGAGGGCCAGGGCGGCGGTCGACTCGGGCTCGTCCATCTCGCCGTCGCCGAGGAAGGCCCAGACGTGCGAGTTCGCGGTGTCCTTGATGTTCCGGTTCTGCAGGTAGCGGTTGAAGCGCGCCTGATAGATCGCGGAGAGCGGGCCGAGGCCCATGGAGACCGTGGGGAACTCCCACAGCCACGGCAGGCGCCGCGGGTGCGGGTAGGACGGCAGGCCGTTGCCGCCGGACTCCTGGCGGAAGTTGTCGAGCTGCTGCTCGGAGATGCGCCCGTCGAGGAAGGCGCGGGCGTAGATGCCGGGGGAGGCGTGGCCCTGGATGTAGAGCTGGTCGCCCGATCCGTCGGCCTCCTTCCCGCGGAAGAAGTGCTGGAAGCCGGTCTCGTACAGCCACGCGGCGGAGGCGAAGGTGGCGATGTGGCCGCCGACGCCGTACTTGGAGCCGCGGGTCACCATGGCGGCCGCGTTCCAGCGGTTCCAGGCGGTGATCTTGGCTTCCATCTCCTGGTCACCCGGGAACTCGGGCTCCGCGGAGGTGGGGATGGTGTTGACGTAGTCCGTCTCCAGCAGCTTCGGCAGGGCGAGGCCGGCGGCCTCGGCGTGCTGGAGGGTGCGACGGAGCAGGTATTCGGCGCGGCGCGTACCGGCGGCCTTGGCGACGGCGTCGAGGGAGGCCGCCCATTCGGCGGTCTCTTCGGTGTCGCGGTCCGGGAGCTGGTCGAGCTCGCTCGGAAGCTTTCCTACGGGGTCGGACATCGGTGTGCGCCGCCTTCCGGACAAAGGAGAGGAGGTGGTGAAGAAAACCCTGACGGGCAGGACAGGGTCGATGGACCCGGTTGGGGCCCGCAGTGACTGTAAGTCCCTGATCGATGATCGATCAAATAAAAGTGACTAATATTCGCCGCTGTGACGAAAGTCGGCACCCGGTGCCATGAATTCAGGCACCCGGTGCCGGTTTCATCAGTACATGCCACCGGGCCTGCGATCCGCTGGAGGATCGCTAAAACTCCCAGGTCAGACGAGGTGGGGAAGGATCAGGCGCTGCGCGGGGCGCAGCCCAGGACGTGCCGCTTCACCAGCACCCCGATGTCGGGGTCCTGGCTGCGGAACGCCGCGACGAGGGCCTCGTGCTCCTCCGCGTAGGACTTCTGGACGGTTCCCAGCCATCGGATGGACAGGGCGGTGAAGACCTCGATGCCCAGGCTCTCCCAGGTGTGCAGCAGCACGCTGTTCCCGGCCGCCCGCACCATCTCCCGGTGGAAGCCCACCGTGTGCCGCACCTGCGCCGTGCCGTCCTGGATCCGGTCGGCCTCCCACAGGGCCGCCACGTGCGGCTCCAGGGCCGAGCAGTCCCTCGCCAGCTTCGGGGCGGCCAGCTCGGCCGCGATCTGCTCCAGGCCGGCCCGGACCGGGTAGATCTCCTCCAGGTCGGCCGCGGAGAGGTTCCGTACCCGGACGCCCTTGTTCGGCGCCGACTCGATCAGCCGCAGCGTCTCCAGCTCGCGCAGCGCCTCGCGCACGGGCGTCTGGCTGACCTCCAGTTCGACGGCGATCCGGCGCTCGACGATCCGCTCGCCGGGCTTCCAGCGGCCGCTGACGATCCCCTCCACGATGTGCTCGCGGATCTGCTCGCGCAGCGAGTGCACGACGGGTGGGGTGATCATCGGGTTTCAACTCCTGTGTGTGCGGACACGCGGGGCCTGATGCGTAGACAATACGGCCGTCGTGGCCTGCTCCGATGCGTTCGCGGTCCGGGACGCAGGGTGAGGCTCGTTACAACGACGGCGCCCCCGCCCGGACGAATCCGGACGGGGGCGCCGCAAGCGACAGCCGGGGCTGTGCGCCGGGCCTTACAGGCCGAGCTCGACCTCGAACTCGCCGGCCTCCAGGATCGCCTTGACGGCGCTGAGGTACCGGGCCGCGTCCGCGCCGTCCACCAGGCGGTGGTCGTAGGACAGGGTCAGGTACGTCATGTCGCGGACGCCGATGACGGTGCCCTCTTCGGTCTCGATGACCACCGGGCGCTTGACCGTGGCACCGATGCCCAGGATCGCGACCTGGTTCGGCGGAACGATCACCGTGTCGAACAGCGCACCGCGGGAACCGGTGTTGCTGATGGTGAAGGTCGCGCCGGACAGCTCGTCCGGGGTGATCTTGTTGCCGCGGACCTTGCCGGCCAGGTCGGCCGTGGCCTTGGAGATGCCCGCCAGGTTGAGGTCACCGGCACCCTTGATGACCGGGGTCATCAGGCCCTTCTCGGAGTCCACGGCGATGCCGATGTTCTCCGAGTCGAAGTAGGTGATGGTGCCCTCGTCGTCGTTGATCCGGGCGTTGACGACCGCGTGGGCCTTCAGCGCCTGGGCAGCGGCCTTGACGAAGAACGGCATCGGGGACAGCTTGACGCCCTCGCGGGCGAGGAAGCCGGCCTTGGCCTTCTCGCGCAGCTTCATGATCTTGGTGATGTCCACCTCGACCACGGAGCTGAGCTGCGCCTGCGAGTGCAGGGCCTTCATCATGTTGTCGCCGATGACCTTGCGCATGCGGGTCATCTTGACCGTCTGACCGCGCAGCTCGGACACCGCGGCCGGAGCCTTGGCGGCCGGGGCGGCAGCGGCGGCGGCCGGAGCCGGAGCAGCGGCGGCCTTGGCGGCCTCGGCGGCGGCCAGGACGTCCTGCTTGCGGATACGGCCACCGACACCGGTGCCCGTGACCGTCGACAGGTTGACGCCGGACTCCGAGGCGAGCTTGCGCACCAGCGGGGTCACGTACGCGCCCTCGTCGCCGGAGACGGCGGCGGGAGCGGCCGGGGCCGGAGCGGCGACCGGAGCCGGGGCGGCCGGAGCGGCGACCGGAGCCGGAGCGGCCACGGGGGCGGCCGGGGCGACCGGAGCCGGAGCGGCGGCGGCCGGGGCGGCCACGACCGGAGCCGGGGCGGCGACCGGAGCGGCCGGGGCGGCCGGAGCCGGAGCGGCAGCGGCGGGGGCGGCGGCCGGAGCCGCGCCCGCGACACCGATGACGGCGAGACGGGCGCCGACCTCGGCGGTCTCGTCCTCGCCGACCAGGATCTCCAGCAGGGTGCCGGAGACCGGCGCGGGGATCTCGGTGTCGACCTTGTCCGTGGAGACCTCGAGCAGCGGCTCGTCGGCCTCGACGGACTCGCCGACCTCCTTCAGCCAGCGGGTGACGGTGCCCTCGGTGACCGACTCGCCCAGCGCGGGCAGCACGACGTCGGTGCCGGAGGCGGCGCCCGCCGGAGCGGCGGCCGGAGCAGCCGGGGTCTCGGCCGGTGCGGGGGCGGCCGGGGCCTCGGCGACGGGGGCCGGAGCGGCCGGAGCCGCGGGGGCCTCGGCGGCGGGGGCGGCAGCGGCGGCCGGGGCGCCGGAGCCGTCGTCGATGACGGCCAGCTCGGCGCCGACCTCGACGGTCTCGTCCTCGGCGACCTTGATGGAGGCCAGGATGCCGGAGACGGGGGAGGGGATCTCGGTGTCGACCTTGTCGGTCGAGACCTCGAGCAGCGGCTCGTCGGCCTCGACGCGCTCGCCCTCGGCCTTGAGCCAACGGGTGACAGTGCCCTCGGTGACGCTCTCGCCGAGCGCCGGAAGGGTTACGGAAACCGGCATGGTTTCAGTTGCTCCTAACGAAAGTGCGGAAGTGGTCGTCGCGCCCGTGACGATTAGTCGTGTGCGTGAAGCGGCTTGCCGGCCAGGGCCAGGTGGGCCTCGCCGAGGGCCTCGTTCTGGGTCGGGTGCGCGTGGATGAGCTGCGCGACCTCGGCCGGCAGGGCCTCCCAGTTGTAGATCAGCTGGGCTTCGCCGACCTGCTCGCCCATCCGGTCACCGACCATGTGGACGCCGACCACGGCACCGTCCTTGACCTGGACAAGCTTGATCTCGCCCGCGGTCTTCAGGATCTTGCTCTTGCCGTTGCCCGCCAGGTTGTACTTCAGGGCTACGACCTTGTCCGCGCCGTAGATCTCCTTGGCCTTGGCCTCGGTGATGCCGACGGAGGCGACCTCCGGGTGGCAGTACGTGACGCGCGGGACACCGTCGTAGTCGATCGGCACGGCCTTCAGGCCGGCCAGGCGCTCCGCGACGAGGATGCCCTCGGCGAAGCCGACGTGCGCGAGCTGCAGGGTGGGGACGAGGTCGCCCACGGCCGAGATGGTCGGCACGTTGGTCTGCATGTACTCGTCGACCAGGACGTAGCCGCGGTCCATCGCGACGCCCTGCTCCTCGTAGCCCAGGCCCTGGGAGACCGGACCGCGGCCGATGGCGACCAGCAGCACCTCGGCCTCGAAGGTCTTGCCGTCGGCCAGCGTCACGCGGACGCCGGTCTCGGTGTACTCGGCCTTGTCGAAGAAGGTGCCGAGGTTGAACTTGATGCCGCGCTTGCGGAAGGCGCGCTCCAGGATCTTCGAGCTGTTCTCGTCCTCGACCGGGACGAGGTGCTTGAGGCCCTCGATGACGGTGACGTCGGTGCCGAAGGACTTCCACGCCGAGGCGAACTCGACGCCGATGACGCCGCCGCCCAGGATGATCGCGGACTGGGGCACGCGGTCCAGGACCAGCGCGTGGTCCGAGGAGATGATCCGGTTGCCGTCGATGTTCAGGCCCGGCAGCGACTTCGGCACGGAGCCGGTCGCCAGCAGGACGTGGCGGCCCTGGATGCGCTGGCCGTTGACGTCGACGGAGGTCGGGGAGGACAGACGGCCCTCACCCTCGATGTAGGTCACCTTGCGGGAGGCGACCAGGCCCTGCAGGCCCTTGTACAGGCCCGAGATGACCTCGTCCTTGTACTTGTGCACACCGGCGATGTCAACGCCCTCGAAGGAGGCCTTGATACCGAACTGTCCGGCCTCGCGTGCCTGGTCGGCGATCTCACCGGCGTGCAGCAGAGCCTTCGTGGGGATGCAGCCGTTGTGCAGGCAGGTGCCGCCGAGCTTGTTCTTCTCGATCAGCGCAACGTCGAGACCCAGCTGGGATGCGCGGAGAGCCGCGGCGTAACCGCCACTGCCACCGCCGAGGATCACTAGGTCGAAAACGGTGCTGGCGTCGTTCGCCACGTCACGTCCTCCATGCATGTGCGCCGGGCACCGGTCCTCTGTGACCGGGCGGCGGCTGGTAATCGGCCGCTTGTTTCTTCGGCCCTGTGGTGGGGGCCCTGTCCTGCCGAGAACCCATCTTCGCATTTGTCGGGGGCAGGCGGGACGCCGGGCCCCGGGTGTGGACCGTCGTTCTGCCCGAGATGAGGGTTACCCGTGCGTAGAAACCTACTGATCCTCGACGTTTCTTCCAGAGCGAACGCGCCCCGGGACCCTGATCCGGGTCCCGGGGCGCGGCGCGCGTCACAGCAGGCGTCTCACGGGGTGATACGCGGGACGCCCGGGCGACGGGGGCCGGTGCGTCAGCCCAGGTCGCCCGTGGCGGTGCGCTCGGCCAGTCGCACCAGGGTGCGCACGGCGGAGCCGGTGCCGCCCTTGGGGGTGTAGCCGTACGGGGTGCCCTCGTGGAAGGCCGGGCCCGCGATGTCCAGGTGCGCCCAGGTGATGCCCTCGCCGACGAACTCCTGCAGGAAGAGTCCGGCCACCAGGCCGCCGCCCATCCGCACGCCCATGTTGGCGATGTCGGCGGTGGGGGAGTCCATGGTCTTGCGCAGGTCCTCGGGGAGCGGCATCGGCCAGGAGGCCTCGCCGACCTCTTCCGCGATCTCGTGGATCGAGGTGCGGAAGGCGTCGTCGTTGGCCATGATCCCGAAGGTGCGGTCGCCGAGCGCCAGCACCATCGCACCCGTCAGGGTGGCGACGTCGACGATCGCGTCCGGGTTGTCCTCGGAGGCCTTGGTCAGCGCGTCGCCCAGGACCAGGCGGCCCTCGGCATCCGTGTTCAGGACCTCGACGGTCTTGCCGCTGTACATGCGCAGCACGTCGCCGGGCTTGGTGGCGGAGCCGGAGGGCATGTTCTCGGCGAGCGCGAGCCAGCCGGTGACGTTGACCTGGAGACCGAGCTTGGCGGCGGCGATGACGGCGGCGAAGACGGCGGCGGCGCCGGACATGTCGCACTTCATCGTCTCGTTGTGGCCGGCCGGCTTCAGGGAGATGCCGCCCGAGTCGTAGGTGATGCCCTTGCCGACGAAGGCGAGGGTCTTCTCCGCCTTGGCGTGGGTGTACGAGAGCTTCACCAGGCGCGGCGGGTTCTCGGAGCCCTTGCCGACGCCCATGATGCCGCCGTAGCCACCCTTGACCAGGGCCTTCTCGTCGAGGATCTGGACCTTGACGCCGTTCTCCTTCGCGGTCGCGGAGGCGACGGCGGCGAAGGCCTCGGGGGTGAGGTCGTTCGGCGGGGTGTTGATCAGGTCGCGGGCGACGTTGACCTCGGTGGCGACGACGGTGGCGCGCTCGGCCGCTGCCTTGTGCTCCTTGTCGCGCGGCTTGGCGCCGAGCAGGGCGACCTCGGTCAGCGGCTGCTTGGGGCCGCCGTTCTTGGCGGCCTTCTTCTCCCCGCCCTGGTAGGCGGTGAAGGCGTACGCGCCCAGCAGCGCGCCCTCGGCGACGGCGGTGACGGCGGAGGCGTCGTCCAGGGGGAGGGCGAACGCGGCCTTCTTCGAACCGTGCAGGGCGCGGGCGGCGGAGCCGGCGGCGCGGCGCAGGGCCTCCTCGTCGAAGGACTCGTCCTGCTCAGGGGCCGTACCCAGGCCGACCGCCAGCACGACCGGGGCCTTGAGGCCGGCCGGGGCGGGCAGCTTGGTGGTCTCGCCCTCGACGCCCGTGGCGCCGAGCGAGTCGAGCACGGCGGCGAGCTTTCCGTCGAACGCCTTGTCCACGGCCTCGGCGCCGGCGGCCACGACGAGCCCCTTCGGGCCCTTCGCCACGCCGACCACGAGGGCGTCGGCGCGCAGCGTCGCAGCGCCGGCAGTGCTGAGAGTCAGAGCAGTCACGGTGGTGAAGTCTCGCTTCCGTTTGTGTTAGTGGGCGCTTTGGTCGCGTCGGGGTCACCGGCCGCTCCGCAGCGATCGTATTCGGGCCCGGCGGCCGCCGGAAACGAGCCTACGCGCAGGCCGTCGTCCGTACGCCACTGCAAGGTTTGTCAAGCTGTTCGATCAATGCGCTGCCAGGTTCACCCATCTGTGGACTCTGCTCCAGGTTTGCCCCTTAGAGCTGACGGGGTCCGAGAGACTCGCATCACTCTGGCAAGGGGACGTGGGGTCCTTTTGCATGATTTCCACAGTGCCTCCCCGCCCCGGCCTTCCGCCATGGGCCGTCGTCGAGGGATGCCTGCGGGGGGAAGGCCGAAATGGTCAACAAGAACCGGATGAACAGGGCCGCCGCGGCGATGGCGGCCGCAGCCCTGATGTCCGTGGCAGTACCCGCCGCCACCGCCCGGGCGGCGGCCGTGACGCCGCGCATCGACCTGAAGGTGCTCGTCGTCGACGACGGCGGCAGCTCGGTCGGGGCGATCACCGCGCAGCTCAAGGACACGGGGGTCCCCTACACCCGGGTCGACCTGGCCGGTGCCGGCCGCCCCGTCATCGACGCGGCGTTCCTCGCCGACACCGTCGACGGCCGCCCCCGGGCCAAGTACCAGGGGGTCGTACTGCCCAACGAGAACCCCTTCGGCGAGGGCTCCCCCGAGATGGCGGCGCTCACCGCGTACGAGACGGCGTACGGGATCCGCCAGGTCGACGCCTACACCTGGGCCCACCCGGGGGTCGGGCTCGAGTACACGGACAACGGGGGCTACAGCGGCCAGCTCGACGGCACCCAGGCCGCCGTCACCGCGGCGGGCAAGGCGGGCCCCTTCGGCTACCTCGGCGGTCAGGTCACCTTCGAGGACAACTCCGCCGTGATTCCGGAGAGCTACGGCTTCATGGGCAAGCCGCGCACCGGCTACACCAGCTACCTGGACGCCCCCGTCACCGGCGGACGCGCCTCGCTCGTCGGCGAGTACACCCACGACGGGCGCAGCGAACTCGTCGTCACCTTCGGCTACAACCAGCACCAGCAGCAGTTCCGGCTGCTGGCCCGGGGCATCGTCGAGTGGCTCACCCAGGGCGTCCACCTCGGGCAGGAGCGCAGCTACTTCGCGGTCCACGTCGACGACGTCTTCGCCCCGGACGCCCGCTGGAACAAGGAGCTCAACTGCACGCCCGGCGACTACGCCTGCGCGGGCGGCGAGGGCAAGGAGAGCACCATCCGGATGACCGCCGCCGACGCCCAGTACGCGGCGCAGTGGCAGACGTCCAAGAACTTCAAGCTGGACATGCTCTTCAACGCGGGCGCCGGCGAGGAGTGGAAGACCGAGAACGGCGGCACCGACGCGCTGACCGCCCAGCTCGTCGCCGACCGGGCCAAGTACCGGTGGATGAACCACACCTACACCCACCCGTTCCTCGGCTGCGTCCAGGACGTCAGCACCACGCCCTGGAGCTGCACCAAGAACGCCCAGGGCGCGATCACCTACATGAGCCGCGCCGAGATCGCCGCGCAGATCCGCGACAACAACAACTGGGCCGCGGCCAAGGGCATCACCACCGACCGCTCCGAACTGGTCACCGGCGAGCACTCCGGGCTCAAGACCCTCCCGCAGCAGCCGCAGGACAACCCCAACCTGGCCGGCGCCCTCGCCGACAACGGGGTCAAGTGGGCCGGCAGCGACAACTCCCGCGAACCCGAACAGCGGGCCGTCGGAGCCGCCCTGACCGTCCCCCGCTACCCGATGAACGTGTACTACAACACGGGCACCAACGCGGAGATGGCCGACGAGTACAACTGGATCTACACCAGCCGCGCCCACGGCGGCAGCGGCATCTGCGAGGACAACCCGGCGACCTCCACCTGCCTGCCGGCCCCGCTGGACCCCGACACCGGCTACCTGGACCACATCGTCCCGGCCGAGGCGCGCACCGCCATGCGCCACGTGCTGGCCAACGACCCGCGGCCGCACTACGTCCACCAGTCCAACCTCGCCGAGGACCGCACCCTCTACCCGGTGCTCAACCAGGTCCTCGACACCTACCGGGCGCTCTACGCGCCCAGCGCGCCCATCGTCAACCAGAGCATGAAGGACACCGGGATCGAGCTCCAGCGCCGCGCGGCCTGGGACAAGGCCGTCGCCGCCGGCAAGGTGACCGCCTACAAGATCGGCAAGGACGTCGTCGTCAAGGCGCCCTCCGGACTCGTCGCCCCGGTCACCGCCCCGAACGGGACGAAGAAGCAGCTGCTGCTCGGCACCGCCGACTTCGGCACCGCCTACGCCGGAACCCGGTCCGCCTGGACCGCCCCCGAGCTGCTCCAGTCACAGGTCACGCTCAAGCTCCTCTGACCCGCCCGTACCACCCGCGCCACCCGTCCCGGCCGTACTGCCCGTACCGCCGCCCGGACGACCCGCGGCGCACGTAACACCCAGAGCCGGCGCTCCACGCACGCACCACGGGCGCCGGCCCCTTTTCCGTCCTGGGGGGACACACCGCATGAGCCATGGGCGTCATGTCACCATGCTCACCGAAGGCACCTACCCGCACGTCCACGGCGGCGTCAGCACCTGGTGCGACCAGCTGGTACGCGGCATGCCGGAGGTCGACTTCAACGTCATAGCCCTGACCGGCTCCGGACGAGAGCCGGTCACCTGGGAGCTGCCGCGCAACGTCTACCGGCACACCGCCGTCCCGCTCTGGGGCCCACCGCCGGCCCGCACCCGCGGCTCGGCCCTGCGCGGCAGGGCCCGCCGCCGCTTCACCGAAACGTACGAAACCTTCCTGCTCTCCCTCATCGACCCGCCCCCAGCCACCGCCGGGGGGACCCCCGGACACGGGGGCTTCTCCGAGGCCCTGGGCGAACTCGCCCGCCTCGCCCGCGCCGGCCGGCTCGCCCCGGCCCTGCGCTCCGAAGCGGTACTGCGCCTGCTGATGACCGTATGGACCCGCCCCGGCCTGGTCACCGCCGCCGCCGAACCCACCATCCACGACGCGCTCACCGCCACCGACCTGCTGGAACACGCCCTGCGCCCGCTCTCGGTACGGATCCCGCCCGACAGCGTCGCCCACGCCGTCAGCAGCGGCCTCGCCACCCTCCCCGCCCTCGCCGCCAAACGCCTGGACGGAGTGCCCTTCCTCCTCACCGAGCACGGCATCTACCTGCGCGAGCGCTACCTCGGCTACCGCAGCGCCGCCCAGCGCTGGCCCGTCAAGGCCCTGATGCTGGGCTTCTACCGCGAGCTCAACTCCGAGGGCTACCGGCAGGCCGACCTGATCACCCCCTGCAACCAGTACAACCGCCGCTGGGAAGAACGCGGAGGCGCCGACTCCGAACGCATCCGCACCGTCTACAACGGTGTCGACCCGCACGCCTTCCCCGAAGCCGGCTCCGAACCCGAAGTACCCACCCTCAGCTGGTGCGGCCGCATCGACCCGATCAAGGACCTCGAAACCCTGATCCGCGCCTACGCGTTCATGCGCGAAGAACTCCCCGCCCTGCGCCTGCGCCTCTTCGGACCCGTCCCGGCCGGGTGCGAGGACTACAAGCTGCGCCTGGAGAAACTCGCCGCCGAACTCGGCGTCGGCGACGGCATCACCTACGAGGGCCGCATCGACCAGGTCGCCAAGGCCTACGCCGCCGGCTCCGTCGTCATGCTCTCCAGCATCAGCGAGGGCTTCCCCTTCAGCATCATCGAAGCCATGTCCTGCGGCCGCACCACCGTCTCCACCGACGTCGGAGGCGTTCGCGAGGCCGTCGGCGACACCGGACTCGTCGTCCCGCCCCGCGAGCCCGAGACCATGGCCCGCGCCACCCTCGCGCTCCTCCGCGACGACGAACGCCGCGCCGAACTCGGCCGGATGTCACGCACACGGGTCGTCGAGAAGTTCACCCTCCACCAGTCCGTGGACGGCTTCCGGCACATCTACCGCGAGCTCGCCGACCAGACGCGTGCCGGCCAGGCAGGCCTGCCCGTCCGCACGGACGCCGACTGGACCCAGCGGCTCGCCGACCCCTGGTACAAGGACCCCTGGAACAAGGAGCTCGCGGCCGACGGGAGCATGTGGTGAGCGGATCCCTCTGGCTCAAGCCCCCCGGCCCGGAAGGCTCCTGGGTCCACGTCGGCCGCCCGGCCCCCGCCGGACACACCGACACCCTGCCCGACCTGCCCCGGCCCCGCCCCGGCGGGCCCGGGGGCCCGGCCGCCGACCCCATGGACGAACTCGCCGACCGGATCGGCCCCTTCGCCGGGGCGGCCGTCCACCCCGACGAGATCGCCGCCATCCTCGAATCCGACGGGATGACCGACGAGTACATCCGGCTCACCTACGGCCGCCAGGACTCCTTCGCCCTCGCCGAGGAGCTCTACGCCCGCGTCCCCCGCTCCTTCCCCGAACCCGACCGGCTCCCCGACCCCTGGAAGGTCCCCCTCACCGCCTGCCTGCTGCGCGGGCTGATCTTCGCCCTGCCCGGCCTGGCCTACGTCCTCGGCGCCCCCCTCCTCGAAGGCCCGCCCGACCGGCTCGGACTGCCCGCCGGCACCCTGACCCTCCTCGCCGGAGCCCTCATCGGCTGGGTCTGGGACCAGAGCCTGTCCCACCGCGCCTACTCCTGGCTCGGCCTCGGCGACCGGCCCGCCGCCGGACGCACCCTGCTCGTCGGCGCCCCCGCCGGGGCGTTCCTCGGCACCGCCGCCGCCTTCGCCGTCCCCGGCGGGCCGCCGTTCTCGTACGCCTTCGCCGCAGGCCAGGCCGTCTACGTCGGCGCCGCCACCGTGCTGCTGGTACTGGGCCGCGAACGGCTGCTGCTCGCCGCACTCGCCCCCATGGCCGCCGGCGCGGTCCTCGCGCTGTTCACCGACCCGCCCGTGCCCGTACGCGTCACCCTGCTGCTCGTATCCCTGCTGGCCGCGTGCACCCTCGCCCTGCGGGAGCTGCCGCTCGCCGCCGGCGTACGGGCCGGGGTGCGCAGGATCCACCGCTGGGCCGAACGCCGCCCGGGCGAAGGCGGCCCGGTGCGCTGGCGGATGCTGCGCGGCGCCGAGGAGGAGCACACCCGGCGCGGACCCCGCATCGGGGACTCCGCGCCCTACGGGGTGTTCGGCCTCGGCACCGGCCTCCTCGTGCTGTACGCCGCGCTCGGAGAGGTGCTCGGCGGCGGCCCCGCCGAGGCCGTCGCCGCCCCTTCCGCGGTGGCCCTCACCCTCAGCATGGGCCCCGCCGAATGGCTGCTCCACCGCTTCCGCAGCGGCAGCCTCGCCGGGCTGCGGGCGGCCCGCTCGCCGCGCGCGTTCCGGCGCCGGATGCTCGCCACCCTGGCCCGCTGCCTCACCGTGTACCTGGCGGTGCTGCTCGTCCTCGGCGTCACCGGAACCCTGCTGTGGCCGCACGCCCCCGGCCTGACCGGACTCCGCGTCGCGACCCTGCTGCTGCTCGGCGCCGTGATGTGGACCGGGCTGCTCCTGCAGTCCTTCGGCGCGGTCCGCCCCGCCGCCGTGGTCTGCTCCGGCGCGGCCTTCGCCCAGAGCCTGGCCCTGCTGGCCGGGATCGGACAACCCCGCCTGGTCCAGCTGGCGGTGGCCGGCACCGCGGCGGCGGCCCTCGCGGTGCTGGTCTGCCTGTTCCTCGGCCGGGCCACGGCACACCGCTGACCCCATTCCATCCGCCCGTACGAGAAGACGAAGGTCCCCATGCTGCTGGTGCCGCTCTACGAGCACCCCGCCGACCGGCCCGAGGAGTGGGAGCGGCTCATCCGCTCCGCCGGACAGCTGCACTCGGTGGTGCTCAACCCCGACAGCGGACCCGGCCGCGCCCCCGACGAACGGTTCGCCGCCGTCGCCGCCCGGCTCCGCGACGCCGGCGTGCCCGTCCTCGGCTACACCGACACCGACTACGGGCGGCGCCCGCACGCAGCCGTCGTCCAGGACCTGCTGCGCCACCGCGACTGGTACGGGGCCGACGGCGCCTTCCTCGACCAGGCCGCCGCCGACCCGGAACTCCTGCCCCACTACGGCCGGCTCGCCGTCGCCGCCCGCGCGGCGGGGGCCCGTACCCTCGTCCTCAACCACGGGGTCCACCCACACCCCGGGTACCTCCGGCTCGCCGACCTGCTCGTCACCTTCGAAGGCCCCTGGGACGCCTACCGCGACAAGGCCGCGACCCCGCCGCCGTGGACCGCCGACCACCCCGCCCTACGGTTCTGCCACCTCGTGTACGCGGTCCCGCCGGACGCCCCCGCCGCCGAACTCGCCGCCAAGCGCCACGCGGGGGTGCACTGCGCGGTCCCCGGCACCGGGGCCCACCCGTGGGGCACCCTCCCGTACGCCCTGGAGGCAGCCGGATGAAGCGTTTCCCCACCGTCCTGGCCGCGAGCAGCGCCACCGCCCTGCTGCTGCTCACGGCGGCCTGCACCGCCGAACCGCACGACGACGAGAGCCCGGCCCCCGGCCCCTCCTGGCCCTCCCAGGCCCCGGGCGAACGCTGGCAGCCCCGCCCCGGCACGCCCTGGCAGTGGCAGCTCACCGGCAAGCTGGACACCTCGGTCGACGTGCCCGTGTACGACGTCGACGGGTTCAACACCACCAAGGAGGAGGTCGCGGCGCTGAAGAAGGACGGCCGCCGCACCATCTGCTACATCTCCACCGGAGCCTGGGAGGACTTCCGCCCGGACGCGGGCGACTTCCCCGACTCACTGCTCGGCAAGGGCAACGGCTGGAAGGGCGAGCGCTGGATCGACATCCGCCGCACGGCGGAGCTGGAACCGCTGATGGCGAAACGCTTCGACATGTGCCGCGACAAGGGCTTCGACGCGGTGGAGCCCGACAACATGGACGCCTACCACAACACCTCCGGCTTCCCGCTCACCGCCGACGACCAGCTGAGGTTCAACCGCTCCATCGCGAAACTCGCCCACGACCGAGGCCTCGCCGTCGGCCTCAAGAACGACCTCGACCAAATCCCGCAGCTGGTCGGCGACTACGACTTCGCGGTCAACGAGCAGTGCGCCCAGTACGACGAGTGCGAGGACCTGACCCCCTTCATCAAGGCGGGCAAGGCCGTCTTCCACGTCGAGTACGAACTCCCCGCCTCCCGCTTCTGCAAGCAGTCCCGCCGCCTGCAGCTCAGCTCCCTGGAGAAGAAACCGGACCTGGGGGTGTGGCGCAGGGCATGCTGACGGGCCCGCTATCTCCCCCTCGACCCCCCGGGGCGGGGCGGCAGTTGCCCACCCGCCTCCCCGTCTGCGGGCCGGTGGGGTGGGGGCGGTGTCCTGGCGGGGCGGTCTCAGGGCCGGTTTGGGGGTTTCCCGTCAGTCCGATCGTCCTTCCGTGTCGTGCCGGCCTGTCAAGGGCGCTCCCTTCGGTCGCGTCACTTCGTGATCGCCTTCGGCGACCCTTGACCGACCGTCCCGCCCCGGAAAGCCGAAAGACTGCCGGGAAACCCCCAAAAGAACGGCACGGTCCATGGTTGGAGGGGCGGCCGTGTCAGCGATGAGGCGACGGGGCCGGGCGTTGGCCGGCCGGGCATCCGGGCCCTCAAGAGCCGAGATTCCGGGCCGGGGCCCGCCTACGCGCACGAGAGGTTGATCAGAGCGACCTGCGGACCACCCAGGCGCGCCAGATCGCTACGCGCTCCTCATTTCTCGGCGTCAGTAGCCCGTCTTGGGCTGATACCTGCACCAGAGGATGAACAGAGCAGCAGGGGAAGCCGACAGGCGCGTCAGATGGATCCCGGATGCGCCGTCGGGGCTCGCTGGTGATCGACTGTTCGGGCAGGGATTTCAGGGACGCTTTCCAGGCACCGAGTCGGTCGAGGGTGGCAGGACGTGCCAGGCTCTCTCAAGTGGCAACGTGTGGCCGGTCATCGACTGGATGTCGCTCTCGAGTGCCGCGCGGGAGCGCAGGGCCTGAAGGTGTTGGGTGGTATAGCGCTGGTGGGCAGTGGAGCTGGACCATAGCGTGGTGACCAGGTAGCGGTCCGCCTCCAGCCGGGTGACGACACCCGTGAGCATGCCGCCGGCCGCTGCCATGCCTGGAGCCCACACCGTGCGCTGGACGTCGAGGAAATGCTCTTGGCGTCCGGGCAGTAGTCGGCAGTCGGCGACCCGTAGGAGAGTGGCGCGTTCAAGAGCACGGGGCAGGGCTGTCTCCCCCGGCATCTCCAAGACGACCTCGCCGGTGGCGACCTCGATCGCGGAGCAGCTGGCGCTCTGCCGGTTGCCGGCGAACACCGAGTCGTGCCGCTCCTGCATGAAGCCCAGGTACGCCTCCGCGTCGGTCCACAGTCCCAGCAGATGAGCACAGCCGGTGGCCGGGTCCCAGCCACCGACCTGCCCGACCAAACCTGGTTGATCACTGATCGTCGACCAGACGCGCTGGGCCGCAGAGAACTCTCCCCGCGCGGTCACCGGCACCTTGCAACTGATCCATTTGCCCCACATGGGCAGCTTCCCTCCCGGGCGCGAACACGACGAACCGACGTAAGGAATCATCGATCGCAGACCCCGACCGACGTATCGGCCAGCGGACGCAGCAAACCTGGGACCAGCGAAGTAAGACCTGAGGCGTACCCGGAGGCCTCCCAGCAGGAGCCGAGCCGCCGACACGCACTCGGGGCACTCACCTACTGGCGGACGTTCTTGGCCAGGTTCTCGGCGATCCACGGGCGTCCCAGACGCAGCAGTTCCGTACGCGCTTCTCCGTTGTCAGCGTCCGGCGGGTGTCCTGGGCTGGTCGAACACGTACGGTGTGCCTCGTTCCCATAGTTCCTCGGCGTGGTCGGCGAAGCGGTCGAACATGCCCTCCTTGCTCTGTCGGCGCAGGTGGAACATGGGTGAGTCGTGTCCGATGACACGAGCGAGATGGGGCGTGACGAGGGCGTCGGAGTCGAAGCGGAACACGCTGAGGCCGACGTGGTTGGTGGCGTCTTCCGGGGCGCTGACGCGGACTTCCAAGCCGTCCAGGGGACCGAGTCGGTCCAGCTGTTCGAGGGTCATGCGGATGCGAGTGGAGACGGTCAGGGCCGCGTCCTCGATCGCCTCGCGCTGTCGAGTGGTTTCGCCGTTCGGGTCTCCCACGAGGAAGCGGATCCGACATCCGCTCTCGACCTTCTGCCGGATGATCCCGGCGAAGTCGGGGATCATGGTCCAGAAGAAATAGTTCGTGTACCCGGACAGCAGCATCTCGGCGGTCGTTTCAGCGACCAGCTTCGCCCACGTCGTGGATGAGCACGCGGAGCGGTAGGGGTAGGAGTGGACCAGCTCCTTGTCCTGTCCGACCTTCACGCGGGTGGTCACTGCTTCGGGCCAGATCATGCGCTCTTCAACTCCCAACACCCGAGCCGCATCCGCACGGTTTCGAGCATGCGGCACCAGCCCGGGATCCGCTAACCAGCGACTGACGGTCTTCCCGGATACTCCCACCCGATCAGCCAGCTGATGCGGCCTCACGCCGGCGTCGGCCATAGCTGAACTCAAGGCCGTGTTCAAGAGCCCTCCACTGGACATTTGGGCGTTCTCCGGAACATAGCGCGGAACGGCCCAACCGTCCTTGGATAAAGGCAGATACGTCCATACGTGGGGAGCAGGCTGAGTTCGTCGATGACCGAGTGCAGGAGGGTCTGATGGACGGGTATGAACGCGCGGTCAGGGGCGGGGTCGTGCTGACTTTCCCTGACCGGTTCACCTCACTGGAACAGCTGGTGGCCACCTTGGCCGTCGTGTGCTCGGACGAGCACGACCGGGCCCGCCGCGTATTCGGTGAGGGCTACGAACGGCGGTTGCCGATTCTCGGTGGTGGGGGCCACGACGGCATGTGCCTTCGAGGAGGACCCGATGAGTGAGCAGTGCGAGTACGTCCCCCACCGCTTGCTCCGCCGCCGGGTCCGCGACATCGCCTCCGGCACCGAAGGCGTCCTCATGGCCGTGATCAACGAGAACGTCTCGGACACCGGCATCGAGCGCTGGATGGAGCTCGCCTACATCCGGGGCGCATCCGGCCGCGAATTCACCACCGCCGCCACCAACGTCGTACCCGCCCCAGACCAGCCCCGGACGGTCGTGGGCCGCCGAGACGGGAGAAGCGCGTAGCGATCTGGCGCGCCCACGCGCTTCCCGCGCTGCTCTGGTCGCCCTCTGGTGCGGGTATCAGCCCCGGGCGGTCGTCGGACGCTGAGACGACAGGAGCGCGTAGCGATCGGGTGCGCCTGGATGCTCCGCAGGTTGCTCTGATCAACCTCTCGTGCGCATGTCGCGCCACGGGCCCGGAATCCGGCATCACGGGCCCGGATGCCCGGCCGGCCAAGGCCCGACCCCGTCGCCTCATCGCTGACGAGGCCGCTCCTCCTCTCCTGCCCCGTGACCGTTCTTTTGGGGGCTTCCCGTCAGTCTTTCGGCTTTCCGGGGCGGGTCGGTCGGTCAAGGGTCGCCGAAGGCGATCGCGTAGCGACGCGACCGCAGGGAGCGCCCTTGAGGGACCGGCCCGACACGGAAGGACGATGGGACTGACGGGAAACCCCCAAACCAGCTGCGAGACCGCCCCGCCAGGACACCGCTCCCCACCCCACCGGCCCGCACCCGGGGAGGCGGGTGGGCAACCACCGCCCCGCCCCGGGGGGTCGAGGGGGAGATAGCGGGCCCGCACCGCAAGCCCCGTACGCCCCCGCCCCGCCCCCGCCCCCGCCCCCGCCCCCCTCACGCCGGCAGGATCGCGTGTACCCGGAATCCGCCCCCGTAGCGGGGGCCCGCGAAGCAGGAGCCGCCCAGGGCGCCCGTGCGTTCGCGCATGCCGAGCAGGCCGTGGCCGCCGCCCGGGTCGATGTGGGCCGGGGCCGAGTCCGCCGAGTCGCCGCCGTCGTCCAGTACGGTCACCTCCACCGAGGCCCCGACCCGGACCACGCTGACCTCGGCCTGCGCGCCCGGGCCCGCGTGCTTGCGCACGTTGGTCAGCGCCTCCTGGATCACCCGGTACGCCGCCAGGTCCACGGCCGCCGGCAGCAGCTCGGTGCCGGGGCCCAGCTGGACGGTCGCCGCCACGGGCAGGCCCGCGTGCCGGAAGGTGTCCAGGAGTTCGTCCAGCAGGGCCAGCCCCGGCGCGGGTTCCGTCGGGGCCTCCGGGTCGCCGGACTGGCGCAGCAGGCCGACGGTGGCGCGCAGCTCGTTCAGCGCGCTGCGGCTGGCGTCCCGTACGTGGGCGAGGGCCTCCTTCGCCTGGTCGGGCCGCTTGTCCATGACGTGCGCGGCCACTCCCGCCTGGACGTTGACCAGGGCGATGTGGTGGGCCACCACGTCGTGCAGGTCCCGGGCGATCCGCAGCCGCTCCTCGGCGACCCGCCGCCGGGCCTCCTCCTCGCGGGTCCGTTCGGCCCGTTCGGCCCGTTCCCGTATGGCGTCGACGAAGGCCCGTCGGCTGCGCACCGCGTCGCCGGCGGCGGCGGCCATCCCGGTCCAGGCGAAGATGCCGATGTTCTCCTGCGCGTACCAGGGCATCGGGCCGGCCGGCATCGCCACCCCGGTGAGCCCTGCCATCGTCAGGAGCCCGATCCGCCAGGTGGTGGGCCGGTCGGTCTGCGCGGCCACCGTGTACAGGGCGATCACCGCGCTCATGGCGACGGGCGCCCTCGGGTCCCCGGTGGTCAGCTCCAGCAGCGACAGCCCGCAGGTGACGGCGAGGACCGTACGCGGCCGGCGCCGCCGCAGTACGAGGGCGGCGGCGCTGAGCAGCATCAGCAGCAGGGAGAGGGGCTCGGGGGTGCGCGTGCCGAAGGTCGGCCCGTGCGGCCCGTGCGGGTCGGCGAAGGACCCGACGACCATGGAGACCAGCGCCCCGAACGCGAGCACGGCGTCGGTGGCGAGTGGATGCGCCCGCATCCACTGCCGGGTGGCGGCGAAGGGCCCGAGGTCTGTCGTCACCCGGACACGGTAAGGGTTCCCGCTAGAGCCGCGCGGATCCCGGGGGTGCGGGCGACGAGGGGGGAGCGGGTGGCCGGGGGCCGAGGGGGGTCCGTGAGCGGGCCGGCCCCCACTTGGCGCGGAGCACGCACATCGCCATGACGGCGGCGATGGCCGCCAGGTGCTCCTTGCCGGCCAGGTTGTTCTTGACCAGCACCTCGCCGATTATCACGAGGATCACCAGGGCCCCGGTGAGGTACGCCCGGTAGCGCCAGCACACGTAGATCGCGAGGCCCACGACCGCCGCCGACGGTCCGGTGTCGTTGACGATCCGGTCGGTCACCGGCAGTCCGAAGGGGTGGTCGGGTCCGAGCGAGAGCCCGATGCGGGCGTACGTGGTCCCGGCGATGGTGGCGACGTAGCCGATGAGCAGGGTGCGCCACCAGCCGATGCAGATCTCGGCGATGCCGAAGACCAGCAGGATCTGCGCGAGCGCCCCCCACACGGGCAGGTCGAGGGCGGGGACGAAGAGGGACAGCGGGGTCCGCAGCAGCGCCAGCCACAGCGGGTCGGCGGCTTTCACGGACCCCAGGTCCTGTACGGGCTGGAAGCCCCAGGAGGTGTTCTGGACGATCTGGAAGACGGAGGTCAGGGCGACCGCCCCGAGGGTCATGGGGACGGCCCGCCACTTGTCGCGGACGAGCGCGTCCCGCACGGTCAGCAGCAGAGGGCCCCACTCACGGCGGGCGAACTGCCGGACCTCCGTCTTCCACGACGTCAACGAATCGTCTCCAGGTGCTTGCGGTGCAGCCACTTGGGCAGGCCGGGCGCCTCCAGGAAGCCCTCGGCCCGCCCTGCCGCGATACCGATCCGCAGCAGGTCCGAACTCTTCTCGAAGAGCATGAACCGCGGTTCCCAGATCGGGCGGTATTTGGCGTTGGCCCGGTAGAGGGACTCG
Source organism: Streptomyces sp. NPDC033966 (assembly GCF_055575955.1). Classification (NCBI taxonomy): domain Bacteria; kingdom Bacillati; phylum Actinomycetota; class Actinomycetes; order Kitasatosporales; family Streptomycetaceae; genus Streptomyces; species Streptomyces sp. NPDC033966. The sequence goes on along the minus strand of NZ_JBVIRQ010000004.1, from coordinate 434,181 downwards.
ATTTGCCACCAGCGGGAGAAGAAGCTCAGCAGCGAGCGCCACATGCGCAGCACCGGACCCGCGCCGAGCTTGGACCCCCGCTCGAAGACGGAACGGAACATCGCGAAGTTGAGCGAGACCTGTGTGACGCCGATCTCCTTCGAGCGCTCCAGCAGCTCGATGACCATGAACTCCATCAGGCCGTTCTCGGAGTTCCGGTCACGGCGCATCAGGTCCAGGGACAGGCCCTTGGGGCCCCACGGCACGAAGGACAGCACGGCGCGCAGGTCGCCGTTGCCGTCGGTGCACTCCAGCATCACGCACTGGCCGTCGTCCGGGTCGCCCAGGCGGCCCAGTGCCATGGAGAACCCGCGCTCGGTCGCGCCGTCGCGCCAGTCGTCGGCGCGCTCCAGCAGCACCGCCATCTCGTCGGCGGGGATGTCGGCGTGGCGGCGGATGCGGACGGTGTAGCCGGCCCGCTTGACGCGGTTGTACGCCTGCCGGACGGTGCGCATGGCGCGGCCCTCCAGCGTGAACTCGTCGGTCTCCACGATGGCCTCGTCGCCCAGCTCCAGGGCGTCCAGGCCGTGCCGGGCGTAGATCTGCCCGGCTTCCTCGCTGGCGCCCATCACGGCCGGCACCCAGCCGTGCTCGCGTGCCTCGGCCAGCCACGGCTCGATCGCGCCGGGCCAGGCCTCGGGGTCGCCGATGGGGTCGCCGGAGGCCAGCGAGACCCCGCCGACGACGCGGTAGGTGACGGCGGCCTTGCCGGTCGGGGACCAGATCACGGACTTCTCGCGGCGCAGTGCGAAGTAGCCGAGCGAGTCGCGGTCGCCCTGCTTGGCGAGGAGCGCCCGCAGCCGCTCCTCGTCCTCGGGGGTGATCGGGTCGACGGCGCGCCGGGAGCGGAACGCCGCGAACAGCACGGCGAGGAGCAGCAGCATCGACATCATGTTGATGGCCACGTCGACCCAGGCGGGCGTGGTGATCGCGCGGTAGGCCTTGTCGTCGGGCGCCAGCGTGATCAGCCGCATCACGCCGTACCGCCAGCGCGCCAGGAACGTGGCGTCGGCGCGGTCGGCGTCGATGTTGGTGGCGCCCACGAGCAGGGCGGCGACGAGCGAGGTGAGCAGCAGGCCGACGGCGGCCACCGCGGTGGCGAGCTTCGGGTTGGAGCGGTCGCCCTTGGCGTAGAACTCGTGGCGGCCCAGCAGCAGGGCGACGACGAAGGCCGCGGTCAGGGCGAGCGAGACCCAGTTCTGGGCGTGCTGGCGGAACTCCGGGTAGCACATGCTCAGTTCGCCGCTCGTGCAGGGCGCGAAGGCGGCGACCGCGAAGGCCAGCAGCAGCATGCCGCTGACCACCAGGTTCAGGATCCAGGCGGCCCGTTTGCGGCGGCCCATCGTGACCGCGAGCAGCAGCGAGAACAGCCCGGAGGCGAACCCGGCCGTCAGCAGGTAGGGGGTGTAGAAGTCGGCGGTGTTGTGCCGGCGCAGGTCCTGCCCGAGCGAGAGCCACACCGCGCTGAGGAAGTTCACGAAGGTGACGATCCGCAGGTACCAGACCGCGAAGGCGGCACCGCGCCGTGACCTGGGAGTGCCCCTGCGGCTCTCCGGCTTCGCTGCAGCTTCCCCTCCCTGCTCCTTCTTGTTGTTGGAACCCTTGCCGGAAGCCTGATCGAGGCTCCGGTCGGTTTCTACGCTGGTCAAGCGGACCTCTCCCATGAAAAGCGATGATATGGGGCGTCACCGGTCCGCAGCGCAGTGCGAGCACTGCGGACTGGTCAGGCCCGTAGTGCCCGGTGTCTCAGTCCGTCGGCTGTTCCGCAGCAGCCCTCTCCGGGAGTTCCGCCGCGAGTGCGGCGGCCGCCTGGACCAGGGGGAGCGCCAGCAGGGCGCCGGTTCCTTCTCCTACTGTGACGCCGTGGTCGAGCACCGGGTTGAGTGCCATCCGGTCCAGTGCCTTCGCCTGGCCCGGCTCCCCGCTGGACTGCCCGGCCAGCCACCAGTCGGGGGCGCGGAAGGCGGCCCGCTGGGCCACCAGCCCGCAGGCCGCCGAGACGACCCCGTCGAGGATGACCGGCGTACGGCGCACCGCGGACTGGAGCAGGAACCCGGTGATCGCGGCGACGTCCGCGCCGCCGACCGCCGCCAGCAGCGCCACCTGGTCGCCGAGGACCGGGCGGGCCCGGCGCAGCGAGTCGCGGATGGCGGCGCACTTGCGCATCCAGGCCAGGTCGTCGATCGGCAGTCCGCCGCGGCCGGTGACCACGGACGCGTCCGTCCCGCAGAGCGCCGCCACCAGCGTGGCCGCCACCGTGGTGCCGCCCACGCTCAGGTCGCCGAGGACGACGAGGTCCGTACCGGAGTCGGCCTCCTCGTCGGCGATCTGGATCCCGAGCCGCAGCGCGTCCTCGGCCTCCTCGGCCGTCAGCGCGTCCTCGACGTCGATCCGGCCGCTGCCGCGCCGTACGCGGTGCCGTACCACGTCCTCGGGCAGCAGCTCCGGGTCGCAGTCCAGGCCCGCGTCCACGACGCGCACGCCCGCGCCGAACCGGCCGGCCAGCACGGAGACCGGGCTGGTCCCGTCCAGCACCGCGCGCACCAGCTCGTGGGCGCTGCCCGCGGGCCGGGCGGAGACGCCCTGGGCGGCGATGCCGTGGTCGGCCGCGAACAGCACGACGCGCGGCTGCTGGATCGGCCGGACCGGTACCCGGCCCTGCGCGGCGGCCAGCCATTCGGCGAGCTCGTCGAGCCGGCCCAGGGCGCCGGGCGGCACGGCCAGCCGCTCACGACGCTCCTCGGCGTCACGCCGGACGCCCCCGTCGGGGCGTTCGATCAGATCGGAGAAGTCGTCGAGATTCAGCGTGGTCATCTGCCAGAGATTACAGCCGCCCGGGCCCTCCCCCGGGGGGTGTACCGGCTCTGCTTCACCTCGGTTGTCCCTTGAGGACGAGAGCCTGCCCCGCGACCACCAGGAGTACGTGCTCGCACTCGCCCGCGACCGCGTTGTTGAGGCGGCCGAGCTCGTCGCGGAACCGCCGCCCTGACGCGGTCGCCGGGACCACTCCGGCCCCCACCTCGTTGCTCACCAGCACCACCGGGCGGCGGCTCGCGCGGACCGCCGCCACCAGCTCGTCGGCCCGCGCCCGCAGCCGCTTGCGGCCCTCGGCGGCCCACACCGCGTCGTCCCACGCACCGGCCCGGTCCATGGCGTCGGTGAGCCACAGCGCGAGGCAGTCGATCAGCAGCGGCGGGCCGTCCTGTTCCAGCAGCGGCACCAGTTCGCAGGTCTCCACCGTCCGCCAGGTGGCCGGGCGCCGCTCCCGGTGCAGGCCGACCCGGTGGGCCCAGTCGGCGTCGCCGTCGCGGGTGCCGCCGGTGGCCACGTAGACCACCTCGGGGAAGGCGGCCAGGCGCCGCTCGGCCTCGAAGGACTTCCCGGAACGGGCTCCGCCCAGCACCAGGGTGCGGCGCGGCACGTCCGGTACCGCGCGGTACTCGCCGGCCACCACGGTGGTGCCGTCCGGCACGGCCCGCGCTCCGGCGGCGGCGCACCGGCGCTCCAGTTCCGGGCCGGGCGGGGTGTCGTGGTCCAGGTGCACGGCGATCACGTCGGTGACCGGGCCGACGGCACCGCTCGCCCGCAGCCGGGCCAGCGCCTCCGGCCGGCCGAGCACGTCGGCGAGGACCGCGTCGTACGGCCGCTGCGCGTCCCCGTTGCCGGTCCCGGCGGGGGCGCCGCCCGGCGGGAGGTACAGCAGCCGGGCGCCGTCGGGGCCGGTGACCTCGTACCCGGTGCCGGGAGCGTCCATCGGCACGGCCCGCACCCGGTGCCCGCTGATCACCGACAGCTCCCGCCCGTCCGGCACCCGCCCGGCGGCGGGCAGCCCGGGGGGCAGCTCGACGGCCGGCCCGTCGTGCGGGTGCGTCAGCAGCACCTGCCGTACGCCGGCCAGCGAATGCCCCGCACGGGCCCCGGCCAGCACCGCCCCGGGAGTCAGGTCGAGCAGCAGCGCCCCGTCCACGAGGACGGAGGTCGCACCGCGCGACCGGCCGCCCACGGAGACCGCGCAGGCGGCGCAGGGACAGCCGGGGCGGGGCAGTCCTTCAGGGGTACCGGTGCCGAGCAGAGTGAGTTCCACACAGAGATCCTCCCGCGTCGCCGGTAGTGGTGCGCGCCCGGCTACTCTGCGGGCACACTCAAGGCGAGAAGCGTGAGATCGCGACGAACAACGGAGGCGGACATGGCGTGGACGTGGCGGTTCGAGGCGGCCGACGGCAGCGAGGTGACCCCGGCGGTGGAGCCGGAGGAGTTCACCACGCAGGGGGACGCGGAGTCCTGGATCGGCGAGGTCTGGAAGGAGCTCCTGGACGGCGGGGCGGAGCAGGTGACCCTGTTCGAGGACGGCACCCAGATCTACCCGATGAGCCTGAGGGCGGCCACGGAGGCCTGACCCCTGACCCCTGGACGGCCCCGCGCAGCGGCACACCGTCCCGCCCGGCCAGGGCCAGGGCTCGGGAAACGCCGGAACCCCGGGGGAGTCCCCCCGGGGTTCCGCTACGTTCCGGGCCGCTACCCGCGCACCCCGCACAGGTGCAGCAGCGCCGCCACCCCCCGGTAGGGATCGGTCCGCCCGGCCCGCTCCTCGGCGGCCAGCAGCCGCTCCAGCTCCTCGTCCGGCGGCAGCTCCGCCGCGGCCTCGGTGCCGTCGGTGAAGACGCGGACCCCGTACCAGGAGTGCAGCGGCGCGCCGATGCCCGACAGCGTCGCCGTCAGGTCGGCCAGCCGGTCGGCCCGTACGTCCAGGCCGAGCCGGTTCGTGTAGTCGACGGTGTCGAAGGCGGCCAGCGCCCCCGACCAGTCACCCGACAGTCCGGGCCGCAGCGCGAGCGCGTCGCCGTTGCGCACCAGCAGGGACAGCAGCCCGCCGGGGGCGAGCATGCGGGCCAGTCCGGCGAGCATCGCGTCGGGTTCCGACACGTACATCAGTACTCCGTGGCACAGCACCACGTCGAAGCTGCCCGGTTCGAAGTGCGCGCCGGTCTCCCGGCCGTCGCCCTCCACCAGGTCGACCCGGTCGCGGATCCCGGCCGGCTCGGCGGCCAGCGCCGCGTGCGCGACGGCCAGCATGGCGGCGTCCTGCTCCAGGCCGGTGACACGGTGTCCCGCCCGGGCCAGGCGCAGCGCCTGGGTGCCCTGGCCCATGCCGACGTCGAGGACCCGCAGCCGCTGCCCGACCGGGAAGCGGTGCGTGATCTGTTCCTCGACCTGCCGGCCCACGAGTTCCTGGCGGACGGCGTTGCGCAGTCCTCCCAGTCCCTCCAGCCACAGCCGGGCTCCCCCCGAGAAGCCCTCCCCCGACGATGCCCCTGATGCTCCGGGCGTCGCTGCGGTCAGGGCCGCTCTCCGCGCTTGACCTGCGGCTTGGGCAGGCGCAGGCGACGCATCTGGAGGGTGCGCATGAGGCCGTAGGCGACGGCGCCGCGGCGCGGCTCGTCCGGGAAGCGCTCGCCCAGCGCCTTCCGCAGCCGGAACCACAGGCCGATGGAGTCGAGGATGATCAGGACGATCACGCCGAGCCACAGCATCAGCGCGATGTTCTGGATCGAGGGCACCCGGATCATGCTCAGCACGAGGATGATCACGGCCAGCGGCAGGAACATCTCGGCGACCGAGAAGCGGGAGTCCACGAAGTCGCGGACGAACCGGCGGACCGGCCCCTTGTCGCGGGCGGGCAGATAGCGCTCGTCGCCGTTGGCCAGCGCCTCGCGCTGCCTGGCCATCTCTTCGCGGCGACGTTCGCGGGCTCGCTTGGCGTCCTCCTTGCGGTTGCCGGTCGAGGCCACCACGGCCTTGCGCTGCGACTGGGCCACAGCACGCTTCGGCGTCGGGCGGCCCTTCGGGGCCTGCGGGTCACGGGGCTGCGAAGGGCCGGCGCTCACCTTGTCGGTGGCGGAGGCCTTCTCTTCCTTGGAGGAGCGGCTACCAAACACAAAACCCAAGCGTACGTGGTCGGGGCCACGGGCCCCACCCCGGCGGGGAACGATCCGGCAACGGCGGGCGTCTACCGGGTGCGGGCCTCTTTCGGTGCCGGGGATTCCGGGGCTCCCGGAGTCTCAGGGATCACCTACTCCTTACGCCTGATACGGCACCGGGGTACTCGTCCTGGAGGAGGAGCGCATCCGTACTCGAACAGTGCGGTAATGGAGACAGGGCCCGTACTGTGGGTCCTGTCGGTGACCTGGAGCACAGTCCGTCTAGAAGGGGGCGCGCGAAGCCCATGAGCGGTGTCATGAAGCGTATGGGGATGATCTTCCGCGCGAAGGCGAACAAGGCCCTGGACCGGGCCGAGGACCCGCGCGAGACCCTCGACTACTCGTACCAGAAGCAGCTGGAGCTGCTCCAGAAGGTACGCCGCGGCGTCGCCGACGTGGCGACCTCCCGCAAGCGCCTGGAACTGCAGCTGAACCAGCTCCAGAGCCAGTCCGCCAAGCTCGAGGACCAGGGCCGCAAGGCCCTCGCCCTGGGGCGCGAGGACCTGGCCCGCGAGGCCCTGTCCCGCCGTTCCTCCCTCCAGCAGCAGGTCAGCGACCTGGAGGTGCAGCACCAGACCCTCCAGGGCGAGGAGGAGAAGCTGACGCTGGCCGCGCAGCGCCTCCAGGCCAAGGTGGACGCCTTCCGTACGAAGAAGGAGACCATCAAGGCCACCTACACGGCCGCCCAGGCGCAGACCCGCATCGCGGAGTCCTTCTCCGGCATCTCGGAGGAGATGAGCGACGTCGGCCTCGCCATCCAGCGGGCCGAGGACAAGACCGCCCAGCTCCAGGCGCGCGCCGGCGCGATCGACGAGCTGCTCGCCTCCGGCGCCCTGGACGACCAGAGCGGTCTCGGCTCCAAGGACGACATCCAGGCCGAGCTGGACCGCCTCTCCGGCGGCACCGACGTCGAGCTGGAGCTCCAGCGGATGAAGGCCGAGCTGGCGGGCGGCCCGTCCGCCCAGCAGCAGGCCATCGAGGGCGGTGCCCCGGGCACCGCGCAGCCGCACCAGACCCAGCACCGGTTCGACAAGCAGTAGGACAGGGGCCCGTCATGATTGTCCGCATCATGGGGGAGGGCCAGGTCGAGCTGGCCGACAGCCACTTCGCCGAGCTCAACAAGCTGGACGACGAACTCCTCGAAGAGATGGAGTCCGGCGACGTGGAGGGCTTCCGGCGCACGCTGGGCGCGCTGCTCGACGCGGTCCGGCGCCTCGGCAGTCCGCTGCCGGACGATGCGCTGGAGCCGTCCGAGCTGATCCTGCCCGCGCCCGAGGCCACGCTCGACGAGGTGCGGGAGATGCTCAGCGACGACGGCCTCATCCCGGGCTGACCCCCCGCCCCCGTACACGCGTACGCACGGGGGCGGGTCCTTCACTCGCGCCGCTCGGCGGGGTGCTTCTCCGGGTCGGAGAGCCCGCTGATGAAGTTCTCGAACTTGCGCCTCGGCCGTGCCCAGCGCCGGTCGTGGTGGAAGGCCCGCAGCCCCGCCTTCGCCCGCGCGCGCGGGCGGTTGGCGTAGAAGCGCTTGGCGTACGGGGACCCGGGCCGGGCGAGGCGCACCGCGCCGATCAGCGCCACGAAGGGGACCACCAGCCCGAATATCGCGGTGCGCGGCTTCCCCTTCCACAGGGCGATCAGGGCGAGGAAGAAGTTGGTGGCGGTGTTCATGACGACGAGCCCGCGGCTGTGCCGTTCCTCCGGCGACAGCTCGTTGACCCCGAAGGGCAGGAAGCCGCCCAGCACCAGCGCCACCACCGCGGCCGTCAGGACCACGATCTCCACGCTCTTGCGGCCCTGTTCGCTCCAGTAGACGTCGTCCAGGTGCAGGATCAGCGCGAACTCGTCCAGTACCAGGCCCGCCCCCAGGCCGAAGAGGACCGCCGACAGGCCCGCGCCGAAACTGTGGCCGCCGCTGCCGACCGCGCCGAACCCGCCGATGATCACGAGGACCACGCCCGGCACCACGTGGTGGACGTGCAGCCCGCCCGGGGTGATGTTCCTGAAGGGCCCCCGGCCGGCCCGGATCAGCCTCGTGATCACCCGTGTGACCAGGAACGACAGCACGAAGGACAGCAGGGCGAGGAGCAGGGGGAGCTTGCCCGGCTCGACGATGTTGCGTTCCCACCAGTGACCCACGACACCAGCTCCCGATATGGCACGTATTGAGCAATTTACCGCCCACCGTAAGCGGGTAGCGTTCGCGCCGATGACAGACTCCACCGATGATCCGCTGCCCCGGCCGCCCGGGGAACGCGCCTCCCTGCCCGACGGGATCCGGTTCGCCTTCGGCACGCTGACCGTCCTGCCCGCGCGCATCACCCGCTGGGACCGGCCCGCCGCCCGCACCGGCATGGCCTGCGCCCCGCTCGCCGGCCTCGCCGTCGGCCTGCTCGCCGCCGTCCCCGGGACGCTCCTGCTGCTCCTCGGCGGCGGTCCGCTGCTGGCCGCGGCCGTCACCGTCGCCGTACCGGCGGCGCTGACCCGCGGACTCCACCTGGACGGCCTGGCCGACACGGCCGACGGGCTGGGCAGTGCGAAGCCCGCCGAGGACGCCCTGCGGATCATGAAGCAGTCCGACATCGGCCCCTTCGGGGTCATCTCCCTCCTCGTCGTCTTCCTGGTCCAGGTGGCCGCCCTGGCCAACGCGTACGCCGACAGCTGGATCCGGGGCGCCCTGGCCGCCGTACTCGCCGCCGTCGCCGCCCGCCTCGCGATGACCCTGGCCTCCCGCGAGGGGGTCCCCGCCGCCCGGCCCGAGGGGCTCGGCGCGGCGGTGGCCGGCGTGGTCCCGCGCGCGGCGGCCGCCTGCGTGGCCGCCGCCGTCGTCGCCGCGGCCGCCCTCGCCGCCCTCCCGGCGGGCCCGTTCGCCGCCGCGCAGCACGCGGCCGCCGTCCTCACGGCCCTGCTCACCGCCGAACTCCTGCTCCGCCGCTGCGTCAGCCGCTTCGGCGGGGTCACCGGGGACGTCTTCGGTGCCGTCTGCGAGGTCGCCGCGACCGCCGTCCTGCTGGTCCTCGCCCTCGGCTGAACCCGGCCGCGCCCGCCCACGGACCCTGCCCGCACGGGCCGTTCGGGAGCCGCCACCTCGCCGACCGGGGCGCCGGGGCGCCGCCTACCCTGACGGTATGACCGATCCCGCCGACGCCGGCCCCGCCCGCATCCGAGTCCTGCTCGCCGACGACCAGGCGCTGCTGCGCAGCGCGTTCAAGGTGCTCGTCGACTCCGAGCCCGACATGGAGGTCGTCGGCGAGGCCTCGGACGGAGCCCAGGCGTACGCCCTCGCCCGCGAACGGCGCGCCGACGTCGTCCTCATGGACATCCGGATGCCCGGCACCGACGGACTCGCCGCCACCCGCATGATCAGCGCCGACCCGGAGCTCTCGGACGTCCGCGTCGTCATGCTGACCACCTTCGAGGTCGACGAGTACGTGGCCGCCGCCCTGCGCGCCGGCGCCTCCGGCTTCCTCGGCAAGGGCGCCGAGCCCGAGGAACTCCTCAACGCCATCCGCGTCGCCGCCGCCGGCGAGGCGCTGCTCTCCCCGGCCGCCACCAAAGGGCTCATCGCCAGCTTCCTCGCCCAGGGCGGCCGCGCCGACGCCCCCGCCGCCGGCTCCGCCCACGCCGAACGGCTCGCCGCGCTGACCGGGCGCGAGCGCGAGGTCCTCGTACAGGTCGCCGGCGGACTGTCCAACGACGGCATCGCCGCCCGGCTGGAGGTCAGCCCGCTGACCGTGAAGACCCACGTCAACCGGGCCATGGCCAAGCTCGGGGCCCGCGACCGGGCGCAATTGGTGGTCATCGCGTACGAATCGGGACTGGTCCGGCCCCGCGCCGACTGACCTGCGGCGGACCGCAGTAGAACGGAGTACTGCGGCCGCGGTATGCCGCACATAAGGACGGCACCTGGGAGCGACGCAACGGGCTCGCCGGGTGCGGAAGGCTGGAGGGGCCCTCGCGAACGACCAGCAGAGAGATCCCCACCCATGTCCTGGCTGTCCCGCTTCAGCCTCGCCCAGAGAGCGCTGGTCGGCCTCGTGTCGATCGTGGCGCTCCTGTTCGGCGCCATAGCCATCCCGCAGCTCAAGCAGCAGCTGCTGCCCTCCATCGAACTCCCGATGGTCTCCGTGCTCGCGCCGTACCAGGGCGCCTCACCCGACGTGGTCGAGAAGCAGGTCATCGAGCCGATCGAGAACACCCTCAAGGGCGTCGACGGCATCACCGGCATCACCTCGACCGCCAGCGAGGGCAACGCCCTCATCCGCGCCACCTTCGACTACGGCGACAGCGGCACCAAGCAGCTCGTCGCCGACGTCCAGCAGGCCGTCAACCGGGCCCGCGTCCGGCTGCCCGCCGAGGTGGACCCGCAGGTCGTGGCCGGCTCCACCGACGACATCCCGACCGTCGTCCTCGCCGTCACCTCCGACAAGGACCAGCAGGCGCTCGCCGACCAGCTGAACCGTTCCGTCGTCCCCGTCCTCGAGGACATCGACGGCGTCGGCCAGGTCAGCGTGGACGGCGTGCGCGACCTCCAGGTCACCATCACCCCCGACAACGCCAAGCTCGCCGCCGCCGGCCTCGACGGCGCCGCGCTCGCCGAGGGCCTCAAGGCGGGCGGTACGACCGTCCCCGCCGGCTCCTTCGACGAGCAGGGCAAGAACCGCACCGTCCGCGTGGGCTCCGGATACACCTCGCTCGCCCAGCTGGAGGACCTCCGGCTGACCGCGGGCCCCGGCAAGCCGGCCGTCCGCCTCGGTGACGTGGCCGCCGTCAAGCAGGAGCCGGCCAAGGCCGACTCCATCACCCGCACCAACGGCAAGCCCAGCCTCGCCCTCGTCCTCACCATGGACAAGGACGGCAGCGCCGTCGCCATCTCCGACGCCGTCAAGGACAAGCTCCCCGAGCTGCGCTCCACGCTCGGCTCCGGCGCCGAGCTGACCGTCGTCAGCGACCAGGGCCCGGCCGTCGCCCGCTCCATCTCGGGCCTGACCACCGAGGGCCTGCTCGGCCTCGTCTTCGCCGTCATCGTGATCCTGGTCTTCCTGGCCTCGCTCCGCTCGACGCTGGTCACCGCGGTCTCCATCCCGCTGTCCGTGGTCCTCGCGCTGATCGTGCTGTGGACCCGCGACCTGTCCCTCAACATGCTGACGCTGGGCGCCCTCACCATCGCCATCGGCCGGGTCGTCGACGACTCGATCGTGGTCCTGGAGAACATCAAGCGCCACCTCGGCTACGGCGAGGAGCGCGAGGCCGCGATCACCACCGCCGTCAAGGAGGTGGCCGGCGCGGTCACCTCGTCCACGCTGACCACCGTCGCCGTCTTCCTGCCGATCGGCCTCGTCGGCGGCATGATCGGCGAGCTCTTCGGCTCCTTCTCGCTCACCGTCACCGCCGCCCTGCTGGCCTCGCTGCTGGTGTCCCTGACGGTCGTGCCGGTGCTGTCGTACTGGTTCCTGCGCGCCCCCAAGGGCGTCTCCCCGCAGGACGCCGAGAGCCGCGCGAAGGCCCGCCGCGAGGCGGAGGAGAAGGAGGCCAACAGCCGCCTCCAGCGCTTCTACGTACGGGTCCTCGGCTTCGCCACCCGCCGCCGGCTGACCAGTGTCGCGATCGCGGTCGTCGTCCTCGTCGGCACCTTCGGGATGACCCCGCTACTGAAGACGAACTTCTTCGACCAGGGCGACCAGGACGTCCTGACGGTCAAGCAGGAACTGCCCGCCGGCACCTCGCTGGCCGCCTCCGACGAGGCCGGCCGCAAGGTGGAGAAGGCCCTGGAGTCCATCGAGGGCGTCAAGGACCACCAGGTCACCGTGGGCTCCTCCGGCTTCCTCGCGGCCTTCGGCGGCGGAACGGGCACCAACCAGGCCTCCTTCCAGGTCACCCTGGACGACGCCGGTCAGTCCGACGCCGTCAAGAAGCGCATCCAGGACGCCCTCGGCAAGCTCCAGGGCATCGGCGACACCTCCATCTCGGCGGGCGGCGGCTTCGGCAGCCAGAACCTGAGCGTGGTCGTCAAGGCCGGCGACGGCGCCGTCCTCGCCAAGGCCGCCGAACAGGTCCGCGCCGAGGTGGCCACCCTCAAGGACGTCACCGACGTACAGAGCGACCTGGCCCAGTCCGTTCCCCGCATCTCGGTCACCGCCACCCCCAAGACCGCCGAGGCGGGCCTGAACCAGGCCGCGCTGGGCGCGATCGTCGCCCAGGCGGTCCGCGGCAACCCGGTGGGCAAGGCCGTACTCGACAACACCGAGCGGGACGTCGTCATCCGCTCCGCGCAGCCGGCCGCCACCCTGGCCGAGCTCCAGGCCCTGCCGGTCGGCCCCGCCAGGCTCGGCGACATCGCCGAGGTGAAGGAGGTCCCCGGCCCCGTCGCGATGACCCGGATCGACGGCGCCCGCGCCGCCACCATCACCGCCAAGCCGGTCGGCGACAACACGGGCGCGGTCAGCGCCGCGCTCCAGACCAAGCTCAAGGCCCTGGACCTGCCCGAGGGCGCCACCGCCGCCATCGGCGGAGTCTCCGAGGACCAGGACGAGGCCTTCGCCTCGCTGGGCCTGGCCATGTTCGCCGCCATCGCGATCGTGTTCATGCTGCTGGTCGCGACGTTCCGCTCGCTGGTCCAGCCGCTGATCCTGCTGGTCTCCATCCCCTTCGCGGCCACCGGCGCGCTGGGCCTGCTCATCGCCACCGGCACCCCGATGGGCGTCCCGGCGATGATCGGCATGCTGATGCTCATCGGCATCGTCGTCACCAACGCGATCGTCCTGATCGACCTGGTCAACCAGTACCGGGCACAGGGCCTGGGCGTCGTGGAAGCGGTCGTCGAGGGCGGCCGCCACCGCCTGCGCCCGATCCTGATGACGGCCCTTGCGACGATCTTCGCGCTGCTCCCGATGGCGCTGGGCGTCACCGGCGAGGGCGGGTTCATCTCGCAGCCGCTCGCGGTGGTCGTGATCGGCGGCCTGGTCAGCTCCACCCTGCTGACCCTGCTCCTGGTGCCGACGCTGTACACGATGATCGAGCTCCGCAAGGAACGCCGCCGCGCGAAGAAGCGGGCCCGCCTCACGGTGGTCCCGTCCGCGCCGACGGCATCGGACGACACCCCGGTCAAGGTCTGACCACAGCACAAGGGGCCCCGGCCGGCGTCACTGACGCCGGCCGGGGCCCCCACGCGATCCGCTGGCGCTACGGCAGCGCCAGCATCCGCTCCAGCGCGAGCTTCGCGAAGCTCTCCGTCTCCTTGTCGACCTCGATCCGGTTGACGAGGTTGCCCTCGGCCAGGGACTCCAGGGTCCACACCAGGTGCGGGAGGTCGATGCGGTTCATCGTCGAGCAGAAGCAGACCGTCTTGTCGAGGAAGACGACCTCCTTGCCCTCCGGGGCGAATCGGTTCGCCAGGCGGCGGACCAGGTTCAGCTCGGTGCCGATGGCCCACTTGGAGCCGGCCGGGGCCGCCTCCAGCTTCTTGATGATGTACTCCGTCGACCCGACGTAGTCCGCGGCCGCCACGACCTCGTGCTTGCACTCCGGGTGCACCAGCACGTTCACGCCCGGGATGCGCTCGCGCACGTCGTTCACCGAGTCCACCGAGAACCGGCCGTGGACCGAGCAGTGGCCGCGCCACAGGATCATCTTGGCGTCCCGCAGCTGCTCGGCGGTCAGGCCGCCGTTCGGCTTGTGCGGGTTGTAGAGGACGCAGTCGTCCAGGGACATGCCCATGTCGCGGACGGCGGTGTTGCGGCCCAGGTGCTGGTCGGGGAGGAAGAGCACCTTCTCGCCCTGCTCGAAGGCCCACTCCAGTGCCTTCTTCGCGTTGGACGAGGTGCAGATCGTGCCGCCGTGCTTGCCGGTGAAGGCCTTGATGTCGGCGGAGGAGTTCATGTACGAGACGGGGACCGTCGTACCGGCGATCCCGGCCTCGGTCAGCACGTCCCAGCACTCCGCGACCTGCTCGGCGGTGGCCATGTCGGCCATCGAACAGCCGGCCGCGAGGTCGGGCAGGACGACCTTCTGGTCGTCCGAGGTCAGGATGTCCGCGGACTCGGCCATGAAGTGCACGCCGCAGAAGACGATGTACTCGGCCTCCGGCTTGGCGGCCGCGTCCTTGGCCAGCTTGAAGGAGTCTCCGGTGACGTCGGCGAACTCGATGACCTCGTCACGCTGGTAGTGGTGGCCGAGGATGAAGACCTTGTCGCCGAGCTTCTCCTTGGCGGCGCGGGCGCGCGCCACCAGGTCCGGGTCGGACGGCGAGGGAAGGTCGCCGGGGCACTCCACCCCGCGCTCGCTCTTGGGGTCGGCCTCACGGCCGAGCAGCAGCAGGGCAAGGGGCGTCGGCTGGACGTCCAAAGGCTGGGCGGTGGTCACGACACGCACCCTTTCTGTTCTGCGACAAGGAAATCTGGGACTGCGGGGGGCTTTGATCGACACTTCTCGTCTATTTGACGCTATCTATCATAGCTGCTTCACGTCACTTTGACGATGCCGATAGTGTCGATGTGACGCATTCGCCCCCGTGCGGGGTGCGTGCGGGGTACGCCACTCCACCGGTCCTCGTCGCGGGGTCCACCGGACCGCCGGGGTGTGCGAGCATGAATTGAGAAAACGAGGCGCCGGACCCGGAATGAAACCGCGGTCCCGCTGGTTGCCATCGACGGCAAGAGTCCGACGTTTCCCCAGCCACCGGCGGGGAGCCGCCCACTTCGGGAGTGAATGCAGATGTCCGTACAGGACGACAAGACCACTGTGAGCGACGGCATCCTCCTGTCCGACGCCGCCGCCGAGAAGGTCCGTACCCTGCTGGAGCAGGAAGGCCGCGATGACCTCGCGCTGCGCGTCGCCGTCCAGCCCGGCGGCTGCTCCGGCCTGCGCTACCAGCTCTTCTTCGACGAGCGCTCCCTCGACGGCGACGTCGTCAAGGACTTCGACGGCGTCAAGGTCGTCACCGACCGCATGAGCGCCCCGTACCTGGGCGGCGCCTCCATCGACTTCGTCGACACCATCGAGAAGCAGGGCTTCACGATCGACAACCCGAACGCCACCGGCTCCTGCGCCTGCGGCGACTCGTTCAGCTAAGCCTCACGGCCCAGCCGCACCGCTTCACGTCGAAGGGCCCGGGCCCGGTCGACTCCTGGAACCCAAGGAGAGGACCGGGCCCGGGCCCTTCACGCATTCCGCCGACGGTCCTACTGGCGGGGGATCGGCTTGCCCGACGTGGCGTCGACCACCTTGCGGTCGCCGAGCGGCTGCTGGAGCGTCGCCGTCAGCGCCATCTCCTGCGCGATCATGATGCAGGCCTGGCCGGGCTTGTTCGGGGTGTCCGTGATCTTCACCAGGACCGAAGCCGCCTCCTCCCGCGCCTCCAGGGTGTAGGTGCTGCACACCCCGCCCCAGAAGTTCACCGTCAGCGTCCGGTCGGCCTGGGCGTACGAGAACCCGGGCACGGTGTGCGGCTTCGGCGGCACCGCGGTGCCCGCGTCCTCCGCCGCGGCCGGCTGGACCACCGTGCGGCCCGGCTTGCTCTGCGAGCCCGCCACCTCGAACAGCCAGGCCGGTACGAGGCCCCGCCCGCCGTCGACCGTCCCCGCGGCCAGCCCCAGTACGGCCCCCCGCACGCTCTCGGTCCGCGGCGGCTTCATCGGCCGCGGCTCCGGGTTGCAGGGCAGGGTGTCCGTCGCGCCCGTCGGGGTGTCCGGGGTCAGCGGCACCGTGGTCGCGCAGCCGCTCGGCCCGGGGCCTGTGCCGTCGCCGCCGCCCTTGGCCGCCGCGTTGAGCCGTTCCAGGGCCTCGGCGGCCCCGACCACGGCCTGCTCGCCCGCGCGGACCGGGGCCTTCAGCTCCCCGCTGCCCGCCACCACCGCGCCGTCGGCCCCGACGCTGATCCTGCTGGACCAGCCCTGGGTCGGGAGCCCGCCCACCACCGGGTCGGCGCTCACCACCCGGACGGAACCCTGGGTGAGGTGGGCGTCCACCTTCGCGTCGGCCTGCCCGGCGGCCGCGAGCACCGGGGCCGCGGCGGCCTTCGCGGCCTGCTCGGAAACGGGCTTCGCCGCGCCCGCGCCCTCCTGGGGGAGGGTGGCCGGGCCGCAGGTGTCCTTGCCGCGCACGCAGTCGTCCCCGACGCCGCCGCCGGCCTGGTAGCGGGAGAAGGTCCAGGTGCCGGGGGCCTTGCGGGTCACCGTGAGCCGGGGCCCGGACCCGTCGGCGGCCTCGCCGGCCTGCCAGGCGTCGCCGACCAGCCGGGGTGCGCCGGAGACGCCCAGCGCCTTCGCGAGCCGGGCCACCTCGTCGGAGGCCACCTCCCCGGACACGGCGAAGGCGGGCGCGGTGCCCGGTCCGTCGGGCAGCTTCACGTCCGCCCGGTACGTCACCGGCCCGCCGGAGGGGTCCGGCTCCCCGGGGGCGATGCCGGGGCCCGTCGGGGACCCGGCCGAGCGCGGCGCGACGGCCGCGCTGTCGCTCGTACGGACGCCGCCGCCCGAGCCGTCGCCGTACGCCGTGGACGCCCAGTACGCCGTACCGCCGCCGGCCAGCAGGACGGCGGCCGCGATCGAGCCGACGGCCCAGGCGGGCCGCCGCCGTGTGCCGCGTGATGTGTCGGGTTGTTCGCTGGTCACCGCATCGCTCCTTAGCGTGTCCCGCCGTACGTGATGCGGGTGTGACGCGCCGGCCGCGAAACCGGTTCCCCGGGTTCCCCCAGGGGGGTGTCGTGTGGATCAGGCCGGGGTTCGCGACCGGCCTGATCCACACGACGCCCCCTGGCTAGTCGCCGTACGCGGCGGTGCCGGCGATCAGCCGGGCGGAGGCCGACGGGACGCGCACCCCGTGGATCTGCGAGGGCGCCACCCGCCCCGGCCGCGGCTCCCGTTCCACGGCCCAGTGCGGGGCCATCCGGGCACAGTCGCCGAGCAGCCGTGCGAAGCCGGGCCGCGCGTCGGAGGCGTGGTCCGCGTACCCGAAGCCATCGGTATAGGTCATGGAGGCACCGTATGGGCGCCATCCTGGGCGAAGGAAGTCCTACTACGGGGTAGTTTCGCCGGGTCGGAGTATGGCCGCGGACCCGGTAGTTTTGATTGTCACCCGCCGTCATCCGCAGGAGCATCCACGCCGTGCGCATCGCAGTCACCGGCTCCATCGCCACCGACCACCTCATGACCTTCCCGGGCCGCTTCGCCGACCAGTTCGTCGCCGACCAGCTCCACACGGTCTCCCTCTCCTTCCTCGTCGACAACCTCGACGTGCGGCGGGGCGGCGTCGGACCGAACATCTGCTTCGGCATGGGCCAGCTCGGCAGCCGCCCGATCCTCGTCGGCGCGGCCGGCTCGGACTTCGACGAGTACCGCGCGTGGCTGGACCGGCACGGGGTCGACACCGAGTCCGTCCGGATCTCCGAGGTGCTGCACACCGCCCGCTTCGTCTGCACCACGGACGCCGACCACAACCAGATCGGCTCCTTCTACACGGGCGCGATGAGCGAGGCCCGGCAGATCGAGCTCAAGGCCGTCGCCGACCGCGTGGGCGGCCTCGACCTCGTCCTCATCGGCGCCGACGACCCCGAGGCGATGCTCCGCCACACGGAGGAGTGCCGCACCCGCGGGATCCCCTTCGCGGCGGACTTCTCGCAGCAGATCGCCCGGATGGACGGCGAGAACATCCGCACCCTGATGGAGGGCGCGACGTACCTCTTCTCGAACGAGTACGAGAAGGGCCTCATCGAGTCGAAGTCCGGCTGGACCGACGAGGAGATCCTCGCCAAGGTCGGCACCCGCGTGACCACCCTCGGCGCGCAGGGCGTGCGCATCGAGCGCGTCGGCCACGAGCCGATCGTCGTCGGCTGCCCGGAGGAGACGGCGAAGGTCGACCCGACCGGCGTCGGCGACGCGTTCCGCGCCGGCTTCCTGACGGGCCTCGGCTGGGGCGTCGGCCTGGAGCGGGCCGCGCAGATCGGCTGCATGCTGGCCACCCTGGTCATCGAGACCCTGGGCACCCAGGAGTACACCCTGGCCCGCGCCCACTTCATGGAGCGCTTCACGAAGGCCTACGGCGAAGAGGCCGCCGCCGAGGTCCGCGCGCACCTGCCGGCCTGACGCGCCGCACCCCATGTGCGGCGCGCCGCTCGCACGGCTCGGCCGCGGCCGAACCGTGCGAGCGGCGCGTCAAGAAGGCAAGGCACCCGCTCAGACCTCGCGGCGGACCTGGTACGCCACGCCCGCCCCGCGAGGGGTTTCGCCCAGGTAGGTGTGGCCGCGCATCGCGCACCACGCCGGGATGTCCAGGCGGGCCACCTCGTCGTCGGAGACGACCGTGACCGTGCCGCCGACCGGCACCGTGGCGATGGCCCGGGCCAGCTCGATCACCGGCTGCGGGCAGCGCAGGCCCAGCGCGTCGACCTCCACCGCGTCGGCCACCGGGGCCACCGGGGAGGGCTCCGAGACGCCGAGCTTCTCCCGTACGCCCGCGACCGCGCCCGGCAGTACCTCCAGGAAGCCGTTGACCTCGTCGGCGGAGGTGCCCGGCGGCAGGGAGACGCGTACGTTCCCCTCCGACAGCACTCCCATCGCCCGCAGCACGTGACTGGGGGTCAGCGTGGAGCTGGTGCAGGAGGAGCCGGAGGAGACGGAGTACCCCGCCCGGTCCAGCTCGTGCAGCAGGGTCTCGCCGTCGACGTAGAGGCAGGAGAACGTGACCAGGTGCGGCAGGCGCCGGTCGGCGTCCCCGACCACCTCGACGTCGGGCACCAGCCGGACCACCCGCCTCCGCAGCCGGTCCACCAGGATCCGCAGCCGGGCCGCCTCCGCGTCCGCCTCGGCCCGCACCGCGCGCAGCGAGGCCGCCGCCGCGACGATGGCGGGCAGGTTGGCGAAGCCGGGGGAGCGGCCCGACTCCCGTTCGTCGGCGGGGCCTTGGGGGGAGAAACGGACCCCCTTGCGGACGGCGAGCAGGCCCACCCCGGGCGGGCCGCCCCACTTGTGGGCGCTGGCCGCCAGGACGGACCACGCGCCCTCCACCCGGCCCCAGCCCAGCGACTGGGCGGCGTCCACGAGCAACGGCACCCCGGCGGCACCGCAGACCTCGGCGACCTCGGCCACCGGCTGGACCGTGCCCACCTCGTGGTTGGCCGACTGGAGACACGCCAGAGCCGTGGTGGAGCCGAGCGCGGCTTCGTACCCGGCGGCGGAGACCGCGCCGAGCCGGTCCACCGGAACCTCCGTCACCGTGCCGCCGGCCGCCGCGTGCACGTCCGCCGCATGGAGTACGGAGCTGTGCTCCACCGCCGATACGACCAGATGGCCGCCGGTGCGCCGGCGGCCCGCGAGCACGCCCGCCATGCCCGTGTGAACCGCGTGCGTCCCCGAAGGAGTGAATACGAGCTCGTCGGCGCGGCATCCCACCGCCTCGGCCGCCGCCTCGCGCGCCGCGTCCAGCAGCAGCCTGGCCCGCCGCCCCTCCCGGTACAGCCGGGCGGGGTCCGCCCAGCCCTCGTCCAGGGCGGCCTGGAGTGCCTGCCGGGCCACGGGGTGGAGGGGAGCGGCGGACGCGGTGTCGAAGTACGGCATCCGGCCACGGTAGAGGGTGGCCGCGGGCGGGGTGGGACCCCGCCCCGCGCGCATCCGGTTCAGGGACCGTCAAATGCCGTCCGGAGCCCGCCGTTCAGGGCCGTACGGCCCGTCCCCCGTACGGCGGATCCATCCCTTCGGGGGCAGTCGCGGCGCGTTGGGCACCCTCCCCGCGCGACCCCAAATAGCGTCCAGTAGGGTTTGGTCCGCATAAACATCCAAACCCCTGCCTGCGTCAGGGCCGGCGACCGACCCGAACACGGCCGCGGCCGGCCGCGCGGGCCGAGACTCTCGGGAAGGCGCTACGTGAGTCCCTACGGCTCCGACCGCTCGCCGCGGCGCCCGATGCGGCGGAAGCTGCTGCAGGCGCTGACTGCGGGCGTGGTCCTGGCGACCGCCACTGGTTGCTCGTACACCTGGAAAGACTTCCCCCGCCTCGGAATGCCCACCCCGGTCACGGAGGAGGCGCCTCGCATCCTCTCCCTGTGGCAGGGATCCTGGGCGGCCGCTCTCATCACGGGCATCCTGGTGTGGGGCCTGATCATGTGGAGCGTCATCTTCCACCGGCGTAGCCGGACGAAGATCGAGGTCCCCGCGCAGACCCGGTACAACATGCCCATCGAGGCGCTGTACACCGTGGTCCCGCTCATCATCGTCTCGGTGCTCTTCTACTTCACCGCGCGTGATGAGTCGAAGCTGCTCTCCCTCTCCGCCAAGCCGGCGCACACGATCAACGTGATCGGCTACCAGTGGAGCTGGGGCTTCAACTACGTGGAGAACGTCGACGGCGATGCCGCGACCCCGAAGGCGGGCGAGACCCCGAAGGAACTCGCCTCCCTCCCGGACCGCTTCATCAAGGCCTTCCCCGCGGGCGCCGAGGGCGTCTACGAGAAGGGCGTTCCCGGCGACCGGAACCCGCAGACCAACAACCCGGGGCCGACCCTCTACCTGCCCAAGGGCGAGAAGGTCCGCTTCATCCTGTCGTCGAACGACGTCATCCACTCCTTCTGGGTGGTGCCCTTCCTGTTCAAGCAGGACGTCATCCCCGGTCACACCAACGTCTTCGAGGTCACCCCGACCCAGGAAGGCACCTTCATGGGCAAGTGTGCCGAGCTCTGCGGTGTCGACCACTCCCGCATGCTCTTCAACGTGAAGGTCGTCTCCCCGGAGAAGTACCGGGCGCACCTGAAGGAGCTGGCGGAGAAGGGGCAGACCGGCTTCCTGCCGGCCGGCATCAAGCAGACTGACCCCGCCCGGAATGCGGAGACGAACAAACTGTGAGCATCCTCAACGAATCCCAGGGTGCCGCCGCAGCTGACTCGTACGAGAACGAGCTGCCGGTACGGCGCAAGCAGCCGGGCAACGTGGTCGTGAAGTGGCTCACCACCACCGACCACAAGACCATCGGCACGATGTACCTGGTCACGTCGTTCGTGTTCTTCATCATCGGCGGGATCATGGCGCTCTTCATGCGCGCCGAGCTGGCCCGACCGGGCACGCAGATCATGTCGAACGAACAGTTCAACCAGGCGTTCACCATGCATGGCACGATCATGCTGCTGATGTTCGCGACCCCGCTGTTCGCCGGCTTCGCCAACTGGATCATGCCGCTGCAGATCGGCGCGCCCGACGTGGCGTTCCCGCGGCTGAACATGTTCGCGTACTGGCTGTACCTCTTCGGCTCGACCATCGCGGTGGCCGGCTTCGTCACCCCCTCGGGTGCCGCCGACTTCGGCTGGTTCGCCTACTCCCCGCTGTCGGACGCCGTCCGCTCGCCGGGCATCGGCGCCGACATGTGGATCATGGGTCTGGCCTTCTCCGGCTTCGGCACGATCCTCGGCTCGGTCAACTTCATCACCACGATCATCTGCATGCGCGCTCCCGGCATGACGATGTTCCGCATGCCGATCTTCACCTGGAACGTGCTGCTGACCGGTGTCCTGGTCCTGCTGGCCTTCCCGGTCCTCGCCGCCGCGCTCTTCGCGCTGGAGGCCGACCGGAAGTTCGGTGCGCACGTCTTCGACGCGGCAAACGGTGGCGCACTGCTGTGGCAGCACCTCTTCTGGTTCTTCGGACACCCAGAGGTGTACATCATCGCGCTGCCGTTCTTCGGAATCATTTCCGAGGTCATCCCGGTCTTCTCGCGCAAGCCGATGTTCGGTTACATCGGTCTGATCGCCGCGACGATCGCGATCGCCGGCCTCTCGGTGACCGTGTGGGCGCACCACATGTACGTCACCGGCGGTGTGCTGCTGCCGTTCTTCTCCTTCATGACCTTCCTGATCGCGGTACCGACCGGTGTGAAGTTCTTCAACTGGATCGGCACCATGTGGAAGGGCTCTCTGTCCTTCGAGACCCCGATGCTCTGGGCCGTTGGCTTCCTGATCACCTTCACCTTCGGTGGTCTGACCGGCGTCATCCTGGCCTCGCCCCCGATGGACTTCCACGTCTCCGACTCGTACTTCGTCGTCGCGCACTTCCACTACGTCATCTTCGGCACCGTGGTCTTCGCGATGTTCTCCGGCTTCCACTTCTGGTGGCCGAAGTTCACGGGCAAGATGCTGGACGAGCGCCTCGGCAAGATCACCTTCTGGACGCTGTTCATCGGCTTCCACGGCACCTTCCTGGTGCAGCACTGGCTGGGCGCCGAGGGCATGCCGCGTCGTTACGCGGACTACCTCGCGGCCGACGGCTTCACGGCGCTGAACACGATCTCCACGATCAGCTCCTTCCTGCTGGGCCTGTCGATGCTGCCGTTCATGTACAACGTCTGGAAGACGGCGAAGTACGGCAAGAAGATCGAGGTCGACGACCCGTGGGGCTACGGCCGTTCGCTCGAGTGGGCGACGTCCTGCCCGCCGCCGCGGCACAACTTCCTCACCCTGCCGCGCATCCGCAGTGAATCGCCGGCGTTCGACCTGCACCACCCGGAGATCGCGGCCCTCGACCACCTCGAGGACCACGCCCCGGCGAAGGCCGTCACCGGTGGCAAGGAGGCCGGCAAGTGAAGATCCAGGGCAAGATGTTCCTCTGGCTCTCCGTCTTCATCCTGATCATGACCGTCGTTTACGGCGTCTGGTCGAAGGAGCCGGTCGGAACCACCGCTCTCGCGCTGGCCTTCGGCCTGAGCGCCATGATCGGCTACTACCTGGCCTTCACGGCCAAGCGCGTGGACGAGATGGCCCAGGACAACCTGGAGGCCGACGTCGCCGACGAGGCGGGCGAGCTGGGGTTCTTCTCCCCGCACAGCTGGCAGCCGCTCTCGCTGGCCATCGGTGGCGCGCTCGCGTTCATGGGTGTCGTCTTCGGCTGGTGGCTCATGTACTTCTCGGCCCCGATCATCCTGATCGGCCTGTGGGGCTGGGTGTACGAGTACTACCGCGGTGAGAACCAGAACCAGTAGCACCAGCAGTAGGCATCACACCGCGGTCCGCCGCGGCGCCTGAGGGGCCCGGACACCTTTTCGGAGGAGTCCGGGCCCCTCGTTTGCAGTCACCCCGCGCGCTGGATTTGTCATATCTTCATAGCGTTGGGCGCATGAACCACTCACCGCGTCTTTGGACGGTACTCAGCTGCTCCCTGCTGGTCGCGTCCCTCGGGGCCGGCGCCACCGCATGCGGGTCCGGCGACAACAACCCGCTGTCCGCCCGCCCGTACGACGCGGGCGACCAGGTCGTCTTCAACCAGCCCCCGGGCGGCCGCCCCGCCGACCCGGACAAGCCGCTGGAGGTCACCGCCAAGGGAGCCGAGGCGCGGATCACCGACGTGATGGCCGTGGACACCCACGGCCGCCGCCTGGCGGGCGAGCTGTCGGCCAAGGGCGACCGCTGGCACAGCACCGTCCCGATGGCGGCGGGCGTGCGCTACACGGTCCTCGTGAGCACGGAGGACCAGCGGGGCGCCCCAGGGCAGCGCACGCTGACTTTCGAGACCACCCCGGCCAAGAAGGTCCTCAAGGTCGAATTCGGCCCGGACGAGGGCAAGTACGGCGTCGGACAGCCCCTCACGGCCGAACTCAACGAGCCGGTCAAGGACAAGGCCGCCCGCGCCATCGTCGAACGGGCCCTGATCGTCGACGCGCCGGCCGGCGTCGAAGGCGCCTGGCACTGGGTGGACGACAAGAACCTGCACTACCGCCCGAAGGACTACTGGCCCGCCCACACCACCGTCTCCGTACGGAGCAACCTGGAGGGCATCAAGGTCTCCGACGAGCTCCACGGAGCCGCGTCCAAGCCGCTGAAGCTGGAGATCGGCGACCGCGTCGAGGTCACCACCGACGCCGCCTCGCACTACCTCACGTTCGAGCGCAACGGAGAAGTGATCAACACCATCCCGGTGACCACCGGGAAGCCCGGCTTCTCCACCCGCAACGGGGTCAAGGTGGTGCTCGGCAAGCAGTACTTCGTCCAGATGCGCGGCGACACCGTCGGCATCGGCGGCAGCGAGTACTACAACTTGCCCGTCTACTACGCCACCCGGGTGACGTGGAGCGGTGAATACGTGCACGCCGCGCCGTGGTCGGTCGGCTCCCAGGGCTACGAGAACGTCAGCCACGGCTGCACCGGCATGAGCACCGGCAACGCCGCCTGGTTCTACGAGAACATCACCGAGGGCGACATCGTCAAGGTGATCAACAGCATCGGCGACGACATGGACACCTTCGGCAACGGCTTCGGCGACTGGAACATGGAGTGGAAGGAGTGGCGCGAGGGCAGCGCCCTCCTGAAGGGCACCCAGGAAGGCCGCAGCCCCGTCGACCAGGCGCGACTGCGCCCCACCGTCTGAGAGGCCCGCAGAAGGCCGCACGGGCCCGCGTCCCGGCCGACAGGCCGGCCCGCGGGCCCGCGGGCGTGCGACCGGGCGTCTCCGGCGCCCCAGGGACCCCAGGGGCCTCAGGCGGCCGGTGACAGCCGCGACCGCAGCAGCCCCGCCAGGGTGTCGGGGAAGTCGACCGGGTCCACCGGAAGGGTGACCGCCGCGTCCGCCCGGCTCCACGTGGCCAGCCAGGCGTCCTGGGGACGCCCCATCAGCAGCAGCACCGGCGGGCACCGGAAGATCTCGTCCTTGATCTGCCGGCACACACCCATGCCCCCGGCCGGAACCGCCTCGCCGTCCAGTACGCACAGGTCGATGCCGCCCGCGTCCAGCTCCTTGAGGACCGCTGGAAGCGTGGCGCACTCCAGGAACTCCACCGGCGGCAGGTCCGCGGCGGGCCTGCGCCCGGCGGCCAGCCGCACCTGCTCCCGGGTGCCCGCGTCGTCGCTGTAGACCAGAACCCGCGCAGTCGCCCGCATTTCGTCCTCCACCTGGCCGTGAATCACGCTGATGATGCGCGGGATGCTACTCCGTCCGACCCGCTGTCAACATCGGTTCCGCAAGCCTCGCGACCGGTCTTCTGATGGGCCGTTCGGGCCTTGCACACCCCCCTGACACTCCGAACGGCACCCCCCGGGGTGAGGGCGGGATAAGCGACCGACATAATGTCGGTCGTGGCGACAGCAACGACAGTAGATACCGGGCACGCGCACCCGACGGTCAACCGGCCGAACCTCGTCAGCGTCGGAACCATCATCTGGTTGAGTTCCGAGCTGATGTTCTTCGCGGCCCTCTTCGCGATGTACTTCACCCTGCGATCCGTGACGGGTGCCGAGTTCTGGGCGAGCAAGGCCGAGGCCTTGAACCTGCCCTTCTCGGCAACGAACACCACGATCCTGGTGCTTTCCTCCCTCACCTGCCAGCTCGGCGTGTTCGCCGCCGAGCGCGGTGACGTGAAGAAGCTCCGGACGTGGTTCATCATCACGTTCGTCATGGGTGCGATCTTCATTGGCGGCCAGGTGTTCGAGTACACCGAGCTGGTCAAGCACGAGGGACTGAGCCTCTCGTCCGACCCGTACGGCACGGTGTTCTACCTGACCACCGGCTTCCACGGTCTGCACGTGACGGGCGGTCTCATCGCCTTCCTGCTGGTCCTCGGCCGGACGTACGCGGCCAAGAGGTTCACCCACGAACAGGCCACGTCGGCCATCGTCGTGTCCTACTACTGGCACTTCGTCGATGTCGTCTGGATCGGCCTCTTCGCGACGATCTACCTGATCAAGTAGCGAACACGTCGCCGGGCCACGCCCGGCTCACCATCCAGAAACACCGACGCAGAAGATCCTGACACCGGGGTAATCCGTGAAAAAGCTCTCCGCACGACGACGCCATCCGCTGGCGGCGGTCGTCGTTCTACTCTTCGCGCTGGCGGTCACGGGGGGGCTGTACGCCGCCTTCGCGCCCGCGGGCAAGGCGCAGGCCGATGAAACCGCCCAGTCCCTCGCCATCGAGGAGGGCAAGAAGCTCTACGCCGTGGGCTGCGCAAGCTGCCACGGAACCGGCGGTCAGGGTTCCACTGACGGCCCCAGCCTGGTCGGCGTCGGCTCCGCGGCCGTCGACTTCCAGGTGAGCACGGGCCGCATGCCCGCCCAGCAGCCCGGCGCCCAGGTGCCGAAGAAGCCCAACATCTACACCCAGCCCCAGATCGACCAGCTCGCGGCGTACATCGCGTCGCTCGGCGCCGGTCCGATCACGCCGCACGAGAAGCAGTACGACCCGGCCGGCGCCGACATCGCCGCTGGTGGCGAGCTGTTCCGCAACAACTGCGCGCAGTGCCACAACTTCACCGGCGAGGGCGGCGCGCTGACGAACGGCAAGTACGCCCCGAACCTCGAGGACGTCGAGCCGAAGCACATCTACGAGGCCATGCTCACCGGCCCGCAGAACATGCCCTCCTTCCCCGACAGCACCATGCCGGAGAAGCAGAAGAAGGACATCATCGCGTACCTCCAGAACGTCAACGGCGAGAAGTCGACCAGCCCCGGTGGCCTCAAGCTCGGTGGCCTCGGCCCCGTCTCCGAGGGTCTGTTCGGCTGGATCTTCGGTCTGGGTGCGCTGATCGCTGTCGCCGTCTGGGTCGCGGCCCACACCGCTAAGGCCAAGAAGTCATGAGTAGCCAAGACATTCCCGAAGACAAGCACCTGCCGAGCGAGCAGGGCGACGCGCACCACGGTGCGGTAGCGGTCGCGGACGACCCGTTCGCGGACCCCGGCCTGCCGGTCCACAAGCCGCGCATCCAGGACATCGACGAGCAGGCCGCCAAGCGGTCCGAGCGCACGGTCGCGATGCTGTTCACGCTGTCGATGCTGGCCACGATCGGCTTCATCGCCTCGTACGTGGCCATCCCGGTCGACAAGATCGTTTTCATCTTCCCCGTCGGGA
Source organism: Streptomyces sp. NPDC033966 (assembly GCF_055575955.1). Taxonomy (NCBI): domain Bacteria; kingdom Bacillati; phylum Actinomycetota; class Actinomycetes; order Kitasatosporales; family Streptomycetaceae; genus Streptomyces; species Streptomyces sp. NPDC033966. The sequence goes on along the minus strand of NZ_JBVIRQ010000004.1, from coordinate 407,357 downwards.
AGGTCAGCGCGCTGAACTTCGCGCTGGGTCTGACGCTCGGCACGGCCCTGTTCTGCATCGGCGCCGGCGCGGTCCACTGGGCCCGCACGCTGATGTCCGACGTCGAGGTCGCCGACGAGCGCCACGAGATCGCCGCCTCCCCGGAGGTCAAGGCGAAGGTCATGCAGGACTTCGCCGACGGTGCGAACGAGTCCGGCATCGCCCGCCGCCCGCTGATCCGCAACACGATGCTCGGCGCGCTGGCCCTGCTGCCGCTCTCCGCCGTCGTGATCCTGCGCGACCTGGGCCCGCTGCCCGAGGACAAGCTGCGCAAGACCCTGTGGTCCAAGGGCAAGCTGCTCATCAACCAGAACACGATGGAGCCGCTGCGTCCCGAGGACGTCCTGGTCGGTTCGCTGACCTTCGCCATGCCGGAAGGCCTGGAGGAGGACCAGCACGACTTCCAGGTCCAGATCGCCAAGGCCGCCCTGATGATCGTCCGCATCAAGCCGGAGGACATCAAGGACAAGCAGGAGCTGGAGTGGTCCCACGAGGGGATCGTCGCCTTCTCCAAGATCTGCACCCACGTCGGCTGCCCGATCAGCCTGTACGAGCAGCAGACGCACCACGTGCTCTGCCCGTGCCACCAGTCCACCTTCGACCTCTCCGACGGCGCCCGTGTCATCTTCGGCCCGGCCGGTCACGCGCTTCCGCAGCTGCGGATCGGCGTGAATGACGAAGGCTTCCTCGAGGCGCACGGCGACTTCGAAGAGCCCGTCGGTCCTGCATTCTGGGAGCGCGGATGAGCACCTCAGACAACACTGCGCGCAACGCGTCGCGCGGCGAGCGCGTAGCCGACTGGGCGGACGGCCGCCTGGGCATCTACGGCCTCGCCAAGGCGAACATGCGCAAGATCTTCCCGGACCACTGGTCCTTCATGCTGGGTGAGATCTGCCTCTACAGCTTCATCATCATCATCCTCACGGGTGTGTACCTGACGCTGTTCTTCCACCCGAGCATGAACGAGGTCGTGTACCACGGCTCGTACGTGCCGATGCAGGGCGTCATGATGTCCGAGGCCTTCGCCTCGACCCTGGACATCAGCTTCGACGTCCGCGGTGGCCTGCTGATCCGCCAGATCCACCACTGGGCGGCGCTGATCTTCGTCGCGGCCATGGTCGTGCACATGATGCGCGTCTTCTTCACCGGCGCGTTCCGCAAGCCGCGTGAGGTCAACTGGATCTTCGGCTTCCTGCTGCTGGTCCTCGGCATGTTCACCGGCTTCACCGGTTACTCGCTGCCGGACGACCTGCTCTCGGGTACCGGTGTCCGCTTCATGCAGGGCGCCATCCTGTCCGTCCCGGTCGTCGGCACCTACCTGTCGATGTTCCTCTTCGGCGGGGAGTTCCCGGGCGGCGACTTCGTCGCGCGCTTCTACTCGGTGCACATCCTGCTGCTGCCCGGCATCATGATGGGCCTGCTGGTCGCGCACCTGATCCTGGTGTTCTTCCACAAGCACACCCAGTTCGCCGGCCCCGGCAAGACGAACAACAACGTCGTCGGCATGCCGCTGCTGCCGGTCTACATGGCCAAGGCCGGAGGCTTCTTCTTCCTGGTCTTCGGTGTCATCGCGGCCATCGCGGCGATCGCCTCGATCAACCCGATCTGGGCGCTCGGCCCGTACCGCCCGGACCACGTGTCCACCGGTGCGCAGCCCGACTGGTACATGGGTATGCCGGAAGGCCTCATCCGAGCCATGCCGGGCTGGGAGATCAACCTGTGGGGCCACACGCTCGTCCTGGGCGTGTTCATCCCGCTGCTGCTCTTCCCGCTGGTCCTCGGCGCCATCGCCGTCTGGCCGTTCATCGAGTCCTGGGTCACCGGCGACAAGCGCGAGCACCACATCCTGGACCGCCCGCGCAACGTCCCGACCCGTACGGCCTTCGGTGTCGCCTGGATCGCGGAGTACATCGTGCTCCTCATCGGCGGCGGCAACGACATGTTCGCCCAGTACTTCCACCTGTCGATCAACTCGATCACGTGGTTCGTCCGGATCGGCTTCTTCGCCGTCCCGGTCCTGGCGTTCATCGTCACCAAGCGGATCTGCCTCGGCCTCCAGCGCCGGGACCACGACAAGGTGCTGCACGGTCGCGAGACCGGCATCATCAAGCGCCTGCCGCACGGTGAGTTCGTCGAGGTCCACGAGCCGCTGTCGCAGGGCAAGCTGCACACGCTCACCGCGCACGAGCAGTACAAGCCGGTCGAGATCGGCCCGACGGTCGACGAGAACGGTGTCGAGCGCAAGGTGACGCGCGGCGAGAAGCTGCGTGCGAAGCTCAGCAAGGGCTTCTACGCGGAGAACAACCAGATTCCGAAGCCCACGGTGGAGGAGTACAAGGAGATCCAGGCCGGACACGGCCACCACTGATCTCCGGCACGACCGCTTGAGGGACCGGCCCCGGCCGGTCCTGGTGTCGCCACGGCGAGAGCCCCGTCCAGTCGCTGGACGGGGCTCTTTGCCGTCTCCGGGGCTGGATAGGCTGAGATCCTTCCCATCGGACGTACCAACCCCGACGAGCAGCAGGAGCTGACCATGAACGTTGCGACCCCGGCAGGCGGCGACAGCGTGGCGGCCCGCGGCTGGCCGGGCATCCTCGAAGCTCTGGTCAGCCGGCAGGACCTCGCCAGCGAGGACACCGCCTGGGCGATGGAGCGGATCATGCGCGGCGAGGCCACGGACGCGCAGATCGCGGGCTTCGCGGTGGCCCTCCGGGCCAAGGGCGAGACCGTGGCCGAGTACACGGGGCTGGTCCGGACGATGTACGCCCACGCCAACCTGATCGAGGTGCCCGGGCGGACCGTGGACATCGTCGGCACGGGCGGCGACGGCGCCAAGACGGTCAACATCTCGACCATGTCCGCCATCGTGGCCGCCGGTGCGGGCGCCAAGATCGTCAAGCACGGCAACCGGGCGGCGTCCTCCGCCAGCGGCTCCTCCGACGTCCTGGAGAAGCTCGGCGTCAACCTGGCCCTCACCCCGGAGCGGGTGGCGCAGGTCGCCGAGGAGGCCGGCATCACCTTCTGTGCCGCGGTGGTCTTCCACCCGGCCCTGCGGTACGCCGCCTCGGCCCGCCGCGACCTCGGGGTGCGTACCGCGTTCAACGGCCTCGGCCCGCTCACCAACCCCGCCCGCGTCAAGGCGCAGGCGGTCGGCGTGGCGGACGCGCGGCTGGCCCCGATCATGGCCGGGGTGCTCGCCGAACGGAACACCTCCGCCCTGGTGTTCCGCGGCGACGACGGCCTGGACGAGCTGACCACCACCGGCACCTCCCGGGTGTGGTGGGTCCGTGACGGCGAGGTCACGGAGCACGCCTTCGACCCGCGTGACGTGGGCCTCGAAACGGTCGACATCTCGGCCCTGCGGGGCGGTGACCCGTCGTACAACGCGGACGTCGCCCGCCGCCTGCTGGCGGGGGAGACGGGCCCGGTGCGCGACGCCGTGCTGCTGAACTCGGCGAGTGCCCTGGTGGCGCTGGACCCCGGCACGGGCGCGCTGGAGGAACAGCTCGCGGCCGCCATGGCCCGCGCGGCCGAGTCCATCGACTCCGGGGCGGCCCGTGCCGTGCTGGAGCGCTGGGTGGCGGCGAGCAACGCGTAGGCCCTGGCCGAACGGCGCGAGATGCGGCGTGTAGAAGGAGACCCCGGTCCACATCGTGGACCGGGGTCTTGCGCGTGCGGGATCTTGTGGCAGGATGCTCTCCAAGGTCACGAGTGACAGCGTTTAGGCCCCGGCTTGCTGTCCGGCAACCCTCCTTCCGTGGCGGGGTGCCCCGGGTGATGACCAGGCCGTAGGCAGCGAGGTCTACGGCAAGCGCGGATCCCTCGACACCAGGGGTCCTGGTCTCTCGAGGAGCGTTTTCCGTGAGCAAGCGAATGCGATAGGGCGACTCCGCCCCTTCTTCAACCCTCGGATCAGGGTCCCTTCCGCGTACCCCCGATCAGTCCGAGGCCCTTCCCGTACCCGCTGACGGCCGCCGCCGCGCCGCCGTACCCGCGTACGGGCACACCGAAGCCATTCAGCCCTGCCTGCCGGGAGATACCGCCATGTCCGCATCCCTGAACGCCGCCACCGCCGCCTGCGCCACCGCCGCCGAGGGCCCCGCCTGTGACGGGCCGCTGCCGGTGCTCGGCCGGGACGTCACCGTCCCCCTCGTCACCGGCGGCGAGGTCACCTACGCCGCCCTCGACTACGCGGCCAGCGCCCCCGCGCTCCAGCGGGTCTGGGACGACGTCGCCGCGTACGCCCCCTACTACGGCAGCGTCCACCGCGGCGCCGGCTACCTCTCGCAGCTGTCCACCGACCTGTTCGAGCAGAGCCGCGCCACGGTCGCCGGGTTCCTCGACTGCCGCCCCTCCGACCAGGTCGTCTTCACCCGGTCCACCACCGACTCCCTCAACCTGCTCGCCGCCGCGCTCCCCGCCGACTGCCAGGTCTTCGTCTTCGAGACCGAGCACCACGCCTCGCTGCTGCCCTGGGGCGACGCCCGGGTCACCTACCTCAACGCCCCCCGCACCCCGGGCGAGGCGGTCGCCACCCTGGAGCGGGCCCTCGCCGACCGCGCCCCCTACGGCCCGGCCCTGGTCTGCGTCACCGGCGCCTCCAACGTCACCGGTGAACTGTGGCCGGTGAAGGAGCTCGCCGCCGCCGCGCACGCCCACGGCGCGCGGATCGTGCTGGACGCCGCCCAGCTGGCCCCCCACCACCCCGTCTCCGTACGGGAGCTGGACGTGGACTGGGTCGCCTTCTCCGGGCACAAGCTGTACGCGCCCTTCGGCTCGGGGGTGCTCGCCGGCCGGGCCGACTGGCTCCAGGAGGCGGAGCCGTACCTCGCCGGGGGCGGCGCCTCCCGCAAGGTGGCCCGCCGCGAGGACGGCGGCGTCGACGTCGAGTGGCACACCTCCGCCGCCCGCCACGAGGCCGGCTCCCCGAACGTCATCGGCGTCTACTCCATCGCCTCCGCCTGCCGCGCGCTTCGGGAGGCCGGCTTCGAGAACCTCGTCGCCCGGGAGGAGCACCTCATCGCCAAGGTCCGCGAGGGCCTGGCGGAGGTCCCGGCCGTGCGCGTGCTGTCCCTGTTCGGGGACGACTCCCCGCGCGTCGGCGTCATCTCGTTCGTGGTCGACGGCTGGAACAGCTCGCACTTCGCGGCCGCGCTGTCCGCCGAGTACGGGATCGGGGTGCGGGACGGGCTGTTCTGCGCCCACCCGCTCGTACGGACCCTGCTGGGCAGCGAGCCGCAGGCCCAGGGGGAGTGCGGGGCGCCGGAGGCGGCGCCGGGGGAGCGGTCGCTGAACGCGATCCGGGTCAGCTTCGGGGCCGGCACCCCCGACGAGCACGTCGAGCGCTTCGTGAGGGCGGTTCGGGAACTGGTCGAGAACGGCGCGAAGTGGCAGTACCGCACGGAAGAGGGCCGCTGCGTCCCGGCGGTGTAGCCCGCGCAGCGGCAGCCCGGTCTACCGGCCCGGGAGAGGGCTACGCGTCGAGGCCGATGGCGAAGGCGGCTTCGAGGTCGTGCTGGGAGTACGTGCGGAACGCGACGTGGGTGTCGGTGGCCTCGACGCCCGGGATCTTGCTGATGCGGCCCGGGATGATGTCCGCGAGGTTCTCGTGGCGGGCCACGCGGACCAGGGCGATCAGGTCGTACGTACCGGTGACGGAGTAGACCTCGCTGACGCTGTCCAGCTGCGCGATGGACTCGGCGATCTCGGGGATCCGGTCCACGCTGGTCTTGATGAGCACGATCGCGGTGATCACGGTTGGCTGTCTCCCTCGCCGGCAGTCACTGGTCTCCTCACTCTAGTCGTACGGCGATAGCGGGCCCACGCGTAGCAGAAGCCGAGCGAGAAGCCCACCACGTGGGCCAGATAGGCCACCCCCGGACCGCTCCCCGCGCGCTGCGCCGCCAGCCACTGGAGGCCGAACCAGAACAGCAGCACGATCCACGCCGGGAAGCGCAGCGGCAGGAAGAGCAGGAACGGGAACAGGCTCGTCACCCGGGCCCGGGGGAAGAGGCACAGGAAGGCCCCGAGCGCCGCTGAGATCGCCCCGGACGCCCCCACCAGGGTCTGGTCCGAGGACGCGTTGGCCGCCGCGTAGGCCGCCAGCGCGAGGTATCCCGTACAGACGTAGAACACGAGGAACGGCGTCCGGCCCATCCGCTCCTCCGTCATCGCGCCGAAGACGTAGAGGAACAGCATGTTCCCGAGCAGGTGCAGCCAGCTGCCGTGGACGAAGAGCGCCGTCAGCGGGGTCAGCAGCGGGCGCCCGGCCCCCGAGAACAGCTCGTCCGGGACGACGCCCCAGTGCCGGAAGTACGCCGTCCCCGTCTCGGTCAGCAGATCGCCCGTCCCGTAGGCCGGGTTCAGGCCAGAAGCCGGGCCGAGGAAGAACACCGCGCAGCAGGCGGCGATCAGCGCGTACGTGACCACGGGCCCCCGCGCGGCATCGCACAGGGTCCGCCACTTTACGATCATGAGACAGAGCATGACGCAGGTGCACCCACCTGAGGGTGGTGCCAGGCCGTAGGGTTACGTGCTGCGGTCCGCCGACCGCACCGTAGGGCTTTAATTGAATGAGCTACGAAGGAGAGAGCGGCCTGATGACGGTTCCCCTGCCGACCGACACCACCCGGTGGCGCTGCACCCTGTGCGGCAACCTCACGCGGTTCGATGTCACCCGATCGTCGAAGGTCGTGGAGTACGTCCACCTCGATCTTGCCGGGGAGCCCAAGGTCGAGGAGCGCGAGGTGGTCAGTGAGACCATCGAGTCGGTCCGCTGCCGCTGGTGCAACGCGGTGGACCAGATCGAGCTCGTGGACAGGCCGGGCACCGACTCCTGACGGAGCCGGGCCCACAGTAGATCACGGTAGGGGTGACGGATTGTGGAGCCAGCAAGCGGCGCGAGGCCGGCCGACGCGGCCGGCGACGCCGCGGAGGTCCTCGACCGCCCGCTGCCGGAAGGCGTGCGGCGCCGGGTCGTCACGATCGTCTCGGACGCCTTCGGCGGTCTGACGGTCGGGGACCTCCCGGCGCAGCTGCGCCAGTACGCCCGGTTCACCCCGACCCGGCGCGCCAAGTTCGCGGGCAACGCCATGGCCGCGGCCGTGGAGACCGACGGGGTCTTCCGCAGCCGGATCGCGGAGAAGCTGCGCGAGGCGCAGCCGGAGCTGGCCGGGGCGCTGGAGTCCGGGGCGCCGCCCGCCGCGGCGGACCCGCTGGACGTGGCGGCCGCCGCGTACGTGCTGCGCCCGGTCGGCTGGGTCAAGCTGGTGGCGTCCGCCGGTGAGGAGGCGCAGCGCGCCGACGCCGAGCGGGTGGGCGACGAGACCCGGCGGGAGCTGGAGCGGCTGCGCGAGGAGCTGGCCCACCTGAAGGAGGCCCAGCGCGCCGGGGGCGAGCAGGTGCGGGCCGAGCTGGAGGCCGCCCGCAAGGAAGCGGAATCGCTTCAGCGCAAGCTGCGCAGCGCCCTGAGCGACGTCAAACGGGGCGAGGCGGCCCTGCGCAAGCTGGGTGGTGAGATCGACGGGATCCGCGGTGAGGCGGCGGCGCAGGTGGCCGCCGCCGAGAGCGAGTCCCGGCGCCTCAAGTCCCGTCTCGCGGAGGTGGAGTCGGCGCTGGAGACCTCGCGCCGGGCCACCCGGGAGGGGCGCAGCATCGAGGACATGCGGCTGCGGCTGCTGCTGGACACCGTGCTGGACGCGGCGGCGGGGCTGCGCCGCGAGCTGGCGCTGCCGCCGGTCTCGACGCGGCCGGCCGACACCGTCGACGCGGTGGAGCCGGGCCGGATGACTCCGAAGGACATCGCGGCGCGCGCCCTGTCGGAGACCGATCCGGCGCTGCTGGACCAGCTGTTGGCGCTCCCCCAGGCGCATCTGGTGGTCGACGGGTACAACGTGACGAAGACCGGCTATCCGACGATGCCGTTGGAGAAGCAGCGGCTGCGGCTGCTGGGCGGGCTGTCGATGCTGGCCGCGCAGACGGGTGCCGAGATGACGTGCGTCTTCGACGGCGCGGAGCTGGCGGCTCCGGTGCTGCTCGCGCCGCCGCGCGGGGTGCGGGTGCTGTTCTCCAAGGCGGGTGTGACGGCCGACGAGTTGATCCGCCAGCTGGTGCGGGCCGAGCCGCCCGGCCGGCCGGTGGTGGTGGTCTCGACCGACCGCGAGGTGGCCGACGGGGTGGCGAAGGCGGGTGCCCGTCCGGTGACGTCCGCATTGCTGCTCAAGCGCCTTTCGCGCGTTTCGTAACTGCCGCCGGAAATGCCGTGGTCGGCGGCACAAACGGAAGACGTACCGTCAGCCCTTCGGCACGCAGCGTGGGGCTTCGGTGAAGAAAGCGGAACGGCATCGGGATTTTTCTGCAGGGGGTTTGAAGTGATCACGGGCGTGTCGCTAGGGTCCGCTCAAACCTTCGTGCGGTAGCTCACCCATTCGGGTGCGGGCGGAGGTGCCGCCCGCGTCCTCGGCGGTCCTACGAAGAAGGAGCCCGCCCCCGTGGCGTCCCACCGCCGACCCAAGCAGCCGGCCCGCACGCGCGTGACCGTGCTCACCGCCACCGCCGCCGCGGCGGTCGCCCTCTCCTCGCAGTCGGCCATGGCCGCTCCCGCCGGCCCGGACAAGGACGAGGTCAAGAGCAAGGTCGACGCCCTCTACGAGGAGGCCGAGCAGGCCACCGAGAAGTCCAACGGGGCCCGCGAGCGCCAGGCGGAGCTCGAAAAGGAGATCGCGCGGCTCCAGGACGCCGTGGCCCGCGACCAGGGCGAACTCAACGACCTGCGCGACACGCTCGGTTCGCTCGCCACCGCCCAGTACCGCGGCGGCGGAGTCGACCCCTCCGTCGCGCTCCTGCTCTCCGGCGACCCCGAGACCTACCTCGACAAGGCCGCCACGCTCCAGCAGGTGAGCGGCAGGCAGCTGGAGGCGATAGCCAGGATCCAGGCCAAGCAGCGCGCCCTCGCCCAGCAGCGCCAGGAAGCCGCGGGCAAGCTCGCCGACCTCGACGCCACCCGCAAGGAGCTCGGCGAGAAGAAGAAGGCGGCCCAGGACAAGCTCGCCGAGGCCCAGGCCCTCCTCAACACGCTGAGCGCGCAGGAACGCGCCCGGCTCAAGGAGGAGGAGGCCAAGCAGAGCAAGGCCGGCGAGAAGGCCGCCCCCGCCGTGAGCGCCTCCGGCCGCGCCGGGGCCGCACTGGCAGCCGCGAAGACCAAGCTGGGCAGCGCGTACATCATGGGCGCCACCGGCCCCAGCGCGTACGACTGCTCCGGGCTGACCCAGTGGGCCTACGGACAGGCCGGCGTCGGCATCAGCCGCACCACCTACACCCAGGCGAACGACGGCACGCGCATCGGCCGCAGCCAGCTCCAGCCCGGCGACCTGGTCTTCTTCTACGACGACCTGCACCACGTCGGCCTGTACGCCGGCAACAACATGACCCTGCACGCCTCCAACCCGCGCGGCGGCGTCAAGTACGAGTCGATGGACAACATGCCGTTCCAGTTCGGCGTCCGCATCTGACGCGGCAGGGAGGGGCCGCCGTACACCGCCCATCCGGGCGAATTGCGCGGACCCGCTCCGACCTCGCGCCCCGCCCATGACCTGCGTCTGAGGCGGGGCGCCGTCATGTGCGCTCCCCGGCGGCCGTTGGCCGGTGCGTGGCCGCGCGGCTACTGTCTGCCAGCGCGGAACCCGGCACACGGCCGTCCACGGGGGGCGGACCCGGGCCCCGCGCAGCGGAAGGGAGCGGTTCCCCATGGCGTCCCACCGCCGGCCCGGGCTCAGCGGCCTCGACCGGAACACCAAGGTCACCGCCTTCACCGCCGCCGCGGCCGGCGCCGCCGTGGCCATCACGGGCGCGCCCGCGCTCGCCTCCCCGGGGCTTCCCGAGGAACCCGCGGGCGGCGCCCGCGCCCAGGTCGACCGGCTCTTCGAGGAGGCCGAGCAGGCCACCGAGCGCTACAACCAGGCCGGCGAGAAGGCCGACGCCCTGCGCACCGAGATCAGCCGGGCCCAGGACGCGGTGGCCCGCGGCCAGGACCGCATCAACACCATGCGCGGGGTCCTCGGAACCTTCGCCGGCGCCCAGTACCGCTCCGGCGGCCTCGACCCCACCGTCGAGCTGATGCTCTCCGACGACCCCGCCGCCTACCTCGACAAGGCCGCCGTCCTCGGCCGGCTCAGCGGCCGCCGGGCCCAGCAGCTGGGCGAACTCCGCGAGGAGCAGCGGCGGATCGGGCAGCAGCGCCAGGAGGCCTCCCGCAAACTCGCCGAACTGGAGGCCCTGCGCACCGAGGTGGCCACCCAGAAGCGTTCCGTCACGGCCAAGCTCGCCGCCGCGCGCCGGCTGCTCAACGAGATGCCCTCCGAGGAGCGCGCCGACTTCGAGCGCGCATCCCGCTCCGGCGGCCGCGGCCAGGCCGACGGCCTGCCCGGCCTGCCCTCCGGAGGCGGCCGGGCCTCGGGCCGCGCCATGGCCGCCGTGATGGCCGCCCGGGCCGCCGTCGGCCGGCCGTACGTGTGGGGCTCCACCGGCCCCTCCGGCTTCGACTGCTCCGGGCTGATGGTGTGGTCGTACCGTCAGGCCGGGGTCTCCCTGCCGCGCACCTCGCAGGCCCAGCGGTACGCGGGCCGGCAGGTCCCGCTCTCGCAGGCGCAGCCCGGGGACCTGGTGACGTACCGCTCCGACGCCAGCCACGTCGGCATGTACGTGGGCAACGGCCAGGTGGTGCACGCCCCCTACCCGGGCGCGCGGGTGCGGTACGACCCCGTCGGGATGATGCCGGTGTCCTCGGTGACCCGGCCCTGAGTCCGGCCCTGCGTACGATCGGCGGATGATCCCGGTCCGCCGCCGCACCGCCGTACGCCTCCTCGCGCTCGCGCTGTGCCCGCTCCCCGCGGTGGCCGGCTGCGCGGACCCGGCGCCCGTCGCCCCCGCCGACGCGGCCGTACGGCGGGCCGTGGCCGACTGGTCGGCGGCCCCGCCCGCGAGGCTCGCCGGGATCCCGCTGGAGGGCTGGTCGTACGGGGTCACCTCGGTCCGGCAGGACGGCGTACGGGCCTTCGCGCGTGCGGAGCTGCGCTACCGGCTGGCCGGCTACGACGCGGCACCGGCCTCCTCGGCCCGCGAGGTGGAGCTGCTCCGGGACGGCACGGGCTGGCGGGTCACCGCCGACCGGCCCGCCCCCGGCGCGCCGGCGCAGCTGTGGGACCAGGGCGATCCGGCCGCCGTGCGCGGGGAGCACAGCCTGGTCCTCGGCGTCGGCCGGAGCCGGCCGGAGCTGTCCGCCCTCGCGGCCGAGGCCGACCGGGCGGTGCCGGCGGTGAGCGCCGCCTGGCCGGGGCAGTGGGCGGGACGGGTGGTGGTCCTGGCCCCCGCGACGCTGGACGCGATGGCCGCGCTGCTGGGCCGGCCGGCCGACACCTACCGGGGCCTGGGGGCCGTCACCACCGGCAGCACCGGCGGCGGCCCGGCGCCGGCCGACCGGGTCGTCGTCAACCCGGAGGGGTACGCGGGCCTTTCGGAGGCCGGGCGGCGGATCGTCCTCACCCACGAGGTCACCCACGTCGCGACCCGCGCCGCCACCTCGGCGCGGACCCCGCAGTGGCTGTCCGAGGGCTTCGCGGACTGGGCGGCGTACCGGGGGACCCCCACCACCCCGGCGGAGGGCGCCCCCGAGCTGGCGCGCGCCGTGCGCCGCGGCGAGCTGCCGGGCGCGCTCCCCGCCGACGGCGACTTCACCTTCGGCGGCGACCCGTCGGCGGCCGCCCGGGCGTACGAGGGCGCCTGGCTGGCCTGCAGGCTCGTCGCCGCCCGCTGGGGCGAGGCGGCGCTGGTGCGCCTCTACGAGCTGGCCGGCCGCGAAGCCCTGCCGGCCGCGCTGGAACAGGCCCTGGGGACGGACCCGGCCGGGCTCACGGCCGCCTGGCAGGAGACGCTGCGGCAGGAGCTGCGGTAGCGGTCCGGTACGTTGGCGGGGATGCACAAGACGCTGATCGTGACGAACGACTTCCCGCCGCGCCCGGGCGGCATCCAGGCCTTCCTGCACAACATGGCGCTGCGGCTGGACCCCGAGCGGGTCGTCGTCTACGCGTCCACCTGGAAGCACGGTGCGGAGGGCCGCGAGGCCACCGCCGCCTTCGACGCGGAACAGCCGTTCCGGGTCGTGCGCGACCGTACGACCATGCTGCTGCCGACGCCCCGGGTGACCCGCCGGGCGGTGTCCCTGCTGCGCGAACACGGCTGCGAGTCGGTGTGGTTCGGAGCCGCGGCCCCGCTGGGGCTGATGGGCCCGGCGCTGCGGAGGGCGGGTGCGCGGCGGATCGTCGCCACCACCCACGGGCACGAGGCCGGCTGGGCGCAGCTGCCGGCCGCGCGGCAGCTGCTGCGGCGGATCGGCGAGGGCACGGACACCCTGACCTACCTCGGGGAGTACACGCGCTCGCGGATCGCCTCGGCGGTGACGGAGCGGGCGGCGGCGCGGATGGTCCAACTCCCGCCGGGGGTCGACGAGAAGACCTTCCACCCCGGCTCGGGCGGAGCGGAGGTCCGGGCCCGGCTGGGCCTGTCCGACCGCCCGGTGGTGGTGTGCGTCTCCCGTCTCGTCCCGCGCAAGGGGCAGGACACCCTGATCGAGGCGATGCCGAGGATCCTGGCGGCGGTGCCGGACGCGGCGCTGCTGATCGTCGGCGGCGGGCCGTACGAGGCGGACCTGCGGGCGCTGGCCGCCGCGAAGGGGGTCGCGGACTCGGTGGTCTTCACGGGCGCCGTCCCGTGGTCGGAGCTGCCGGCGCACTACGGGGCGGGGGACGTCTTCGCGATGCCGTGCCGGACCCGGCGGGGCGGGCTGGACGTGGAGGGGCTCGGCATCGTCTACCTGGAGGCCTCGGCGACGGGCCTGCCGGTGGTCGCGGGCGACTCGGGCGGGGCGCCGGACGCGGTGCTGGACGGAGAGACCGGCTGGGTGGTCCGGGGCGGCGCCCCCGACGACGCGGCGGACCGCGTCATCACCCTGCTCCGCGACCCGGAGCTCCGCGCCCGCATGGGCGAGGCGGGCCGCGCGTGGGTGGAACGCCAGTGGCGCTGGGACCACCTGGCCGAGGGGCTCCGCGCGTTGCTGTGATTTTCCCGCGGTCCTCTCCTTGACGCGCCGCTCGCGCGGCTCGGCCCTGGCGGGCCTCCCCGGCTTCGCGCCGCTGCGCCGGACTCCGTCCGGCGGACCCGGGGCGGGATCGGTTCGGGTGGCTGGGGGCGGTGGGGCGGGTGCGGGTGGGGTGCCGCTGCGCGGGGCTTGCCCCTCCCCGCCCTTCACCCTCCCCCAGACTCCGTCCGGGGGGACCCCCAGGCCTCAGTCGCCGGGCGCGGCTGGGGGGACCTGGCGCTCCGCGCCGGTGCGGCTCACTGCACGGCGCTACCGCGCCCGCGCCTCAAACGCCGGCGGGGCGGAGGTTGCCGACCCGGACCGGCAAATCCCAGCCCCGCCGGCGATTGAGGCGCGGGGTCCGGGGCGCAGCCCGGGACCTTTCAGCCCCGCCGGCGTTTGAGGCGCTGGGGGCACCTCCCAGCGGTAGCTGGGGGAGGGTCTGGGGGCGGAGCCCCCAGAAGGGGTCCGGGCGGAGCCCGGGGAACGGGCGAAGGGCGGGTAGGGGACCTCGCCCCGCGCAGCGACCAACCACCCGCACCCGACCCACGGGCCTCGGCCGAGGCCACCGGGCGAGCGGAGTACCGACAAGAGGCGGCATCGCCGGTCAACCACGGTCACCCACGCTCATCCGCGGGCGGACTCCGCCAAAACGGCCGGCCAGGCCCCCCGCGTGGCTACGGTCCACACATGTCTGACTGTTACTCACATACATGGCAGTGCGAGTTATGGCCGGTTGGGCGGAATCCGCTCATGATGCGGCCATGACACACAACCTGACGCGCCGTCAACTCGGCCGCAACGCCCTCCGCGCCGCCGCAGCCCTCGGCATCACCCGCATCGGACTCGGCGCCGCCGCCGCGGCGGAACCCCCCGCCGCCCCGTACGCGCCCGCCGTCGTCGTCGGCTCCGGCTACGGATCCGCCGTCGCCGCGCTGCGCCTCGGGCAGGCCGGCGTCCGGACCGTCGTCCTGGAGATGGGGCGGCTGTGGGACACCCCCGGGCCCGACGGCAAGGTCTTCCCCTCCACGTCCGCGCCCGACCAGCGCTCCATGTGGTTCCGCAACCGCACCGAGGCTCCGCTCGCCCAGTTCCTCTGGCTCGACGTGGTCAACCGCGACATCAGCCCCTACCCCGGGGTCCTGGACCGCGTGAACCACGGGGACATGTCCGTCTACGTGGGCCGCGGCGTGGGCGGCGGCTCCCTCGTCAACGGCGGCATGGCCCCGACCCCCAGACGCTCCTACTTCACCGAGGTGTTCCCCGGCGTGGACGCCGGGGAGATGTACGGCACCTACTACCCCCGCGCCCGCGCCATGCTCGGCGTCAACGAGATCGACCCCGCCTGGTTCGAGTCCACGGAGTGGTACCGCTTCGCCCGGATCTCCCGAAAACACGCCCAGAACACCGGGCTGAAGACCACCTTCGTGCCCAACGTCTACGACTTCGAGTACATGAAGCGCGAGGCCGCCGGCACCGCCACCCGCTCCGCCCTCGCCGGCGAGGTGATCTACGGCAACAACCACGGCAAGAAGAGCGTCGACAAGACCTACCTCGCCGCCGCCCTCGGCACCGGCAACGTCACCATCGAGACCATGCAGCGCGTGGTCGCCGTACGCCAGGACCCGGCCGGAGGCTACGTCCTGACCGTGCACACCAGCGACCTCACCGGCCGCGTCACCCAGGTCCGCGAACTGGGCTGCCGGCAGCTCTTCCTGGGCGCCGGCAGCCTCGGCACCACCGAGATCCTGCTGCGCGCCCGCGAGACCGGAGCACTGCCCGCGCTCAGCGAGAAGGTCGGACTCGGCTGGGGCCCCAACGGCAACGTCATGACCGCCCGCGCCAACCACCTGTGGGACACGGTCGGCTGCAACCAGGCCACCATGCCCGCCCTCGGCATCGACGACTGGGACAACGCGGCCAACCCGGTCTTCGCGGAGATCGCCCCGCTCCCCATGGGCATCGAGCACTGGATCTCGATGTACCTGGCCATCACCAGGAACCCGGAGCGGGCCCGCTTCACCTACGACGCCGCGAGCGACTCGGCGCGGCTGAACTGGAGGCGGGACCAGAGCGCCCCGGCGGTCGCGGCGGCCAAGAACCTCTTCGACCGGATCAACCGCCGCAACGTCACCATCTACCGCTACGACCTGTTCGGCGACAACAAGGCCTTCGCCGACGACTTCACCTACCACCCGCTCGGCGGCTGCGTCCTCGGCGAGGCCACCGACGCCTACGGGCGGGTCAAGGGCTACCAGGGGCTGTACGTGCTCGACGGGTCACTCGTACCCGGCTCGCTCGGCGTGAACCCGTTCGTGACGATCACGGCCCTCGCCGAGCGGAACATGGAGCGGATCCTCGCCCAGCCCTGAGACCCAGGCCGTGTCTAACCGCGGTACAGAGCGTCGATCTCGTCCGCGAAGTCCTTCGCCACCACGTTGCGCTTCAGCTTCAGCGACGGCGTGATGTGGCCGGACTCCTCCGTGAACTGGGAGCCCAGGATGCGGAACTTCCGCACCGATTCCGCCTTGGACACCGCCGCGTTGCCGTCGTCGACGGCCTTCTGGACGGCGGCGATCAGCTCCGCGTCCTCGCGCAGCTCCGCCGCCGTCACCCCGGCCGGCTTGCCGTTCTCCGCGGCCCACCGGCCGAGGAACTCCTCGTCGATGGTGACCAGCGCGGCCACGAACGGCCGCCCGTCGCCGACCACCATGCACTCCGCGACCAGCGCGTGCGCCCGGATCCGGTCCTCGATCACCGCGGGGGCGACGTTCTTGCCGCCGGCCGTGACGATGAGTTCCTTCTTACGGCCGGTGATCTTGAGGTAGCCGTCCTCGTCGAGGGTGCCGACGTCGCCGGTGTGGAACCAGCCGTCCGTCATCGCCTCGGCGGTGGCCGCCTCGTTCTTCCAGTACTCCTTGAAGACGTGCTCGCCGTGCACCAGCACCTCACCGTCGTCGGCGATGCGCAGCACGGAACCGGGCAGCGGCTGGCCGACCGTACCGATCTTCTGCTTGTCCCACGGGAGGAAGGCGGTGGCCGCGCAGGTCTCCGTCAGGCCGTAGCCCTCCAGGACCGTGAAGCCGATGCCGCGGAAGAAGTGGCCCAGCCGCTCGCCGAGCGGGGCGCCGCCGGAGATCGCGTACTCGCCGCGCCCGCCGAGGACGGCGTGCAGCTTGGAGTAGACGAGCTTGGAGAACAGCTTGTGCTTCAGCTTCAGGCCGAAGGACGGGCCCGAGGGGGTGTCCAGCGCCCGGCTGTACGCGATCGCCGTGTCGGCGGCCGCGTCGAAGATCTTGCCCTTGCCGTCGGCCTGGGCCTTGGCCCGCGCCGAGTTGTAGACCTTCTCGAAGACGCGCGGCACGCCGAGGATCAGCGTGGGGCGGAAGGACTGCAGCTCGTCGGTGAGGTTCTTGATGTCCGGTACGCAGCCCAGCCGGATCGGCGCCAGCACCGCCGCCACCTCCACCAGGCGGCCGAAGACGTGCGCGGCCGGGAGGAAGAGCAGCACGGAGCACTCGCCGGTGCGGAAGAGCGGCTTCAGCCGCTCCACCACGTTGCCGCACTCGGCGAAGAAGTTGCGGTGGGTCAGCACGCAGCCCTTGGGGCGGCCGGTGGTGCCCGAGGTGTAGACGATCGTGGCCGGGTCGTCGGCGACCGCGAGGGCGCTGCGCGCGTCCACCTCGGCGTCGCTGACCTCGGCGCCGGCGGCCACGAGCACGCCCTGGGCGTCCTTCTCGATCTCCCAGACCTCGCGCAGCTCCGGGAGCCGGTCGCGCAGGGAGGCCACGCTCGCGCTGTGCCCGGGGCTCTCCACGATGGCCGCGACGGCCCCGGAGTCGCCGAGGATCCACTGGATCTGCTCGGGGGAGCTGGTCTCGTACACGGGGACGGTGACGCCGCCCGCGGTCCAGATCGCGAAGTCGAACAGCACCCACTCGTAGCGGGTGCGGGAGATCAGGGCGACCCGGTCGCCGGGCTCGATGCCGGAGGCGATCAGGCCCTTGGCGGCGGCCCGCACCTCGGCGAGGAACTCCGTCGCGGTCACGTCCTGCCACCGGCCGTCGACCTTGCGGCTGATGACGGCGGTGTCTGGGTGCTGGGCGGCGTTGCGGCGGATGAGATCCGTCAGGTTCCCGTCCGACGGGACCTCGTACAGGGCCGGAAGGCTGAACTCGCGCAAGACTGCTGCTCCTCTGGGCGCCATCGCCACCGTGTGGACCGACCGGACGTTACCCACCGGTAGTGGGTTCCCGATAGAGGGAACCGGCCAGATGTTCCGTGCGTCACATTCTGTACATCACGATGCGCCGCAAGAACCGCCAATACGCTGCCGACAGTAGTCGACCGTGTGCGCGACTCGGAAGTAACCGCAGGTCCGGCCGCCTGCGACCCTCCCTCTACCCGGCCCGGGCCGGCCCCCCTAGGGTGAGCGGCATGGGTGGCAGGAAGAGTCGTACGCGGGTCCACGTCGTCAGCGACGTACACGGCAACACCGAAGCGCTCGCACGCGCCGGAGACGGCGCCGACGCGCTCCTCTGCCTCGGCGACCTGGTGCTCTTCCTCGACTACGCCGACCACTCCCGCGGCATCTTCCCCGACCTGTTCGGCGTCGAGAACGCCCACCGCATCGTCGAACTGCGCACCGCCCGCCGCTTCGCGGAAGCGCGCGAATTCGGCCGCCGGCTGTGGGACGGACTCGACCGGGAACGCATGATCGAGGAAGCGGTGCGCCGGCAGTACGCGCAGATGTTCGCCGCCTTCCCCAGCCCGACGTACGCGACGTACGGCAACGTCGACGTCCCCGGCCTGTGGAGCGAGTACGCCGGACCCGGCACCACCGTCCTCGACGGCCAGCGCGTGGAGATCGGCGGCCGCGTCTTCGGCTTCGTCGGCGGCGGACTGCCCTCGCCCATGCGCACGCCCTACGAGGTCGACCCGGAGGAGTACGCCGCCAAGGTCGAGGCCCTCGGCGAGGTCGACGTGCTCTGCTCGCACATCCCGCCGGAGGTCCCCGAGCTCTGCTACGACACCGTCGCACGCCGCTTCGAGCGGGGCAGCGAAGCCCTGCTCGCCGCGATCCGCCGGACCCGGCCCCGGTACGCCCTCTTCGGCCACGTCCACCAGCCGCTGGCGCGGCGGGCCCGGATCGGCGCCACCGAGTGCGTGAACGTCGGCCACTTCGCCGCCACCGGAAGGCCCTGGGCGCTGGAGTGGTGACCTCCGGGTGACCTCCCTGGAGTGGTGACCTCCACACGCACGGTAGCCTGCACGCGGCGGCCGCAGGCCGCACACTTCCTCGACTCACTCCCCGGAGGAGCCACCGCGATGGCGGAACACACCAGCTCAAGCATCACGATCGATGCCTCCCCGGCCGACGTGATGGCCGTGATCGCCGACTTCGCCCGCTACCCGGAGTGGACCGGCGAGGTGAAGGAGGCCGAGGTGCTCGCCACCGACGCCGAAGGCCGCGCCGAGAAGGTCCGCCTCCTGCTGGACGCCGGCGCGATCAAGGACGACCACACCCTCGCGTACACCTGGAAGGGCGCCGACGAGGTCAGCTGGACGCTCGACAAGTCCCAGATGCTGCGGCAGCTGGACGGCTCCTACCGGCTGGCCCCCCTGGACGGCGGACGCACCGAGGTCACCTACCAGCTGACCGTGGACGTCAAGATCCCCATGCTCGGCATGATCAAGCGCAAGGCGGAGAAGGTCATCATCGA
This sequence comes from Streptomyces sp. NPDC033966, assembly GCF_055575955.1. Lineage (NCBI taxonomy): Bacteria > Bacillati > Actinomycetota > Actinomycetes > Kitasatosporales > Streptomycetaceae > Streptomyces > Streptomyces sp. NPDC033966. The sequence goes on along the minus strand of NZ_JBVIRQ010000004.1, from coordinate 388,466 downwards.
CCGCGCCCTGGCCGGCCTGAAGAAGCGCGTCGAGACCCCCCGCTCCTGACGCACCGGGCCCTTCCGGGACACCGCGCGCGCGGCGCCCGGAAGGGGACCCGCGCAGCACGGACCAGAAGAGCAAAGGCACGGCACCACCATGCAGACCCTCCTCGTCACCGGCCCCGGAGGCGCAGGCCGCAGCACCGTCGCAGCCGCCACCGCACTCGCCGCCGCGCGCGACGGACAGCGGGTGCTGCTGCTGTGCGACGCCGGCGCCGCCCCCCTCCCCGACGGGATCCCGGGGCTGCGCGTCACCCCCGTCGACTCCGGCCAGGAGTTCCGCACCGAGCTCGCCGCCCTCCAGGAACGCGGCGCCTCCCTCATCGGCATGCTCGGCGGCCGCCCCCTCGGCGCCGAGGAACTCACCGAGCTCCCCGGCGCCGAACAGTTCGCCCTGCTCCGCGCCCTGCGCCGGGCCGCCGCCGAACCCGCCACCGACCTCGTCGTCGTGGACATGCCCCCGCTGCACCAGGCCGTCGCCACCCTCGCGCTCCCCGCCCAGCTGCGCCGCTACCTCGCCCGGCTGCTCCCCGCCGAGCGGCAGGCCGCCCGCGCCCTGCGCCCCGTACTCGCCCAGCTGGCCGGAGTGCCCATGCCGGCGCAGTGGCTGTACGAGACCGCCGCACGCTGGGACGAGGAGCTGGCCGCCGTCCAAGCCGTCGTGGAGGCACCCACCACCCGGATCCGCCTCGTCGCCGAGCCCGGCCCCGCCGCCGGCACCGCCCTGCGCACCGGACTGCTCGGGCTCGCCCTGCACGAGCTGCGGACCGAGTCCCTCGTGGCCAACCGGCTCCTGCCGCCGGACGCCGCCGCGGCCCACCCCTGGGCCGCGGGACTCGCCGCGCAGCAGCGGGCCTTCCTCGACGAATGGGCCGGCGCCGGCCTTCCCGTCCACGAGCTGGCCCACCTCGGCCGGGACCCCCGGGGCACCGACGACCTGGAGGCGCTCGGCGCCGCCCGGGGGGTCGCCCCCGCCCCAGCCCCCGCGCCCGGCCCCGACCCCGGCTGGACCGTCGAGGACCGGCTCGCGGACGACGGGGTGCTCGTCTGGGCGATCCCGCTGCCCCGCGCCCGCAAGAGCGAGCTCGATCTGGTCCGGCGCGGGGACGAGCTGCTCGTCGCGGCGGGACCCCACCGCAGGATCGTTCCGCTGCCCTCCGCCCTGCGCCGCTGCACCGTCTCCGGCGCCGCCCTCGCCGACGGCGCCCTCCGCGTCCGCTTCGCCCCCGACCCGCGGCTGTGGCCGAGGGAGCGCTGAGACCCGTACCGCCGTTCGGGTACCGTCGAAGTAAGACCCACCGCAGCTGCCGCCAGGAGAGTCCGCCATGAGCGAGGCCACCGACCACCCCGCCGCCGACGACGCCTGGGCGCGGGCATGCGCCGAGGACCTCGCCGCCGAGAAGGAACGCCGCAGGTCGGCACGGTCCGGCACGGGCACGGGCACCGGAACCGGAACCGCCGCCGAGGAACTGTTCAAACTCTTCGAGGCCGTCGCCGACAAGGTCTCCTCCCTGAACAACCCGGCCGTCGGCGCCGCCGCACAGGACGCCGTACGCCAGTTCGTCAACCAGGCCAAGACCGCCGCCAAGCCCGTCATCGAACGCAACCCGGAGGTCTTCGGCCACCTCGCGGCCGCCGGATCCGAACTCCTCGCCGCCTACCGCTCCGCCGTCGAAGGCCATGAGCGCCGCTGGACCCACGACGAACCGCCCGCCCCCCGCAAGCCCTCCGACAAGGGCGACGAGGGCCCCGATACGGGCCCGGCCGAGCGGATCGATCTCGACTGAACCTCCGCCGGCCCCGTGTACGGTTGGCCGTGGCGGGGTTTGACCGGAAACCGAGGGACTAATGGGACTCACCATCGGCGTCGACATCGGCGGCACGAAGATCGCGGCCGGCGTGGTCGACGAAGAGGGCACCATCCTTGAGACGTACAAGGTGCCCACCCCGCCGACCGCGGACGGCGTGACGGAGGCGATCTGCGCCGCCGTCTCCGAGGTCAGCAGCAACCACACCATCGACGCCGTCGGCATCGGCGCCGCCGGATACGTCGACGACAAGCGCGCCACGGTGCTCTTCGCACCCAACATCAACTGGCGGCACGAACCGCTCAAGGACAAGGTCGAACAGCGCATCGGCCTGCCCGTCGTCGTCGAGAACGACGCGAACTGCGCCGCCTGGGGCGAATACCGCTTCGGCGCGGGCCAGGGCCACGAGGACGTCATCTGCATCACCCTCGGCACCGGCCTCGGCGGCGGCATCATCATCGGCAACAAGCTGCGCCGCGGCCGCTTCGGCGTCGCCGCCGAATTCGGCCACATCCGGGTCGTCCCCGACGGCCTGCTCTGCGGCTGCGGCAGCCAGGGCTGCTGGGAGCAGTACGCCTCCGGCCGCGCCCTCGTCCGGTACGCGAAGCAGCGCGCCAACGCCACCCCCGAGAACGCGGCGATCCTGCTCGGCCTCGGCGACGGCACCGCCGACGGCATCGAGGGCAAGCACATCAGCGAGGCCGCCCGGGCCGGCGACCTCGTCGCCATCGACGCCTTCCGCGAGCTCGCCCGCTGGGCCGGCGCCGGCCTGGCCGACCTCGCCTCCCTCTTCGACCCGTCGGCGTTCATCGTCGGCGGCGGCGTCTCCGACGAGGGCGACCTCGTCCTCGACCCGATCCGCAAGTCCTTCAAGCGCTGGCTCGTCGGCGGCGCCTGGCGCCCGCACGCACAGGTGCTCGCCGCACAGCTCGGCGGCAAGGCCGGGCTCGTCGGCGCCGCGGACCTGGCCCGCCAGGGCTGACACCCCGCCCTCCCGTTCGGCAGTCACTGCCCGCCGCGCCCCCTGTGGGAGCGGCGGGCGGCTGCGTATGTTCGGGGCATGCCGCACACGCTGCACACCCTGCCGAAGTCCGTGACCGAGCCCGACGGTTCAGCCGTGATCCGGGCGCTCAGCTACAACATCCGCTCGCTGCGCGACGACGAGGAGGCCCTGGCCCGGGTCATCCGCGCCTGCGCCCCGGACCTGGTCCTCGTACAGGAAGCGCCCCGGTTCTTCCGCTGGCGCAAGCACGCGGCGAGGCTGGCCGCGAAGACCGACCTCGTGGTGCTCAGCGGCGGAGCGACGGCGGCCGGGCCGCTGCTGCTGTGCTCGCTACGGGCCTTCGTGGAGCGCACCGAGGACGTTCTGCTCCCGCGCACCCCCGGCCTGCACCGCAGGGGCTTCGCGACCGCCGTCGTCCGCTTCGGGGCCGCCCGGGTCGGGGTGGTCAGCGCCCACCTCTCGCTGGACGCGCGGGAACGGCGGGCCCAGGCGGACCTGCTCCTGGACCGGGCCGCCGCGCTGGGCGCACCGCACGTGATCGCGGCCGCCGACGTCAACGAGGCGGCGGGGGGTCCCGCCTTCGGCCGGCTGTCGGGGACGCTCCAGGACTGCTGGACGGTGTCCCCGTGGGGCGACGGCGACACCTTCCCCTCGGCGGCACCGGACCGGCGGATCGACGCGGTGTTCGCCTCGCGGGGCGTGGAGGTCCTGGCCTGCGGCGTCCCGGCGCGCCTCCCGGGGGTCACCACCCCCGACCTCCGCGCAGCAACGGACCACCTCCCGGTCCTGGCGACGCTCCGCCTGCCGGCGGGGGGCTGACTACTACGGCGCGGGCCCGCTATCTCCCCCTCGACCCCGTGGGGCGGGTCGGTGGCTGCCCACCCGCCCCCTTGTCTGCGGGCCGGTGGGGTGGGTGAGCGGTAGCCCCTGGGGCGGTCTCGCAGCTGGTTTGGGGGTTTCCCGTCAGTCCCATCGTCCTTCCGTGTCGTGCCGGCCTGTCAAGGGCGCTCCCTTCGGTCGCGTCACTTCGTGATCGCCTTCGGCGACCCTTGACAGCCCGTCCCGCCCCGGAAAGACAAGGACTGCCGGGAAGCCCCCAAAAGAACGGTCACGGGGCAGGAGAGGGGGAGCGGGCCCGTCAGGGACGAGACGAGGGGCCGGGCGTTGGCCGACTGGGCATCCGGGCCCTTGGAGGCCTGGTCCGGGGCCGGGGGCTCGGCTACCCGCACGAGAGGGCGACCAGAGTGACCTGCGGAGCACCCAGACGCACCAGATCGCTACGCGCTCCTGTCGTTTCGGCGTCCGGCGACCGCCTGTGGCTGATACCCGCACCAGAGGGCGACCAGAGCGCCACCACCGCTCAAGCCCACATCTTTCGCACTGCTCCCGCCACCCGTGACGAGGGGATCCGCCTTCTCGACGAAGCCGCTCAGATCGCCGCACAGTCCGACCTCGGACGTCAACTACGTAGCATCGAGGCCATCAGACGGACGTGCGAGGGAGCCTTCAAGCCCCTACACCACCGACCAGGGAGCAGGTAGTGGCAGACGGACGACCGCAGGAAGTCACGGAGGAGCAGCGGCAGGCAGCCCAGCTGATCTGGGATTACCACCACATGCGTCACGAACTCCGCCCGTGCGATGTGGCCATCGCCTTGGGTTGCAACGACCTCGGCGTCAGCACCTACGCCGCCGACCTGTACAAAGCCGGGCTCTTCCCCACCCTGGTGCTCACCGGCGGCAACAGCGCGGCCACCATCAACGTGTTCCCGCGTGGCGAAGCAGTGCACTTCCACGAACATGCCCTCGCGCTCGGCGTACCCGCCCACGCGATGCTGCTGGAGCCGAAGGCCGCCAACACCGGGCAGAACATCGCGTTCGCGCGCGAGGTGCTGACCGCCGCCGGCGTCCGGCCCGGCTCCGTGCTGCTGATCAGCATGCCGTACATGGAGCGACGGGCCTTCGCCACCTGCCGCGAGCAGTGGCCTGACATCGAAGTGGTTTGCGCTTCCGACCCGTTGTCCTTCGACGCTTACCTCAAGGGCGTGGACGACGAGGAATCCGTGATCAGCATGATTGTTGGCGACCTGCAACGCGTGATCGAGTACCCGAGGCAGGGCTTCGCCATCGCCCAGCACGTACCGCAGGACGTGCATGCCGCATATCAGTCTCTCGTCCGCGACGGCTTCACCAGCTGTCTCCTCAGCCCCTGAGAGGCATCGGCCGCAGACGACAGACGGCCGCCGAGATGAGAGAAGCGCGTAGCGATCTGACGCGCTTCCCACGGCGCTTTGATCGCCCTCTGGTGCGGGTATCAGCACTGTGGGAAGGTCGGCTCACTCCGGGGGCCGGCTGTGCCTCTCCAGCGTCGCCTTGGTCGTGGATCGGTCCACCAGCCGCAGTTCCCAAGGGCCGGTGTTCACGTCGAAGTCCTTGCCGAAACCGACCCATTTGCCGGCCATGCGCCGTCCGGTCGGCTCGACCAGGAGTTGGATGGCTCCGTGGTAGCGGGCCCCGTTGTAGTAGCCGTCTGCGGCAGTCTGCTCGACCCAGGTACCCGTGACCACGTTGCGGTCGACGGTGAGGTCGAGGGTGAGCGGGCTGTCCGGGTTGCTGCTCGCCCCTGGCAGGCTCTGAACGGTGAGCCGATTCCCGTGCTGGACGATCACTACGTAGTGCTTGCCCTCGTACGAGGCGTCCCGGCTCGAAGAGAAGAACTCGTAGCGGCTCAGCCAAACCCCCGAGAACGTCTCCTCACCCGTCTGCGCGCCTGCAACGGCGGGTGCAGTGCCGGTTGTTGCTCCGGCCTCCATGTCATGTCCTCCCTTCCCGTCTGCGTGAACTCGCGCCTTGGGCTCGGAAGGGGTTCTAGCCCCGGCGACGAGCCTTCACGGCATCGGTGTACAGCTCACGAGTGAAGTCGTCCGCGCCAATGCCCAGCTCAGCCAGAACAGCACGGACATCATCGAGTGCCGCAGGCACGTCGGCTTCCTCGACGAGGGTCTCCAACTCCAGGAAAGTGCCGTCCAGCTCGGGGACCCGCACCAAGGTGGCGAGCATCTGCCGGCCCCGCGCCTGGAAGGAGTAGTTCCTGCACCTCTTCTCGAACTCGATGGCCGGGGCATAGCCGAGGGCGCGGAGCATGGCGTGTACGGCCTCGGCGTCTTCAACCCGAGTCTCGTGCTCCGGCTTGGATCCAGACGCCTCATCGACCCGGGCGCCCTTGTAGGTGAGGACCGTGCGGGTCGAATCCGAAGCGTGCACCGTGCGGACTCGAAGCTCTTGGTCCTTGGCCCCCAAGCCTCCGTCCACCGTGTCGTAGTAAGTGTCCCGATACACCTCAGCCCGGCCCTCAGCCCGGGCGTCCAGCCGCCTCAACGTCTCCTGCGGCACGGGCACACGGGCCTTCAGCTCCGCTTCGATCATTCGTCCGTCCTCCCTCAAACCGTGCGTTCCGCGCCCCTGACGATCACCTCGAACATGCGCCGAAAGCCTCGGAACAGAGGACCGTGCGGTGTCTCCATCACCTTGTACGTGGCGGACTCGTGCCCTTCCCACCCTGCATCGAACGCTCCGACGAACAGGACGGAGTCAGCCCGGATCAACCGCCATGTAGGCAGCATGGCGTACCTGTACACCTCGATATCGCAGATTCCCGCAAGCTCGCGCAGTCGAGCCTCGGCCAGTCGTACACCGCTGGCGAGCGATTCCGGCGATTCGCCGATCTCGGCCGCTCGTATGGCAAGGGCCGGCGACTCCGGATCGAGCAACAGCACCCGGACACGAATATCACTGGCCTTCCTCGCGAGGTGAGTTCGCAGCATTGAGTCCTTCAGGCCGACCAGACCAAGACCACGGACGGCAAGAATGTCGATCTCTTCGGCCTCGCCTGCTTGCTGCTGGATCTCCTCCCTAGCGGAGACCTGGGCGGAGTACACGCGGACGACTTCTGGAAACACCGCGAGATCGAACGCGGCGCCGCCGGAGCGCCGCTCACGGCCCGCCGCCAGCCCCAGGAGATGGCGAGCGTCATCCGGCATGCCCAGCCCGTCAGCGATCCGCTCATAGACGTCGAGACGCGACACCTCACGGCGACGGTTGATGATCTCGTTCACACGTGCCTGCGTCATGCCGACCGCCGCAGCAATGCGCCCCTGACTTACACCGCTGTACTGCTGCACGTAGCGGAACATCGCACCCACGTCACGCGCGCGAAGAGCCTGACGCACCTCCGCCCGCTCCCAGGCCCAATCGGGCAGGGAAGCCGGTACCAGGCGTGTGGCCACGACGACTTCCGTCATCCGCCTACGAGATGGGACCCCATCCCACCGTGAGATTACCGTGCGGATATCGACGGTGTACCCAATGTCACCAGATCCTCTTGGTGTGCCCGATCGAACCAGCACGCCAGCCAGCCGGAGGAACCGCCCCATGCCTTTCCATGCAGACGACAAACCGGAAACACCGCCCTGGCGAGGGCTCGATGCCAGAGCCAGCCAGGAGCTCCTCGATCGCGCCCAAGCCGGTTGGGAGCGCTTCCTCACGACCTTCAAGGCGGCGTCCGATGAGTGAGTGCTACGAGTACGTGCCCCACCGCCTCCTCCGCCAGCGCGTCCGCGACATCGCATCGGGTACCGAGGGCGTGCTGATGGCGGTGATCAGCGAGAACGTCTCCGACACCGGTATCGAGCGCTGGATGGAGCTCGCCTACATCCGCAACGCCTCCGGCCGCGAATTCACGACCGCCGCCACCAACGTCGAACCCGCCCACGACCAGCCCCGGACGGCCGCCGGCCGCCGAGATCAGAGAAGCGCGTAGCGATCCGTCTCGCCCATGTGCTTCCCACGCTGCCCTGATCAACCTCTGGTGCGGGTATCAGCCACAGGCGGTCGCCGGCCGCCGAGACCAGGGGAGCGCGTAGCGATCTGTCGCGCCTGGGTGGTCCGCAGGTCGCGCTGATCAACCTCTCGTGCGCCTAGTCGCGCCCCCGGCCCCGAATCCGGCATCCACGGGCCCGGATGCCCGGCGGGCCGAGGCCCGGCCCCGTCGCCTCATCGCTGACACGGCCGCCCCTGCTCTCCTGCCCCGTGACCGTTCCTTTGGGGGGTTCCCGGCAGTCTTTCGGCTTTCCGGGGCGGGTCGGTCGGTCAAGGGTCGCCGAAGGCGATCGCGTAGCGACGCGACCGAAGGGAGCGCCCTTGAGGGACCGGCACGACACGGAAGGACGATGGGACTGACGGGAAACCCCCGAACCAGCTGCGAGACCGCCCAAGGGGATACCGCTCCCCGCCCCCCGGCCCGCAGACAAGGGGGCGGGTGGGCGGCCACCGCCCCGCCCGCACCCCTCGCGGGGGAGATAGCGGGCCCGCGCCGCAAGGCGCGTACCCCCGACCGCCTACACCACCGCGCCGCGCCCCGGGTCGTCGTCGTCCTCGTCGTCGCCGCCCGACATGCGGGCGATCAGGGTGGCGAAGCCGCCCAGGAAGCCGCCGATGCCCAGGGTGGTCAGCCACCACGTCATGTCCCACTGGAACAGCACCGCCAGCAACAGCAGCACCGGCCCGCCGATCACCGCGAGCCACGCGAACTTCGCCGTCGTGTCCGCCTCCGGCAGCTCCGGTTCCGGGGGCACGAAGTGGCCCTCGTCCGCCGGCTCGGCCGGGGTGTGGTCCCTGGGGCCCGGCGCGGGGGTCGGTACCGGTACGCCCACGCCCGGGGCGAACGTGATCGAGCTGCCCAGCCCGGGCTCCGGCTCCGGCTCCGGCTTCGGCTCGGCCGCCGGAGGCTCCGGCTTGGGCTCGGGCTTGGGCTCGGGCTTCACGTCCTCCTCCGGCAGCATCAGGTTCTCGATCGGCCGGAACGGCCTCGCCCCCGGCGGGTCCGGCGGTTCCTGTCCGTACCCGGCGACGATCGCGGCCCACGCCGCTTCCTCGTCCAGCGGGGGCACGCCCCCGGAGGACTCCTCGTGCTCAGCCACCGCTGGCCGCCCCCTCCCTGCCGACACTCTTCGCGAGCCGCCCGATGAACGCGTAGCTGTCCGCGAAGATCCGCTCCGCGTCATGGTCCAACGTCGCCACGTGGTAGCTCTGTTCCAGCAGGGTCTCGGTGACGTCGGCCGACGACACGCGGGACAGGATCCGCGCCGAGTCCACCGGCGGGACCACGTGGTCCTGGGGGCTGTGGAGCAGCAGCACGGGCTGAGTGACCTGCGGCAGCTCGGTGTCCACGAGCTGGAAGAACTTCCGCAGCGAGTGCGCGGCCTTCGTCGGGACCCGGTCGTAGCCGACCTCCGCAGAGCCGGGCTTCGCGATGTCGCTGGCGATCCCCGGCGTCGACCGGATGAAGTGCTTGACCACCGGAAGGGCGACGGCCAGCGGGTCGTGCACCTTGTTGGCCGGGTTGACGAGGACGATGCCGCTGATCGCGTCCCCGTGCCGGGCCGCCAGCCGCAGCGTCAGCGCGCCGCCCATGGAGAGCCCGAAGACGAAGACCTGCTCGCACCGCTCCAGCAGCTCGCGCAGCGCCCGGTCGACCTCGGCGTACCAGTCCTGCCAGCCGGTGAGCTGCATGTCCTGCCAGCGCGTCCCGTGCCCGGGCAGCAGCGGGAGCGAGACGGTCAGCCCGCGCTCGGCCAGGTACTCGGCCCAGGGGCGGAGCGACTGAGGCGAACCGGTGAAGCCGTGGCAGAGAAGCACGCCCACCTCTCCGCCCTCGTGGCGGAACGGCTCTGCTCCAGGGAGGACGGGCACCAGGGTCTCCTTCGAAGGGTGGGGGGTGCGTTGCGCTGTGTGACTTCACCGTACGCGACCGGGATGACACCGACCAGGGCCGTCGGGCGCTCCGCGCGGGCCCACGGGATATGGTCTGTTCGACAGACACAGGAAGGCTTTCGAGTTGATCTACGGCGCAATGAAGTTCTCCATCGGAGGGTCCCTGAAGCTCGCCTTCAGGCCGTGGGTGGAGGGCCTCGAGAACATTCCCGCCGAGGGGCCGGCGATCCTCGCGAGCAACCACCTGTCCTTCTCCGACTCCTTCTTCCTGCCGGCCGTACTGGACCGGAAGGTGACCTTCATCGCGAAGGCGGAGTACTTCACCTCCCCGGGGGTCAAGGGCAAGCTGACGGCGGCCTTCTTCAAGGGCGTCGGGCAGCTCCCGGTGGACCGCTCCGGCGCGCGCGGTGCGGGCGAGGCGGCCATCAAGAGCGGCATCGAGGTCATCGAGCGCGGGGAGCTGTTCGGTATTTACCCCGAGGGGACCCGTTCACCCGACGGCCGCCTCTACCGCGGCAAGCCGGGCGGTCTGGCCCGGGTCGCGCTGGCCACGGGCGCGCCCGTGATCCCGGTCGCGATGATCGACACCGAGAAGATCCAGCCGCCCGGCAAGGTGGTCCCGAAGCTGATGCGCCCGGGCATCCGGATCGGCAAGCCGCTGGACTTCAGCCGCTACCAGGGCATGGACGGCGACCGCTTCATCCTCCGCTCGGTGACCGACGAGGTCATGTACGAGATCATGAAGCTCTCCGGCCAGGAGTACGTGGACATCTACGCGACGGCCGCCAAGCGGCAGATCGCGGACGCGGAGAAGGCGGCCAAGGAGAGCGGCAAGGCGGCCGACAAGGCGGCCAAGGCCGAGGCCGAGAAGGCCGAAGCGGAGAAGGCCGAGGCCGAGAAGGCCAAGGGAGAGACGGGCGCGGAGTAGTGCGCGCGGCGGGCCGGCCTGGAGGCCGTGCCCGCGAGATCGGGGCGGGTGGGGGAAATGGCGAAGCGCGAGCGCGTCGTACGGATGTCGGTCGAGCAGCCGCTGTGGCAGGCCCTGACGGCGTACCGGCTGCTCACCATGGTCTACGCGGCCCTGCTGTTCGCCGCGGCCTACCGGAAGTTCGACCACCCCGGGGTGGCGGCCGGCTACCTCGCCCTCCTCGCCGTCTGGACGCTGGCCACCCACCGCCGGGTGGCGAACGCGGCCAGCTGCACCAAGGGTTTCCTCGTCGCCGACCTCGCCGTCGCGCTGACCGGCATCCTGCTCACCCCGCTCGCCGACACCCACCAGCGGATCACGGAGGGCGGCCCGACCCTCCCCAGCATCTGGACGGCCGGCTCGGTCCTGGCCTTCGCCCTCAAGGGCGGCTGGCGCTGGGCCGGCTTCGCCTCGACCTTCGTGGCCGCCGCCAACCTCGTCATCCACGGCGGCGACCCCACCCGGGACACCCTCCACAACGTGCTGCTGGTCTGGGTCGCCTCCATAGCCATCGGCTACGTCGTCGAGGTCGCGCGGGCCAGTGAGGCCACCCTCGCCCGCGCCCTGGAGATCGAGGCCGCGACCCGCGAGCGCGAGCGCCTCGCCCGCGACATCCACGACGGGGTCCTCCAGGTCCTCGCCATGGTCCAGCGGCGCGGCACCGAGCTGGGCGGGGAGGCCGCCGAGCTCGGCCGGATGGCGGGCGAGCAGGAGGTGGCGCTGCGCACGCTGGTCTCCAGCGGGCTGGTGCAGCCCTCCCGGGTCTCGCGCGACGGGTCGCTCGGCGCGCTGGTGGACACGTACGAGGTGGAGGAGCCCGGCGCGGAGGGGGCGGAGATGGACCTGCGCTCCCTGCTGGCCCCGCACGCCGGCTCCCGGGTGAGCTTCGCCGAGCCGGGCACCCCGGTGGTGCTGCCAGCGCCCGCCGCGCGGGAACTGGCGGCGGCGGTCGGCGCGGCCCTCGACAACGTGCGCAAGCACGCCGGGGAGGCGGCCAGTGCCTGGATCCTGGTCGAGGACTGGGGCGACGAGGTGATCGTGACCGTACGGGACGACGGCCCGGGCATCCCGGCCGGCCGGCTCGACCAGGCGGAGGGCGAGGGGCGCATGGGCGTGGCCCTGTCCATCCGCGGTCGCCTGCGCGACCTCGGCGGCAGCGCCGAGCTGGTGTCCGTCCCCGGACAGGGCACCGAAGTGGAACTGAAAGTACCGAGGGGGAGGACCCAGTGAACGACGACAGCAGCGAGCTCCAGGACATCAAGGTGATGGTCGTCGACGACCATCCGATGTGGCGGGACGCGGTGGCCCGGGACCTGGCCGCCGCGGGCTTCGACGTCGTCGCCACGGCCGGTGACGGGCCGGAGGCGGTACGCCGGGCCCGCGCGGCGGCGCCGCGGGTGCTGGTCCTGGACCTCAACCTGCCGGGCATGCCCGGGGTACAGGTCTGCAAGGAGCTGGTCGGCGCCGATCCCGCACTGCGCGTGCTCGTCCTGTCGGCCAGCGGTGAGCACGCCGACGTCCTGGAGGCGGTGAAGTCCGGGGCGACCGGCTACCTGCTGAAGTCGGCCGGGGCGCAGGAGCTGATCGACGCGGTCCGCCGTACGGCGGCCGGCGACCCGGTGTTCACCCCGGGCCTGGCGGGTCTCGTCCTCGGCGAGTACCGGCGCCTGGCCACCGACCCGGCGCCGGCCGCCCCCGACGTGCCGAAGGCCCCGCAGCTGACCGACCGGGAGACCGAGGTGCTGCGGCTGGTGGCGAAGGGGCTGTCGTACAAGCAGATCGCGGAGCGGCTGGTGATCTCCCACCGCACGGTCCAGAACCACGTGCAGAACACCCTCGGCAAGCTCCAGCTGCACAACCGGGTGGAGCTCGTCCGCTACGCGATAGAGCGCGGGCTCGACGACGCGTAACCCGTTCGTACGTCGTACTTACTTCCACCCCGCCTCCCCGTACGAGTGAACGGGGAGTACGCAACGTCCCGTGTTTTCACCGGAATTGACCCCTCCAGGACCCTTGCTGTGACCTGTGTCACCACTAGCGTGACGGTCATGGCGAAGGGAGATTCCATGAAGGTCGGAGTGCTCACCGGCGGCGGCGACTGCCCCGGACTCAACGCGGTGATCAGGGGCGTCGTCCGCAAGGGCACGCAGGAGTACGGATACGGGTTCGTCGGCTTCAAGGACGGCTGGCGGGGGCCGATCGAGGGGGACACCGTCCCGCTGGACATCCCCGCCGTCCGGGGCATCCTGCCCCGGGGCGGCACCATCCTCGGCTCCTCGCGCACCAACCCGTTCAAGACGGAGAACGGCGTCCGCGCGATCAAGGAGAACCTCGCCAAGTTCGAGGTCGACGCGCTCGTCGCGATCGGCGGCGAGGACACCCTCGGCGTGGCCGCCCGGCTCTACGAGGAGTACGGCGTCCCCTGCGTCGGCGTACCGAAGACCATCGACAACGACCTCTCGGCCACCGACTACACCTTCGGCTTCGACACCGCCGTGGGCATCGCCACCGAGGCCATCGACCGGCTGCACACCACGGCCGAGTCCCACATGCGGGTCCTGGTCGTCGAGGTCATGGGCCGGCACGCCGGCTGGATCGCCCTGCACTCGGGGCTGGCGGGCGGCGCGAACGTCATCCTCATCCCGGAGCAGCGCTTCGACGTGGACCAGGTCTGCGCCTGGGTGACCTCCCGCTTCAAGGCCAGCTACGCGCCCATCGTGGTGGTCGCCGAGGGGGCCATGCCCAAGGACGGCGACCTGGTCCTCAAGGACGCCGTCTCCCGCGACTCCTTCGGACACGTCCGGCTGTCGGGCGTGGGCGAGTGGCTGGCCAAGGAGATCGAGTCGCGGACCGGCAAGGAGGCCCGTACGACGGTCCTCGGGCACATCCAGCGCGGCGGCACCCCGAGCGCCTTCGACCGCTGGCTCGCCACCCGTTTCGGACTGCACGCGATCGACGCGGTGCGCGACGGGGACTTCGGCAAGATGGTCGCGCTGAAGGGGACGGACATCGTCCGAGTGCCGATCGCGGAGGCCACCGCGAAGCTGAAGACGGTCGACCCCGCGCTGTACGAGGAGGTCGGGGTCTTCTTCGGCTGACGCCCGGGCGGAGCCGGGCGGGCCCGGGCGGAGCCGGGCGGGCCCGGGCGGAGCCGGGCGGGCCCGGGCCACGGGTCGTATCGTGACGGAACGACCCGTGGCCGACCTGTGGGGAGCGAGCGTGGAGATCCTGGCCTTCGGCGTGACCGCCGACGAGAAGCCCCTCCTGGAGCGCGCCTTCGAGGAACACTTCGGTGGGCGCCACGAGGTCCGCTGCCTCGACGTCTTCCTCGGCGAGGACACCGCGCCGATCGCCGCCGGCTACGAGGTCGTCTCCTCCAGCGTCAACGCCGAACTGCACGGCCGGGTCCTGCGCACCCTGGCCGCCGGCGGCACCCGCATGATCGCGCAGCGCTCCACCGGCTTCAACAACATCGACCTGGACGTGGCCCGGCAGCTCCGCATGACCGTCAGCCGGGTCTCGTACTACTCCCCCTACTCGGTGGCGGAGTTCGCCTGGACCCTGGCCATGGCCGTGAACCGGCGGATCGTCCGCGCCTCCAACCGCACCCGGGACTTCGACTTCCGCCTGAACGGGCTGATGGGCCGCGACCTGCGGGGCCGCACGGCGGGGGTCCTCGGCACCGGCAAGATCGGCGAGGCCTTCACCCGGATCGCCCACGGCTTCGGCATGAAACTGCTGGGCTGGGACCTCGTGCCGAACCCGGCGTGCGTGGAACTGGGCATGGCGTACGTGGACAAGGACGAGCTGTTCGCATCCGCCGACCTGATCAGCCTGCACGTGCCGCTGCTGGAGTCCACGCACCACATCGTCGACGCGGCCGCGCTGAAGGCGATGCGGGACGACGCGGTCCTCGTGAACTCCAGCCGGGGCGGGCTGATCGACACGGAGGCCCTGGTCGCGGAGCTGCGGGCGGGCCGCTTCGCGGGGGTGGGCCTGGACGTGTACGAGGCGGAGGCCGGGGTCTTCTTCACGGACCGGTCCCTGGAGGCGGTCGAGGACGACACCCTGGCCCGGCTGGTCACCTTCCCGAACGTGGTCGTCACGTCCCACCAGGCGTACTACACGCTGGACGCGGTGGGGCAGATCGTGGACGCGACGGTCCGCAACGTGGCGGACTACCTGGCGGGGCGCCGCTCCGAAAACACCCTTGTTCCTCCCGGGGGCTGATCCGTGCCGGGGTGCGGGGCGCCTGCGGCGGGCCTTTCCCCCACCCCGCCCCTTCCCGAAACCGGGGGCTCCGCCCCCGGACCCCCGCGCAGCGCCCGGGGACCGGCCCGGCAGGGCAACGGCCCGCACCCCGCCCGGCTACGCCGGACCGGCGGCGGCCCCCGTCACCGAGCGGACGGCGGCGGACACCAGCTCCGCCCCCCGCAGGGTCAGCACCGACTCCGGGTGGAACTGCACCCCCGCGAAGCCCCGCGCAGCGCACCGCAGCGCGTGCACCTCGCCCGTGACGGCGTCCCGCGACACCTCCACCCCGTGCGCGGACAGCTCCGCCTCCGCCTCCGCGTCACAGGCCGCGGCGTACGTGTTGTAGAAGCCCACCACCTCCGGCGTGCCGAAGAGGTCGACCACCACCTGCGCCCCCTGCGCCGGCTCGGCCTTCCGCACCAGCGGCAGCCCCAGCTCCGCCGCGATCAGCTCGTGCCCGAGGCACACCCCCAGCAGTCCCCCTCGGTGGGAGGCGAGCAGCTCCCGCGCCAGCCCGCGCAGCATCCGCATCTTGGGATCGGCCGCGTCCGCCGGGTTCCCCGGCCCCGGGCCGAGGACGACCGGGCCGTCCCAGGCCAGGGCCAGGGACCGCAGCCCGGGGTCGTCGTAGCGGCGTACGGTCACCTCCAGACCGGCCACCCGCAGCACGTGGGCCAGCATCGCCGTGAAGGTGTCCTCCGCGTCGATCACCAGCGCGTGCCCGCCCGCGTCCGCCGGCCGCTCCTGCATGCGGAGCCAGAACGGCGCCAGGTCCGCCCGCCGCGAGGCGAGGGCCGCCTGCACCCGGGGGTCGTCGGCCAGCCCGGCCCCGTCGAAGGCCGGCCGGGGCGCGGCGGGCCGTACGCCCAGGGCCGCCAGTACCCCGGCGGCCTTGGCGTGCGTCTCGGCCACCTCGCCGAGCGGGTCCGAGTGGCGGACCAGGGTGGCACCGACCGGCACCCGCAGCGCCCCGTCCGGGGCGATGTCGGCGGTGCGGATCAGGATGGGGGAGTCCAGGGTCTGGGCGCCGGACGCGTCCAGGCCGAGCAGCGCCAGCGCGCCCGCGTAGTAGCCGCGGCCGCCGCTCTCGTACCGCTCGATCACCCGGCAGGCGTTCTGTACGGGCGAGCCGGTCACGGTCGCCGCGAACATGGTCTCCTTCAGGACCTCCCGGACGTCCAGCGAGGAGCGTCCGCGGAGCTCGTACTCGGTGTGCGCGAGGTGGGACATCTCCTTCAGGCGGGGGCCGACGACGACACCGCCCATGTCGCCGACCGTGCACATCATCTTCAGTTCCTCGTCGACCACCATCGACAGCTCCTCGGTCTCCTTGCGGTCGGCGAGGAAGCCGAGGAGCGACTCGGCGGTCGGGCCGGAGGCCGGATAGCGGTAGGTGCCGCTGATGGGGTTCATCACGACCGTGCCGCCGGACATCCGCACGTGCACCTCGGGGCTGGCCCCGACCAGGGTGCGGTCCGGGGTGTGGACGACGTACGTCCAGTACGCGCCCCGCTCGCCCTCCAGCAGCCGCCGGAACAGGGCCAGCGCGTCGGCCCGGCCGAAGCCGTCGATCCGGCCCTCGTAGGTGCGCCGGATCACGAAGTTCGCGCCCTCGCCGCGGCCGATCTCCTCGCGGATCACCCGGTCGACGGTGGCCGCGTACTCCTCGTCGGGGACGTCGAAGCCGCCGCCGTCCACCCGGACGCGGTGGTCCGGGAGCCCGGCCAGCGCGGCGGCGAGCGGGATCTCGTACGCCTCCTCGGCGGTCAGCACGGCCAGCGGCGTGCCGTCGTCGCGTACGTCGAACCCGCGCTCGCGGATCTGCCGGAAGGGGACCAGGGCGAGGGTGGGCAGCTCCCGTACGGGCAGGTCGGCGAGGCGGCCGGCCTCGTGGACCGGGCCGAGGAGCACCTCGACGGTGTCGTGGTCGCGGCCCGGGGTCCGCCGGCGCAGCAGGGCGAAGGGCGGGGCGGAGTCGTCGAGGAGCCGGGTGAGGCCGAAGTCGGGGCGGGGCGCGGGGCGGGGCGTGGGGCTGGTCATGGGGCGTCCTTCCGGTGGGGTGTCGGAGGGAGGGACGGCCCGTGTCGGCACACGGAAAAGGCCGCCCCTCGGGGGCGGCCTTCGCTTCGCTCGTGTCAGTGGGTACGCGAGAGGGGTGGGCCGCCGGGAGCGGGCCACCACCAGTTCAGGTTGGCGTGCGCGTACATGGGAGGCACCCTAGCCCACCGGGACGCCGGTCCGCTGCATCTGACCTTTTCCGACATGTGAACCTTGCATTCCGTTAATCCGCGGACCCCGGGCCTTCGAACGGAACCCGAACGACACCGTCTCATCTGGTGGGCGTCCGGCCGGACACGGCGAATGACGACGTAATGTGTACGAGGTGACCGTGAACGCTGAAAACCAAGCCCCCGCCGCCAAGGCGACCTGGCGAGACCTTCCCGCGGCGCAGCAGCCTTCGTACCCCGATGCCGAGGCCCTGCGCGCTGTCGTCGCGGACCTCGAGTCGTATCCTCCGCTCGTCTTCGCGGGCGAGTGCGACCAGCTGCGCGCCCGTCTGGGAGCCGTCGCCAAGGGCGAGGCGTTCCTGCTCCAGGGCGGCGACTGCGCCGAGGCCTTCGACGCCGTCTCCGCCGACCACATCCGCGCCAAGCTGAAGACCCTGCTCCAGATGAGCGCCGTCCTCACGTACGCGGCCTCCGTGCCCGTCGTGAAGGTCGGCCGCATCGCGGGCCAGTACTCCAAGCCGCGCTCCAAGGACACCGAGACCCGCGACGGCGTCACCCTGCCGACCTACCGCGGTGACTCCGTCAACGGCTTCGCCTTCACCGAAGAGGCCCGCGTCCCGGACCCGGAGCGGCTCAAGCGCATGTACCACGCGTCGGCCTCGACGCTGAACCTGGTGCGCGCCTTCACCACCGGTGGCTACGCCGACCTGCGCCAGGTGCACGCCTGGAACCAGGACTTCGTGAAGTCCTCCCCGTCCGGGCAGCGCTACGAGCAGCTCGCGCGGGAGATCGACAACGCCCTGAACTTCATGAAGGCCTGTGGCACCGACCCGGCCGAGTTCAAGGCGGTCGAGTTCTACGCGTCCCACGAGGCGCTGCTGCTGGACTACGAGGGCGCCCTCACCCGCACGGACTCGCGTACCGGCAAGCTGTACGACACCTCCGGCCACATGGTCTGGATCGGTGAGCGCACCCGCCAGCTGGACCACGCCCACATCGAGTTCTGCTCGCAGATCGCCAACCCGATCGGCATCAAGCTCGGCCCGACCACCTCGGTGGACGAGGCGCTGACGTACATCGACCGCCTGGACCCGGAGCGCGAGCCGGGCCGGCTGACCTTCGTCGTCCGCATGGGCGCCGACAAGGTCCGCGACAAGCTCCCCGAGCTGGTCGAGAAGGTCACCGCGTCCGGTGCGACCGTCGCGTGGGTCACCGACCCGATGCACGGCAACACCTTCGAGGCGGCCTCCGGCCACAAGACGCGCCGTTTCGACGACGTGCTCGACGAGGTCAAGGGCTTCTTCGAGGTGCACAAGGCGCTGGGCACCCACCCGGGCGGCATCCACGTCGAGCTCACCGGTGACGACGTCACCGAGTGCGTGGGCGGCGGCGACGAGATCTTCGTCGACGACCTGCACCAGCGCTACGAGACGGCCTGCGACCCGCGGCTCAACCGCAGCCAGTCCCTGGACCTGGCCTTCCTGGTCGCCGAGATGTACCGCGACCAGTAGTCGCGATCAGTAGGTAGCTTCCTACGGCAATGGGGCGCGGATCGATGTGATCCGCGCCCCATCGTCGTACCCGGGTCTTTTAGGGGACCCTAACTTTGGGTACGGTTAGGTAAGCCTCACCGAATAGGGGATGGCCTGCCGAACCGTTCCGCTCCAGGGAGGTGAACCGCGTGTACGTCTGCTCTTGCTTCGGCGTCACCGACAAGCAGGTGAAGGAACACGCGGCTGCCGGGGCCTGCACCCCCCGCCAGATCGCCTCGGCCACCAAGGCCGGCACCGACTGCGGCTCGTGCGTGCGCACCATCCAGGGCATCCTCGGCCGTGGGGCCTGCCCGCGCCGGGAGCTGCTGGAGAAGGGCAACGCCGCGGCCGTCCTCGCCGCCGACCCCGCCGCGGCGCCCGCGCCGGAGCTGGCGGAAGCCGCCTGAGGGTCCGACCCAGGGGCCGTCCGGGGGCCGGTCCGGGGGTCCGTCCGGGGGTCCGTCCGAGGGGCGTCGGCTAGCTCGGCTGCTCGATGAGCTGCGCGATGTACAGCGCCTCGCCGAGGGACTCGATGAGCTCCAGCTGGGTGTCGAGGTAGTCGATGTGGTGCTCCTCGTCCGCCAGGATCTCCTCGAAGAGGCGGGCGGACGTGATGTCGCCCTTCCCGCGCATGACCTCGATGCCGCGCTTGAGGCGGTCGATGGCCTCGACCTCGACCTGCCGGTCCGCCTGGAACATCTCCGTGATCGTCTGTCCGACGCGCACGTGGAAGAGGCGCTGGTAGTTCGGCAGACCGTCGAGCATGAGGATGCGCTCGGTGATCTTGTCCGCGTGCTTCATCTCGTCGATGGACTCTTCACGCGTGTACTTGGCGAGCTTGGTCCACCCCTTGTTGTCCTGGATGCGGTAATGCAGCCAGTACTGGTTGATGGCCGTGAGCTCGCCGGTCAGCTGCTCGTTGAGGAATTCGAGGACCTCGGGGTCGCCCTGCATCGCAGAGGCTCCTTCCAGGCAATGTCAGCTAGTGACTGGGCAGTGCGCGCATCCTTGCACTGCCGCCCTGGGGCGTCCAGTAAGTGCCTCCTTAGTGGGAGTTGCCGCGACTTGCCCGAATCGGGTCTTACCTGGTCGTGACCACCCCGCCACGTCTGTCACCATGGAGGCATGGGTCAGCCGGAAAGCCGGGAATCTCCGGGAGCAGAGCAGCTCGAGCTCCCTCCGGGGCAGCGGTTGCAGAGGGGTTGGCCCGTCACCCACTACGGTCCCGTGCCCAAGTTCAAGCCGGACCGCTGGGAGTTCCGCGTCTTCGGCGCGACCGCCGACGGCGAGAAGCACTGCTGGAACCACGAGGAGTTCGCGGCCCTGCCGTTCGAGTCGGTCGTGGCCGACCTGCACTGCGTCACCAAGTTCAGCATGACGGGCGCCGAATGGGGCGGCGTGCTGGCGCGTACCGTACTGGCCCTGGCCCCGCCGGCCCCGCAGGTCACGCACGTGATGGTGTGGGCCGAGTACGGCTTCAGCTCCAACATGAGGCTGGCCGACTTCGCCTCCGACCGGACCGTCTTCGCCACTCACATGGGTGGCGAACTGCTGACGGCCGAGCACGGCTTCCCGCTGCGGCTCGTGGTCCCGCACCTGTACGCGTGGAAGGGCCCCAAGTGGGTCCGCGGCGTGGAGTACATGACCGCCGACCGCCGGGGCTTCTGGGAGGAGCGCGGCTACCACAACATCGGCGACCCCTGGCGGGAGCAGCGCTACTCGTACCAGGAGGAACCGGGAGACGGCCCGGAGCTGTAGCTCACGGGCCGCCGCGGGTCTCGGGGCCGGTACCCCCTGGTGGTACCTCAGTGGTGGTACTGGTGGACGACGGCGTGGCCCTTGCCGCGGCCGATCATCCACTTGTTGACCGGGGTGGTCAGGACGAAGGCGACGGCGAGCGAGATCGCCAGCACCGTCCAGAAGAGCGGCTCCGACAGGTGGGCGTCCATGGCGCCGGGCCACAGGGCGATCACGCCGTTGTCGACCAGCTCCATGACCGCGATCGACAGGGTGTCCGCGGCCAGCGCCACCCGGATGGCCGAACGGAGGTCCACGCCGGCGGCGAGGATCCCGCGCAGGGTGAGCGCGTAGCCGAAGAAGAAGGCGAGGACGATCGCCAGGATCATCGTCGGGACGTTCCCCCAGCCCAGCGCGGTGCCGACGATCATGCCGAGCACCTCGCCGATGGCGCAGCCGGTGAGGCAGTGCAGGGTGGCCCGGGCGGCCATGGCCCAGCTGACCTTGCCGCCGTGGGCGTGGCCTGCGTGGCCTGCGTGGGCGTCGTGGCCCTGGTGTGCGTCGTGGGCGCCGTGGCCGGCGTGGTCCTGGTGCTCGGCTCCGTGGTGCTGCTGCTGGTGGTGTGCGTGGTGCTGGTGGTGCTCGTGGTTCTCGTGCTCCATGACAACCCCCGAAAGCCTGAGGGGAACGCCTGGTAGCGGTCCCGTCGGTACGACAGAACCGTATACCCCCCCAGGGTATTCCTCAACAGATCTTCAGGGGGTCAGTGGAGGTCGCGGAGCTCCTTCAGGAGCGCCACGTCGGCCGCGTGCCCCTCCTTGCCGCCCGGCGTCTCGATGATCAGCGGTACGCCGTCCATCTCCGGGTGCGAGAACAGCTCGGCGAAGGCCTCCCGGCCGATGTGGCCCTGTCCGATGTTGGCGTGCCGGTCCTTGTGCGCGCCGACGCCCTCCTTGGAGTCGTTCGCGTGGATCAGCTTCAGCCGGCCCGCGCCCACCGTCTCCACCAACAGGTCCAGCGTCTGCTTGGTACCGCCCGGCTCGGCCAGGTCGTGCCCGGCCGCGAAGATGTGGCAGGTGTCCAGGCAGATGCCGAGCTTCGGATGGTGGTCGAGCGCCTCGAAGTACGGGCCGAAGTCCCAGGTGCGCGAGCACAGCGAGGAGCCCTGCCCGGCCGTGGACTCCAGCAGCAGGAACGGGTCGTCGTCGTGCGTCAGCTCGTCCAGCAGCGGCAGCATGTGCTCCCTGACCTGCGCGTACGCCGCCTCGCGCGGGCGGCCCCCGGTGGCCGAGCCGGTGTGGACGACCACCCCGAGCGCACCGATCTCCCGGCCCCGGCGCAGCGAGTGGCGCAGGGACTCCACCGACTTCTCGACGGTCGCCTCGGTGTGCGAGCCGAAGTTGATCAGGTACGGGGCGTGCACGTACGCGGGGATCGACTCCTCGGCGCACTGGGTGCGGAACAGCTCGTCCTGCGCGGGGTTGCCGGTCGGGGTGGCCCAGCCGCGCGGGTTGGCGACGAAGACCTGCACGGCCTCCGCGCCCATCTCCCGGGCGTAGGTGAGGCCGACCGAGGCCAGCCCGCCGGCGACGGGGACGTGCCCGCCCACGGGATTGCGTGTCACTGGCTCTCAGAGTCCCTTGGTCTTGACGGTGATCGTGCTGCCCTCGGGCGCGCTCTGGCCGGCGGGCACCGACTGGGTGTCCACCGTGCTGCTGAAGGAGAGGAAGGGGCGGTCCACCTTCACCTTGAAGCCCAGGGCCTCCAGGGCCCTGCGGGCGGCGTCCACGTCCTGGCCGGTGACGTTCGGCACCTGCACCTGGCGAGGGCCCTTGGACAGGGTCAGCGTGACCGTGTCGCCCGCGGCGGCCGAGGTGCCCGCGGCAGCCGACTGGTTGGCCACCGTGCCGGCGGGGGAGGGGGAATTGACCTGGTCCGGGGCCGTCTCGACCTTCAGGCCGAGCGCTTCCAGCGCGGCCCGGGCCTGGTCCGCGGACTTGCCCGTCACGCTCGGGACCTGCACCGGCCGGCCCTTGCTGACGACGAGTGCGACCGCGGAGTCCGGGGCCCGCTTCTGGCCGCCCGCCGGGTCGGTGCTGATCACCGAGCCCTGGGCGACGTCCTGGCTGAAGGCCTGCGTGACGATGCCGGGGGCCAGCCCCGCCTTCGTCAGCTCCGCCTTGGCCTCCTCCAACGGCCTGCCCTTGAGGTCGGGCACGCTGACGACCTCGGGGCCCCGCGAGACGGTGAGGACGACCGCGTCGTTGCCGCGGATCTGCTTGCCGCCGCCGGGGCTGGTCGCCATGACCGTCCCGCGCTCGAAGGCCTCGCTGAACTTCCGGTCGATCTTCTTGACGCCCAGGCCGGCGGCCGAGAGCTCGTCGCGGGCCTGGGCCTCCGTCTTGCCGAGGAGGTTCGGAACCTTGGTGAACTGGCCGGAGTTGATGTACCAGACGCCGCCGCCGATACCGAGGACGAGCAGGACCGCGGCGATGACGAGGAGCACCCCGCGCCGCGGCCCCCGCCCCGCCGCCGGAGCGGGGGGCTGCTGCTCGGCGGCCTGCGGGCGCTCCAGGCGGGAGGTGTGGTGCACGGGCCCGCCCTGCCCCACGGGCCGGGGGATCACGCTGGTGCGGTCCTCGGTCGCGGACCGCTCCTGCGCCCGCGCCTGCGGCGGTACGGCGTCCAGCTCGGCCTCTCCCAGCCGCGCCCGGGCCTCCCGGGTCAGGCCGAGCAGAGCGGCGGCGTCGTACGGGCGCAGCTCGGGACTGCGGGCGGCGGCGTGCGCGACCAGCTCGTCGAGCGCGGCGGGCAGGCCGGGGACGGCGGCCGACGGGGGCGGAACGTCCTCGTTGAGGTGCTGGTACAGCACCTGGGCGGGGGTGCCGCCGGTGTGCGGCTTGGAGCCGGTGAGCATCTCGTACAGGACGACACCGCAGGCGTAGACGTCCACGCGGGTGTCGGTGATCCCGTCCTCGATCTGCTCGGGTGCGAGGTACGAGACGGTGCCGAGGACGGAGCCGGTGGTGTTGGTGGCCGAGTCGACGGAGCGTACGAGGCCGAAGTCGGCGACCTTGACGCTGCCGTCGTCGCCGATCAGGACGTTCTCGGGCTTCATGTCCCGGTGCACGAAACCGGCGCGGTGGGCGGTGCCGAGGGCGGCGAGGACCGGCTCCAGGATGTCGAGCGCGGCCCGCGGCTGCAGCGCGCCGCGCTCGCGCAGGACGTCGCGCAGGGTGCAGCCGGACACGTACTCCATCGCGAGGTAGGTGTACGGCCCGTCCGTCCCCTGGTCGAAGACGGCGACGACGTTGGGGTGCGCGAGGCGCGCCACGGACTTCGCCTCGCGGATGAAACGGTCGACGAAGGCGGCGTCGGCGGCCAGGTCCGGGTGCATGATCTTCAGCGCGAGGACCCGGTCGAGGCGGGTGTCGACGGCCCGGTAGACCGTCGCCATTCCGCCCGCCGCGATACGGGCGTCGACGCGGTAGCGGCCGTCGAGCACGCGCCCGACGAGGGGGTCATCCAGGGTCGTATCCACCCGGCGATTCTACGAGCCGGTGAGTTTGAGCCGTCCGGGGTGTCCACGCTTGCAGCGGAGCCGTGACATGGGCAGGTCGGGGCGGGTGCGTACGGGGCCTGCGGCGCGGGCTGGCTATCTCCCCCTCGAGGGGGAGGGGGCGGGCCGGTGGTTGCCCACCCGCCCCCGGGTGCGGGTGGGTGGGGTGGGGGGCGGTGTCCCCTGGGGCGGTCTCGCAGCTGGTTGGGGGGTTTCCCGTCAGTCCCATCGTCCTTCCGGTTCGTGCCGGCCTGTCAAGGGCGCTCCCTTCGGTCGCGTCACTTCGTGATCGCCTTCGGCGACCCTTGACAGCCCGTCCCGCCCCGGAAAGCCGAAAGACTGCCGGGAAGCCCCCAAAAGAACGGCACGGTCCAGAGGGGGAGGGACGGCCGTGTCAGCGATGAGCGACGGGGCCGGGGCTTGGCCGGCCGGGCATCCGGGCCCGTTGATCCCTGGTTCCGGGCCGGGGGCGCGACTACCCGCACGAGAGGTTGATCAGAGCGACCTGCGGAGCCCCCAGGCGCACCAGATCGCTACGCGCTTCGCATTTTTCGGCGTCCGGCGCCCGTCTTGGGCTGATACCCGCACCAGAGGACGAACAGAGCAGCCCAGGATGCGCATGGGCGCGTCAGATCGCTACGCGCTCCTCTGATCTCGGCGGCTGACGGCCGTCTGGTGCTGATCAGACCGGCAGGACGATCAGGGCTGTTCGCCCATGGCTGCGCGGAGCCAGTCCAGGGTGCCTTGGGCGAGGAGTTCGTCGGCGAGGCGCTGGGCGGATTCGGTGGTGAGGCGCCCGCGGCTGTTGTCGATCCAGCGCTGCGCGTTCGCGTAGCCCTGCGCCTTGTACTCGATGATCCCGATCCGAGCCCCTTCAGACACGTCATGGGGCGCTAGCAGCCGATCATTCCGGGGGCTGGCTGTACCTCTCCAGCGTCGCCTTGGTCGTGGATCGGTCCACCAGCCGCAGTTCCCAAGGACCGGTGTTCACGTCGAAGTCCTTGCCGAAACCGACCCATTTGCCGGCCATGCGTCGTCCGGTCGGCTCGACCAGGAGTTGGATGGCGCCGTGGTAGCGGGCCCCGTTGTAGTAGCCGTCTGCAGCGGTCTGCTCGACCCAGGTACCCGTGACCACGTTGCGGTCGACGGTGAGGTCGAGGGTGAGCGGGCTGTCCGGGTTGCTGCTCGCCCCTGGCAGGCTCTGAGCAGTCAGCCGGTTCCCGTGCTGGACGATCACTACGTAGTGCTTGCCCTCGTACGAGGCGTCCCGGCTCGAAGAGAAGAACTCGTAGCGGCTCAGCCAAACCCCCGAGAACGTCTCCTCACCCGTCTGCACGCCTGCAGGGGCGGGTGCAACACCAGTTGTTGTTCCGGCCTCCATGTCATGTCCTCCCTTCCCGTCTGGGTGAACTCGTGCCATGGGAACCGGCAGCGAGAACCCCAAGGCCTCGACCGGACGGCCAGTGACCCGTTCCAAGGCCCTCGCGTACACACCCCGAGGCGTCTTGCTCGTACCGGACTCCCAGCGCTGCACCAGCCGCTTGGAAGCCTCGTTCGGCTCCCCCAGTTCCACACCTGCCCGACGGAGCGCCTTGGCGAAGTCGTCCTGACTTAACCGCAGGCCGATACGCACGGCCCGCAGCACATCGTTCGGCACCACGGCGGTCGTCGTCATGAAGTCCAAGCTAGACCGAACCGCCTTGGAGTGACACCGGTTTGACGCCTTCGTGGGTGTCATTGACACCCCAGCGAGTGACGCCCGAGAGACGCCCGAAGCGTCGTCGCTCTGCCCGGCCGGCAGCGGGAACATCAATCCACCAACCGGATCGGGCAGCGGAAGGCGAACGATGAGCATGACCACGAGGGTGTCCCACGACTCCGGCCAGACGTTCGACTCTGAGGTGATCTACCCCAGCAGCACGGCCGAGAAGCCGTTGACCCCCATGGACTCTGCTGCCTGGCCCCCCCTGCGAGTGCCCCCGATGCTTCTCACAGACCAGGAAGGCACAGACGTGACGATCACCGACACGGCCAGGACCGTATACGACCTCCTCACCCCGCAACTGCGCACCGACCTCATCACCATGGTCCGCGAGGACTCCTGGCCGGAGATGACCGACGGCCAGGGCGAGCGCGGAGTCGATCAGATGGCGGCCTTCCTCGCCATCGCCGCGAACACCACGGAGAAGGCGACCCCGAGCCTGCGAGTCGACCTGTTCTGGCACGCGTTCGTGCTCCACACCAAGCCCTACGCCGACTTCTGCGAAGCACTCTCCGGCCGGTTCATCCACCACGTCCCGGACCGCAACAGCGGCCACAACCCGACCGAAGGCCGCAAAGCGATGCGGCGGACGGCCGACATGATCCGCGAAGGCGGCTTCGACACCGACCCCGAGTTCTGGCCTGCCGACAATGCGGCTGACTGCACCCAGTCCTACGCCGGCTGCAGCGACAGCCCCGTGCAGCAGTAACGCCGCACTGCCTCAGCCGCCCGGTATCGGGCCGGGCGGCTGTCGCCATGGACGAGAACGGACACACGATGACTGACGCTCGTAGCACCGCGTGGGACACCTACTCGCAGAGCAAGCCCCAAAGGCGGCAGACCAACGCCAGGGGCGAGACCACATGGTTCAACTGGACCCAGTACCCGGACCACGGTCCCGGGGCCGGCGTGCTCAACCTCAACGCCGGAGACACTGCACTTGACCTCGGCTGCGGGTCTGCAGGAAACACCGCACACCTCGCGACGCTCGGTATGAAGGCCGTAGGAGTCGACCTCTCCGCCCGGCAACTCGACAAGGCCCATCAGCGATGGGCGGGCGTGGAGGGCATGGAACTCCACCAGGCCGACGCCCTCACCTACCTCGGCGGCACGTTCACGATCTTCGATGCGATCTACAGCGTGTTCGGTGCCGCCTGGTTCACCGACCCCGGCCACCTGCTGCCGATCGTCCACGCCAACCTCAAACCCGGTGGAGTCTTCGCCTTCTCCCAGCGCCCACCGGTCGAAGGCTGCTACGGCTGTCAGGCGTCATACATCCCGCGCGGGCCCGAAGAAGACCCCGCCGTCGTCAAGCGTTGGGACTTCGAACCCGATGTGTGGACTCTGATCCTCAAGGAACACGGTTACACCGACGTGTCAGCCTCCGTGCTTGCCCCGCCCTCGGGTAGCCGGCGCACGGGCACCCTGGTCGTCCGAGGCGTCCAGGGAGGCTAGAAACCCGACAGTCGTGGCTGGACCCAAGACAGCTGCTGCCCGCCGAGATCAGAGGAGCGCGTAGCGATCTGACGCGCCCATGCGCATCCTGGGCTGCTCTGTTCGTCCTCTGGTGCGGGTATCAGCCCAAGACGGGCGCCGGACGCCGAAAAATGCGAAGCGCGTAGCGATCTGGTGCGCCTGGGTGCACCGCAGGCCGCTCTGATCAACCTCTCGTGCGCATAGCGCGCCCCCGGCGCGGAACCAGGGATCAACGGGCCCGGATGCCCGGCCGGCCGACGCCCGGCCCCGTCGCTCATCGCTGACACGGCCGCCCCTCCCTCTCTGGACCGTGCCGTTCTTTTGGGGGCTTCCCGGCAGTCTTTCGGCTTTCCGGGGCGGGACGGGCTGTCAAGGGTCGCCGAAGGCGATCACGAAGTGACGCGACCGAAGGGAGCGCCCTTGACAGGCCGGCACGAACCGGAAGGACGATGGGACTGACGGGAAACCCCCAAACCGGCTGTGAGACCGCCCGAGGGGATCCGCCCCCCACCCCACCCACCCGCACCCGGGGGCGGGTGGGCAACCACCGGCCCGCCCCCTCCCCCTCGAGGGGGAGATAGCGGGCCCGCGCCGCGAGCTGCGTACGCATGCGCCCCGCGCCGCAGGTCAGAACGCCGGACGCTCCGGGTCCAGGGCTGCGCGGCCCTCCGTCGGGGAGGAGGCTTCGGCGAAGCGGCGTTGGGGGATGCGGCCCGCGCGGTGGGCCAGGCGGCCCGCCGAGACGGCGTCCCGCATCGCCGCCGCCATCAGGACCGGCTGCTGCGCACGCGTCACCGCCGAGGCGAGCATGACCGCCGCGCAGCCCAGTTCCATGGCCAGGGCGACGTCCGACGCGGTCCCCGCGCCGGCGTCGAGGATGACCGGGACCCCGGCGCGTTCGACGATCAGCTCGAAGTTGTGCGGGTTGCGGATGCCCATGCCCGAGCCGATCGGCGAGCCCAGCGGCATGATCGCCGCGCAGCCCACGTCCTCCAGCTTCCGGGCGAGCACCGGGTCGTCGTTGGTGTACGGGAGGACGGTGAAGCCCTCGTCGACCAGGACCTCCGCGGCGTCCAGCAGCTCGACGCCGTCGGGCAGCAGGGTGCGCTCGTCCGCGACGACCTCCAGCTTGATCCAGTCCGTGCCCAGCGCCTCCCGTGCCAGCCGGGCCGTGAGGACGGCCTCGCCGGCGGTGAAGCAGCCCGCCGTGTTGGGGAGCACGGCGATGTCCAGCTTGGACAGGACGGACAGGACCGACCCCTGGACGGTGGGGTCCAGGCGGCGCATGGCCACCGTGGTCAGCTCGGTGCCGGAGGCGGTCAGGGCGCGTTCGAGGATGTCCAGGCTCGGGGCCCCGCCCGTGCCCATGATCAGCCGGGAGGAGAAGGTCCGGCCGCCCAGGGTGAAGACGTCGTCAGCCATGGGTTCAGCCTCCCTGGACCGCGGTGAGGATCTCGATCCGGTCGCCCTCGTCCACCGGCGTCGCCGGCCACTGCCCGCGCGGTACGACGGTCTCGTTGAGGGCGGCGGCCACGCCGGAGGGGGCGGTGGTGAGGGCGGCGACCACCGCGTCGAGGGTGGTGCCGGCCGCGACCTCGCGCGGCTCGCCGTTGACGGAGATGGTCATGCGTAGGACTCCTGACGCGTGGAGGAGAAGCGGCGCGGGGTGAAGGGGCGGGCGATCTCCGGCACGGTGCCGGTGGTGAGCAGCTCCGCCATCACGTCGCCGGTGAGCGGGGTCAGCAGCACCCCGTTCCGGTAGTGCCCGGTGGCCAGGTGCAGGCCGGGGAGGTCGGTGGGGCCGAGCAGCGGCGCGTTGTCGGGGGAGCCGGGGCGCAGGCCGGCCCGGGTCTCGACGAGCGGGAGCTCGGTGATGCCGGGCACCAGCTCGTGGGCGTCGCGCAGCAGCTCGTACACGCCGCCCGCGGTGACGGTGGTGTCCCAGCCGAGTTCCTCGCTGGTGGCTCCGACGACGAGTTCGCCGTTCTCGCGCGGCACCAGGTAGACGTGGCTGCCGCGCACGACGGCCCGTACCGTCCGGGACAGGAACGGCGCGTACGCGGGCGGTACGGCGAGGCGCAGCACCTGCCCCTTCACGGGCCGTACGGGCGGCAGGGCCTCGGGGGGTACGCCGGCCAGCCGGCCGCTGAGCGAGCCCGCGGCCAGTACCACCTGGTCGGCGCGCAGCTCCGTGCCGTCGTCGAGCAGGGCGCCGGCGGCGCGGTCGGCGGTGACGAGGAGCCGCTCGGCGCGCGCCCGGTGGACGGTGACCCCGGTGCGTTCGCAGGCGGCCAGCAGGGCGGCGGCGAGCCGGCGGGGGTCCACCTGGTGGTCCCCGTCGACGCGGAGCCCACCGCGGACCCCGGGGGCGAGCATCGGCTCCAGGCGGCGGCACTCGCGGCCGGTGAGCCACTCGGACTCCAGGCCGCAGCGGCGCTGGAGGGCGTGGAGTTCCCGCAGGTGGAGGCGGTCGTCGGCGTCGAGGGCGACGGCGAGGGTGCCGCAGGCACGGTAGCCGAGGTCCATGCCGCCGCTGGCTTCGGTGAGCTCGGCGGCGAACTCGGGGTAGCGGGCGGCGGAGGCGACGTTGAGGCCGAGCAGGGTCTCCTCGCCGTAGTGCAGCTCGGTGACGGCGGCCAGCATGCCGGCGGCGACCCGGGCGGCGCCGCCCCCGGGGTCGGGGTCGGCCAGTGCGGTGCGCAGCCCGTGCCGGGCCGCCCGCCAGGCCGTGACCAGGCCGATGATGCCGCCCCCGATGACGAGGACGTCGGGTCCCTTGTCGGATCCCTTCCGAGATGAGTGCATGGGCGTCCAGCCCCTCCCTTCGCCGGCATGACCCGGATCAGGTTCGTACGGTCGGAGGCCGGCCAGCCTCCCTCTCAGCCCGGTGCGCCCGGACTCCCGCGATAGGTACGGTGGCCAGACTAACCGTTCCTAATCAGTGAGCAGGAGTGAGTCTTGGACCCATTCCTGGTCGCTGCGGACATCCCGAACGGTTTTGGGTGTCCTGGTCGCCCGCGTTCGCTCCACGTCCGATGACACACATCGTGTGCGTGGTCCGGGGATGCGGGGGCGGGGTTCCTCACGCCCGAGGGTGCCCGTTCGGGCCTGGACGGTCCGATGCCCACGACGATCGCTCTGGTCGTCGTGGGGCGGTGCCGTTCGTCGCCGGATCGGGTGCCCTTGGGCGCGTCTGCCGATCGCGATGCTCGCCGCATCGTGACCGGTGGTCTTGCGCGTCTTGCTTGTGAGGGGCTTCTGCCAGTGCTGAGCCCCCCACTTGGAGGTGTAGGCCGGGTCCACGGCGATAACCGTGATGCCTGTCTGGTCGGCCATCGAGGAAAGGCGGGCCCGCAGCTTCCCGGTGGGCATGCCGGAGATCAACTGCCGGAAACGCTTCTTGCGGCCGTGCTTCTCGCGGGTTTTCTCCGCGACGAAGTCCAGGTCCTCGACGGCGATCGCGGCGACGCCGCAGCGTTTGGCCCAGTGCAGCAGCCGGGTCAGGGCGTGCCGGACCTGGGCGTCCCGATGATCCGCTGACCCGCTGAGGTCGTAGAAGAAGCGGTGCGGCAGCCCGATGGGATCGCCGTGGGTGTCCAGGCGCCAGGCGGCGAGGTGGTCGGCGTTGGTGTCGACACCGATCACCCCGTGCGCGAGGGCGGCCTCGAGCGAAATGGTCTTCGCAGGCGGGTGTTGCCAGGAGGCGGTCAGATACCATCGGCCCCGGCCGGTGTCCCAGTGGATGCGGTAGGCGACGGCCCGGTTGGCTTCCACACGGTCGGCCCACTCCGCACCCCGGTGCGCGAACGCGACACGGCAGGCCAGGACGTACCGGCCATGCCCGGCATTGGCCAGACCTGCGAGCGGGGCCGGCAGCTTGATGCTCACCTCGCCGTCGGGCGTCACCCGGATCGTTTCGTTGCCGAACCTCTTGCCCGACTCTCCGTCCGCCTGGAGGAACCATCGGCCGGCTTCCCACCGTCGGCGCCATTCGGCCTCGGTGAGCTGGGCGGCATCGAGGTGGTGCCGGGCGTCCAGCAGGCGCTTGCCGCCCCGCACGATCCGGACCCGACCGGCCTCGCGGTCGGCCCGCGCACGGGCCAGCCGGTCTTCCAGCACGTGCAGGCGGCGGGTCTTGGCGAACCACTCCCGCCGGGTGCGGTATCCACCCGGAGCACGCTTGCCGCCCTTCTCCCCAACCGGGAGCGACAGGCGGTGGGTGATCGTCTTGATCCCGGCTTCCAGGTTCTGGATGTGTGCCGTCTGGCCGCGCCTGGCCAGAGCCCACTGGTCGTGCGTCGCCTTGGTGAGTGACCCCGCCCACCGCGACGACGATACGGCAGTGAGCTCCCGCTTGCGGGCCGCCCACGTGTCCGTGGAGTGATCCAGCCCGTCGGCACACCGCGCCTTGAGGTCACGTGATGCCAGGGTGCCGAGGTGCGCGCCCGTCAGGCGCAGCACCTCCTCGTCCCGCGCGGTGAGGTTCTTCAGCCGGGTCCGCACCGCGACACCAGCCGGTCCGAGCGCGACGAACGGCGCCGACAATTGCCGCAGCCCGCCCACCCCGCACCCCCTCAGCCGCCGAGGACCGTCCCCGATGCTCAACGACCACCACCCGCGAAGGTCACCCACTCGATTCAAGAACTCCCGTTCCAACCCTGCCGTCGACCACCTCGCATCGACGAGACACTCGCTCACGCACGCCAAAACACACTCACACCTGGTCGACGAACGGCAGTTCCAGCCCCGTGGCCGGAGCCGGGTAAGGCTGCCTCCCCGGCGCCCGCGCGACGATCTCGCCGCCCGCTGATCCTGACGGGCCGTCAGTTCACTAGGGTGGGCGCGTGAGTGAGCAGACGGAACAGACGAACGCCGGTGTCGTGATCGTGGGCGCCGGAATGGCCGGTGTGCAGACCGCCGTGGCCCTGCGGGAACAGGGCTACGAGGGCCCCGTGACACTGCTGGGTGCCGAACCCCACCAGCCCTACGACCGGCCCCCGCTCTCCAAGGCGGTGCTCCTCGGCAAGGCCGAGGACTCCGCGTTCGAGGTGGACTTCGAGGGCCTGCGCATCGACCTGCGCCTCGGCATCGAGGTCACCGGGCTGCGGGACGGGGCCCGCGAGGTCGACACCGAGGCCGGTCCGGTCCGGTACGAGGTCCTCGTGCTGGCCACCGGAGCCGTGCCGCTGACCCTGCCCGGCACCGAGGGGGTCCCGGGAGTCCACCTGCTGCGCACCCTCGACGACGCCGCCCGGCTGCGCCCGGTGCTGGCCACCGCCCCCGAGGCCGTCGTGGTCGGGGCGGGCTGGATCGGCGCCGAGTTCGCCACCGCGGCCCGCGAGGCCGGCTGCGCCGTCACGGTGGTCGAGGCGGCGGACCGGGTGCTGGCGGGGGCCCTGCCCGCCGAGGTCGCCGAGCCGATGGCCCGGTGGTACGCCGAGGCCGGCGCGACCCTGCTCACCGGCGCGAAGGTGGCCGGGATCGAGGAGGGCCGGGTCCTGCTGGCGGACGGCCGGGAGCTGCCCGCCGGGGCCGTCGTCGTCGGCATCGGCGCCCGGCCCGCCACCGACTGGCTCGCCGGTACCGGGGTCGAGCTCGGCGCCGACGGCTCCGTCACCGCGGACGCGTACCTGCGCACCTCGCTCCCCGGGGTGTACGCGGTCGGCGACTGCTCCTCCTTCCCGTCGGCCCGCTACGGGGCGCGGCTGCTGGTCCACCACTGGGACAACGCCCTCCAGGGCCCCCGGGCCGTCGCGGCGAACATCCTGGCCGGGGAGCCGGTCCAGGTCTACGACCCCGTGCCGTACTTCTGGTCCGAGCAGTTCGGCCGCTTCGTCCAGTACGCGGGCCACCACGGCGGGGCCGACACCCTGGTGTGGCGCGGCGACCCGGCGGGCCCCACCTGGTCGGTGTGCTGGCTGCGCGGGGGCGCGCTGGCCGCCGTGCTGGCCGTGGGCCGCCCACGGGACCTGGCGCAGGGCCGCAAGCTGATCGAGACCGGCGCGCCCGTGGACCCGGCCAAGGTCGCGGACCCGGCCGTTCCGCTGAAGGCGGCCCTGGCCTGACGCCCCCCGGGGCCGGCCGGGCACCGCCGTCCGGCCCCGTCCGGGCCCGCCGCCAGGCCCCGTCCGGCCCCGCACGCCGCCCCGTCCGGCCCCGAGTACTGCCCCGTCCGGCCCCCGGCCCGCCCCCGGACGGACGGGGTCGGGTACCGGCGGCCCGCCCGAGGTGGCAGGCTTGTGCCCGTGACCGAGATTGACGCAAAGATCGACGCCCTTGTCCCCTCCTGGCTGTACCTCCCCGACATCGCGGAGATGCTCGACATCGAGGTGACCCGGGTCCGCCAGATGGTCAAGGAAGGGCAGCTGATCGCCGTACGGCGGGGCGAGAACCGCGCCCTGCAGGTTCCGGCGCAGTTCATCGACGGCGACAAGGTCGTCAAGGGCCTCGTCGGACTGCTGACCGTACTGCGAGACGACCGCTTCTCCGACGAGGAGATGCTGGAGTGGCTCTTCACCGAGGACGCGAGCCTGCCCGGCACCCCCGTGCAGGCGCTGCGGGAGAACCGCGGCACGGAGGTGAAGCGCCGCGCCCAGGCGCTCGCCCTCTGACCGGCTGATCCACGGATGCGGCGGGCCGGGTAACCTCGGCCCGCCCGCACACCGTCACCACCAGGGGGGTACTCCCATGCAGCAGCTGTCCGACGCCCGGCTCTACCTGTGCACGGACGCACGCAAGCGGCAGGGCGACCTCCCCGAGTTCCTGGACGCCGTCCTGGCCGGCGGCGTCGACATCGTCCAGCTCCGCGACAAGGGCATGGAGGCGGGCGAGGAGCTCGAACACCTCCAGGTCTTCGCCGAGGCCGCCCGCCACCACGGCAAGCTCCTCGCCGTCAACGACCGCGCCGACGTCGCGCACGCCATCGGCTCCGACGTCCTGCACCTCGGCCAGGGGGACATTCCCGTCCCCGCCGCCCGCGCCATCCTCGGCGACCGGGTCCTGATCGGCCGCTCCTGCCACGCAGAGTCCGAGGTGGAAGCCGCCGTCGCCGAGCCCGGAGTGGACTACTTCTGCACCGGCCCCTGCTGGCCCACCCCCACCAAGCCCGGCCGCCACGCCCCCGGACTCGACCTCGTCCGGTACACGGCGGCCCTCGCCCAGGACCGCCCGTGGTTCGCCATCGGCGGCATCGACGGCGGCAATCTGGACGAGGTCCTGGACGCCGGCGCCACCCGCGTCGTGGTCGTCCGTGCCATAACCGAGGCCTCCGACCCCGGTGCCGCCGCCGCCGAACTCGCCAAGAGGGTCCGCGCCCGTCTCGGCTGACGGCACAGGGGTGTCCAAAAATCTGTCCATCTTGTGGACAGCGCTTCGGTGTCCGCCGGGGCGCGTCTAACCTGCCGGTATGGCCCTTGGTACCGCTTCCACCTGGGCGGACCGTGCACACACGGTCCGCGACCTCCTCGCGTCCGGAGCCTCGTACTCCTTCGAGTTCTGGGCTCCCAAGACCGAGAAGGGCGAGCGCAACCTCTGGAACGCCCTCCGCCGGATCGAGGCGGTCTCCCCGAGCTTCGTCTCCGTCACGTACGGGGCCGGCGGCTCCACCCGGGGCGGCACCGTACGCGCCACCCAGCAGATCGCCTCCGACACCACCCTGACGCCCGTCGCGCACCTGACCGCGGTGGACCACTCCGTCGCCGAGCTGCGCCACGTCATCGGCCAGTTCGCCGACGCCGGCATCCGCAACATGCTCGCGCTGCGCGGCGACCCGCCGGGCGACCCCATGGGCCCCTGGGTCAAGCACCCCGAGGGCGTCGACTACGCGGCCGACCTGGTGCGCCTGCTCAAGGAGTCCGGCGATTTCTGCGTCGGCGTCGCCGCCTTCCCCGAGATGCACCCGCGCTCGGAGGACTGGGACACGGACATCCGGCACTTCGTGGACAAGTGCCGCGCCGGTGCGGACTACGCCATCACCCAGATGTTCTTCGATCCCGAGAATTATCTGCGGCTGCGCGACGGCGTCGCCAAGGCGGGCTGTGAAACCCCGATCATCCCCGAGGTCATGCCTGTTGTGGGCATCAAGCAGCTCGACCGGCTGCCGCAACTGAGCACCGCGGTCTTCCCCGACGCAGTCAAAGAACGCATGCTCGCCGTCAAGGACGATCCGGCCGCTGTACGCTCCATTGGCATCGAGTTCGCCACGGAGTTCTGCGCGAGGCTGCTGTCCGAGGGTGTTCCGGGACTGCACTTCATCACGCTGAACAATTCCACGGCGACCCTCGAAATCTACGAGAACCTGGGCCTGCACCAGCGGGCCTGACCGGCCGTCCTCTCCTTCCCGCGCGGGCGGCCGTACCGAGAGGGGCCTTGCATGGGAATGACGGTCCTCTACATCGCGTTCGGCATCGTCGCGTTGTGGCTGCTTGCCGAGGTCCTGATGCAGTACAAGGCCCGGCTGCGCTGGCGCCTGCTCGCCTTCACCGGCTTCGTCGGGGTGGTGGCCGGGGTGATATTGCCGTCAGTGCTCGTGATCGCCGCCGGCGCGACCGCGTTCGCCGTCGGCCAGACCCTCGTCACGCTGTCCTTCCGCAAGGGCTTCGTGGCCGGCTGGGCACTGCGCCGGGGCGGGCGGCCCGCACCGGGCGAGGCACAGAGCAGACGCCGCCGCTCCGGGGGCGCACCGGCCCCGGAGCCCGCGCTGGAGGTCACCGGCCTGGAGTACGCCGACCAGGACCAGGGCCCCGGCGGCGACACCGGGTCCCAGGGTGCGGTGTTCACCCCGCAGCCGGTGCCCGAGGAGACCGGTTCGTACGGGATACAGAGCTTCGTCCCCCAGCCGCAGCAGCCCCAGCAGCCCGGCGCCGAGCCCCCCTTCGCCTCGCCGTTCACCACGGCCGAGCAGGACGCCCACCAGTACGCGGCCTACTACGACCAGCAGCAGGGCCAGGGCGGCTACTACCCCGGGGGCGAGCAGCAGGTCTACGCCGCCTACTCGGACCCGTACATCGGCACCGGCGGCGAGGTCTCCCCGGCCCCGCCCTACGACGGCACGGCCTACCCGCCCTACGCCGACCCGGCCCACCAGCAGTACTCCATGGACACCCCGCCCGGCGGGGTCTGGGTCCCGCAGCAGCGCGCCACCGACGCCGCCCCGCAGCAGCCCTACCCGGAGCAGGACCCGCAGCAGCCGCAGGAGTACCCGTACCAGTACCCCGGCAACGGCAACGGGGAGTACGGCGGCCAGTACCGCCACTGACGGGGCCCGGCGGGCCGGGGCTCACTGCGAGCCCCGGAACTCCGCCCCCTCCACGATCAGCCCGGCCACCAGGGCCCCCGTCATCCCGGCGTGCGCGAGCCCGCCGCCGGGATGCGCCCAGCCGCCCGCGAGGTACAGCCCGGGCAGGGCCGTCGCGTTCGCCGGGTACAGCATCCGGCCGCCGTCCCCCGGCAGCGCGGGCGCCGGCACCGAGCCGCCGCACGCGCCCGTGGCCGCCTCCACGTCCTCCGGGGTGCGCACCTCCTGCCACAGCAGCCGCTTGCGCAGCCCGGGGACGGCCCGTGCGGCGAGGTCCAGCAGCTTCTCCGGGTCCGGGACCGGCGCACCGCCCGCGGGGCCGCACACGGCGCTCACGGTGACCGCCTCGTGGTCCGCGTCGGGCCGGGTGGCGGGGTCGTCCGGGCGCAGCACCGTGACCAGCCGGACGCCGGCGGTGCCGGGGGAGTGCACCAGCGTGCGGTGGACGGCGTCCGCCGGGCGGGGGCCGTTCAGGGCCAGCAGCAGGGTCAGCCGCCCGGGCACCTCGCCGCCCTGGGCCGGTACGCCGCCGCGCGGCCGGGGCACGGAGGCGCCCGGCAGCTGCCTCGGGTCGATGCCGCAGACGACGTGGTCGGCGGCGGCCTCGGTGCCGTCGGCCAGCCGCACCCCGGCCGCCCTGCCGTCGTGGGTCAGCACCGAGCGGACGTCGGCGCCGAAGACGAACTCCACCTTCCGCTCCCGGCAGCGCTCGTACACCGCGGTGGCCAGCTCGCGCATGCCGCCGCGGACGTACCAGCTGCCGAAGGTCTGCTCCATGTACGGCAGCGCGGCCGCGGCGGCGGGCGCCGCGTCGGGGTCCAGCCCGTACGCCAGGACCCGGCCGGCCAGCAGCTCGCCGAGCCCGCCGCCGAGCTCGCGCCGGGCCACCTCGGCCAGGGTCGGCGGACGGCGGCGCAGCAGGCCGCTGCCGCGCAGCGCCGGGTACGGGTCGCGGCCCAGTACCTGCCAGTCGGCGCGCAGCGGCTCCTCCAGCAGGGGGCGGCGGGTGGCGTCCCAGGTGTCGCGGGCCCGGCCCAGCAGGGCGTTCCAGCGTTCGCCCGCGCCCGGGCCGAAGGCCTCGTCGAGGGCGGTGGCGACCCCGCCCCGGGACGCGCCCGGGAGGGTGACGGCGGCGCCGTCCAGGACGTGCCGGACCGCGGGGTCCAGCTGGACCATGTCGACGCAGTCCTCCAGCGGCCGCTTGCCGGTCTTCACGAACAGGTCGCGGTAGACGGCGGGCAGGTGCAGCAGCCCGGGCCCGGTGTCGAAGGCGAAGCCGTCGCGCTCGTACCGGCCGACGGCACCCCCGTACGTGGTGCCGCGCTCGTACACCGTCACCTGGTGGCCCGCCACGGCCAGCCGGGCCGCCGTCGCCATCGCGCCCATCCCGGCGCCGATCACCGCAATTCTTGCCATGGCGCCGAGCCTATCGAGCGAGGCCGGCGGGTCAGCCGGGCGGTGCCCCGCCGGCGGCGCGGGCACCCCCGATCCGCTTCTCCTCGCGGCGCAGGGCCCGCCGCCGCCGGAAGCGGCGGATCCGGCTCCAGAGATAGACCACCATGGCCAGGCCGATGAGCAGCAGCACGGCCGCGATCACCGCGGCCGCCTGAGGGTTGAACATGGCGAAGGTGACGATGCCGCCCACGCCGAGGTCCTCGGCGGTGCTCAGCACGATGTTGCTGAACGGCTCCGGGGAGGCGTTGACCGCCATCCGGGTACCGGCCTTGACGAAATGGCTGGCCAGCGCGGTGGAACCGCCGACCGCCCCGGCGGCGAGGTCGGAGAGCGAGCCGCTCTGCCCGGCCAGGAGGGCGCCGACCACCGCTCCGGAGACGGGCCGGATCACGGTGTGGACGGTGTCCCACAAGGAGTCCACGTACGGGATCTTGTCCGCCACGGCCTCGCACAGGAACAGCACGGCGGCGGCGATCAGGACGTCGGTGCGCTGGAGCGAGGCGGGGACATCGTCGGACAGGCCGGTCGCGCCGAAGACGCCGAGCAGCAGGACCACGGCGTAGGCGTTGATCCCGCTGGCCCAGCCACTGGTGAAGACCAGGGGGAGGACACTCATCTGATCAGCATGCCGCAGCGCGGGCCATCGGGCGGGCGGAAACGGTGAGGGGACGGCCGCGATCGCGCAGCCGTCCCCTCACCGACGGAGTGTGTGCGGGGCTACTGCCCCTGTTCGTCACGGCGGCGCTGCCACCGTTCCTCGATACGGGTCATCATCGACCGACGCTGCCGGTTGCGGCCACGGGCCGAACCGCCTGCACTTCCGGAGACGGGCTGCTCGCCAGGCCTGGGTGCCTTGCGCCAACCGGTGACCACGAGGACCGTACAGGCCAGCATGACGAGGAATCCCACCACGCTGATCCAGAGCACTTCCTGCCAGATCACACCAGTCATGAGGAGCGCGATACCCACCACAATGCCTACGACTGCCTGGTAGACCCGTCGCCGGGTGTACGTGCGCAGTCCACTGCCCTCAAGCGCTGTCGCGAACTTGGGGTCTTCGGCGTACAGCGCTCGCTCCATCTGCTCGAGCATTCGCTGCTCGTGCTCCGAGAGCGGCACGGGAGTCCTCCTCATCCGTCGGTCGCGGGGGGTAGCGACCAGGGGTCCCCTTCAGGATAGGCGGGGAATCGCCCCCGTGATACCCGCCCTCTACGCCACATTCTGCAAACCACCGTGCCAGGCAAATCCAGCGAGCCGGACCCGGTGCCGAAC
The DNA here is from genome assembly GCF_055575955.1 of Streptomyces sp. NPDC033966. Lineage (NCBI taxonomy): Bacteria > Bacillati > Actinomycetota > Actinomycetes > Kitasatosporales > Streptomycetaceae > Streptomyces > Streptomyces sp. NPDC033966. The sequence continues at coordinate 349,306 of NZ_JBVIRQ010000004.1, read as the reverse complement.
GAACGGGTGCTTCGAACGTACCGGCGTCAAGGCGGTCATTGAGGCGCTTATTCCCCAATGAGCAGTCCGCCATGCCGACCGGTGCACCCGATCATACGGGTCGGCGCGCCGGAAGGTAGGGGATCCGCCGGAAGCCCGCCGGAGCAAGCCCGCAGATCAGGCGGGCTTCTCACCCAGGACGTGCAGCTGCGTGGCCACCGCGTGGAAGGCGGGCAGCTCGGCGGCGGCCTCCTCCAGACGCAGCAGCGCCTCCACCGCGCCGGGTTCGGTGTCCACGAGCACCCCGGGAACCAGGTCGGCGAAGATGCGCACGCCGTGGACCGCGCCGACCTCCAGGCCGGCGTCCCCGACCAGCGCGCCCAGCTGCTCGGCGGTGAAGCGGCGCGGCACCGGGTCGCCGGAGCCCCAGCGCCCGGCCGGGTCGGTGAGGGCGGTACGGGCCTCGGTGAAGTGGCCGGCGAGCGCCCGCGCCAGCACGGCCCCGCCGACGCCGGCGCCGAGCAGGCTGAGGATGCCGCCGGGGCGCAGGGCGGCGACGGCGTTGGCCACGCCCTCGGCCGGGTCGTCCACGTACTCCAGCACGCCGTGGCAGAGCACCACGTCGTACGCGTCCCGCTCGACGACGTCCAGCAGGCCCTGGGCGTCGCCCTGGACCCCGCGCACCAGATCGGCGACGCCGGCCTCGGCGACCCGGCGCTCCAGCCCGAACAGCGCGTTCGGGCTGGGGTCGACCACGGTCACGCGGTGGCCCAGCCGGGCCACCGGCACGGCGAACTTGCCGGTGCCGCCGCCGGTGTCCAGAACCTCCAGCGCCGCCCGCCCGGTCGCCTTCACCCGGCGGTCGAGGGCCTCCTTGAGGACCTCCCACACCACGGCGGTGCGGAGGGAGGCGCGGGGGCGGGAAGTGTCCGACACGGCTGATGGCTCCTCGGCGCGTAAAGGGTGGGGCGGTGCGTGCCCCACCCTATTGCCTCAGCCGACCGGCCAGCTCATCCGGCGTCCGGACGCTCCGGGCGAGGCTGCGGCAGGGCCTGCGCCACGGGCTGCAGCGCGAGCATCCGCTCCACCAGCCGCAGGAACATCCTCACCTCCCGTACGAGGTCGTCCGCGTCCCGGCCGCTCGCCGCGTCCGGTATCCCCGCCTCGGCCCGGGCCCGGCGGGCCGCACCCGAGGCGAACAGCGCGCTCCACTCGGTCAGCTCCGGCGCTATCTCCGGCAGCACCTCCCACGCGCTGCGGATCCGGGGCCGCCGCCGGGGGTTCACCGGTTCGGGCCGCCCGCGCGCGGCGAGCACGGCCGCGGCGGTGCGCAGCGCCGCCAGGTGGGCGGTGGCGTACCGCTCGTTGGGCCGGGGCAGCAGGGCCGCCTCGGCCAGGCCACTGTGGGCCTTGGCGAGCAGGTCGAGGGCGGCCGGCGGTGCGGACGTCCTGCGCGGGACGGGGTGGACAGGGGACGGGGACGGTGTGGCCATGACGAACCTCCTGTCGTTGCGTGGTGCTCGGCGTGCTGCCGGTGTCTGCGTTCGTGTGTCCATCGTGACGGCCGCCACTGACAATCGCGCTGACCTGCATGTTTCCCCGAAGGGTCCCTGCCCCGATCCCTCCCCGGTCCGTCCCCCGATCCCTCGCCGAGCCCGCCCCGGTCCCGTCGGGATCCCGCCAAAGGCCCCCGTCGCGCACCTCCCCGGGCCCGAACCTGCTAGTTTTTGAACTGACCGGTCAGTTCAAAAGGAGGGAGAGGGGCGTGGACAGCCCGCACGGCGCCGCCGTCAAGGCCGAGGGCTTCGGACTCAAGGGCCCGCGCGGCTGGGTGTTCCGCGGCGTGGGGATCGACGCGGCCCCCGGATCGCTCATCGCCCTCGAAGGCCCTTCCGGCAGCGGCCGGACCTGCCTGCTCCTCGCCCTCACCGGGCGGATGAAGGCCACCGAAGGGCACGCCGAGATCGGCCGCCACCGGCTCCCGAAGAAGATGGCCGCGGTCCGCCGGATCGCCGCCCTCGGCCCGGTCCCCGGGGTCAACGACCTCGACCAGGCCCTCACCGTCGCCGAGCAGCTCCGCGAGGGAGCCATGCTCCAGCGGCGCTACGACGCCCCCCTGCGGACCCTGCTGCGCCCGCGCGGCGACCGCCGTGCCACCGCCCGGGCCCGGATCGCGGAGGCCCTGGCCGCCGTAGGACTGGACCCCGCCACCCTGCCCAAGGGCGAGCGGACCTCCGTACGCGACCTGGAACGGCTGGAGGCCGTACGGCTGTCCGTGGCCATCGCCCTGCTGGGCGGCCCCCGGCTGCTGGCCCTCGACGACCTCGACCTCAAGCTCTCGGACGCCGAACGCGTCGAGGCCTGGGCCCTGCTCCGCTCGGTCGCCGACCGCGGGACGACCGTCCTCGCGGTGTGCAGCGAGGCCCCGGAAGGCGTGACGGTGCTGCGCACCGGCGCGGCCGCCCCCGCGGAGCAGCGGACCGGCAAGCACACGGGGAAGGCCGTGCCCGGGCGGCCCGCCGCGGCGGGCACCGACGGTCCGAAGATCACCTGGGGCCTGCCCCCGGGCAACGACACGGACCCCGCCGCCGAGGCCGGCACCGGCG